>NZ_BJNE01000008.1 GCF_006539525.1 Glutamicibacter nicotianae | reverse complement strand
ACTGCTTCGCTCCGGAGCAACTTTTCCAACTTACCAGAGTTCCTGATCCGATCAAAATCGGTGGAAAACCTTGAGTGGAAAGTGATTGGCTGCCGGGTAAACATTCGGTAGATTCCGTGGTGTTTCCGTTCCGGCAACAGATAAAAACTATACACAGGTTTTCAGGGCTCCGCAAATCGATCAGGAGCGTTCTAGGTCACATTCATCTCGCTGTTCTAGTCTGGGCTCATGAGCGACCTACAGAAACTTCTTGGATTCCGCGAACCCATCTTCAATGCATCTATGGCTGGCGCCGCCGGAGGAGCCTTGGCTGCCGCTGTATCCAATGCTGGCGGTGTTGGAATGATCGGCTCGCCAGCATCTCCCACAGCGGATTGGGTTGAACAGCAGGCACAATTCGTGGAACCCCTGAGCACTCCATGGGGCGTGGGCTTCATGGCTTGGGCTCTGGAAGCGGATTTGTCCCCGCTGGAGGCTTTCCTGGAGCAAGGACCTTCATTGGTGGTCCTAAGCTTCGGCGATGTTACCCGGGCAGCGGCGGTAGCCCATGAGGCCGGGGTGCTGACTGGCATGCAGGTAGGCAACGCGGCAGATCTGGAACGCGCCATGGCTGATGACATCGACATCATCATTGCCCGTGGGGCAGAAGGTGGCGGACACGGCCGCAATGAAGCTGGAACCCTGCCGTTGCTGCAGCTGGCAACCTCCCAGCACCAGAAGCCGGTGATCGCGGCTGGCGGCATCGGCACCGCGCGGGGTGTCGCCGCGGTGCTTTCAGCTGGCGCCGAAGCCGCCTGGATCGGCACCCGCTTCCTTTCGGCAACAGAAGCCAGCGGGCACGAGAACATGAAGAGCGCAGTGCGCAACGCGGGCCTGGATGGCACTATCTATACGCGTGCCTTCGATATCGCCCAGCAACTGCCGTGGGCACCGGAATTCGGCGGTCGCGCACTGCGCAATGAGTTCAGCGACAAGCACGAGGACCTGTCCGGCTGGGAGCCGACGGAAGCGCTGCGCAAGCAGATGATCCACGCCCGTGCCGAAGCGCTGACGGACATCGCTCCGGTCTACGCCGGCGAGGCAGTGCAGTTCGTGGACGCTGAGCAGCCAGCCGCCGAGGTCATGCGGGAACTGGGCGGCTTCCGCCAGATCCTCGCCGATGCAGCACGGCGCTTTGCCTAGATCGGCTGGTTGTCGATCAGCCGGACATTGCCCACCTTCGCCGCGACAAGGACCAGGCCTTCTCCGGTGAAGGGGGTGTCCTGGCAGTTGAATGCCAGTTCTTGCAGGGTATCCGGGTTGACGACGACGAAGTAGTCGAGCTCCACCAGCGGTTCCATCTGGTACATTCCGATCGCATCTTCGATGTACAGCGGCTCGTTTCGTGCCGCGCGACCTGCAATCAGCTGAATCGAACGGTGCAGCACCAATGCCGCTTCCTTCTCTTCCTCGCTGAGCAATGCATTGCGGCTGGACAGCGCCAGGCCCTTGTCGCTGCGCACGATCGGCACCGCACGCAGCTCTACCGGGTAATCCAGGTCGGCAACCATGCGGCGGATCAGCACCAGCTGCTGGGCATCCTTCTGGCCGAAGTAGGCGCGGTATTCGCCACGGCGCGGGTCTGCCAGGTGCAGCAGCTTGGCAACAACTGCCAGCATTCCATCGAAGTGGCCCGGGCGCGAGGCGCCTTCATACATTTCGCCCAGTGCGCCGGAGTCCAGCTTCACCAACGGCAGGCCGGCGTGGTAGATCTCGGAGGCTTCCGGGGCAAAGACGATATCCACCCCGGCAGCAGCGGCCAGCTGGACATCGGCGTCGAGCTGGCGCGGATACTTCGCGTAGTCGTTGGCATCGTTGAACTGCAGTTCATTGACGAATACTGAAATGACGACGAGTTCATTTTCTTCACGGGCTGCCTTGAACAGCGAAGCGTGGCCGCTGTGCAGGGCTCCCATGGTGGGCACGAAGCCCAGCGACCCCGGGTTGGCTGCGGCCATAGCGGCCTTCAGCTCGGCACGGGTCTTGACAATCTTCGGGGTATTCACGCTATCTATTCTAGAACTCGCAGGAGCTCTTCCAGCGTGCTCTGGGAGATCAGGCCGCGATCGGCCGCGCGCAGTGCCGTCGCCCGCGAGAGGCTCCGGTAGGAATTATTCGTTTCTGCCGGGTCGTCGGCCAACGCCTGCAGGTGCGCGGTCACGGTTCCGCGATCGCCGCGGGCCACCGGGCCGGTCAGCGCGCCGGCTCCGGAACGCAGCGCGTTATCCAGGCTCGCGTACATCAGGGCTCGCAGGGTATTGGATGGCTCTTCCACGCCGATGCGGCGCAGGATATCGGCCGATTGCGCCGTGATGGTGTTCAGGTGGTTTGCCGCATGGGCCAGGGCCGCGTGGTAGCTGACCCGGTCCTGCTCGGCGATCACCACGGGCTCTCCGCGCATCTCCACCACCAGCGCCTGGGCGACCGGCAGGATGGCCTCGTCGGCGGTGACCGCGAAGACGCAGTCGGTCAGCCGCTGCAGATCCATGCTCATCCCGGTGAAGGTCATTGCCGGGTGGATTGCCAAGCCGAAGGCGCCGGCGTCCATGGCCGGCTGCAGGATCGAGGTGCCGTAGCGCCCGGCGGTGTGGGCGACCAGCTGCCCCACGGAGAAATGCCCGCCCGCGGCCAGCCCGGCCACGAGTTCGCCGAGCACATCATCGGGCACCGCAAAGAGCACCAGCTCGCTGCGGCGCAGGATTTCTGCCGGGTCCAGCAATTCCACGCCGGGCAGCAAGGCGTCGGCGCGATCGCGTGAGGCCTCCGAGACTGCATGGATGCCGGTGATCCGGTGCCCGCTGGCCGCCAGCGCCGCACCGAGCACGGTGCCTACCTTGCCGGCCGAGATGATGCCGATTCCCAAGCGTGGTGCGTCCACTTCTACCTTTCAAACCAGGCGCCGGGTCTGCGCCCGGATAAATTCTGCCGCGGTGTCCGCATCAATCTGATGCACGTATCCGGTGATGCTTCCGCCAGCACTGTGCAAGCGGACACCGGCCAGTCTACGGCCTCGCTCCCACGGCCCCTGTATCCAGCTCATGCCCTGCACCCGGTTATGCGGCACGAAACTGGCTTGGCGCGCCAGCCAGCCGTACCGGGAAATCACCGTAGTTCCGGTGGCCAGGAACCCCTGGTGCTTCCATGCCCCGGGCGATAGCGGCTTGGCGCGTTCCGGGGAGCCGATGAAACCGTGCTCGGATCCGGTGCTCACCGCCGTGGCCAGCACCTCGCGCTGGTTCTCGACGCCAAGGTCCGGCAGCAGGATCCCCATGATGCGGGCGACCGACTCGAAGTCGCCCACCGGGAGCACCTGCAGGTTGTCGGCGTCATCGCTCTTGGTGCCCAGCACGTTGACCTCCACCTTGTACCAGCCCAGCATCCGCCAGAAGAAGGGGGCCGTCACCGAAATGGCCTGGACCCGGCCGGAGGGAATGGAGTGCTGGCGGGTGTCGGCCAGACCGTAGCTGATCCGCATGCCGGTGTCCGAGGCACTGGCGGTGAAGTTCCAGCCCTGGTTCAGCTGCTTGTAGAACCAGCTGCCGAAGGCCAGCACCGAGGGCACTAGGCCGGCGATGATTCCCTCGACCCCGGAAATCCACAGCACCAGCATCGACAGGCAGGCCAGCAGGCCGATGATCACCGGCAGCTGCAGGAACAGCGAGGCGATCAGCCGACCGATGGGCACCTTGGCCATCAGCGGCGATGCTTGCATGGCAGGCTGCGGATCGGCAGGCGCGGGCGCATCTGCCGCAGCCTGTTCGGCTTCTGGGGCATGCGCGGGTCGTCCGCCGCGGGCCCGCTGGAGGATGACCTGGCGCAACGCGTGGGCGTCGGCCTTGCGCAGGAAGGAAAGGCGCAGCACCGACTCGGAGGAATCGGCCACGTCGAAGCGCAGCTCGGCAAGTCCCAGCAGCCGGGCAACCAGCGGCTGGGCGATGTCGATGCCCTGCACCTTGTCGATGCGCGCCTGCTTCTGGCTGCGGAAGAGCATCCCTGAATTCACGTACACGTGCGTGCTGGTGAGCTTGTAGCGGGTGAAGTACCAGGAAAGGAAGTAGAAGATGAGCACCACGAGCAGGGCGATGCCGGCGCCCGCGACGGTCCAGATCAGCCTGTCGCCGGAAAAGCGTTCAGCCCAGGACAGTTCGTCGGTGTTCTGCCAGTAGATGTAGACCAGGCCGATGATGGCCAGCCAGCCGTGGACGAAGGGGCTGGCCGGGTGCACCCGCTGCCATGGCTCGGCGCTGTCACCGGCGGCCGGTTCCACGGACTGGCTCATAGCATCTGCTCTTCGCCGGCGGCCACGAGCCGTTCGCGCAATTCCTGGCCTTCGCGCTCGGGCAGCCCGTAGACGTGCGCGGTGGCGCCGGTGCCTGCGGTGTTCAGCGTCAGCTGGCACAGGCCGTAGCGGCGCTCCAGCGGTCCGCTGTTGACCTCGACGTACTGCATCCGGCCGTAGGGAATGACTACCTGCTTGCGCCACATCACACCGGAGCGGACGATGAAGTCTTCCTCGCGTTCGAGGTAGCCCAGTGCGGCGACCTGGCGGCGGATGATGCGCAAGGCCAGCAGCGCCAGCAGCAGCACCAGCAGGATCGGGGCGAGGACCAGCCACAGCGCAATGCCGGCTCCGGTTGCCGCCAGCACGGCAGGAACCAGGGAGGCCAGCAGGATCACGCCCCAGGTGATCGCCCAGGTGGTGAGCTTGACCTTGGCATAGTCCCGGTGGGCTGGGGTGAAGCTACTCGGTGACCACGGAGTCGCTGTTGCCATCGGTATCCTCCGGTGGAAGTTTGCACAGTTGCTGAACAATATACCCAATAACCACCATGAGGAGCCCGGCACCGGCCAGCACCAAGCCGCGGGTCAGGGTGGGGGTCATGCCGGTGGCCGCCCAGAGCATGATGATGGCTGGAACATGCCAGCCGGCGATGACCGCGCCGGCATAGGCCGAGGCCTGCGCCAGCACCAGAGTGCGGGCCGCGGCGATCGGCTCGAAGTCGGCCTTGCCCTGGGTGGAACGCTTCACCCGGATCCCCAGGAACAGCACCACCGCGCAGACTGCGCCCAGCGAGTACAGCGCCGAGTAGTCGAGCACCGGCGCGTACCGGCCTGCCGAGGTGAGCAGGCGCAGCGCAATCCAGCCGGCCGCGGCTCCGAGCCCGGCGCACGCGAACAGCCAGCGCAGCTTCAGCTTCGTCATAGCCGGATGATGTCTTTCGTGTCGGCGGCTTCGGCGGCCAGGCGGGAGACCAGTTGCCCCTCCAGCACCGCGTCCGGATCCATCCAGCTCCACGGGGCCAGCACGAAGCCGCGGATCGCGGCGCGCGGGTGCGGCAGGGTCAGCCGCTCGTCATCAAGGCGCAGCTGGTCGTAGGCGATCAAGTCCAAATCCAGGGTGCGCGCTTCCCAGCGCACCTCGCGGGTGCGGTGGTGCTTGGCTTCGATGGACTGGCACAAATCCAGCAGCTCATGCGGCGAGAGCCGGGTGCGCACCTGGACTACCTGGTTGGTGTAGTCCGGCTGGTCCGGCGGGCCGCCAACCGGCTTGGTGATGGCCAGCGGGGAGACCTTGAGCAGCTCGGTTTCCGCACCGAGTTCCTGCACCGCGGCGGCCAGCGTGGCCTGCGGGTCGCCGAGGTTGGCGCCCAGCGCGATGATCGCGGTGTGCTGCTTCTGGTGCCGGGTCAGCGAGATCGTGACATCGCTGAACGGCACCGGGATCGGTGCCTGCGGCTTGTGCACCACCACGTCGATGGTGGCCACGGACGGGTAGGCGGCGAGGATCGCCTCGGCGATTTCGCTGCCCAGCTTCTCGATCAAGTCCCACGGGCCGGCCTTGATCTGCTCGACCACCAGCTCGCTGACTTCGCCGTAGTGCACGGTGTCCAGCACATTGTCGCTGGCTGCCGCCCGCGTGATGTCCACGTGCAGCACCACGTCGATGATGAATTCCTGGCCGTCGCGCTTCTCATGCTCGAACACGCCATGGTAGCCGGTGGCCGAAATTCCGTAGATGCTAATGCGATCCATAGGCCTGCACGACTTCGATGGCGTCGCGGCTGCCGGCGACATCGTGCACGCGCACCGCCCAGACCTTGTCGCGGGCGCCCAGCACGGTGGTGGCGGCAGTCGCCGCATCGCGTTCCAGCGGCGCCCGGCTCTTGGAGCCCTCGGCCAGCAGCTCGCCCAGGAAGCGCTTGCGGCTGGTGCCGATCAGCACCCGATGGCCCAGCTCTTCGATGGCAGGGACATTGGCCAGCAGCGCCCAGTTGTGCCCGGCATCCTTGGCGAAGCCCAGTCCCGGGTCGATGATGATCTGTTCCGGGGCCACGCCCTTGGCGACGAACTCGTCGCGCAGGCCGCGCAGCTCGCCGATGACCTCTGCGACCACGTCCTGGTAGTTGGCCTCGGCGACCATGTTCTGCGCGGTGCCGCGGCGGTGCATCAGCACGTAGGGGACGCCGGTTTCAGCGATCAGCTCGGGCATGCCCTGCTCGTAGGTCAGGCCCGAGACGTCGTTGATGATGTGCGCGCCGGCTTCGATGGCCGCGCGGGCGGTGGAGACATGCATGGTGTCCACGGAGATCACCGCGCCGGCCTTCACCAGGGCTTCGATGACCGGGATGATGCGCTCCTGCTCGAGGGCTGGATCCACGTCCTTGGCGCCGGGGCGGGTGGATTCGCCGCCCACGTCGATGATGTCCGCGCCGGAGTAGAGCAGCTTCAGGCCCTGGTCGATCGCGGCATCGGTGGACAGGTACTTCCCGCCGTCCGAGAAGGAGTCCTCGGTGACGTTCAGGATGCCCATGACCAGGGTGCGGCCGCTGGGCAGGTCGGCCATCGTCTTCTTCTTGGACTTGCGGATGACGGGCAGGGGGCTGGTGTTCGGGCCGGTGCCCGGGATCGCTCCAAGCGACATGGGGTTCCTACTTTCCGAGGATCAGGCTCATGGCTTCGGCACGGGTGGCAGTCTCGCGCAGCTGGCCGCGCACCGCACTGGTCACGGTCTTCGCTCCGGGCTTCTGCACCCCGCGCATGGACATGCACATGTGCTCGCATTCGACAACGACAATCGCGCCGGCCGGGTTCAGGTGCTCCACCAGCGCATCGACGATCTGGGTGGTCAGGCGTTCCTGGACCTGCGGGCGGCGGGCGTACACCTCGACCAGGCGGGCCAGCTTGGACAGGCCGGTGACCTTGCCGCCCTTGCCCGGGATGTAGCCGATATGCGCCGAACCGTAGAAGGGCACCAGGTGGTGCTCGCAGGTCGAGTAGAACGGGATGTCCTTGACCAGCACCATCTCATCGTGCTCGATGTCGAAGGTGGTGGACAGGTGGTCTGCCGGTTGCTGGTGCAGGCCGGCGAAGAACTCCGCGTAGGCCTTGGCCACCCGCTTCGGGGTGTCGACCAGGCCGTCGCGGTCGGGGTCCTCGCCGATGGCCTCCAGGATCTCGCGCACGGCTGCCGCGATCCGCGGCTGGTCAATCTCTTTCAGTTCACTCACGCTTCGATCCTAGTCGGTCGAGGAAGCTGCGCGCTCCTTGGGGCTTAATATCGGGCCCTCGCTGTGCACCGGACGGGCCTCGTTGCTCAGCCAGACTTCGCGCTTCTCGCGCTTGACCAGGTCGGCGAAGATCTCCGCGATCTCCGCCTGGTTCAGGGTCTCGCGCTCCAGCAGGGCCAGGGCCAGGCGGTCGAGCACATGGCGGTTGGCGGTCAGCGCCTGGTAGGCGTCGTTGTGCGCCTGCTCGATCAGCTCGCGTACCTCCTGGTCCACGAGGTGGGCCATTTCGTCGGAGAATTCGCGGGCGGCGTTGCCCATGCCCTGCTCGGCTGCCGAGCCGGCCAGGCGCACCGCGCCGACCTTCTCGCTCATGCCGTATTCGGTGACCATCTTGCGCGCGGTGGCGGTGGCCTTCTCGATGTCGTTCGATGCTCCGGTGGACGGGTCGTGGAAGACGATCTCCTCGGCGACGCGCCCGCCCATGGCGTAGGCCATCTGGTCCAGCAGCTCGTTGCGGGTGACCGAGTACTTGTCGGATTCCGGAACCACCATGGTGTAGCCCAGCGCGCGGCCGCGCGGCAGGATGGTGATCTTGGTGACCGGTGCGGTCTGGTTCATCGCGGCAGCGACCAGCGCGTGCCCGCCCTCGTGGTAGGCAGTGACCTTGCGCTCGTGCTCGTCCATCAGCCGGGTGCGCTTCTGCGGGCCGGCCATGACGCGGTCGATGGCCTCATCCAGCGCGCGGTCGTCGATCAGGTTCGCGTTGGAGCGTGCGGTGAGCAGCGCGGCCTCGTTGAGCACGTTGGCCAAATCGGCGCCGGTGTAGCCCGGGGTCTTCTTCGCGACGGCGTTCAGATCCACGGTGGCGTCCATCGGCTTGCCCTTGGCGTGCACCGACAGGATCTGCTCGCGGCCCTTCAAGTCCGGTGCCTCCACCGGGATCTGCCGGTCGAAGCGGCCCGGGCGCAGCAGCGCCGGGTCCAGCACGTCGGGACGGTTGGTCGCGGCGATCAGGATGACGTTGGTGGTGGCGTCGAAGCCGTCCATTTCGACGAGCAGCTGGTTCAGGGTCTGCTCGCGCTCGTCGTTGCCGCCGCCGATGCCGGCGCCGCGGTGGCGGCCCACCGCGTCGATTTCGTCGACGAAGATGATCGCCGGGGAGTTGTTCTTGGCCTGTTCGAACAGGTCGCGCACGCGCGAGGCGCCCACGCCGACGAACATCTCGACGAAGTCGGAGCCGGAGATCGAGTAGAACGGGACCTGGGCTTCGCCGGCCACCGCCTTGGCCAGCAGGGTCTTGCCGGTGCCCGGAGGGCCGTAGAGCAGCACGCCCTTGGGGATCTTCGCGCCCAGGGCCTGGAACTTGGCTGGCTCCTGCAGGAATTCCTTGATTTCGTGGAGTTCTTCCACTGCCTCGTCGGCGCCGGCGACGTCCTTGAAGGTCACCTGCGGCATGTCCTTGGTGATCAGCTTCGCCTTGGACTTGCCGAACTGCATGACCTTGGAGCCGCCGCCCTGCGAGCGGGCGAGGATGAACCAGAAGATGCCGGCGATCAGCAGGAACGGGATGATGATCCCGAGCATCGACAGCAGCCAGTTGCTTTCCACCGGCTGGTCGGTGAACTTGCCCAGATTGGCCTTGTTGATCTCATCGACGACCTGTTCGGCGCGGGCGGTGGAGTAGTAGAAGCTCACCGTGGTGCCCTTGTCCACGCCGTCCACCTTCAGGGCGTCGCGCAGCTTCAGGTCGACACGCTGGTCGCCGTCGAACATCTTCGCTTCGGTGACATTGCCGCTGGTCAGCTGGTGCAAGCCGACGGAGGTATCCACCTTGGCAGAATTATTGCCAAAGACCATCGGCAGGAACAGCACCACTGCGACGACGCCGACCAAAACCCAAATGATCCAGCTGTTAAAAAGCTTCTTCGTTTTCATTGATCCGCCAGGCCCCGCGCCTGGCGCATCCCCCTCACGCACTGCTCTGGCGTCCGGGTCACGCCACCTTCGATACTTCTCAACGCCCCAATGGCGCGAAAAGTTCCCTACTGATAAATGTGCGGGGCCAAGGTGCCCACGCAATCCAGGTTGCGGTACTTTTCCGCGTAGTCCAGGCCGTAGCCCACGACGAATTCGTTCGGGATGTCCATGCCGACGTACTTGACGTCGATTTCCACCTTGGCTGCCTCGGGCTTGCGCAGCAGGGTGCAGATTTCCACCGATGCCGGGCCGCGGGATTCCAGGTTGGACTTCAGCCAGGACAAGGTCAGGCCGGAGTCGATGATGTCCTCGACGATCAGCACATGCTTGCCCATCAAGTCGGAATCCAGGTCCTTGAGGATGCGCACCACACCGGAGGACTGGGTACCCGAACCGTAGGATGACACTGCCATCCAGTCCATGGTCAGGTGGGAGTTCAGCGCGCGGACCAGGTCGGCCATGATCATCACGGCGCCCTTGAGCACACCTACCACGAGGATGTCGCGGCCTTCGTAGTCCTTGTCGATCTGCGCGGCGAGTTCCTCCACGCGGGTCTGGATTTCTTCCTTGGTGTACAGAACGTGCGCAAGATCGGCTTTGACTGCATTGGAATCCACGAGAATTCTCCTGATTCTAGAGGTGTGGTACTTACCTAGAGTGCCACATTTGGCGGATTGTTGTTTAGCCGGTTGTGGTGAAAACTATCACCGATTGCCGGCGGAAGGCGCTGATCGCGCCATCGAGCTGCACCGGACCAGCCGATTTGGACTTGGGGACGCCGAATCCGGCCAGCGCGCAGAGCGCCGCTGTTCGCTCATGGCCCACATTCCGGGCACCAGCTTCCATGGCGGCCAGGCGTAATACTCGCGAGCTGACGGCCACCGGCAGCTTGGCCAGTTCCGCGATCCGCAACCCGTGCTCCGCCTTGGCCGCCTGCGCCCAGGAATCCAGTGCCTGGGCATCGGCGGCGGCCAGGCTGGCGGTGCGCGCCAGGGCAACGGGGAGGTGCTCGCCGAGTTCCGCGCGCAGCAAGGGCAGGATCCGGTGGCGGATGAGATTGCGCCGGTAGCCGGTGTCCGTGTTGCTCGGATCTTCCCAGAAGTCCAGGCCCGCTTCCCGGCAGATCTGCTCGGTCTGCTCCCGGGACAGGTCCAGCAGGGGACGCCGGTAGGGTCCGCGGCGGGCCGGGATGCCTGCCAGCGAACGGGTACCCGATCCGCGCAGCAATCCGAGCAGCACCTGTTCGGCCTGGTCGTCGCGGGTATGCGCGAGCATCAGCGTCTGCGCGTTGTGCTGGACGAGGGCCTCCTCGAAGGCCTGGTACCTGGCCTTGCGCGCCGAATCCTCATCTTTCGAGGTCTCGACCCGGATCACCTGCACCGGATCCAGCCCCAGCTCGCGGCACTGCGCGGCGGCGTGCTCGGCCACCTCGGCGCTGCCGGCCTGCAGGCCGTGGTCGATGACCACCGCGCCGAAGGAACCAGGCAGCGTCGCCGCGGCAATGGCCAGGGCCAGCGAGTCGACACCGCCGGAGACCCCGATCAGGTTCAGCCCCGGCGCGCAGCTGGCCTGGATCGCGCCGCGGGCGAGGTGCAGGGCGCGGCTCATCGGGTGCGGGCCAGCCAGCGTTCGGGGTGGTCGAGTTCCTCGGAGCTGGGGAACAGCTCGCGGGCGGTGAAGATCTCGTTGAAGCCTTCATAGCCGATCTCATCGACGATATGACGCACGAATTTCGCCCCGCGCTTGTACTGCAGCGCCTTGGCATCCAGGCCCAGCAGCTTGCCCAGCAGGATCGCCAGGGCCGAGCGGTTCTCGCCGCGGGCTTCGAAGCGGCGGCGGATGGTCTTGATGCTGCGGATCGAGGTGACATCGTTCATCACCACCATGGCATGCCCCTCCAGCACCGACATGATGCTGGTCAGCTCGGAAACCTCGGACTTCATGGACTTCAGGCGTTCGCCCAGTGCGCCCATGGAATTGGTCGTGCCGGCCAGCGGCTCGAAGGCCTCGGCCAGCGTCTGCTTCATGACCTCGGGGATCCAGGGGGCATGCTCGAATTGCAGGCGGTGGGTCTGCTCATGGGTGGCGATCCACAGGTAGAAGTCGCGGGCGCTGACATTCAGTTCGCCGCGGATCTGGGTGATGGTCGGGGCATTGAGCAGCAGCCGGGGTCCGACGAACGGGTCGAATTGGCCCAGCACCCGGGTGCCGAGCACCGAGAGCACTGCGCCGAGTTCGGCGCCGGCGATCAGCGGTACCGCGCCGGGGACATCCTGGCGCATTGACGGGAGCATGGCCGCGAAGTTCTGGCTGACGGCCTTGGCCCAGCCTGAGCGGTCCACCACCAGGGTCTGCGCTGGCGCAGTCGAGGCCAGCCTGGAGACCTTCTCGGCTTCCACCAGGCCTTCGCCGGCGGCGATGCGCAGTTCCTCGACGATCCGGGCGGCATCCTGGGCCTGGATCCTCGGCCCGGCGGGCATCAGGGTTTTCGCGGCCTTGGCCGCCAGCTTCCAATCGACGAACTGGTTCATTTACTGCTCCTGAGCTTTCAGCTCCGGCAGCCACAACCGCGGATGGCGGTGACTGCAGAGTCAATGGTTGGCTTGTGGGGTGCGAGTGCTCCGTTGGGCTGGTTTGCATAGATCGAGAAGGCGAGCAGGCGCCCGTCTTCGGTCATGGTCATGCCGGTCAGCGTGGCCACGCCGGTCAGCGAGCCGGTCTTGGCACGGACCAGACCAAGTGTCGCGGCACCGTCCAGGCGGTGCATCAGGGTGCCGTTGTAGCCGGAGACTGGCAGCGAATAGACGAGCTCGCGCAATTCCGGCTTGCCGCTGGTGGCCGCCGAGCGCAGCACTGCGGTCAGCGCGGCGGGCGAGATCTGGTTCTTGGCGGCCAGGCCGCTGGCGTCCACCAGCGAAAGGCCACTCGCCCCGTGCTCGGCGGCTACCGCGGCGACGGCGGCTCCCGCCTGCTCGGCGGGCATCTGGCGCTTGAGCGCGACCAGCCGTCCCATGGTTTCGGCGATGTAGTTATCCGAGACCAGCAGCATGTGCTTGACGACATCACGCAGCGGCGCTGATTTCACCTCGGTGATCTGCTCGCCGCCGGCATAGGGTCCGCGGCCGCCCTCGGTCACCGTGATGCGCTCGCCCAGGGCCTGGGCGAAGACCTTGCGGACCTGCTGGGCGGCGTCGGACTGGTAGGCGGTGCTGGTGCTCTGCCCGGCACGCCCGGCGTAGTGCGCTATCGGGTAGACCTCGCCAATATTGTTCGAGGTGAACAACGACTTGTCCCAGTCCGGGTTGCTGTGCGCGTCGCCGAACAGCGAGTCGTCCAACCACAGCTCGACCTCGCTGATCCCGCGTTTTTCAAGCTCATCGGCGGTCTGCTTGGCCAAGGTCGCCAGTCCTGCATAGCCCTTGGGGTGCGCCGGGTCGGATTCCCCGTCGCCCAGCAGCACATCGCCCCCGCCGCGCAGGATCAGCGTTCCGCCATCGAGCAGCACGCTGGTGGACAGCTGGGTGCCTCCGCCCAGGGCGTCGAGGGCGGCGATGGCGGTGGCGACCTTCAGGCTGGAGGCCGGGGTGCCGTTTGCGGCGGCATTCTTGTCATACAGGACGTTGCCCGTGGCGACGTCCACCACCTGGGCGCTGAAGGAGGTCCGGTCGGGCTTGTCGGCAAGGATGGCGTCCAGCTTCGCGGCGAGGATCCCGGGGTCCGGCTGCACGGCTTCGGGGTCCAGATCCCGCACGGCGACTGGGGATGGCGCGGCCAGCTGCGCGCTGGCCGGGGTGTAGGAAGCTTCGGGCTCCCCGGTGAAGAATCGCGGGGCCAGGAGCATCGCGACGACGACTGCAACCACGGCAACAATCGCCACCCCCAGCGTTATGGCGCGTCGGGCGGCAGTGTTCATATGGTTACATTCCTCTCGCAGTTTTATCCATCAGGCGCAATGGGGCGATACCCTTATTAGCGGATATCCCTAAGACTAGTTTAGGAGTGTGCTTTTCATGAGCCACGACGTGACCATCGAGATCCCTACCGGATCGCGCGTCAAGTACGAGATCGACCACGAGACCCACCGCCTGCGCCTGGATCGCGTGCTGTTCACCTCGATGCAGTACCCAACCCATTACGGCTACTTCGACGATACCTTGGGCGAAGATGGCGATCCATTGGATGCCATGGTCTACCTCCCGGGTGTCGACCTGATCCCAGGCGTTGTCGTGGAAGCCCGCCCGATTGGCGTCTTCAACATGACCGACGATGGCGGTGGCGATGCCAAGCTGCTGTGCGTTCCTGCCGACAAGCGCTTTGACCACATCAAGGAACTTGAAGACATCGACGAATGGCTGATCAAGGAGATCGAGCACTTCTTCACCCGCTACAAGGATCTGGAGCCAGGCAAGTGGGTCAAGGCCGAGGGCTGGGAAGGCCGCGAGGCTGCCGAGGCCGAGCTGGCTCGCTCCATCGAGCGCTTCAAGGCATAGTCGCTGGACTTGAGCTGGATTGGCGGCGATCCCCATGCGGGGTCGCCGCCATTGCTTTGCGCTGGCGGGGTTAGGGCGCAACTGCATGCTGAACCTTTACTGAACCCTGAAAACATAGCTGAACCAGCGAGAATCTGCGGTTATCCAGACACCCCTGATCACTCCTGCAAACGGTGGCCTAACACTGATACCGGCTATCCAATCGCTCAGTCGAATCCTCCTCAGCGGCAGAAGCTGGGTTGCAACTATGCAAGGTTCAGCCGTAATTAAGATAAGAAGAAATTTCGATAATTCTGCAACATGGGACGGAACGAGGACTCATATGGATATTGCATCGATATTGATCATTTGTGCCGTTGTCGTGTTGTGCGCATTGCCATTCATTATCGGAGCATTCCGAGGATTAGACAGGCGTGCTGACGATTTTGAAGGCTCCGATCCTGAAATTTCTCAAGCGCTCCGAGACGCCAGGAAGAATATCGACCGGGGAAAAGGTTATTACGATCCAAGGTTGTAGATTCGTTGTTCGCTGAACAAAAGTGGTCTGGAACTTCTTTTGAGAAGTTCCAGACCACTTTTCAACACCGGTAAGCAAACAAAGAAGTCTCTAGAAGTACGTTCATCCGGTCTAGGCGTCGGGCAGCAGCGAGCTGAGCACGTCGCCCTGCGCGGCAACTTCCAGGGTCTGTACGTCCTTGAGCTTGCGCTCCACCGCCCGGGTCCGGGTGCCGGCATCGCGCACCGTGTTCTGCGCCGTGGCCAGCTGCTTGCCCAGCTTGTCCCAAACATCTCCGTACTTGCGGAATTCTTCCTTGGCTGCCGAGAGCACCTGCCACACTTCGCTGCTGCGCTTCTCGATGGCCAGGGTGCGGAAGCCCATTTGCAGCGAGTTCAGCAGGCTCATCAGGGTGGTCGGCCCGGTGACCAGCACCCGGTGCTCGGTCTGCAGCTTGCTGGCCAGCCCCGGGCTGCGCACCACCTCGGCGAACAGGCCTTCGGTGGGCAGGTACATGATGGCGAAGTCGGTGCTGTACGGCGGGGCGATGTACTTGCTGGAGATCAGCTTGGCCTGTTCGAGGATTGCCCGGTCCAGTGCCTTGCCGGCCGCGGCGATGGCCGCCTTGTCTCCGTGCTCCTGGGCATCGAGCAGGCGCTCGTAGTCTTCCTGAGGCAGCTTGGAGTCGATCGGCAGGTAGATCGTTCCGGCGTCCCGGCCGGGAAGGATCACCGCGAACTCGACCACCTCGCGGCTGCCAGGGACCACCGCCACGTTCTGCTCGTACTGCTCTGCGGTGAGGATGTCTTCCAGCTGTCGGGCCAGCTGCACTTCTCCCCAGGACCCGCGGCTCTTCACGTTGGTAAGCACGCGTTTGAGCCCGCCGACATCCTGGGCCAGGGACTGCATTTCACCCAGACCCTTCTGGACCATTTCCAGCCGCTTGCTGACCAGTTCGAAGGAATCCCCGAGCCGCTTCTCCAGGGTTCCCTGCAGCTTCTCGTCTACCGTTTCGCGCATCTTCTCGAGCTTGGCTTCATTGCCGGCGCGCAGCTTTTCCATTTCCTGCTGGAGCAGCACCTGGACCTGCAGATGGCGGTTCGCATTGGCTTCGGCCATCGCGGTCAGCTTGGCGTCGAGCTCGGTGCGCACCTCGCCCATGCCCTGGCGCAGTTCGGTGCGCTGGGTTCCCAGTTCCTGCCTCAGCTCCGCATTTCCAGCACGCACCGCGTCCTGGACCTGGGTGCCTTCGGAGCCCGAAGTCCTGCGAATCAGCAGCAGAGCAACACATGCCGTTGCAAGAATATTGAGGATGACGAGGACAAAAACCGCGATTATCATGAGCACCTAGCCAAGATCTGTCGAGCGAACCATTACCCCAGTCCTATCAGCGGACACCGACAGTTTGGGGACATAATGGGTTCATGCACATTCTGGTCACCGGTTTCGAGCCCTTCGGCAATGACGCATTCAATGCCAGCGGCGAGGCGGTCCGCCAGCTGCCAGCTCGACTTGGCGAGCACGAGGTGACCACCGCGATCCTGCCGGTGTCCTTCGCGGCCTCTGGGCAGGTCCTTGCGTCGTTGCTGGCCGAGCATCAGCCCGATGCGCTGATTTGCGTTGGCGAGGCCGGGGGCCGAGCCGCGATTACTCCGGAGCGCTGGGCGGTCAACGAGGATCATGCGCGCATTCCAGACAATGATGGAGAGCAGCCTCGCTCAACAGCGATCAGGGAGAACGCCCCGACGCGCGTGGAGGCGAGCATCAATCCAACGGCGGCCGCCCAGGCCCTGCTGGCCGCCGGCCTTGAGGCCAGCGTGTCCGAGGACGCCGGGCGTTTCGTCTGCAATCACGTTGCCTATGTGGCCTATTCCCAGCCAGTCCCGGCATTGTTCATCCATGTTCCTGCACTGCGCCCGCCAGGCATCTGGGCCACGGTAGGCGCCGAAACCGATGCAACGGCTATCCAGCAGCAGCGCTCAGGCCTGAGCGAGCTGCCACAGGCGCTGGGCATCGCGATACTGGGTGCACTGGGCTGAGTTGGCCCACTTTTCAACGACGCTTTGCCCTTCGTTAACTGGCACCGGGAATATGACCAACTGATACCTGCGGATTACTGTGGCGGTTCGGCGCGAGCTAGCCTTGAATCATCATGACCCTGCACAATCTCACCCCGCTCGATCAGCTGCGCGCCGGGAAGCTCCCGCTGCGCCTGGCAAATCTGTTCATCGGCCTGATGCTTTTTGCGCTGGCCATGGCGCTGCTGATCCGCACCCAGCTCGGCGTGGACCCATGGGATGTGCTGCACCTGGGCCTGGCCAACCACATTCCGCTGTCGCTGGGAACCATCGTGATACTTGTCGGCGTCGTGGTGTTGCTGGCGTGGATTCCGCTGAAGCAGTGGCCGGGGCTGGGGACCATCGCCAATGTGCTGCTTATCGGGCTCGGCCTAGATTTCTTCCTCTGGCTCATCCCCGATGTCCATGGCCTGGGCTGGCAGATCCTGACCCTGGTGGGCGCCATAGTCATCAATGGACTGGGCGGCGCACTGTACATCGGCTGCCATTTCGGGCCCGGGCCGCGCGATGGCCTGATGACCGGGCTGCATCTGCGCACCGGCAAATCGATCCGCCTGCTGCGCACGATCATCGAGGTGTGCGTACTGGGGATCGGCTGGCTGCTCGGCGGTCCGGTGGGCGTGGGCACGGTGGCCTATGCGCTGCTAATCGGCCCCGCCACGCAGTTCTTCTTCCGTTACACCACGGTGCGCCTGGACGCGCAGCGCGCGATCGCGGGCGCCTGAGGGGCGCTTAGCGTGCGGCCCGCTCCAGCACTTCGGCCAGCTGTTCGTGGCCACGGGCCCGGGCGAGCCCTGCCATCTCTGCGAGCACTTCCGGGCTGCCCACCGACCGCAGGTACTCGCTGGCCGCCGCACCCTCCCCCGCTTCCGCCGATCCATGGGTGGCAGTGGCGGCATCGAGCCGCTCGGCCTGCTGGAGCACCGCCTGCAAATCCGCTTCGTCGGATCGGGCTTCGAGCATCATGAGCCGCCCAAGCACCGCCGGATTGCCGATCTTGATCCGCTTGGCTCCCATCAGCTGCGAAAGCATCGGCGCGGAGAGGCCCAGCACCTGGGCCAGCGAGCGCTGGGACAAGGCATACTTTTCCATCACGTGCCCGAAACGCTCCGCCAGGGGGGCGCCATACAGCCTCCGCTGCTGTTCGATAGGACTGTCCATGGAAACAATCTTCGCACGGGGGTTTGCAATTGCAAACAAATGGCCTATATTTGCAATTGCAAACATCACCGCCGGAAGGAAAGCCTGATGCTTCGCCGACATCTACTCGCACCGCTCTTGGCGGTATTGCTGGCCGCCGTACCGCTGGCCGCAGTCCACGCCGATGAGCAAACCACCACCGAACCAGTGGTCGTCGTCATGGACTACTCCAGCTCCATGCTGGATAAGGACGCCGACTCCAAAGGCACCAAGCGGATCGACGCCGCCAAGACCGCGGCCAAGAGCCTGATCGACAATGCCCCGGAAGATGCCACGATGGGCCTGGTCGTCTACGGCTCGAAGTCCCCGGGCAAATGCGACGACATCACCACCGTGCAGAAACCGGGCGCCGTGGACAAGAAGAAACTGTCAAAGAAGATCGATGAGCTCAAGGCCGTGGGCGAAACCCCGATCGGCGCCTCGCTGCTCCATGCGGCCAAGGACCTGGAAGGCATCGAAGGGCCCAAGTCGATCATCCTGGTCTCCGACGGCGAAGAGAACTGCGACAAGCCGCCGGCCTGCGAGGCCGCCAAGGACCTGGCTGGACAGGGCATCGCCCTGACCGTGCACACCATCGGATTCAAGGTCAACGACAAGGCCCGCCAGCAGCTCGAATGCATTTCCGAGACCACCGGCGGAAGCTACGTGGATGTCGACGACGCGCAGTCGCTGGAAGAGGAGCTGACCAGCCGCACGCTGCGCGCCTTCCAGGGATACTCCACGGCCGGCACGCCCATCGAGGGCGGCACCCGCCTGCACGAGGCGCCGCTGATGGTCCCCGGCCAGTACCTCGACGAGCTGGAGAAGGGTGAAACCGACAGCTGGAACTCGAACGACGGCACGACCAAGTACTACAAGATCGGCCCGCTGCAGCCCGGGCAGTATGCTCATTTCTCCGCAACCATGATCCCCGAACAGAAGATCGACGCGGATGACGACGACCCGGCGAAGGTCATCGTCGAACTGGTCAACGGCCAGGGCTCGAAGTGCTCCTCGGGCGACAGCTACACGGTGGGCAGCGACGAGCTCGGCCGTCCGCTGGCCGCCTACACCCGCAGCCCCGAGTTCGTCCAGGACTCCAGCTACGGCTGCTTCGCCGACGGCACCGGCGAACTGTTCGCCAAGGTCACCCGCGAGGGCTCGCTGTTCCACGAGGACCCGAGGCCGTGGAGCTGCGCTATGTGCTGGAGCCTGCGGTGGATGCAGCGCTGCTGGGCGCCCCGGCAAGCGAGGAGGACAAGCCGCAGTCGGTCACCCTCACCGGAACGCCAGAGCCGGTCCTCGGCGGCTCGAGCTTCAACGACGCGCTGCCGGTGAAGTCCGGCACGATCTACTCCGACTCGGTGCTCAGCAGCGAGGCACGGTATTACAAGGTCCACGTGGGCAACGGCCAGAAGCTCAATCTCCGGCTGACCAGCGGGAACAACGAGGATGCCAGCGCCCAGGCCGTGACCATGGGCGTCTACTCCCCGGTGCGGGACGGCGTGGACATGCTCGGCACCGGCCGGCTCCACGAGAGCACCTCCGGGGAAACGATCACCCGGTCCATGCGCACCGCGGTGGACCAGTCGAACTATGACAGCTACATCGGCCGGTCGAACTACCTGGCCGGCGACTACTATGTGGTCATCTACTCGGACACCTGGGTGCAAAAGGCCAACGGCGTGCCCTATGACTACGAGCTGGCCGTCGACGTGACCGGCACCGAGAAGGAGTTCGCCGGTGCCGCCCCGATCTTCGAGGCCAGCGAGCAGCCCTCCGCCTCGCCCGAGGCCGGTGCCACGGAATCGGAAACCGCCACTGAAGCGGAAGCCGCCCCTGCATCATCGGCCGCCCCTTCCCCGTCCGAAAGCGAACCGCAGGCCGAAACCGCCCCGGCAGCCTCCTCGGCACCGTTGTGGCCCTGGTTCACCGGCGGCCTGGTGGGCACCGCCGCCCTGCTGGGCGCGGGAACCTTCCTCTTCCGAAACCGGGCCACGACCGCCCATGAGCACTCCGACGACATCGACCCGACCGTGCCAGGAGGCCGACCATGAGAATCCTTGCCACCCTGCTTTGTGCCGGACTGGCCCTGTCCGCGGCCGCCCCGGCGTTGGCTTCCGAAGCGAAAATCCTGTTGCATGAACCGGTCGGCCAGCAGGTCGACGGCGCACAGGACCAGGGATCAGCCCCGCAGCTGGAGGCCGGCCAGTGGGTCGACGAGCTGCCGACCACCGGCGACGACGCCGCGCTGTACTACCGGCTGCCGCAGATTGCCGACGGCGAACGGCTGCACGTGAGCGCGCAGCTGGTAGTCGATCCATCGCAGCAGCCCACCAGCCAGGAGAGCACCGAACTATCGGCCGCGCTGGTGCAGGCCAACGGGGACTGGTGCGACAGGGGCAGCAATTCCACCTCGCGCCGCAACATCGACAACCTTCCGCTGGTGGCACTGGACTCCCAACCGAAGAAGGCCGAGGGCTACTCGCGCTGCCTGGACCAGAACAACGACGAACTGTACCTGTCCCTGCAGCGCGATGGGCGCTGGCAGGATGATGCGCAGCTGCCGGTGCAGATCGCCGTCGTGGTGCAGCCGGCCCTGGATCCTGCCACGCTCACCGGCACCACCCCAGGTGATCTGCCGCCGGTGTCGGTCACGCTGGATGCCGAGCCGCAGGCAGTATCCGGCGGCAGCGGCTTCTCCACCGCGGCCGAACTGTCCTCCGGCGCCGCCTACTCGGACTCGGTGCTCCCCAATGAGGTGAAGTACTACAAGGTCCATGTGGCGCAGGGGCAACGGCTGAATTACCGGATGACCGTGCTCGACTCCCCCAATGCCAGCGCCAAGGAACTGGTCACCGGCACCTACAACCCGCTGCTGCAAGATGGCATCATGACCGGCACCGCCAAGCAGGAACTATCTGCAGACGATGCCGGCGCCTCGCTGACCCGCAGCCTGGCCACGACGGTGTCCCGCGACCTGCAGGTCGACGGCTCGCATCCGAAGCTGGGCTATCCGGGGGACTACTACATCACCGTGGCCGGCACAGCCTATGAGCCGCGCGGGCTGAACCCGCTGAACTTCGAGCTGGCCATCGAGGTTACCGGTGAGGCCACCGGCACCGATGGCTGGGAACCGGCGGCCCAGGCAGAATCCGGCGGCACTGCGGCGGGATCCGGCAGCTGGCTGCCGGGCAGCGCGCAGCTCGGCGCCCTGGCCGGCGGCGCGGCCGTGGCCCTGGCCGGCTACGCCGGCTTGTGGTTCTGGCGCCGGCGTGCCCAGGCAGCGGGCAAGCAGCGCGTCTAGCCTCCGGGCGGCCAGGCGGCCTCCACGCCAGCCACTGCGGCTGCCGCGGAGGCCGTTGCCGTGTCCGGCGAATGGCCGAAGACGAGCCACAACGAGAGGGCACCGAGCACCAGGGCCAGCAGCAGGGCGATCCACGGCAGCAGCTGGACCGCGGAGCGCGGGCCGCTGCGGGAAGGCTTCGGGGCCGGCGCTGGTGCTGGTTCAGCAGCGGGTTGCGTCTTGGATTGCGCCACGACTCTCGTCTCGGATGGCACCGCTGGTTGCGTCTCGGTGCCAGATGGCTGAGGTGCGTCCTGGGTTAGCTGCGGCGCGAAGTGGTCGAAGACCTCCAGGCGTTCTCCGGAGGCGACCTCGTAGCCGTCCTCGCGGCGCAACCCGGCCAGCGAGTGCGGCGCCCGGGCGGCGGCGGCACTGCGTTGCCGCGGATCACGGGAGAGCAGTCCGTCGAGCACTTCCTCGAGCTCCTTCTCGGCGCAGAAGCCGCCGGCGCGGCACCGTTCGGCCAGGGCATCGCCGCGCAGCTGCGGGTGCAGCAGCTGCACCGCCAGCACGCCCAGCGCATAAAGGTCCTGGAAGGGCTCGGGCTGGTGCCCGTCGGTCAGTTCGGGGGCAATGAACCCCGCGGTGCCCACCACCACGCCGTGCTCGGTCAGCCGCGGCTCGTCGCGGTGCGTGGCGATCCCGAAGTCGGCCAGACGCACCACCGGCACCCCGTCGCCGGTGGATTCGAGCAGGACATTGGCGGGTTTGACATCGCGGTGCACCCAGCCGGATTCGTGCACATGGGACAGCCCGTCCAGCAGCTGCAGCAGGATCTCGGCCACCAGCGGCGCGGAGAAGGCCCCGTAATCCTGCATTGCGGTATGCAGGTTGCCGCCGCGCATCAGCTCGGTGGCGATGACCACCCGGTCATCGACGGCCGCCCAGCCGTAGGGGGTGAGCAGGTGCGGGTGGTCGAATTTCACGCCCTGCTCGCGCACGAAGCGCAGGATCTCGCCGCTGTAGCTCTGCCGCATCAGCTTGGCGGCGCATTGCTGGCCGCGCTGCAGGTCGCGGGCGAGCCACACGGTCCCAGAGCCGCCCCGGGCGATCTGCTCGATGAGTTCGAACCGCCCCGCAATGATTTCGCCCGCCACCAACGCTCCTTCGAAGTTTCCGGTACCAGCTTAGCGGGGCGCGCCGCAGAGCGTCACTTCCTGCATTTGCAGGACAAATGCCTCCGGCACAGGCAATACTTGAAGCATGTTTGTCGTTGCGCTCAGCCCCCGGCCCCGCTCGGTCACCGATGTTGCCGCCGCCAGCGAGCAGCTGTGGCACCAGCTGGAGCAGGTCGACTCGCACGCACCGTTCACCGCGCTCAGCGGCCAGCTGCTGCTCGGGGTGCCTGATGGCCCCGATGCTGCAGTGGACGCGCTGCTGCGCGCGGCACGGCTGAACTTCTGCAATATCGGGCTGGGCATCGGCAGCCTGTATGAGCCGGTGCCCGTGGAGGCCGGCCTGGTCGAAGGCAAGGCGGTGCGGCGCGCGCTCGGCGCCCTGGAAGCCGCCAGCCACCGTGGCGAAAGGGTCCCGATCTGCGTGTCCTCGGGCAACGACGAGATGGACGGCGAGCTCGAAGGCCTGCTGCGCATGCTCGGGCATTGGATCCGCACCCGCACCGAGGCCGAATGGGCGGTTGTCGACCTGCTCACCCCCGGGGTGCGCGGGCAGCAGAAAGCCGTCGCCGAGATCCTGGGCATCACCCCGCAGGCGGTTTCCGCGGCGATCGTGCGCTCGGGCTACAACGACGAGCTGGGTGCGCGGGCGGCGATCGCCCGGCTGCTGGAGTACACCGACCAGCTGTAGCAGCGGCTGCTAGCCGGCCAGCAGACCTTCCAGGACGAGGGCCAGGCCATCGGCGTCAACGTGTTCGGTGACCTCGTCCGCGGCGTCCTTGACCTCATCCGGGGCCTGGCCCATGGCCACGCCGTGGCCGGCCCACTGGAGCATCTCGATGTCATTGCGCCCGTCGCCGACGGCCAGCGTGTCATCGGCGTGGAAATCCAGGACGGCGCGCAAGCGCTCCAGCCCGCTGGCCTTGGTGGTGCCATCGGCTGCAATATCCAGCCAGGCGGTCCAGCCCACCGAGTAGGTCACCCCGGAGAGCCCCAGGCTCTGCACTGCATGCCCGAATTCCTCTGCGGTGTTGTCGGTGGAGAAGACCACCACGCGCACTGCCTTGCTGTTCACCAGCTCGCCGAAATCCACCACCTTGCTCTCGGCGCCGAAGCTCATGTCGCCGAAGGTCTCGCTGGAAAGGAACTCGCCGCGCTCGTTTTCCAGGGCGTACTTGGCGTTGGGAAGCTGTTCGCGCAGCGCGGTGAGCGCTGACGAGGGGTCGAAGATCTCGCGGTGCAGGATCTCGACGCCGTCCTTTGACACCTTTGCGAGCACCCCGCCATTGCTGACCACGACGTAGCCGTGGTCGATGCCCAGTTCTTCCATGATGGGCAGGGCCGCACCCAGGGAGCGGCCGGTGGAGATGATCACTTCGTGGCCCTGGGCCACAACCGCCCGCGCGGCATCGCGCACGCGCTGGCTCATTTCGCCCTGGTGGTTGACGATGGTGCCGTCGACGTCAAGGCAAATCATCAATTTTTGCTTGGTCAGCCGGTCGTCGTTGCCGAGCTTAGTCATAACAGTCATGGCTCAAGTTAACCACCAGCGCAGGTATTTGGCGATGACCCAAGGCACAGCACCAGGTGAACAACCGGTTAAACGCAGGTGCCGGCCGCCCCGCGAGGGGAGGCCGGCACCTGCTCGGCACTGCCTACTTGAGCACTTCGAGTCCGCCGAGGTACGGCTGCAAGGCCTTCGGCACGTTGACCGAACCATCAGGGTTCTGGTGGTTTTCCAGGATCGCGACAATCCAGCGGGTCGTGGCCAGGGTGCCGTTCAGGGTTGCCACCGAACGGGTCTTGCCTGCCTTGCCGTCGACGATCTCGCGTTCGCGGACATTCAGGCGGCGGGCCTGGAAGGTGGTGCAGTTCGAGGTCGAAGTCAGCTCGCGGAAGGTGCCCTGGGTCGGAACCCAGGCTTCGCAGTCGAACTTGCGCGCGGCGCTCATGCCCAGGTCGCCGGCGGCGGTGTCGATGACGCGGTAGGCCAGCTCCATGCGGCCGAGCATGTCCTCTTCCATGGCCAGCAGCTTCTCGTGCTCCGCCTCGGCGTCCTCGACGCTGGCGTAGACGAACATCTCCAGCTTGTTGAACTGGTGCACGCGGATGATGCCGCGGGTGTCCTTGCCCGCCGAACCGGCCTCGCGGCGGTAGCAGGAAGACCAGCCGGCGTAGCGGATCGGGCCGTCGGACAAATCCATGATCTCGTCCGCATGGTAGCCAGCCAGAGCCACCTCGGAAGTGCCGACCAGGTACATGTTGTCGCGCTCGAGCTTGTAGATCTCGTCGTCGTGCTCGACGTCGAAACCGGTGCCCTGCATGGTTTCCGGGCGGACCAGGGTCGGGGTGATCATCGGAATGAAGCCGTGGTCCATGGCCACATCCAGGGCCATGTTCATCATCGCGATTTCCAGGCGGGCGCCGATGCCCTTGAGGAAGTAGAAGCGGGAGCCGGAGACCTTGGCGCCGCGCTCCATGTCGATGGCGTCCAGCTTCTCGGCGATCTGCAGGTGGTCCAGCGGCTCGAAGCCCTCGGCCTTGAAGTCGCGGATGGTTCCCACGTGCTTGACGACGGTGAAGTCGTCTTCGCCGCCGGCGGGGATGCCGTCGATGATCAGGTTGGGGATGGAACGCTGCAGCGCGGTGCACTTGGCGGCGGCCGTATCGGACTCGGCCTGGGCAGACTTGACCGCGGCGGCGAGCTCCTTGACCTCGGCAAGCAGGGCGGCGCGCTCGTCGCCCTTGGCCTTGCCGACCTTCTTGGAGAACGCATTCTGCTCGGCACGCAGGCGCTCGTAGGTGGCGATGGTTTCACGACGTGCCGTGTCAGCTGCCAGCAGCTGGTCGATTAACGACTCGTCGGCACCGCGCGCGCGTTGCGAGGCACGGTACAAATCCGGATTTTCGGTGAGCATTTTCAGGTCGATCACATGTTAAGGGTAGCAATCATGAGTACGATGAGAGCATTATGCAGACAAATCGTGTGATCGTTTTCTCTGCCGTGGTTGCTGCAGCTGCCGCCGCGGCGACCAGTTGGTATTCGGTGCGCAAGCTTTCGAACTACAGCAAGCCATTGGCCAAGCAGCCCGAAGCGGCCGCCCAGTCGGTCGCTGCAAAGGTGGCCCTGGTGATCAATCCTTCCAAGTCAGGTGCTGGCGAAGCGAGGGAAGCGGTGGCCCGTGTCTGCGCCGAGGCAGGACTGGAAGCGCCCCTGGTCCTTGAAACCACCAAGGAGAATCCCGGCCAGGACGCAGCCCGGGAAGCACTCGATGCGCAATGCGACACAATTATTGCCGCCGGCGGCGACGGAACCATCCGCGCCGTCGCAGAAGTGCTCGAAGGCACCGACGCGTCCCTGGGGATCCTGCCGCTGGGCACCGGAAACCTGCTGGCCCGCAACGTGGACATCCCCGTGGATGACCTGCATACCGCGGCGCTGGTCGCGGTACGCGGAATGGTTCGCCGGATCGACGTCGGGCATATGAAGCTGCAGCTGCTGGACGGCAACGAGGCAGACCATGCGTTCCTGGTCATCGCCGGCGTGGGCACCGACGCAGACCTGTTCGACGACACCAATGAAGAGCTGAAATCCAAGGTTGGCTGGCTTGCCTATTCGGAAGCCGGGCTGCGCCAGCTGCCGGGCCGGCGCAAGAAGGTCAGCTTCAAGCTCTCGGAGGACGAGAGCTGGCAGACCCGCAAGGTCCGTTCGGTGCTGTTCGCCAATTGCGGCAAGCTGCAGGGCCTGGATTTCGTGCCGGACGCCAAGATCGACGACGGCGTGCTGGATGCCGTGGTGCTCTCGCCCCGCTCGGCCGCGGGCTGGACGTGGATCCTGCTGAAGACCGCATTCCGCGCCAAGAACAAGATCCCGGTCATGAGCTTCTACCAGACCACTGGCGTGTCGCTGCGCTGCGATGAGCCGATGAATACCCAGATCGATGGGGACCCCACCGGCCAGGTCAATGAACTGCAGGTGTCCGTGAACCCGAGCGCACTGCGCCTGCGCGCCCCATAACTGCTGCTGATCCCCCGGCCGTTTCCCCTCCAGGAGGAACGGCCGGGGGATCACTGTGCCTAGACCCGGTCGCGCAGCGACTGCACCCAGGCGCGGGCCTCGCTGAAGGCCGCGTCGGAATTGTGCGTGTCCACGGATGCTTCCAGGCCTTGAGCCGCCGGGTAGGAACCGAGGAAGCGAAGCTTCGGGGACAGCCGGTGCAGCCCCGACAGCGCGGCGGCAACGCGTTCCTCGGCCACATGGCCTTCGATATCCACGGAGAAGAAGTACTCCCCCAGGCTCTTGCCGGTAGGCCGGGATTCAATGCGCGACAGGTTCACGCCGCGTGCGGTGAATTGCTCCAGGAGTTCCATCAGCGCACCGGGACGGTCTTCTGGAAGCGGCAGGATCAGCGTTGACTTGTCCACACCGGTCGGCTGCGGAATCCTTCCCGGGCGGGTGACCAGGATGAATCGGGTGACCGCTCCGACGTTGTCCTCGACGCCGCTCACCAGCACCTTCAAGCCGCGTTCCTGGGCCACCAGCGGAGAGCAGATCGCCGCATCATGCGGAGGATCCGCCTCTTCGAGGGCCAGGGCGCCGGCGGCTGTGGAGGAGGCCGGAGTGAATGCGGCACCGGGAATATTTGCTTCGGCCCACAAGCGGCACTGTGCCCAGGCATGCCCATGGGTGGAGATCTGCTTGATCTGCTCCAGCGAGTCGATGCCGGGGCGCACCGCCAGCACGAAGGTGATCGGAACCAGGATCTCGGAGACAATCTGCAGCGATTCGCCCTGGGCAATCGCGTCCAGGGTGGCCGAAACGCCGCCTTCTACCGAGTTCTCGATCGGCACCATCGCCGCATCTGCGGCACCTTCGCGCACCATGGACAGCGCCACGTTGACGTTGGAGGCGGGAATCCGCTGCGCATCGGCAGCCCCGGGAACCTGCAGGAGGGCCGACTCGGTGAAGGTGCCCGCAGGTCCCAGATAGGCATAGTTCATCGTACGGTTGGCTCCTGGCCGTTGTCCGCTTCCATTGGCAGGCCCGCTTCGATCCACGCATCCGAGCCGCCGGCAACATTGAAGGCGGTGTAGCCCATGGCGGTGAGCCACGAGGCGGCCTGGGCCGAACGGCCGCCAGTACGGCAGATGACGTAGGTGTCTACATCCGGGTCAAGCTCCGATACCTTCTCCGGCAGGGTGCCCAGGGGAATATGGGTGGCTCCGGCGGCACGGCCGGCTTCCCATTCGAAGTCTTCGCGCACATCGAGGATGAAGGCGTCCTTCGGGACATCATTGACCTGGACAGTCTCAAAATCGCTCACGGCTAGCATTCCTCTCACATAGGGTGTTTGCTTATAAGACTAGTCATTTCCTGCGTCGAAAGCCGACATGTTTCCCTCAAGCGCCCTGAAATTGCGAGACGAGCTGGCCCGCGGCGAGCGTTCAAGCCGCGAGGTGACCGAGCACTACCTCAAGCGCATCGAAGAGCAGGCGGACCTCGGTGCTTTCGTCCACGTGGCGGAGAATGCGATGGAGGCCGCGGCAGCGGCCGACGAGGCGCATGCCCGCGGGGAGATTGGCCGGTTGCATGGTCTTCCCACCGCGTTCAAGGACCTGAACGATGTGGCGGGGATGCCTACCACCTACGGCACCGCGGCCATGCCAGCGGCGGTGGCCGGACGCGACCACTCCTTGGTGGCCAGGCTTCGCGCCGAGGGCGTGGTGATCCTGGGCAAGACCCAGGTCCCGGAGTTCGGGCTGAGCAGCTATTCCGAGAACCTCATCGCTCCCCCTTCGCGCAATCCCTTCGATCCAACGCGCACTTCGGGCGGTTCCTCCGGCGGGCAGGCCGCGGCGATTGCCGCCGGCATGATTCCGCTGGGCCCGGGCTCCGATGGCGGCGGCTCGGTCCGCATCCCGGCGGCGGCCTGCGGACTGGTGGGGCTGAAGCCTTCCTTGGGGCGCATCCCCAGCGACATCCTCGATGGCTACACCGACCCCATGGGTGCGCCGAAATTAGCCGTCAGCGGACCGCTGGCCCATGATGCCCTGGATGCGGCTTTGCTGCTGGACGCCATGCGCGGGAAGGACCACTACCTGCCGTTGCTGCAGGGCAGCTACCCCCAGCGCCTGGATGGCCTGAAAATCGGGTACAGCACCCACTCGCCTTTTGAACCCGTCTATGAGATTGAGCTGTCGCAGGAAGCCCGGGCGGCCTTCGCCCAGGGGCTTGAACGCCTGGGCGAACGCCATCGCGTCCAGCCGGCGAACCTGCACTATGCCACCGACTATCCGGAAACCTTCGCGGCAGTGTGGACCAACGGGCTGAAATCCGTTCAGGTCTCGGATGATTCGCTGCTGGGAGAACTGGCAAGGGACTTCCGCCGGCGCGCCGCCGAGCGCTCCCTGGAGCAGAGCCTGCAGGCCGGGTCGCGGTTGAAGCAGATAGCGGCTGACTTCGTGCGCCAATGGTCCGCCTTCGATGTGGTGGCTACCCCTGCCATGGCGTCAATCCCGCCGAAGATCGGGTACTATACACAATCCACGGCAGATGTGGATTATATGTTGCAGTGCCAGTACACCCCCTACACGTCCATGGTGAACGTCGCCTCGGTAGCTGCCATCACCGTTCCGGTGGGCCGCTCCAATGAGGGGTTACCCATGAGTATTCAGCTGATTTCCCCGCGTTCCGACGAAGGCCTGCTGCTCGCGCTGGCCGCTCAGATGCAGTTGTGAGCTTTCCCATATAAGTAGGTACTCGCGTAGGCAAAAGCGAAAAATGTTACGTATGTCTACTGCAACAACGAGCACCAAATCTTCCGGGAAGACCTTCTTCGGTCATCCCGGTGCGCTCGCAAGCCTGTTCAGCGTCGAAATGTGGGAGCGATTCTCCTTCTACGGCATGCAGGGCTTGCTGGCCTACTACATGTACTACTCGGTCACCGACGGCGGCTTGGGCATGGACCAGGGCCTGGCCCTGTCGCTGGTCGGCGCCTACGGCGGCGCCGTATACCTGTCCACCATCCTGGGCGCCTGGCTCTCCGACCGCCTGTTCGGCTCGGAACGCGTCCTGTTCTTCTCGGCCATCGCGATCATGCTCGGCCACATCGGCCTGGCCCTGTTGCCCGGCTATGTGGGCCTAGTCGTCGGACTGGTCCTCGTTGCCATCGGCTCCGGCGGCCTGAAGGCCAACGCCGTAGCCCTGGTCGGCTCCCTGTACTCCAAGGATGATCCGCGCATCGATGCAGGCTTCTCCCTGTTCTACATGGGCGTGAACATCGGCGGCCTGCTCGGCCCGCTGCTCACCGGCTGGCTGCAGGTCAAGTACGGTTTCCACATCGGCTTCGCGGCCGCAGCTGTCGGCATGGCCATCGGCCTGGCGATCTACGCCATGGGCCGCAAGAAGCTGCCGGAATCCGGCCGCATCCCGAGCAACCCTTTGCCGGCCGCCGAGCGCAACCGCTACGTGGTCATCTTCGTCGCCGTGATCGTCCTGATCATTGCCGCATTCGCGTCCAAGATCGTGACCCCGCAGAATCTGGCAAGCACCATCGCCTACGTGGTGATCGCCGCGTCGATCGTGTACTTCGCATTGATCCTGCGCAGCAAGAAGGTCAACGCCACCGAACGCAAGCAGGTCTGGGCCTTCATTCCGTTCTACATCGGTTCGGCTGCCTTCTGGGCCCTGTTCCAGCAGCAGTTCACCTTCATCGCCGCCTACTCGGACCAGCGGCTGGACCGCCACCTGGGCAGCTGGGAAATGCCGCCGAGCTGGGTCACCTCGATCAACCCGGTCTTCATCATCATCTTCGCCGGCATCTTCGCCGCCCTGTGGACCAAGCTGGGCAAGCGCCAGCCACGCACCTCGATGAAGTTCGGACTGTCGCTGGTGGTTGTGGGCGCGGCCTTCCTGCTGTTCATCCCGCTGGAATCCTTCGTGAAGACTCCGCTGCTGGCGCTGGTCGGCATCCTGCTGCTGTGCACCTTTGCCGAGCTGCTGCTCTCGCCGGTGGGCCAGGCAATTGCCACCAAGCTGGCGCCGGCCGCCTTCGGCACCCAGATGATCGCCTTGTTCTTCCTCTCGGTTTCGCTGGGCACCACCCTGTCGGGTGTGCTGGCCGGCTACTACACCGAAGGCAATGAGATCCCGTACTTCATCGGCATGGGCGGCACCGCCGTCGTCCTGGGTATCGCCATGATGGCAGCTACCCCGGCCTTGAAGAAGCTGATGGGCTCGATCCACTAGGCATTCGGGCATGGAGAAAGCGGTTGGTTCAGATATGAGCCAACCGCTTTTTCATGCCCTGGAACTAGTGGAGGAACCCGAGGGAGAAGATCACGTCGTCGTAATACGAGCCGTAGCCGAATCCGGTGGACATCGCCCAGAAGAACCAGATGGCCAGCGCATATCCGAGTATGGCTAGGGCTAATCCGATCCATGAGGTGATCAGCCCGGCCAGGCACAAGCCCCGGGAAGCAGGTTCGCGCCGGTAGGCCAGGTGTCCGGTAATGACTCCGGCCAGCGGAACAAGGATAATGACAGAGAAGCCCAGCAACGACAAGATGCCGAGCACCAAGGAAGCCGTCGAGAGGCCGGCGGATTCTGGCGGTCGTTGGTAGGGGTTCTGCGGATACTGGTAGTAGCTCATTTGACTACCATTCTTCTACGAAACCGCGATAAGCGCATCAATCTGAAAGGCAATCTGTGGCACACCTCCGAGCTGGCCAGCCAGCCCAAGAATCGGACCTGATCAATCTGCAGGAGGTGCTCGATGCCTACAGCACCCTGGTTCCATCCAGCACCAACCCCGACCAGGCAGTCATCTTCGGCACCTCGGGACACCGCGGAAGCTCGCTGAACACCACCTTCAACGAAGCGCATATCGCCGCGATCACCCAGGCCGTGGTCGATTACCGCAACAGCGCGGGCATCACTGGGCCAATGTACGTGGGCAAGGACAGCCATGCGCTCTCCGAGCCGGCATACGGCACCGCACTGGAAGTGCTGGCAGGCAACGGCGTCAGAGTGCTGGCCGATGACGGGCTGACTCCCACTCCAGCGGTCAGCCACGCAATCCTGGTGCATAACGCCAGCGGCGGCGAGCAGGCCGATGGCCTGATCATCACGCCCTCGCATAACCCGCCGACCGACGGCGGCATCAAGTACAACCCGCCGCATGGCGGACCGGCCGAATCCGAAATCACCGGGCCCATCGCCGCACGGGCCAACGAGCTGCTGGCCAGCGGGCAGATCAAGCGCGGCGAGCCCAATGCCCAGCCATTCGACTTCCGCGAACTGTACATCGCCGATTTGGCGGAAGTGATCGATTTCAAGGCCATCGCGGATTCCGGAATTTCCATTGGCGCAGATCCGCTGGGTGGCGCTTCGGTGCACTACTGGGGCGAAATCGCCCGGCGCTATAACCTGAACCTCGAAGTGGTCAACGAGTCCGTGGATCCGCGCTTCGGCTTCATGACCCTGGACAAGGACGGGAAGATCCGCATGGATTGCTCTTCCGCCCATGCCATGGCCTCGCTGGTGGCCAACCGCGAGAAGTACGACATCGCGACCGGCAACGATGCCGACGCCGACCGCCACGGCATTGTCACCCCGGATGCCGGCCTGATGAACCCGAACCACTTCCTGGCCGTGGCCATCGACTACCTGCTCACCCACCGCCCGCAGTGGCCCGCCGATGCCCAGATCGGCAAGACGCTGGTCTCCTCGGTGCTTATCGACAAGGTGGTGGCCTCCCACGGCCGGGTGCTGCGCGAGGTTCCGGTGGGCTTCAAGTACTTCGTTGAGCCGCTGGCTTCGGGCAGGGTCGCCTTCTGCGGCGAGGAATCGGCTGGGGCAAGCTTCCTGGACTTCTCCGGCAAGGCGTTCAGCACCGACAAGGACGGCCTGATGCTGGCCCTGCTGGCCAGCGAGATCCGCGCGGTAACTGGCAAGAGCCCCAGCCAGCTGCATGCCGAGCTGGTCGAGCGCCATGGTCCCAGCTTCTACGACCGCTTCGATGCGCCGGCAAACCGCGAGCAGAAGGCCATCCTGGGCAAGCTGGATCCCTCGATGGTCACCGCCACCGAGCTGGCTTCGGATCCGATTACCGCCAAGGCCACGCAAGCGGCCGGCTTCCCAATTGGCGGTCTGAAGGTTTCCAGCGAGCACGCATGGTTTGCCGCGCGCCCGTCAGGCACCGAAGACATCTACAAGATCTATGCAGAATCGACAAAATCACCCGAACATCTGCAGCAGGTGCTGGCAGAGGCCCGGGTGATTGTCGATGCCGCCCTAGCTGGCTAATTCAGCTTCGCGGTCCATGGGTCGATTTCCACGGCTGGCTGCTTGCGGGTAGCCAGCCAGTGGCCCAGCCACAGCAGCAGGAAGATCGGCAGGCCGATGTAGCTGGAAGCCATCTGCAGCAGGTTTCCATCCAGGATGGCCTGGTAGTTCTGGCCGGCGATCACCACGATCAGGATCACGAAGGCAAGGATCGGGCCCAGCGGGAACAGCGGCGCCTTGTACGGGAGCTTCGCCAGATCCTGTCCGCTGGCAATATATGCCTTGCGGAACTTGTAGTGGCACACCGCGATGCCCACCCACGCGATGAACCCGGACAGGCCCGAGACGTTCAGCAGCCAGGTATAGGCCGAACCCTGCCCGATGATCGCGGTCAGGAAGCCGAAGAGGCCCACCGATGCGGTCATCAGCATGGCCGGCATGGGCACGCCGCGCTTGTTCAAGCGGGCGAAGATCTTTGGCGCCTTGCCGTCCAGCGCCATCGAATAAAGCATGCGCGCAGAGGCATATAGGCCGGAGTTGCCCGCCGAGAGGATGGCCGAGAGGATCACCGCATTCATCAAGGCCGCGGCGAAGGCCACGCCTGCCCGCTCGAAGACGAGGGTGAAGGGCGAGGTGGTGATATCCGATGCCTCGGAGGAGAGCAGCGAAGGATCCAGGTACGGGATCAGCATGCCAATCACGAAGATCGCGCCGATGTAGAACAGCATGATCCGCCAGAAGATCGCCTTGATGGCCCGAGGGATGTCGCGCTTGGGGTTCTCTGCCTCTCCGGCGGCCACGCCGATCAGCTCCGTTCCCTGGAAGGAGAAGCCGGCAATCATGAACACCGAGACGATCGACAGCCAGCCGCCAACGAATGGCGCCTCGCCCTCGGTCCAGTTGCTGAAACCTGGCGTGGAGTCGCCCAGGATGCCGAAGATCATTGCGACACCGCAGATCAAGAAGACCACTACGGTGATGACCTTGATCGCGGCCAGCCAGTACTCGCCCTCGCCAAAGGCCTTGGCGGACAACGCGTTCAGACCGGTGAGCAGCGCCAGGAAGACGGCAGCCCAGATCCATCCCGGAGTATCCGGGAACCAATAGGACATGATGATCCCGGCGGCTACCAGTTCGGCAGCCACGGTGATTGCCCAGTTGAACCAGTAGTTCCAGCCGATCGCGAAGCCGAAGTGGCGGTTAACGAAGACCGTCGCGTAGGTCTGGAAGGACCCGGCGACCGGAAGGCGGGCGCTCATTTCCCCCAGTGACTGCATCAGGAGCAGCACCATCAGGCCAATCAGCGCATAGGCCACCAGCGAACCACCGGGTCCTGCTTGCGCAATGGTGCCGCCGGACGCGACGAAAAGTCCGGTACCAATCGAGCCGCCAATGGCAATCATCTGCATATGGCGAGCTTTGAGGCCACGCTTCAGACCGTCTTGGGACGGTGCGGGCTCAGTCATGCGTTACATCTCCTGATGCTTGAAAATTTCCAACCTATCAATCCAAGCACCCTGACAAGCCACAACGCTATGAACCGCGCTACAGTAAGCGATCAATAATCTTTCGCTTAGCCCATGAATACGGAGGATATATTGCGCTCAGGGTGTCAACTACCGTCGTTTTGTTGAGTTCAGAGCGCATCTGCGAAAGCCGCTCGAATCCGTGCCTGCCATGGTAGGCCCCCATCCCGCTCGGTCCGATGCCGCCAAAAGGCAGGGTTGGAACGACCATCTGGACCAGCGGGGCATTATGCACGATTGAGCCGGCGCGCACCCGGTCGGAGAAGATCGACTGCAGCCGCGGGCTTTCGCTCATCAGGTAGGCAGCCAGCGGAGACGGCCTCCGGGCGATGAATTCGAGGGCCTCCTCGAAGCTTTCCACCTCGATCACTGGAAGAATTGGACCGAATATCTCCTCGGTCATCAAGCTTCCTTCAAGATCTGGATTGCGCATGATGCTCGGTGCGATGCGCAGTGTTTCCTCGTCATATTCGCCCCCGAAAACCACCTCGCCCTGCTCGAACATCGACAACAGCCGGTCGAAGTGCTTGCGGCTGACGATGCGGCCGTAGTCCGGGTGGGTCAACGGCTCCTTGCCGTAGAAGCTGGTGATGGCCTGGCCCAGGCGCTGGATGAGCTCAGTGGAGTCCCCAATGCTCAAGACATAATCCGGGGCCACGCAGGTCTGACCGGAATTCATGAATTTGGCATAGGCGAGGCGCTTTGCCGAAGCCAGCGAATCGTTTTCCACCACGGCCGGCGATTTTCCGCCCAATTCCAAAGTGGTTGGCGTCAGGTGCTTTGCCGCCGCGGCAGCCACGATCTTGGCCACGCGTTCACCGCCGGTGTAGAAGATGTGATCCCAGCGGGCGGCAAGCAGCTCGGTGGAGGTGTCCACTCCTCCCTCAACGACCGCATAAACACGTTCATCCAGGTAGACCGGGAGGAACTTGGCCAAGACGCCCGAGGTGGCCGGAGCCAGCTCGGATGGCTTGATCACCGCGGCGTTGCCGGCGGCAATGGCCGCGACCAGCGGTGCGAGTACCAGCTGGACCGGGTAGTTCCAGGCGCCGATAATCAGCACGACACCCAGCGGACGCGGCTCAACCTTGGCCATGGCCGGCTGCAGGGCCAGCGGAACTTTGACGCTGGTGGAATCCATCCATTCAGCGAGGTGGCGTTGGGCGAAATCTATTTCTGCGCGCACCACGTCGATCTCGGAGAACTTGGCCTCGGTGGCACTCTTGCCCAAGTCCTCGGCCAGGGCCTGGACGAAGTCTTCCAGATGCTCGTCGAGCATCTTTTCCAGGGCCTTGAGCTGTTGCAGGCGGAAGCGTCGCGGATGCGTGATCCGGGTGTCAGCAGAACGCCGCAAATGGCTCAGAACTGTTGCAATGCGCGATGGATGCTCGTCCACCGGAGGCGCGGAATCGCCGACCGGTTCGGGCAACGGCGTGGAAGTAAACAGACCCATGTTTTGAGCGTACGGCAACGAAGTGGATATTCACTGATTAATTCGCGAAGGGATTCAATATGTATCAAATAGTTGATACATTAATGGCCATGAGCCAGATCCCGGCGAGCGCCATATCCATCGCTTTCGTTGGCGCAGTCATATACCTGTGGTTGCGCTCCGTGGCGCATCGGCGTGAGGCACCGGCTATCGTCCGCGCCCAGTCGCACTCATTCTGGTGCGCATTGATCGCATTCTTCGCTTCGACTTCGTGGGATCTGCCTGAGACGTGGCGCATTCCCATGAACGGGACCGATTCGAGTTCGGTTTTCGCTGCAGCTCTCTCGCCGGGAATCTGGATTCTTCTCGTTTACCTCATTGGCTTGTTCACCTGGCCCAAGGAACTCCAGCCGGTGCGCACCGCCTCACTGGAGGCGCGCACCCTGGCGACGCCGTTCCCGAAGTCCCTGGGGATTTTCGTCGCGCTGTTGCTGCTGGCCGGGGTGGGATTGCTGTGGCCTGCTTCCCGCGTCGAAGGGAGCGTTGGCATCCCGGAGTCGGAAACCACTATGTTCGATTCTGATGGCAGCTACTCCTACACCTCTGCGGGCCCAACCGATGGCCTGCTGCCCGGAAACCAAATGCTCCCGGTCTTCATCGTGGCTCTGGCAGGTACCGTCGTGGCCGCCGGGGTGATTGCAGCAGTGATCCTGAACCGGCGCCCCTTGGCCGGCATCACCGCCGAAGACAACCAGGCCTTGCGCACGGTATGGCTCAACCGGTTGCTGCGCAATACCGGTATCGTGCTGCTGGCATTTTGCGTATCGGTGGCCAATTACTCGCAAGGCTATTCAACCGGTGGACCGTACGAGTTATTGAACTATGGCGCCCTTGCGGTGGCTCTTACGCTGTTCTTCTGGGGTCCGCGCACCACATTCTCGGCTCACTCCACCACCAGGGAACGGACCGCCTTCTCGCGCTTGCGAGATCAGCTCTTCGCATTGCAATACACCACGGCTACCCTTGCATTGCTCGCCGTTGCCATCGGCTGGTCATTCCTGCCCGTGGATGAGGAATTCCGGATGCCGACCAATGAACGAACTACGTGGATCCTGGTGCTCTTTGCCGGTGCGGCATTGCTCTACATCGTGCTCAATACGCTGTATCTGGGCTACGCCAGCAAGGTGGCTCGGCAGGCGAGTGCAGCACCAAAGCATCATGCACCCCTGCCCTTGTGGTCCTACATCGCCGCTGGCTTGCTGGTTGCCATCTGCGCTTACCTGCTATTGGATCCACCGCTGGAGACGCTTTGGGAGTTCGCTCCTCCGAACCGGGGACTAGTCATCGGGCTGTTGCTGCTGCTTGCGGCGGCGCATATGGGCTTCATCTGGTCCTGCCGCCGGGCGACTATTCCCTGGGCCGTCTCGCCAGCTGAAGAAATCTGGTATCGGCGGGTTCTGGAGCTGCGGTCGATGCGCGTTGCCACCAGCGCTGTGCTTGCCATGCTGCTGATCGGCTACGGCTTCCCTGCAGGCCTGGGGCTGTTTGCACTTCTGGTCTTCGTTGTCCCAGCGGTGATTTTCCTGGAGCGTCCTGGTACCGCGATGGTGCGTGCACAGCAGCCGACAGCAGCATCATGAGCACGCAAATCAGTGTCGACCTCGCGGCGGCCACTGCACCCTACGAGCAGATCCGCTTGCAGATCGCCTCGCTGATCACCCTGGGAGAATTGCCCGCAGGCAGCAAGCTGCCCACCGTGCGCGCACTGGCCACCGACCTCGGCGTTGCTGCCGGAACGGTAGCCCGCGCCTACAAGGAACTGGAAGCCGAAGGTCTGATCACCTCCCGGCGACGAGCCGGCACAGTGGTCAACGAACGGCTTCGGCCGGTAGATGCCAGCGAAGACTTGCTGGCCGCGGTGGATCACCTCTGGGCGCTGGCAGCCGCCCAGCAGGTCGATGCGGCCACGCTCAAGGCCTTGGTGGCGCGGCGCGAGCGTAAGTAACTTGTCCTTGGAACCGCTTGTGCGTACGCTCTATGGCAGTGACACGGGGTGTCGGAACAACCGACTGAGATGAGACCCGTTGAACCTGATCTAGTTCACGCTAGCGGAGGGATGTCGCATGGCTTTGCATGCAGTTGCCCAAGAATACCGGCAACAATCACCTTTGGTTTTCTGCCTGACCAACACCGTCGTAGCAAATTTCACCGCCAATGTCCTGCTGGCATCCGGCGCGTCCCCGGCCATGACGGATCTGCCCGGAGAGGCCGGCCCCTTCGCAAAGGCGGCTTCCGCCGTCTTGGTGAATCTGGGAACTCCAAGCACCGAGCAGCTGGCCGCCATGGAAGAAGCCGTGCAATCGGCGAGCGCAGCAGGCACCCCGTGGATCCTTGATCCGGTAGCGGTCGGCGCCCTGCCGGTGCGCACGGATTTTGCGCGGCGCATTGCCACCCAACGCCCGGCCCTGATTCGCGGCAACGCCTCGGAAATCCTGGCACTGGCCGGACGGCAATCGGCTTCACGCGGTGTCGATGCCTTGGATGACGTCTCTGCCGCCTTGGCGGCTGGACGCGATCTGGCCCAGCAGCATGACTGCGTGGTGGCCATTTCCGGCCAGTCCGATGCCATCATCGATGCCACGCGGACAGTCCTGGTGCACACCAACGGCATCGGCTTGACGCGGATCACCGGCGGCGGCTGCGCGTTGGGCGCGTTCTGCGCCGGCATGATTGCGGTCCACGATGACCCGTTCGAGGCCGCCATCGCGGCCCACGGCTTCTACGGGCTGGCCGCTGAAAAGGCCCTGGAGAACAGCACAGGTCCGGGCAGCTTCGCCGTCGCATTCATTGATGCGCTGTCCGCAACCGATCCAGAAGAACTTAAGACTTTGAAGCACGAGGAACTGAACCATGCATGATTACGGAGCCTACCTGGTAGCCAATACTGCCAGTTGCACCCCGCGCAGCACCCTGGAAGTGATCGAAGGCGCCGTCGCCGGAGGAATCCAGTGGATCCAGCTGCGCGCCAAGGATGAAACCGCCCGGGAATTCTTCGAGCTGGCCTGCGCGGCCGCCAAGCTCACCGAGGGCAAGGCCCAGTTGCTGATCAATGACCGCATCGACGTCTACCTCGCGGCGCGGGCTGCCGGTGCAGCCGTGAACGGCATCCATATCGGGCAGAAGGATGTGCCGGTGCAGTTGGCCCGGCAGATCATCGGCGAAGGCGTCATCGGACTGAGCGCTTCCAGCGATGAGCAACTGTCCCAGGCGAACAAGGACGCCGCGGTCATCGACTATCTCGGTGTGGGGGCCGTCCGCGCCACCCCGACGAAGAAGGACCATCCCACTCCCCTGGGCCTCGACGGCTTTGCGCGTGCCACGACGTTGGCCTCGCTGCCCTGCGTGGCAATCGGCGCCATTACCCACGAGGACGCGGCAGCCATCCGTGCCGGCGGCGGAGCGGGCATGGCAGTGGTCCGCGCCATCTGCAATGCAGAGGATCCGCAGCAGGCCAGCGCGCAGCTCGTTTCGGCATGGGAGGCCGCCAAATGAACATCTTGTCCATTGCAGGATCCGATCCTTCCGGTGGCGCCGGAATCCAGGCGGATCTGAAGGCCATTGCCGCCAACGGCGGCTACGGAATGTGCGTGATCACCGCCTTGACCGCGCAGAACACCCATGGGGTGTCCGGGGTGCAGGCGATCAGCGGCGATTTCGTCCTCGCCCAGCTTGAAGCCATCAGCGCGGATATCCGCATCGATGCAATCAAGATCGGGATGCTCGCCAACGCCGAGGTGATCCGCGCAGTCACCGGCTGGCTGGACACCGTGGATGCTCCGGTAGTCCTGGACCCGGTCATGGTGGCCACCAGCGGGGACCGCCTGCTGGATGGCGAAGCGGCGCTCGATTCGCTGCTGGACCGGGCCACGGTGATCACCCCGAACCTGCTGGAACTGGCCAGCCTGCTGCGCGAGCCGGTAGCCGCATCATGGGACGAGGTGCTGCGCCAGGCCCAGCGCCTGGCGGCCAAGCACGAGGCCCTGGTGCTGGCCAAGGGCGGGCATCTGGCCGGGGCGGACTGCCCCGACGCGCTGGTAGCAGCGGACGGGGTGCTCTGCGAGCTGCACGGTGCGCGCCATGCCACCAAGAACACCCACGGCACCGGCTGCACCCTCTCCAGCGCCCTGGCCACCCGCTTCGCGGCCACCGGAGACTGGACCGCCGCGTTGGAGCAGTCCAAGGCGTATCTGTCGGCGGCAATTGCGGCGGCCGACCAGCTGCAGGTGGGCAGCGGGCACGGCCCGGTCAACCACTTCGCCGGGTTCTTCGCCGGCGCTGATCCGATGGCCGGCTGGTGGGAGGACATCGCGGGCCTGCGTGCGGGCATCGACGAGCTGGCGTTCATCATGCAGCTGGCCGACGGCAGCCTGGAACGCGAGAAGTTCGAGTACTACCTTGCCCAGGACGCCCTGTACCTGCAGCGCTACGCCCAGGTGCTGGCGCAGGCCAGCGCGCTGGCCCCGGACCTGGATGCGCAGCGCTTCTGGGCCAAGGGCGCCGGCCAGATCCTCGAGGGCGAGCTGCAGCTGCACCGCAGCCACCTGGTGGAAGGGCTGGCGAACCCTTCGGCGACCACGCTGAACTACGTGAACCACCTGTCCTCCTGCACCGGGAGCTATGCGGAGCTGATCGCCGCAATCCTGCCGTGCTACTGGCTCTACCAGGACATCGGCAAGCGGCTGGCGGCGGCCAACCATGCCGGGCACCCCTACGGCGACTGGCTGGAGACCTATTCCTCCCCGGAATTCGACGAGGCCACCGCCCAGGCGATCGAGATGGTGCGCACCGCGTGGACGCTGGCCGACCCGGCGCTGCGCGAGAAAATGCGCCAGGCGTTCCTGCGTTCCAGCGAGCACGAGCTGGCGTTCTTCGCGCAGGCCCACGAGAACCGAGTAGAATTCTCTACGGCCTGAAACCCGCAGGGCCGGGAAGAGGAATCATGAGTTGGAGCATCCACGGCAACGGCAAGACCATCACCGAAGGCGAGGTAGTTGCCCCGGATGAGCGGCTGCATTGGCCGCAGACCGTTTCCATCGGCGCCCAGCACATCCTGGCGATGTTCGGCGCCACCATCCTGGTTCCGACGCTGACCGGATTCCCGGTCACCACCACCTTGCTGTTCACCGGCTTGGCCACCATCATCTTCCTGCTGATGACCAGGAACAAGGTGCCCAGCTACCTGGGTTCCTCCTTTGCCCTGATCGCCCCGGTGGTCGCGACCACCGGGTCGCACAGCATGTCCGGCGCCCTGGGCGGCATCGTGATGACCGGCGTGCTGCTGTTCATCGTCGGGCTGATCGTGCAGAAGACCGGCACCGGCTGGATCCACGCGCTGATGCCGCCGGTGGTCATGGGCACCATTGTTGCGCTGATCGGCCTGAACCTGGCCAGCGCCACCCTGGCCCCGATGAAGGACTTCCCGCTGACCACCTTCCTCACGGTGCTCTTCACCGTGGTGGCCACGGTGGCCTTCAAGGGCCTGCTGGGCCGGCTCTCGATCCTTGTCGGCTTGGTCTGCGGCTACCTGGTGGCGCTGGCCCAGGGCCAGGTGGACTTCTCCAAGGTGGGCGACGCCGCATGGTTCGGCCTGCCCGAGTTCCACACCCCGACCTTCCATTTCGATACCGCGCTGATGTTCCTGCCTGCGGTCTTCGTGCTGATCGCCGAGAATATCGGCCATGTGCGCACCGTGGGCGTGATGACCGGCCGCGACCTGTCGGCGTTCAACGGACGGGCGCTGATGGCTGATGGTGCCGCCAGCGTGCTCGCCGGCTTCGGCGGCGGCTCGGCGACCACCACCTACGCCGAGAACATCGGCGTCATGGCCGCCTCGCGCGTGTACTCCACCGCCGCCTACTGGATCGCCGCGATCGTGGCCATGTCCCTGGCCTTCCTGCCGAAGTTCGGCGCCTTGATCGGCACCATTCCGGTGGGCGTGATCGGCGGCCTGGGCATCGTGCTCTACGGCATGATCGGCATCGTCGGCGCGCGCCTGTGGATCGAGGCCAAGGTGGACTTCGGCAATCCGATCAACCTGATGACCGCCGGCACCGGCCTGATCATCGCGATCGCGGTGACCAGCGAAATCGCTTTCGGCCAGTTCCAGCTCGGCGGCATCGCCCTGGGCTCGATCGCCACGCTGGTGGTCTTCCACCTGATGAGTGCCGTGGCCAAGCTGCGCGGCAACGACTTGGCCGACGCGCAGAAGAGCGCGGAAATCTAGCAAGAAATATTTCGGCAGGCCGGCAGTGCGCGTTAGCGCACTGCCGGCCTGCTTTTTTGTACGGGAATTTCCGGGCTGGTCAGGCGTGAAGCAAAACGGTTGTTCAGGCCACGCAAATCGTTAAAGTAAGGAATCCTTCCAAATTGTGATTGATCTCCCAAGAAAATTCGGAAAATCTGGATTCTGCGGCGCTCGAATCCGATAGCATGGCACATTGTGACTGCGACAACACCAGACGGAAAACTCTCCGCGCGACTCATCTTCATCGCCCTCGGGGCGGCCTTGGGCGGGTTCGTTTTCGGATATGACTCATCAATCGTCAACGGCACCGTGGACGCCGTCGAGCACGAATTCGGGCTCAACGCGGTAACCATCGGCTTCACCGTTTCCTGCGCCCTGCTCGGCGCGGCACTGGGAGCATGGGTGGCCGGCCTGGTCTCCGAACGCGTGGGACGCGTGCGCACCATGCTCATCGCCTCCATCCTGCTGGCAGCATCGGCCCTCGGCTGCGGCCTGTGCTTCGGCGTGGCCGACCTGATCATCTGGCGCATCGTCGGCGGCATCGGCGTGGGCTTCGCCTCGGTGATCGCCCCTGCCTACATCGCCGAGGTCTCCCCCGCCGCGCACCGCGGACGCCTTGGCACCATGCAGCAGATGGCCATCGTGCTGGGCATCTTCGTGGCCTTCCTGGTCAGCGCGCTGCTGGTCTTCGTGATGGGCTCGGCAGATGCCGTCGGCCTATTCGGCTTGGCCGCCTGGCGCTGGATGTACCTGTCGCTGCTGGTTCCTGCGGCGCTCTACGGCCTGCTCTCGCTGCGGCTTCCGGAATCCCCGCGCTATCTGGTCGAGCGCGGCCGCTATGTCGAGGCCGCTGCCGTGCTGACCCGCGATATGGGCATGAAGGCCGGAGCCGATACCGAGAAGAAGATCGAGGAGATCCGCGCCACCGTGCACATCGAGCGGCGCCAGGCTTTCAAGGACCTGCTGGGACGCTTCGGCTTCCACCCGCTGGTGTGGGTCGGCATCCTGCTCTCGGTCTTCCAGCAGTTCGTCGGCATCAACGTGATCTTCTACTACTCCACCACGCTGTGGAAGTCCGTCGGCTTTGCCGAATCGGACTCCTTCACGATTTCGCTGATCACCTCGGTGACCAACGTGGTGGCAACAATCGTGGCGGTGCTGCTGATCGACGTGCTGGGACGCAAGCTGCTGCTCGCCATCGGCTCGGCCATCATGACCTTGTCGCTGGGCATGATGGCGGTGGCCTTCGCCCAGTCGGTCACCATCGACGGCGCCGTGTCGCTGCCGGGCAGCTGGGGCATTATCGCCCTGGTCTCGGCGAACCTGTTCGTCGTCGGCTTCGGCGCCACCTGGGGTCCGGCCGTATGGGTCTTGCTCGGCGAGATCTTCCCTAACTCGATCCGCGCCATGGCCCTGGGCGTGGCAGCCGCGGCGCAGTGGATCGCCAACTTCGCGGTCTCAACCACCTTTCCCGCGCTGGCCGAGGCTGGCCTGGCACTGGCCTACGGAATCTACGCAGGATTCGCGCTGCTGTCGCTGATCTTCGTGATCTTCCTGGTCAAGGAAACCAAGGGGCGCCAGCTGGAGGAGATGACCCTCTAGCGGCTGGCAGCACTTCACCGAAAAGGAGGCGCCGAACCGGCAACGGTTCGACGCCTCCTTGGCGTTTTAGCGCCTATTGCGCCGTGTAGCCACCGTCAACGGCCCAGACTGCACCGGTGACCAGACTGGACTCAGGCGAAGCCAGAAACCCGATGACGTTCGCGACTTCCTGCGGGGTACCGACCCTCCCCAACGGCTGGCGGCTGATCATTTGGGAACTTACTTCCGGCGGCAGCCGCCGGATAAGTTCGGTATCCACGTATCCTGGTGCCACGGCATTGACCCGGATCCCCTGGGCGGCGTAAGTCAGCGCCGTGGAGCGTACCAGGTTCGCCACCCCTGCCTTCGCTGCCGAATAGGCCGCTGAATTCGCCTGGCCGACCAATCCGAGGATCGATGAGATTGCCACGATGGAACCGGCGCCCTGCGGAACCATATGGCGCAGCGCATACTTCATGCTCAGCGCCGTACCTCCAAGGTTGATGTCCAGCACCCGGTTCCAGGCGGAACCGTCCAGCTCATGCAGCGGCCCCTTAGTTTCGGCGATGCCGGCGTTGGCGACCACTACCTGCACCGACCCGAGATCCCGCGCTGATACGAAAAGCCCAGCCACTGAATCTTCATCGGAGACGTCGCAGCGGACCGCCAGCGCTTGATGCCCTTCAGACCTGATTTCATCGGCGACACCCTCGGCCCTGCCGTCGATGTCCCCTATGACCACGCGATGCCCGCGCGAGGCAAGCAGCCTCGCGGTGGCGGCCCCGATGCCGGTTGCCGCCCCGGTAATTACTGCGATCCCGGCACTCACGGCTGGCGCACCTTGCGGGTTTCATCGGCCAGCTGGAGGATGTCGCGACCCAGCCGATAGCCGAATACCAGCGCAGGGCCGATGTGCGAACCATACCCCGGGTACCCTCCGCCGAAGACTGATACCGCGGTGGCGCCTACGGAGTACAGGCCTTCGATGCGGCTTCCGTCAGCGCGGACTACCCGGGAGCTCTCGTCCACATCGATGCCCGCGAACGTTCCGATGTCCCCCATCTGCACCTTTGCGGCGTAGAAAGGGCCCTTGGCCAGCGGGGCGAGGTTCGGGTTGGGCTTGTGCTCCATGTCGCCGCGGAAGTGGTTGTAGGCTGTGGAGCCACGTCCGAATTCGGTGTCATTGCCGGCGAGTGCGTCGCGGTTGAAGCGCTCAATGGTCTGTTCCAACCCCTTGGGGTCCACGCCGATCTGCTGCGCGAGGTCCGCGACAGTGCGGCCCTTGTTCAAGTATCCGATCCGGCGGAAGAAGCCGCGCGGAACCGGCCACGGCTTGGCGTAACCGATGCCGTACTTGTCCATGAGCCTCTTATCGCCGATGATCCAGGCGTAGACGTCTTGCTCGTTGGAGTGGTGGTCCAGCATCTGCCGGCCGAAGTCGTGGTAGCTCAACGCCTCGTTGCCAAAGCGCTTGCCGTCGCGGTCCACGGTGATCATGCCCGGCAGGCCAATCTGCCGCAGATGGGGGAAGAGCCGCTGCCCGCCGCCACGCAGATACTTGAAGACCGTGACCGGGGCCCAGGATGCTACCGAGGAAACGCTGTTGTTAATCCTGCCGCCAACGTCCATGGCCATGCGGGCCGAGGAACCGTCGTGTCCCTGGGTGGGGGTGAAGTGCTGCCCGCCGAGGGTGTCATGCGCAAAGTACTTCTGGCGCAGCTCGTCATCGGCTGAGAATCCGCCGCCGGCCAACACCACACCCAGTTTGGCGTTGACGATTCCCGCATGCTTGCCACCGAGCACCGCACCGGTGACCGAGCCGTCCGCAGCAGTGCACAGCTCCTGCACCGGGGTGCCAGTCCAGACGCGCACCCCGGCGTCCAGCGCAGAGCGGACCATGCGGACCATCAGCGCCGAACCGTTGGTGCGCTTGATCGGTTGGCCGTGCAGCGCGATGTCCGCCCAGGTTTTCAGCAGCTTGGCGGCAACATAGGTGAAGGACTTCGGGGACTGGTTGGCGTGCAAGAACTGGTTCAGGTCCGGACCCACCTGCGGCATGTAGCCGAAAACGGTGTAGGAGCTGAGGTAGGGCTGGATTTCCTTGCGCCGCTCGCCCAGCATGCGCACGTCGGCGTCGGAGGGCAGGATCGCCCGGCCGCCCAACTTCGCCCCGGGCAGGTCCATTTGGTAGTCCGGCGCCTTTTCCGGGTAGGAGAAGACCACGTCGGTGTCGTTTTCGAAGAAGTCGATGGCCTCGGGCACGGTGTCCAAGAAGCCTTCAACGCCCTTGGCGTTGTAGCTGTCCGGGGCCAGGGCCTTGAGGTATTCTTCCGCCTCGGCACGGGTATCGCCGGTAGCGGCAGCGCCTTTCCGATTACCGGGTACCCAGGACCAGCCTGCGGATAAGGCGGTGGTGCCGCCGAAGTGAGGAGATTTCTCCGCAACGATGACGTTCAACCCGTCGTGGGCGGCACGGATGGCGGTGGCCATGCCGGCCACACCGGATCCGACGATCAGCAGGTCGCAGTTGTAGGTGGTAGGCATATGTTGCTCCTATCGTTCGGAACCGACGGCCCGCAGGTAGGGCTCGCCGAGCTCGGCAATATTCGTGTGGGCGGTTTCGCGGGCGGACAAGGCTGCTATGGCGGCCAGCAGGGCGCAAACCGTTCCGAAGACGGCGACCGGAACCCAGCCGAACGCCCCTTCGGTCAACAGCAGGCCGCCGATCATCGGGCCGAATCCGGCCACGAGCAGTCCGAGCTGGTTTCCCATGGCCATGCCGCTATAGCGCACCGGGGTGGCGAACAGCTCGGCGAAGAATGACGGCCAGATCCCGTTGAATCCGGAGTAGAACACCGTCATGAACAGGAAGCTCGCCCCGAAGACCAGCCAGAGGTTTCCGGTGCCCAGTGCCAGGAAGTACAGGTAAAGGCTCACCGTGCTGCCGATCATTGCGGCCAGCATCAGCGGGCGGCGCCCGATCTTGTCCGATAGCCGGCCGCACAGCGGCATCGCCACCATTGACAGGCCGATGGCCACCGCATTGACCGTCAGGATCGAGGTGCGCTCGATTCCGCCATGCTGCACCGCATACGACAGGCCGAAGACCGTGAAGATGGTCTGCATGACCGAGAAAATCGACATCAGGAACACGCGCAGCACATCTGAACGCTGATAGCGCAGCACCTCGCGCGAGGGCAGCTTGCGCGGCTCGTCCTCAACGACCTGCTCTTCGAAGGCCGGGGTTTCCTCCAGCCTGGTCCGCACCCAGAAGGCCAGTGCCAGCACGAACACCGAGAGCAGGAACGGGATGCGCCAGCCCCAGCTCATCAGCTGTTCCTGGGGCAGGGCGGTGACCGGGATGAACACTAGCGTGGAGAGCACCATTCCGGAGGCGTAGCCTGTCATCACGAACGAGGTGAAGAAGCCGCGGCGGTCTTCCGGGGAGTGCTCCAGGGTCAACGAGGAGGCACCGGCCGACTCTGCGCCGGCAGAGAAGCCCTGAGCCAGGCGGGCAATCACGAGAAGGACCGTGGCCCATACCCCGATCTGCTCGTAGGTCGGCAACAGCCCGATACCTAGCGAAGCCATGCCCATCAGCATCAGCGTGAAGAGCAGGACATTCTTGCGCCCCAGCTTGTCGCCGAAGTGCCCCATGACCAGTCCGCCCAGCGGACGGGCGACATAGGCGACGCCGAAGGTCGCGAAGGCCGCGATGGTGGAGATGGCCGGGTTGCCCGCTGGGAAGAACAGCTGCGGGAAAACCAGGGCGGCGGCGGTGCCGTAGATGAAGAAGTCGTAGTACTCCAGAGTCGAGCCCAGGAAGGAGGCCAGCGCGGCCTTGACCGGGGTGCGCCGCGGCACGGACCGGCCGGGCTCGGTGTGTGGATGTTGCGCCACGTCGGGTGAGGTACTCATGATGTGTCCTTAGCTGTGCGATGGGAGAATCGAGGAATCCAGCTCGAAATCGACGTAGGCCAGATCCAGTACATTCGGCAAGGACAGCGGCTTGATCGCTTCGTGCAGCGGGTGGGTGTTGTAGACGGCGATGTCGCTGGCACTGTGGAAGTCCGCGACGATCACGTGGTCCCAGGAACGGTCGGTTTTCATGACATCGGGTCCGTGAACCAGGTTCAGCATGCCGGGGATGTTTCCCTTCATGGCGTCCAGGCCCGAAATCCAGCGTTCGCGGATCTGCGGGGTGAATCCCTCGGCGAAACGGAACATCACAATATGGCGGATCATCGGGCCACCGCGCTCAGATCCCGCGCGGAGTACTCGGCCGGTTGCCCGGCGAGGGCCCGTCCGGCCAGGTAGGCCAGGGTCATCAGCGGCCCGAGGGTCGCTCCTGCGCCAGGGTAACCGGCGGCGTAGGCGCTCTCGGTGGTGTTGCCCGCGGCATACAGGCCTTCGATCGGGAACCCGTCGACATCCAGCACCTGGCCGTTGCCGCCGGTGCCGATTCCGCCGCAGGTGCCGAAGGCGCCGTTGACAACTTCCATCGCGTAGTACGGTCCGTATTGCAGCGGGCCGAGGGAAGGATTGGGCCACCGGTTGTCGGAATCTCCCCAGTAGCGGTCGTAGGCCGAGGAGCCGCGGCCGAAGTCCGGGTCCTCGCCAAGCACCGCATGCTGGTTGAAACGCTCGACGGTGGCCGCCAGATTTGCGGCGGGGACGCCGATCTTCGCAGCAAGTTCCTCCAGGGTGTCTGCCTGGATCAGGTAATCCGGGGTCGGTTTGCCGGCACGGTGGTCCAGAATTCCATACCGCTGAAGGTAGGACTGGTCGAAGACGACGTGAGCCGGGGTATTCAGCGTCTGGTTGTTCGGCGAATCCCAAGACTGCAACACGCGAGCCAGGTCGTTGTAGTTCTGCGCCTCGTTGGCGAAGCGCTGTCCGTGGCGGTTGACCATGATGGATCCCGGGCCCTGGCGCTCGAAACGCAGCAGGGAACCCACCGGCTCGCCGTCGCGCAAAGTTCCGGTGACCGACATCGGAGCCCACCATGCTTCGCGGGTACCGCGGGTCATCGCACCGATGCGCTGGGCCATTTTCATCCCGTCACCGGTGTTCGTGGGCGGCGAGCACATGGTGTACAGGCGGGACGCCAGCAGCGAATCGGCCAGCGGCTTGTCCCATTCGAAACCTCCAGTTCCCAGCATCACGCCATGCGCGGCGTCGATGCTGGTGCCATCCTGCAGGCGCACCCCGGATACGCGGCCTTCATTGGTTTCCAGCCCGGCCACGGCGGCCTCCACGGCCAAGGTCACACCATTGTCCAGGCAAGCCTTGAGCAACATGGAGACCAGTGCGTGGCCTTTGGCGGCAATGCCGGCATCCTGCCGCGCAGACAGTTCGTCCCAAGGGAATTTGGTGAAAGCTCCCCAGTCCTCGTATTCCTGCATGGTGTAGGGGTGGCGCCCGTCGGTGCGCACGTGCGAGGCCAGCGTGCCGAGCGCTTCGCGGAAATTGAAAAGTTCCGGTTCGACGGTGCGTCCGCCGGATACCGCGCCGGGCAGGTCTTGGCGATAGTCAGGAAAGTTGTCAAGGAAAATGAACTTCACGCCGAGCTCGGTTTCGGCGAACTGCAGCATCGCATCACCGTAGTCCAGCGCGGCATCCAGCAGTTCGGGGCGTCCGCGTCCGCGGGCTACTGCCTGCACGTACTCGCGTCCCGCCTGCTTGGAATCCTCGATCCCCGCTTCGCGCGCATGATGGTTGTCGACTACCCAGAGCATGCCACCGGAAACTGCCGAGGTGCCGCCAAGCAGATCGCTCTTTTCCAGGACGATGACCGAACGGCCGGCCTTCGCGGCGGTGGCTGCGGTGGTCAGCGCGCCGGCACCGGAGCCGACGACGACCACATCGTAGCCGGGGAGTGGTTGCCGGATTTCCGGGTTAAGAATACGCATGGAGTGATCCCCTTCGATCGAATGCATTGCTGGAATGCAGACGATCATGACATGGGTCACACCAGGTGTTGTGCGGCATGTTTCATTCAACAGAGCACCATGCTCTGTTGAATGAAACACTTAGAAGGTTGCAGGCGTGCTACGGCGCTGGATCTCGCGCCCAGAGGGTTCGTAGCCCAGTCGGCGCGTTATGGCACTGGAAGCGATTTTCAGGTGCGGAACAATCAGGTTCAGGGACTCCGCTCCGCGCGGCACGATGGCCGACAGGGTGGCCACCGCATGGTTCTTTTCAGTGAAGATCGGCACCGATATGCCGCTGGACTCCGGGACGATGATGCCTTGCATGCTCACGTACCCGCGGCCGCGGATCTCGGCCAGAATGGCGCGCAGCCTCTCAGGTTCGGTGACGGTATCCTCCGTCAGCTTTTCCAGCCGGCGCGACAGGAACATCTCCTGCACTGCATCCTGCGCGTAGGCCATGAAAACCAGACCGGCCGAGCACCCGTGCACTGGTAGTCGCCCAGCGATCTTGGTGATGTTCACGGTAGCGTCATCCGCTGCCAAGCGCTCGATGTACAGCACATCGTTGCCCTCCAGGACACCCAGGGAGACGTGGTTGAGCCCATGGTTGATCAAGTCCTCCATGGACGGCAACGCAGCTTCGCGCAACGAGGATGCACGGGATCCGCGGGAGGCCAGCTCCCACAGCCGGTGCCCGTGGCGCAATTGGCCGCTAGCGTCACGCACCAGCAGCCCTTCTATCTCCAGCTCGCTGACCAGCCGATAGACCGTGGATACCGGCAGGTCGATCAAGCGGGAAAGCTCGCGCAGCCCCAAGGCTGGGGATTGCTCTCCGAAGGCGGACAAGATCCGCACTACGCGGTGGATTACCGATTCTCCGGATGGCGAGTTCGCCATGACGCACCTGCCTCTCTGCCTGCAACGAACCAAAATATACCGTTGAACGGAACATCGTGTCCCGTGGGCCGCACCGGCTCGTAGCCTGAGTCGCATGAACGCACAGATTTCTTCCGGCCGTGCCGCCGGCAAAGTAGTACTTATTTCGGGAGCCGCTCAGGGCATGGGTGCGTCCCACGCCCGGGTGTTGGCAAGCCACGGGGCGAGCGTCGTCATCGGCGACTTGCAGGAACAGGTCGGGCGCGAGCTCGCTGTCTCGATCAACGAGGAGACCGGGCGCCAGGCCGCGGTCTTCGCGCCACTGAATGTCACCAAGCTCGAGGACTGGGAAGAGGCGGTGCGCACCGCGGTGGAAGCCTTCGGCCGCCTCGACGTACTCGTGAATAACGCCGGTATCTACACTCCCGGATCGGTTGAAAGCGCCACCCTCGATGACTGGCACCGCACCCTTGACATCGATCTGAACGGCACCTTCTACGGCATGCGCGCGGCGGTGCCCGAATTGCGCAAGCAGGACACCTCATCCATTATCAACATCTCCTCCATAGCGGGGCTGACCGGATTCAAGAACCGGGCCGCATATTCCGCCGCAAAGTGGGCAATTCAGGGACTGACCAAGACCTCGGCGCTGGACTTTGGCCCGGACGGCATCCGGGTGAACTCGATCCACCCCGGCAGCGTGCAGACACCGCTGACCTCCGGTCTCCAGCGCGGCTTCGGCCAGGTGCCTGCAGGACGCGCCGCGCAGGTCGAGGAGATCAGCTCCCTGGTTCTCTATCTGGCCAGCGACGAATCGCGATTCGTCTCCGGCTCGTCGATCGCCATCGACGGCGGTGAGACCGCGGGCAACAACCTGCGCCAGGATTCCTAGACTCCGCCTACCAGGCCTTGTCGGGCACCTCCGCGCCGGCCTCCCGTTGCAGCGAGAGCACATGCTCCAGGCTTGGCCTGCCTTCCAGCAGCGGGCCCTGTCCGGCGAGCGCAACGCTGATAGCTTGCCCCGGCTGCAGGTCGACCTGCTGGCCGCGCACCCAGATCGGACGCGAGAATTCCCCATGCAGGGTGAACTCGATGGCTTCGGGGCGCAAGCACACGGAAATCCGCATGCCCCGCCACCCCAGGTTGAAACGCAGGGCCCGGAATCTCTCCGGGAGCCGCGGATCGAAGCACAGCCGGTCGTCATCGTCGCGCAGCCCGGCAAAGCCGTAGACCAGCGCCGACCAGACCCCGCCGGTCGACGCCACGTGCACGCCGTCAGCGGTGTTGCCGTGCAGGTTCTGGAGATCCACGTTCAGCGCATGCTCGAAGTACTCCCAGGCGAGATCCCGGTACCCCACCTCCGCGGCGAGGATCGACTGCACCGTGGCAGAGAGCGTCGAGTCTCCCGTGGTCAGCGGATCGTAGTAGTTGAAGTCGGCGAGCTTCTGCTCGTCAGTGAAATCGCTGGACCGCAGCCAGAGCGCCAGCACCGCGTCGGCCTGCTTGATCACCTGGAAGCGGTAGATCACCAACGGGTGGTAGTGCAGCAGCAACGGCCGCTTATCCGCACCGGTATTAGCCAGGTCCCAGACCTCGCGGTTCAGGAAGTGCTCGTCCTGCGGGTGGATTCCGACAGCTTCCGAATACGGGATGTGCATGCAGTCAGCAGCCTTGAGCCACAGCGCGAGCTCCTCGTCTTCCAGCGCGTGCCGGCTGGCCAGTTCCGCGTACTCGCGCGGATGCTCCTGGGCCATTTCGGAGAGCAGCTGGGCGCTGCGGCGCAGATTGAAGCGCGCCATGACATTGGTGTAGAGGTTGTCGTTGACCACCGCCGTGTACTCATCGGGCCCGGTGACCCCATGGATGTGGAAGCGCTCGTTGCCCGGCTCGCCGCGCCAGAACCCCAGCGAAGCCCACATGCGCGCGGTGCCCACGAGGATCTCGGCCCCGCCGGCCAGCAGGAATTCGTCGTCCTCCATGACCCCGAGGTACCGGTTGAGCGAATACACCACGTCGGCGTTGATATGGTACTGCGCCGTACCCGCCGGATAATAGGCGCTGGCTTCCTCGCCGTTGATCGTGCGCCAGGGGAAGAGCAGGCCTTCCTCGTTCATGGTCCGCGCCCGCCGGGTCGCTGCCGGAATCATCGAGACCCTGGCGCGCAGCGTATTGCGCGCCCATTGCTGGTTCGTGTAGGTCAAGAACGGCATCACATAGATCTCGGTATCCCAGAAGTAATGCCCGGAATAGCCGTTGCCGCTCACGCCCTTGGCGCTGATGCCCAGTCCGTCGGCCCGGCCGGCGGCCTGGGCGAGCTGGAACAGGTTCCAGCGGATCTTGCGCTGCAGCTCGGGCTCATCGGTATCCACCTGCACATCGCTGCGTTCCCAGTAATCAGCCATGAAGCGGCGCTGGGCGCGGAAGTGCTCATCGATCCCCAACGGCACCAGATGCTCCAAGGCCCGCTCCGAACGCAAGAGCATCTCCTGGGCCGGATGGCGCCGCGAGGAGTGGTAGACCGCGAACTTGGAAACGCGCACGCCTTGCCCGGCGTCCAGCCTGGCGCTGATCACTTCATCCGCGCGGTCATCGCGTACCTTGCGGTCCACGGACAGTTCTGCCTGCGTCCCGCCGGTGGCTGACACCTCGTGCTGGACCATTGCCGCTACCGACATCCCCGATCCGAGGACCTCGTAGGAGATGCCCAGCCGCGGCCCATCGCTGTGGATGCCGGCAGGGTGCAGCGGATTGGCACTCACCGCCTCGCTCTTGCGCGGGTCAACGGGGCCCAAGGCATCGGCTTCCTGCGGGGAAGCCACCTGCCGGCTGGAAGGATACCCGATCACCGAGGACTGGATCAGCACCTGGGCCGGGGCATCAAGCAGGCGCACATGCACGTCCTGCAGCGCCAGATGGCGATCGGTGAAGGAGATCATCGAGCGCGCGGTGACGGCCACGCGGTGGCCTTCTGCGGTTCGCCACAGGGTGTGCGCGGTCAGCGTCCCGTCAAGGAAATCCAGGCGCAGTTCGTCACGGACCATCTCGGTGCGGCCGACTTCCAGGGCCTCGTTATTGATGAAGACGCGCATGGTGCGGAAATCTGGGGCGCTGATCATGGTCTGGCCGGTTTCGGCCAGCCCGAAGGCGCTCTCGGCATGGCGTATTTCCCAGGTCTCATGCAGCCCGTTGATGAAGGTGCCGCCGGCCTGGTCCCCCAAGCCCAGTTGCGCCGCCCGCGCGCCAAGGAAGCCGTTGCCCAGGGAGAACACCGTGTCCTCGGCGCCGCCGCTTTCGCGCTGGTTCCCGCGCCACAGCGACCAGGAGTCTTCTTCCCAGGCCTTGGCGTCATGCTCGGAGACCAGCTCGGACAGGTCATGGACCACGAAATGGGCGCCGGCGTCCATCAGGGCCGCCTCGTTGTCTTCACGGGCCACGCCGATGACGCCGAAGCCTCCGGCACGCGCCGCGCTCACCCCGCTGGTGGCGTCCTCGATGACTGCGCATTCCTCCGGACGCCAGCCCAGATCCGCGGCGGCGGCCAGGAACGTGTCCGGGGCCGGCTTGCCTGCAAGCTGGCGTGCAGCGGCTTCCTGCCCGCCCATCACCAGGGGGAAATGGCCAGCCAATCCGGCGGCAGCCAGAACCATCCGCGCATTGCGCGAGGAAGACACCACCGCGACGTCCAGCCCGGCCTCCAGCACCTGCTGCAGGAAGGCCACGGAACCGGCGTAGGGGTCGATCCCGTCGCGTTGCAGCACCTGCGTGAACTTCTCATTCTTCATGTTCCCCAGGGCGCAGATGCTGTCCTCGCCGGGCTGATCGCTTTCCTCGCCGCGCGGCAACTGGATGCCGCGGGATTCGAGGATGGCGGCCACCGCGTCATAGCGCGGACGGCCGTCAAGCAGGTTGAAGTAGTCCGCGGTCGTGTACGGTGCCACGCCCGGGTGCTTGTCGAAAAAGCCGGTGAAAAGTTCTTCCCACGCCTTGCGATGCAGCAGCGCGGTCGGGGTGATCACGCCATCCAGATCGAAGAGGACGGCCTTGTAATCACGATGTCGGTACTGAGGACGAAAAGCGTTCACAATCGAAATCCTTCGAAAGAGGAGCGTATTACTGGCCGTAGTCCTTACCGTAGCAACTCAACGCGCTTGCTTCGACATACTACGATAAGAATGTGGCTCAGTGGATAGATGCATGGAATAGCGATGACTGGCGTGAGGCTACCGCCGAATGGATCGACGCTGCGTGCGAGGCCTACGGCATCGCGCGCACCGCAGGACCTGACTTCTGGCCTGCCGATCTGCACCAGATCCAGGCAACGGTGCAGACCGATGCCGCCGACCTGATCTTCAGCGCCAACGCTCCGGGGCTGGCCTCCGAGCCGGCCACCACGGTCGTTGCCGGCCAGCTGCTGCCCGACCGCGTGGTGATGCCGTTGGCCATCGACCGGATCGCCGGGTACATGCTCAGCCCGGACTACGGGCACACCCTGGCGGACCTGGGCGATTCGGTGGAGAACTGGGAGCTGGCCATGGCCTCGCTCGGCTCCTTCCAGGTCGCGCTGATGGGCCACGAGGACGAATTCTTCGATTCCGGGGTCACCGTGGTTGACCCGCAGTTCCTGCCCGAGCAGTACGAGCAGGCGCTGATGATGCACGTGTCATTGGACCCCTCCCACCCGCTGTATCTGGATGGTTCCAGCGCGGATAACCTGGTCTCGCATCTGGGTGCGCTGAAGAAGGCCACCGACGCCCTGCATGCCGGTGCGGTGCCGCTGAGCATCGAGCACGGCAACTTCGACTTGTCGCAGGTCGTGGTGCCAAGCGAAACCGGAGAGCACGGCCGCATCCTGAATCTGGGCTCCGCGCATTGGGCGCACCCCTTCTCCTCGCTGAACACTCCGCTGGCCGCCATGTGCGAAGCGTGGGATTGCGAAACCGGCGACGAGCGCGTGATGAAGGTGCTCTTCGCGTACCTGGACCAGTTCTCCGACTACGGCTCGCCCGATGAGCTCTACGACCTGATCAATCCGGCCTGCCTGGTTGCGCCGCTCTCGCAGCACGAGACCTGGCTGCGCCTGCTCTTGGATGCCAGCGACGATCACCTGCAGGAGCATGCCCCGGCCGTGCTGGGTACCCTGGATATCTCCTAGGGCATATTTCGCAGGCTCGGTTCAGGAGCCGAGAACCCGTACCAGCAAGGCCGCGTCATCGCTCATGATGGCGTCGGCCTTGCGGTCCATCAGCAGCCGCATTGTCGGCTCGTCATCGATGACCCAGACATGCACCTGCGCGCCGGCGCGGTGGACCGCCTTGATGAAGCGGCGCGTCGCCACCGGCAAGATGCCCTGCTTCAGCGGCACCTGGACTGCCCAGTAGCCCGCCAGCAGGCGCTTCGGAACCCAGCCCAGCAGGTGGGCGCACAGCCAGATGGCAACCATTTCGCGTTGCCCCGGCGAGCGCCGGATCGGCGCGGAGAGCAGGTGGCCCACCGCGGCGCTGCGTGCCGTGGAGAAGGATGCCAGGGCAATCTGCCCGTGGGCTTTCCGTCGCTCGATGAGCTCGGCCAGCGGCCCGATCACGTGCTCGTCCTTGACGTCCAGGTTCAGCGTGGCGTGCCCAAAGGCATCAAGCAGCTCGTCAAGCGTGCACAGCGGCTGCCCGCCGGCGCGGACCTCTGCCAGCTGTGCGTCGGTGAAGCCGTTGAAATTCCCGCTGGCGTCGGTGACCCGATCCAGGGTGTGGTCGTGGAAGAGGTAGACGGTGCCATCCGCCGAGGCGTGCACGTCCGATTCGAAGTGGGTGATGCCCAGTTCCGCGGCGCGCTGGAAGGCGAGCAGCGTATTCTCCTCGTTCCCTGTGCGCACCCCTCGGTGCGAAAAGGCGTAGGTCATTTCAGCAGGTCCTCGATGACTTGGGCTACCCCGTCCTCGGCCAGCGAGGGCGCGCGGAATCGGGCGGAGGCCAGCGTGGTGGGGTGCCCGGAGGACATCGCGTAGCCGTGGCCCGCGTATTCGAGCATTTCGATGTCATTGGGCATGTCGCCGAAGGCCATCACCTCGTCGGCGGCAATGCCCAGGCGCTGGCAGTACTCATGCAGCGTGGTGGCCTTGTGGATATCCACATGCGCCATTTCCAGCAGGGACACGTCGAAGGCCGAATGGGTCACCGAAACCAGTTGGGCCAGCTGCGGCCCGGCCGAGGCATAGAACTTGTCGATCGGCAGGTGCGGGGAGCGGGCAAGGAACTTCACGATGCCCTCGGAATCAATGGAGTCGCTGGTCAGATCCAGCACCGCCTGCACGCCGAAGTTGTGGTGGCGGTCGGCGAATCCTTCGCCCAGGTGCAGCCCCTTGGTGGTCTCCGCGGCGAAGGCCGCCTTCGGTTCCAGCTCCAGGATGATTTCGCTCGCCTTGCGCGCGGTGGCCGCGCTGAGCGTGCGCGACCAGATCACCTCATCCTGCTCCAGGTCGTAGAGCACCGCGCCATTGGAGCAGATGACCTTGCCCATCCCGCCGAAGGCATCGATGATCGGGGTGAGATAGCGGAAGGGGCGTCCGGTGACGAAGACAATCTGGATGCCGGACTCGCGGGCCTCGATGAAAGCGCGCTTGGTCCGCTCGGAAATGGTGCCGTCCTTGGCGACGATGGTGCCGTCGAGGTCCGACGCGATCAGCTTGATCATCTACAGCTCCTGGCGGCGCGGCGGATTCGCTCCGGCACGCTGCACGGTCACCGCGGCGGCCATGGCCGCGAATTCCAGGGCCTGGGACAACTCGCCAATCTGCAGCTGGTTCAGCTTCTCCCGGTTGGCCGCGCCAATCAGTCCGTGCTCGGCCAGCCAGCACAGCAGCGCCGCGGTGAACGTGTCGCCGGCCCCCACAGTATCGGTCACCTCGACCGAGGGAGCAGTGAATTCGGCGTCGCCGGCGCGGACCACTCCCCAGGAGCCGCGCGAGCCTGCGGTGGAAACCACGATCGCCGGACCCATGTCCAGCCAGGCCCGAGCCGAGTCCTGGACCGAGCGCATCGGGTACAGCCACTTCAAATCGATGCCGGAAACCCGCACCACGTCGGCCTGGCCGACGAAGCGCTCGACCTCGGCGACGGTCTGCGCATGGTTGGTCACCAGCGACGGGCGCAGGTTCGGGTCGTAGCTGATGGTGGCGTGGGTGCGCGCCGCCGAGAGCAGCGGGAGCAGCTCTTCGGGGCTGAACAGGGTGGCGATGGAGCCGGTGTGCACCAGCTCGGCGTCCTGGGCCAGCTCCGGACCGATGGTCGGCATCTGCCAGTAGGCATTGAACGCGAAGGCCGCGCCGCCGGCCGGGTCGAGGATGCCGTGGGCGATGACGGTGGCCTGGTCGTCGGCCCCGCCCAGGTAGGCCACGTTGTTCTCCTGCAGGTACTGCTCGATCTTCCGGCCCTTGTCATCGGCGCCCCAGCGGGAGATCAGGGTCCCCGGGTAGCCCAGCCGGGAGAGCGCCACCGCGACGTTCAGCGGGCTGCCCCCGACGAACTCCTGGGCTGGGGCAATGCCGGAGGCCAGGACGTCAACGAGGGCCTCGCCGATCACCGTCGGGTTCATGCTGCTCCTTCAGTAGTGCAGTGGGGACAGGGCCCGCACGCAGGCAGCCCATTGGCTGCTGTGCGGATCGATCCAGGTGTAGTGGTCGCCGTCGAACAGCGAGAAGCTGTGCTCCTGTCCGAGCGCAGCCGCTTTCTGGGCCGCGATGCGGGCAATTCTTGGCGGAACATCGCCATCGTCCCGTCCATGAAAGATTACGACACGGGCAGGCATTGGCCATAATTCCACCGGATTGCAGGCGCCCAGTGGCGCACCGCCGAGCATCTCCTCCACCGCGCTGTCGCTGAGCTTCAGCCGCTGGGCGGTTTCCAGGTCCAGCACCCCGGCCTGGCTGATCACCTGGGAGACCCGCTGGTCATGGGCTGCCAGCACGCAGGCCAGCTGGGCCCCGGCCGAATGGCCGATGAGCGTGATCGGCCCTTCTTCCTTGACCAGGCCCAGGGCGAGCCGGGCATCGGCCAGCATTTTCGCCGCACTGCCCGGCCCGCGCCGGTATTCGAGGTTGTAGGCGGGAATCCCGCGGGCAGCGAGATCCTGCGCCAAGGGCACGCCGAGGCTGGCCGTGTACTTCTCACGCCAGTATCCGCCGTGGATGATCATCACCGCTCCGCGGGCGGTGATGCGTTCGGGCTCGTAGAACTGGACGTACTGGTCCCGGTGCGCCCCGTAGTGCATGGCTGGCCGCCCGGCTAGTTGCCCGGGAAGACCGGCGAGCGCTTCTCGACGAAGGCGGACCGGCCTTCCACCGAGTCGGCGGTGTGGTAAGCCTGGAGGAACGCGTCGACTTCGCGACCCAGCCCCTGATGCGTGTCCAGCCCGTCCATCGAAACCATGGCGCGCTTGGCAATGGAGATAGCGGTGGGAGAGACCGCCGCGGCTTCTTCGATGGCCGCCACGGCGACGTCGAGCAGCTGCTCAGCGGGGACCACCCGGTTGGCCAGGCCGATGCGCAATGCTTCCTCGGCCTTGATGCGCCGCCCGGTGAAGATCAGCTCGCGGGCCATCGCGTTGCCCACGCGGCGCGGCAGGCGCACCATGCCGCCAAAGCCGGGCACCAGGCCCAGGTTGACTTCCGGCTGGCCGAAGCTGGCCCGCTCGGAGGCGTAGATGAAATCGCAGGCCAGCGCCAGCTCGCAGCCACCGCCCAGGGCGAAGCCATTGACTGCGGCAATGACCGGGACGTGCAGCGACTCCAGGCGCTCGGTCACGGCGTGCATCTGCTTGGCGTAAGCGGTGAACGTGGCCTCGTCCATGGAGTTCATCTGGACGATATTCGCCCCGGCGACAAAGGACTTCTCCCCGGCGCCGGTGATGATCAGTCCGCGGTATTCGTATCCGGTGGTCTCGAACCAGTCCAGGAAGGATTCAAGGTCGTTGACAACCTCTTTTGCCAGTGCGTTCAGCGACTTTGGCTGGTCTACGGTCAGGATGAGGGCCGAGCCTTGGGTGCTCAGGGTGAGGGTATCGAATTGCTTCATACCCCTAACTCTCTCACGTAACCTGCGTCACGTGATGGATTGTCAGTGGCGCTTGCGTGGCTTGGCCTTGGCCCCTTGCGGCTTCTTGGATGGGCTCTTGGCCTGCTGTTTTGCCTTGGCTTTGGCCCTTTCCTTGGCTTTCTTCTGCTCGTTGATGCGCTTGGCCTTCTGCTCCTGGTTGCGCACCGAATTCTGCCGCGAGGAGCTGGCGGTGCGTCCGCGCACGATGCCGATGAATTCCTCGAGCACTGCAGTGTCCTCAGTGGCGGTCGGCCAGGCGATGCCGACCTGGGTTGGCGAGCCGTCTTCGATGAGGCGCACCACCACGTCCTTGCGGGCGAAGAGCCGGGCGATTGACTGCGTGGTGCGCAGCACCTGGGCTCCAGAGGCCACGACCTCCATCGCTACCGGAATGCCGCCCACGGATTGAGGGTAATCGGCCAGGTCCAGTTGCGGAAACGACTCGACGATGTCCAGCGGCACTGATTCCTCGTAGTACTCCACATCGTGGTCCTTGCCCGCGCAGACCACTTCGAGCTCCTCATAGAGCGGGATGACGTGGCGCGTCGCGTCCTTGGGCGAATCCCCGCGGTAGCGCACGAACACCGCGTCGGCCTCGCCGGTGGCCAGCAGGTCCAGGATTTCCCCCTCATCAAGGCGCCAGGCTTTCAGCTCGATGGCCGGATAGCGCTCCTGGAAGCGGTCCATCCATTTGCCGGGGGTGACGCCGGTGACGTAGGCGATTCGAAGTTTCTGCACGGGTTAAGCCTACGCGCTGCCGGGTTAAATGGTGCAGGCGGGCACCGGTGCACCGGTGCCCGCCTGCGCTTGCGCAAGCTTGGAGGCCTACTTGTCGGTCTTCACGACCAGCACGTCGCATGGTGCCGAGTGGGCGACCGAGGAAGCAACGGAACCGAGCACGCGGCCCAGGCCCTTCATGCCGACGTTGCCGACGACGATCATCGAAGCCTTGCGGTCCTCGGCGTCGGAGATCAGCACGTCGCCTGGCTTGCCGTGTCCGGCAGCAGCGCTGATCTTCACGCCTGGTACGGCGTTCTTCACGTCGTTGGCCACGCGCTGGGCGAGCTTGCGGGCCTGCTCGGCGTCGTCCAGGATCCAGGTATCGGAACCGATGGAAACGACCTCGGTGTTATCCGATGCGTGAGCGGTGATGACCACCAGGTCAGCGTCCAGCTTGACGGCGAGTTCTGCGGCGCGGCGGGCTGCGCGCTGTGCGGTTTCGGAACCGTCGACGCCTACGATGATGGTTTCAGACATATTGTTCTCCTTCACATGAGTGATGTTTTAAGTGATGTAAGACACTTTATGGCCTTCAGGCCACTTTAGCCTGCAAAAAGTCCACGGCGCGCTGCCATGCGACGGCTGCCTGCTGCGGATCGTAGTTGCCGGCAGGGTTCTCGTCGTTGTGGAAGGCATGATTGGCGTCGTAGTAGAAGTACTGGACTTCCGCGCCTGATTCCCGGCGGATCTGCTCTTCCTGGGCCCTTGCCTGCTCTGGTGGATACATCTGGTCCAGGTTCGCGTAGTGGCCCTGGATGGCGGCGCGGACACCGGAAAAATCGTTGGGAACGCCCTGGCCGACACCGTAGAAAGGAACGGCCGCGGCAATTTTCTCGCCTTGCTGGGCTGCCATCTGCAGCACGAATCCGCCGCCCATGCAGAAGCCGATGACGCCGAGCTTCTGGCTGGTGACATGCTCATTGGCCAGCAGGTAGTCCACCGCGCCGCCCAGCAGCTGGGCACCGACTGCTTCCGGGAGCTGCGACATCATCTGCCCGGCTTCCTCGCCATCATGGGTGATCCAGCCGCCATAGAGGTCAGGGGCCAGCGCTACGAAACCCTGCGCAGCCAGCCGGTCTGCCACGTCGCGGATATGGTCGGTCAGCCCCCACCATTCCTGGATCACGATCACTCCGGGCCCCTTGCCGGACTCGGGCAATGCGAGATAGCCGTGCGCTTGCGTACCTGAAGAAGGGAAAGTCACGTTCTGGTGCGGGGTTTTTTCCGCCATGGTGCCTCCTGCTCTGCGATTTCCTCCAGTTTATGCAGGTCTAGGCGCGATTGGCATTGACCTGCCCCACATTGCGCAAAGTTGTTCTATTTTCCGAGCGTGACCTCGCCGATACGTTCCAGCGCGTCTACCACCAGATTCCAGAAGCCTTCGTGGTCCAGGTCCACTGCCACCGAGGTATTGCAGTCGGCGGAAGCCGGCGCACGGAAGTCCGTGACGGTCATTCCCAAGGTCAGCTCGCCACGCAGCTCGACGCTCACCGGCGCCTTGACGGTACGCACCACATCCGGGTCGATCACGTAGGCCACGGCGCACGGGTCATGCACCGGCGGCGCGTCGAAGCCCTGGTGGTCGCGGTAGGCCTGGGCGAAGAAGTCCATCAGCTCGCTCACGAAGGTCGATGGCCCGGTGCCGATCTTCTCGATGCGCTCGACCACCTCGGTGGTGGCCAGCGCCTGGTGGGTCAGGTCCAAGCCGACCATGACTACCGGCCAGGCCTCGTTGAAGACGATGTGCGCTGCCTCGGGGTCGATCTTGATATTGAATTCAGCCACCGCCGACCAGTTGCCGGTGTGGTAGCCGCCGCCCATCAGCACCACTTCGCGCACGCGTTCGACGATGCGCGGTTCCTTCCGGGCGGCCAAGGCGATATTGGTCAAGGCGCCGGTGGGCACCAGGGTGATTTCACCGGGTTCATGGCTCATCACCAGATCGATGATGACGTCCACTGCGTGGCGTTCATCAAGCTCGATGCTCGATTCCGGCTGCGCTGGTCCGTCCATCCCGGAATCCCCGTGGACCTCTCCGGCGGTTTCCACCTCGCGCACCAGCGGGCGGGCGCAGCCTGCCGCGAAGGGAATGCCGGTGATCCCGGCGATGGTGCCGACGGCCAGCGCGTTGGCAGTGACCTTGTCCAGGGTCTGGTTGCCGGCCACGGTGGTCACCGCCAGCAGCTCGATTTTTGGATTGCCATGGGCAAGAATCATTGCCACGGCGTCGTCATGGCCCGGGTCGCAGTCCAAAATGATCTTGCGCGGGGCATTGCTGTCCTGGGTCATGGATTCTTCTTTCGCTCTGCCGGCTGACGGCCGGCAGCTAAGTCGTGGAGGGCGGATAGTCATCCATTGATAATTCTTTCGCGCCCGCGCACTTTCGTCAAGCGCTTAACTAAAAGCGGTGGCGCACCGCGATTCCGACTACGATGGAGCCATGAAGAATGGTGAAAAGTCCGGCAACTCGCGCGCTCCGCGCCGCGTCACCGCAGCAATGGTCGCCGAACACGCCGGCGTTTCCACCGCAACGGTCTCACTTGTTGCCAACGGAAAATCAGCGGGCCGGGTATCGGCCGCGAATGAACAGCGCGTGCGCGAGTCAATTCGCGAGCTGGGCTACTTCGTCGACAGCATCGGCAGCTCGCTGGCCAAGGGCGTCAGCTCGCTGGTCGTCCTGGTGGCCCCGGACATCTCCAACCCGTTCTTCGCCAAGGTCATCGCCGGCGTGCGCTCGGTCCTGGCCAGCGACTACCAGCTACTGCTCTCGGTCACCGATGCCGGAGTCTCCCCCAGTGCCAGCGAGACCAGGAAGATCATGGGTCTTCGCCCGGCCGGGCTGCTGGTCCATGCCCCGAGCCAGGACTTCCTCGAAGAAATCTCCAGCACCCTTCCCCTGGTGGCCCTGGATGCCCCGGGCATCGATCCGGCGATTCCCGCAGTGAATATGGATGTCGCCCAGGGCGCGCGGGATGTCGCAGCCCATTTCGCCGCACAGGGACACACCAGGGCCGCCTACCTGGATGCGAGCACCGGCACCGAGACCTTGGCCGTGCGCCGCGAAGCGTTCTTGGCAGCGGCCAAGGAATACGGCATCGAGGTCCTGCCTGCTTCTGTCGCCAGCTCGATGATCGACGTCGCCGCGGCTTCGGCGGCTTTCAGCCAGCACTGGCCCACGTGGCGGGAAGCCGGCGTAACCGCGCTGGGATGCGCAACCGACAACCACGCGTTCGGCGTGCTGCATGCCTCCCGCCAGCTTGGCCTCAGCATCCCGCAGCAGCTTGCGGTGGCCGGATTCGACGATCTGCCCTACTCGGCGACTTCCAACCCATCCATCACCACCGTGGAACTCAATGCCCAGGAAGTCGGGCGCCAAGCCGCACTGAAACTGCGTGCGCTGCTCGATGGGAAATCCCCTGATCCACTGCAGACCACGCTGCCAAGTTCACTGGTTGTCCGCGGATCGACACTGGAAAACGCAGGAGGCTAACCGATGAACATGCGCAAATGGCCCGCCAAGGTCACGGCAATCATCGCCCTGCTCGTTGCCCTGGGCCTGATCGTCATGTCCAGCGGAGTGCTCAGCCTCTTTACCGGCCCGCCACCCCCTCCGGGGTCCGGCATCGAATCTGCCGCACGAAGCCTTCCGCTACTGGATGAGCTTTCCGCTCTTTGACACCCCGGGATCGGTGCACGAGGACAAGTCGAAGCAGCACGGGCGGCGCTTGCCATCGCGCAGCTTGGAAATGCTGACATCCACTCGGCGTTCACGCGTGGAAGGGTTCTTGGTCGCTTCGACCCAGCGGACCCATTCCCAGCGGGCCATCGGGGTGAGCCCCGCCCATACCTCTTCCAGATCATCGGCGTCATCCAGGGCGCCGGCCAAGTCCTGCGGGATCCTTGCTTCCGGCCAGGTTCCGGCAACGCGAGCCGCCAATTGCACTTGCTCCCCTGCGTCGGCCGATAGCTGCGGCATCCCCTGGCTATCGAGAGCCAGCCAGTGGCCACGGCGCCCGTCGGGATCAATCACGACCGTATGCCCCTCATGCGCCTGGAGAAGTTCTACCGCGACCTGTCCTCGGCTTGGCAACTTGTCGCTTGATTCCTGGTCGAATCGGAGAATTTTCCGGTCATTGACCAGATCTACAGTTCCCTGCAGTTCGAGGATTTCATTGGATGCTGGCACCAGAATCAGCCCTTTCAGTTGCTCAAGGGCAGTCTATGGCACAGCCGCATCCAACTTCCACGCGGCTAGACTGCTGTCATGATCCAACGCCCGGTGCTCGTCAGTTCCTGCCTTGCTGGCATCCCTTGCCGCTATAACGGCAAGGCCAAGGCCAACCCGGCGATCGTCGAAGCTGTGGCACGAGGAGATGCTGTTGCTGCCTGCGCCGAGGAATTAGGCGAACTGAGCACCCCGCGCCCGCCAGCAGAGATTTCCGGCGGCGATGGCAACGACGTGCTCGAAGGGCGGGCCGCCGTTCTCGATGTCAACGGCGAGGATGTCAGCCGGCAGTTCGTGGCTGGAGCCCAGAAGGTCGCAGATTTGGTCCAGCGCGAGGGCATCACCGAAGCGATTTTGCAGGATCGCAGCCCTTCCTGCGGCTGCGGGAGCATCTACGATGGCTCGCATTCCGGAAAACTTGTTGCAGGCGATGGGGTGCTGGCTGCGTTGCTGAAGCGCCGGGGCATCAAGGTCAGTGGATCTCCAGCAACCTGACACACCTTGGAAGATAACGATTCAGTTGCGCTTTTAATCAAGAAAATAACCCTCGATCCGAAGATCGAGGGTTATTTTCCATTTGTGCGCGAGGGGGGACTTGAACCCCCACGACCTTGCGATCACTGGCACCTGAAGCCAGCGCGTCTACCAATTCCGCCACTCGCGCTTATTCTGTTTTCGTTGCCTTCGTTCTTTGCAACAAGAAATAGCTTACACACACATTTTCCGTTCACCTAATCGAAACCCCCATTTGTGGCTAGCGACACATGGGAAACCTTTTTAGTGCCTTTATCGTTGATACTGACGCACTTGAGCCGTTCAAGGATTTTTCGGCATTTGCACAGCTGAAAACAGTAAGATCGAATATGAAGTTCTGCGTTCATAGCTCGGAAAGGATGACCGCAGGCTCGTAATAACCAGCCATGGACCCTAAGGAAGGAGCACGAATAATGGGCTTTCTCGACAATGTCGAACGCGGCTTAGAGAAGGTCGTCACTAGCTTCTTTCGTGGCACCAGCACCGCAGATCTAAAGCCAGTCGAACTGACTACCGCGCTACGCAATGACATGGACCGCGGAATCATGCCGATTAGCGAAGGCCGCAGCCTTGCGGCCAATGACTTCGTAGTCTCGCTGAGCACCAAGGACTACAACACCGCCAAGGGCTGGGGCCAGGGCGTCGTCAATGAAATGGCAAAGGTTACCGCCGAGCATGCCGCCACCCAGGACTATTCAGTTCATGGCGACATCATGATCCATTTCGTCTCCAATGATGATTTCAAGCCCGGTGAGATGGAAATCTCCAGCTCGGTCAAGGAATCCAGCTCACGCCCAGCGGCTTCGGCACCGGTCAAGGAGCGGGCATCCGCGCCAGCGGCACCGGCAGCTCCATCAGCAACCCCTCCAACCACCGCGCAGCCACGCCCAACGGTGCGTCCGATTGCAGAGATCCCCAAGAGGCCCGTGCAGAAGCAGGCCATCCTTGAGGTTGCCGGTCAGAGGTACGCCCTGCATCACCACTCGATCGTGCTGGGCCGTTCGGCCAGCACCGATATTCCGGTGGACGACTCCGGCGTTTCCCGGCAGCACGCTCGTGTCGAAACCCGTGGCAAGACCAGTTTCGTCGTCACCGATCTGGGTTCAACCAACGGAACCTACGTGGACGGCAAGAAGATTTCGGAAGAAACCCGTATATTTGACGGTTCGGTCATTACTATCGGACAGACGAAAATCGTCTTCCGGCTGATTACCTCGAACAACGGAGGCCGCGCGTGAACGATCTGGTTCTAAGCCTGTTCCGATTGGGCTTTTTGGTCCTCATCTGGCTGCTCGTTTTAAGCGTTGTCGGATCGATGCGCCGCGACTTGGCTATCGGTTCACGGGCCCGCACCGGCAAGCCCAGCGCTCGTGAACTGAAGAAGAACCCGGAACTGGCGGAACCAGAAGTCCCCGCGCGCAAGGCGGCCACCTCATTGGAAGTCGTCGAGGGCCCGCTGGCTGGCAGCAGCATTCCGCTACGCGGCCAGCCGATCATGTTCGGCCGCGCCCAGGATGCCACCGTAGTTCTCGATGACGACTACGCTTCGGGACGCCATGCCCGCCTGTTCCCCCAGGGATCACGCTGGTTCATCGAGGATCTCGGTTCAACCAACGGCACCTTCGTGGGTGACAACCAGCTCTCACGCGCCCAGGCAGTAGAGCCCGGCCAGCGAATCCGCATCGGGAAGACTGTCCTGGAATTGAAGGCCTAGCCTATGGCCCTCAAACTCAAATTTGCGGCGAAATCCGATGTTGGCCGGGTGCGCAAGAAGAATGACGACTCGGCCTATGCCGGCGAGTACCTGGCGGTCCTTGCCGACGGCATGGGCGGACACGTCGGCGGCGACGTCGCTTCGGCCTCTACCGTGCTCGATCTGGTGCATCTGGACCACGAAGCCACCGCGGATCCGCAGAATGCGTTGCCGGACGAAATCCAGGCCGCCAATCTGGTGCTCAATGAACTCGTCGGCGCCAATCCGAAGCTGTCGGGCATGGGCACGACCGTCACTTCCCTGCTGCTCTCGGGCGACACCCTGCACATGGCGCACATCGGCGACTCCCGCGCCTACCGCTTGAAGCACGGTGAGTTCGAGCAGATCAGCAAGGACCACACCTTTGTCCAGCGGCTCGTCGACGAAGGCCGAATCAAGCCGGCCGAAGCCGAGGTCCACCCGCATAAGAATGTGCTTTTGCGCGTGCTCGGCGACTCGGACGCGTCCCCCGAGCTGGATGTCGAGAAATTCACGGCAGAACCGGGCGAACGCTGGATGCTGTGCTCCGACGGACTCACCGACGCGGTGCCGGTTCCGGTGATCGAGCAGATCATCCGCACCACCGCCGACATGGATGAAGCGGTCAACGACCTGGTTGCCATCACGCTGAAGAATGGCGCGCCGGATAATGTCACCGTGGTGATGTTCGAGGTCATCGAGAACTCCGCCCTTGACGGCGAGGCGCCGGCCGAGCCGGAGCCCGCGCCGGATACCGGCCAGCTCACCATCGCCGCCGAAGGAGATGTCGAAGCCAGCGCATCGCTGCTTCGCCATGAGATTTCCCAGCGCCCCCACCTGCTGGTGGGCGCTGCCCAGCTGGCAACGCAGACCGGGCAAATCCCGGTGGTTACCCAGCACACCGGCGAACGACGCGCTGCAGCCTTGCTGACCCACCGTTCCCCGGCTGCCGGCGAGGTGCTCGATCCGCTGGAAGCTCCGGTGCAGCATCGACGCTGGCTGATGCCGATCCTGCTGACCCTCACGGCCTTCCTCGTCGTAGCCCTGGCCGTCTGGGGCTACATGTGGACCCAAACCCAGTACTTCGTGGGCGCCGTCGATGGCAAGGTCGCCATCTACAAGGGCGTCCCGCAAGAACTTGGGCCGATCTCGCTCTCCGAAGTCGACACCGTCAGCAAGGTGCCGCTGGAAGCCCTGCCGGAGTATTCGCGCCAGCGCGTTGAGTCGACCATCTCGGCCGAGAACCAGCAGCATGCCCAGATGATCATCCAGGAACTTCTGGTCACCGCGAAGCAGAACTGCCCGGTCACCGTTCCTGGATCCTCGGATTCCGCCAGCCAGCTCGAACTGCCCGCCTACTGCCAGGAGATAATGCAATGACCGAAGTGCAAACCGCACCGGTGCCTCGGCGCAATCTCGAGCTGCTGCTGGTACTTCTTGCCCTGTGCGTCGGAGGTGCCGCGTTCTATCTTGTCGGCAGCTCCACCGAGGACGTCGACAATACCGATTTCTACGTGCAGATGAGCATCCTGGCGGGGCTGTCCCTCACGGTCCACGTGCTGCTGCGCATCTTCGCAAAATATGCTGACCCGGTAATACTTCCGATCACGATTGCGTTGAACTCCCTTGGCCTAGCCATGATTCACCGCATTGACTTGGCAAAAGGAACTTCACAGTCGGCTCGCCAGCTGCTGTGGACAGCCATTGCAATCGTCATTGCATCGGTAGTCCTCTGGGCCATCAAGGATCACCGGATACTGCGGCGCTTCACCTATATCGCCCTGCTGGCATCCATTGTCCTGCTCTTGCTTCCGCTGATTCCAGGGCTCGGCGTAACCATTAACGGCGCCCGAATCTGGATCCGCATGGGAATGTTCTCCTTGCAGCCAGGCGAACTCGCGAAGATCACCCTGTCGATCTTCTTCGCCGGGTATCTCTCGTCGAACCGCGACTTGATCCTGATGGCCGGACGCAAATTAGGGCCGCTGCAGCTGCCTCGCCTGCGCGACATGGCTCCGATGGTGATTGCCTGGCTGCTGTCCATCGGCGTGCTCGTGGTGCAGCGCGACCTCGGCTCCGCGATCCTCTTCTTCGGCCTGTTCATCGTGATGATCTATGTGGCCACTGCCCGGATCTCCTGGGTGCTCATTGGCGCCTTGATGGTTGTCGCCGGCGGCGTGGTCGCGGGCCTGACCATGGGCCACGTGACCCGCCGCCTGGACGTGTGGCTAAATGCCTTCGACCCTGAGATCTACCAGGCCACAGGTGGCAGCATGCAGATCGTCGAGGGCCTGTTCGGCATGGCCGACGGCGGCCTGTTCGGCACCGGCCTGGGCGCTGGTTCGCCATACCGGGTGCCGCTGGCCAACTCGGACATGATCATTGCCTCCTTCGGGGAGGAAATCGGCCTGATCGGCGTGTCAGCGATCATCCTGCTCTACATGCTGCTGATCTCCCGCGGCCTGCGTGCCGCCCTGGGGTCTGCCGATACCTTCGGCAAGCTGCTGGCTGCCGGGTTGTCCTTCACCCTGGGCCTGCAGTGCATCGTGATCATCGGCGGCGTTACCCGGCTGATCCCGCTGACCGGCCTGGCCACGCCATTCATGGCAGCTGGCGGCTCCTCACTGCTGGCGAACTGGATCATCATCTCGCTGCTGCTATTGATCTCCCACAACTCGCGCCGCCCGAAGACCGGCGGCGTAGGACCAACCGATGAATTCGCATCTGCGAGCACGACCCTTACCTCAAGCACCAAGGCGGTGACGAAGAAGTGAATCATGCAATCAAGCGCGTTTGGGTTGCGCTAACCGTCCTGTTCGTCATCTGCCTGGGCGGTTTGAGCTATATCCAGTTCTTCGACGCCGAGTCGCTCTCGGAGAATGCGCTGAACAAGCGTGAGCTCTACCGCGAGTTCGACCTGCCCCGCGGGGCGATCCTGGTTGACGGCAAGCCGATTGCCGAATCGGTACCGACCGATGACGGCCAATTCGAATTCCAGCGCGTGTACAACGACGCGGAAACCTACGCCCACCTGACTGGCTACTATTCGCTGGCCAACGGCACCACTCAGCTCGAATCGCAGTTGAATGACTGGTTGACCGGCACGAGCTCGGATCTGCTCTTCGACCGGCTCTCTGCCATGTTCACCGGCACCCGTTCCGAGGGCGCCTCGGTCGAGCTGACCATTGACGGCCAGCTGCAGAAGACTGCCTTCGAAGCGATCCCTGAGGGCCTGAAGGCCACGATCATCGTGACCAATCCGAAGACCGGCGACATCCTGGCGATGGCTTCCAAGCCTAGCTATAACACGAACCGGCTGGCGGTGCACTCGACCGCCAAGGCGGCCGAGAACCTGAAGGAAATCAGCGACATCGATGGCCTGAGCCCCTACCGGAATCCGGCCATCAGCAGCTTGATCACTCCCGGATCATCGTTCAAGATCATCAGCACCGTCGCGGCGCTGGAATCCGGCAAGTTCGACATGGACACCCCCATCGACAACCCGGTATCGAAGAATTATCCGCATACGAACAAGCCATTGAACAACTTCAGCGAGGGCATCTGCGCGCGTGACACCCGCGCCAAGCTCGAGTTCATCTTCGCGCAGAGCTGCAACACCCCGTTCATCGAGATCAGCCAGACAGTCGGCAAGGATGCCTTCACCGAGGTGGCCGAGCGCTTCGGCTACGGCCAGCAGCTGAACATCCCGCAGAATGTCGTGCCGAGCGAGTTCCCGTCGGCCGAGGCATCTGAAGCACAGATGGCGCAGATGGCCATCGGTGAATGGGAAAACAAGGCTACCCCGCTGCAGATGAACATGGTTGCCATGGCCATCGCCAACGATGGCGTGATCATGAAGCCGAACCTGATCGACAAGGTCATTGCGCCGGATCTGCGGGTGATTGAGGATCCGAAGCCGGAGAAGTTCTCCACGGCCACCACCCCGGAAGTTGCCGAACAGCTCACCGAGCTGATGGAAGGCCCGGTGCTGCGCGGTACAGCGATGAACGCCCGGGTTCCCGGCGTGGATTTCCGTGCCAAGACCGGCACCTCGCAGCGACCCTCAGTGGACGGAGTCCGCATGGTGAATTCCTGGATGACCGGTTTCGCGCCGGCCGATGACCCGCAGGTGGCCATCACGGTCAATATCCAAGACGTAGATTACGACACCGGCCACAACACGGTTGGTGCACTGATGAAGACGATGTTAGAGGCGGTGTTCAACAAGTGAGGCCAGTAACCGGCACCACCTTGGGCGGTCGTTACAAGCTGACCGATCGCATTGCGATCGGCGGCATGGGCGAAGTTTGGAAGGCGCGAGACCAGGTCCTTGGACGTCTGGTCGCGATCAAGATCCTCAAAGAGGAATACACCGACAACGAGAGCTTCCTGACGCGTTTCCGCGTGGAAGCACGCCACACCGCGCTGCTGAACCACCCCGGCATCGCTGGTGTCTTCGACTACGGCGAGGAACAGGGCTCCGCCTATCTGGTGATGGAGCTCGTTCCCGGCCCGCCGCTGTCCACCATCATCGAACGCGAGCGCAAGCTCGAGGTGGACCGCACGCTCTCGCTGATCGCGCAGACCGCCCGCGCGCTAGCAGCAGCCCACGAGCACGGCCTGGTGCACCGCGATGTGAAGCCGGGCAACATCCTGGTGATGCCTTCGGGCGTCGTCAAGATCACCGACTTCGGCATTGCCCGCCTTGCCGACCAGGTTCCGCTGACCGCCACCGGACAGGTCATGGGCACCGCCCAGTACTTGGCTCCGGAACAGGCCACCGGCCAGATTGCCACCGGCAGCTCCGACATCTACGCCTTGGGCGTCATCGGCTACGAGTGCCTGGCAGGACGGCGTCCGTTCACCGGCGAATCGCAGATCGCCATTGCCCTGGCACAGGTCAACGACGCTCCCCCTGCCCTGCCCGACACCATCCCTGCCCCGGTTCGCCAGCTGATCATGTCGATGCTGGCCAAGAACCCGTCGGAACGCCCGAAGGATGCAACCGCACTGGCGAAGGCCGCAGATGCGCTGCGCGCCGGCGACACCAATACCGCTACCTTGGCGGTTCCCGGCATGCTGGCCACCGGTATCGCCACCGACGCGACCCAAGTGGTCAACATGGATGACGATGCCACCCAGGCGGTGCCGCAGGCCGATTCCGCCCCGACCATGACCAATGCCATGCCCACCGTGGTGGAACCTGCCCGCAATGCCAGCGGCTTCTCCGCTTCCAGCGCCGCTGCCGGCGGATTCGACGACGAGGACGTGGATACCCAGGATCCTGCTCGCGAGGCTGGCGCCAAGCGCAGCCCGTGGCTGGTCCCGCTGATCGTGATCATCGCGCTGGCTGCGGTGATCGCCTTGCTGGCATGGCTGATCCCTGCCATGAGCAGCGACAATGACAATCCGCCGACGTCGTCGCCGACGCAGAGCACCGAGCTGTCCGATTCCTCGTCTCCATCCGAGGAATCGACCGAGCCGACCGAGGAAACCACCGAAGCCTCGGAGACCTCCGACTCCCCATCGCCGACCCCGAGTGAAACCGTCACCTATGTAGATGTTCCGGCGTCGCTGATCGGCCAGGATATCGACACTGTGACCGCGGAACTCGAGGGCAAGGGCCTGGTCGTTGACGCGACCCCGCAGGAAACCAGCGAGTACGAGCCGCGCGAAGTGATTTCCCTGAACCCTACCGGCAGTGTTGCACAAGGCGAAACCGTTTCGGTGACCTATGCAATGGCCCCTGAAACCGTTGGCGTGCCATCGGTGACCGGCATGAGCTTCGAAGCCGCGCAGAAGCGCATCCAAGACGCTGGACTGGCCGTGGCCAAGGGCGAGGAACGCCCCGACCCATCCGTCGCCGGCACCGTGCTTGCGCAGGACGTTCCCGCCGGCAGCGAAGTCGAGCCGGGCACCACGATCACCCTGGATATTTCCACCGGTCCAGAAGAAACCGAGCCAACCGGGTCCGCCACCGAGTCGGCATCTGAATCTCCAGAAGCCGCAGAGCCGGAGCAAAGCGAAGCGCCATGAGTGAAGTCGAAGCTTTGCCTCCTGGCTTGCCGCGAATGATCAACGACCGCTATGAGATCGAATCGCTGATTGGCCGTGGCGGCATGGCGGATGTGTATCTCGCCACCGACCACGTGCTGTCGCGCAAGGTGGCGGTCAAGGTGCTGCGCCCGGATACCGCCGGCAACCCCATGGTGGTCAATAGATTCCGCCGTGAGGCCAAGGCCGTCGCTGGCCTGAGCCACCCGAATATCGTTGCCGTGTACGACACTGGCGAGCTGCCGGCCACCGAGTACAACCGTGAACGCCTGCCATTCATGGTGATGGAATACGTGACCGGACGTACCCTGAAGCAGGTGATCGCTGCGGGCGATGTCGATGGCTCCGTGGCAGTGCACATCACCCGCGGCGTTTGCGATGCCCTGGATCATTCGCACAACAACAACGTCGTCCACCGCGATATCAAGCCGGCCAATGTGATGGTGACCGATTCCGGCCACGTGAAGCTGATGGATTTCGGCATTGCCCGTGCCTTGGATACGTCGGCAACCATGACGCAGACCGCTGCCGTAGTGGGGACAGCCCAGTATTTCTCGCCCGAGCAGGCCCGCGGTGAACAGGTCGATTTCCGTTCGGACATCTACTCGGTTGGCTGCCTGTTCTACGAGCTGGTGACCCACCAGCCTCCATTTACCGGCGATTCGCCGGTCTCGGTCGCCTACCAGCACGTTGGCGAGATTCCCTCGGCGCCAAGCGAGGTCAAGCACGGCGTCGACCCGATCTTCGACCCAATCGTCGCCAAGGTCCTCTCCAAGGAACGCGACGACCGGTTCCAGAGCGCCGGAGCTTTCGCCTCGGCGTTGGAGGATGCGCTGAACGGCATCGAATTCCATGATGACGAGCCGGAGCCATCCACCTACACCTTGCCGATTTACGGCACCCACCATGAGGCTGAAACCGGCTTCATCGCGCAGTCTGCGCCACGAACGAGCCAGCACCCGGTCTTCGTGGAAGACGAGGCACCTGAGCCGCCTGCTCGGCACAAGTCCAACCGCGGCCTGATCATCTTGCTGACCGTCATCGCCCTGATTGCCGTGGGCATCGCCAGCTTCCTGGTGATCCGCTCGATCCAGGCGGAAGCTGAAAAGCGTGCCCCGATCGCAGTACCCGAGGTCCTTGAAATGTCCGAGGACGACGCAAGGGAATTGCTGCGCGATAACACCTTCCAGGTGCGTGTAGAGCGCGAATTCAGCGATGACGTAGAACAGGGCAAGGCGACCCGTACCGATCCGGAAGCAGGATCCATGGTCGCCAAGGAGTCCACGGTCGCCCTGTACATCTCCGACGGCTCAGAGCAGCGCACGATTCCCGAGGATCTGGCGAACCAGTCCGAGACAGCTGCCCGCGATGCCCTGCGCGAAGCAGGCCTGGAAGTTGGCGAAGTCAGCCGGGAGAACTCTGCAACGGTTCCCACCGACTGGGTCATCGGCACCAGCCCTGAGCTGGGGTCCAAGGTGAAGGCCGGCAGCGAAGTCGATTTGATCCTGTCTACCGGCATGGTGACCGTTCCGGTGGTGACCGAGATGAGCCGCGAGGAAGCTGAAGAAAAGCTCTCGGCAGATGATGTCGGGCTGGAAGTCCAGTTCATTGAGGTGGAAACCGATGACTACGCCGAGGGAACACTGTTCAAGCAGTCCCCCGAAGCCTCCGAGGACGTGCCCCAGGGAAGCCTGGTGAAGATTTCCGTGGCCAAGGCACCGCCAGCGCCCGAGCCTTCCGAAGAACCATCGTCTAGCGAGTCCGAATCATCGGATCCATCCGAATCCGATGATCCAACCGAGGATGCTTCGCCAACCAGCGATTCCCCGGCTCCTCCCAACGGGAATGGCCGGCCAGACCGGACCGGACCACCACGGGAAAATGACTGAGACTAGCCGTCAGCCAGTTATTCTCCGCTGAATAGCGGGCTCAGGGCAGCGGCCTTCTTGGCCGCGCCCTGCAGTCCTACGAACTCCAGCCAGTTGCCCAGCATCTGGTAACCCTGTTCGGTCAGCACCGACTCCGGATGGTACTGCAGGCCCCACAGCGGCGCTTCGCGGTGCGCCAAGCCCATGATGACTCCACCGGCGGTCGCCGCAATGATCTCCAGCTCAGCCGGGATGCTCTCGCGTACCGCTGCCAGGGAATGGTAGCGCGTCGCGGTGAACGGGTTGGCTACCTGGTTGAAGACCGGGTGGTTCTCGTGGTTGACCAGCGAGGTCTTCCCGTGCATCAGCTCTTCCGCGTGCGTGACCGTTCCGCCATAGGCCTCGGCGAGCGCCTGGTGCCCGAGGCAGACGCCGAGCATCGGCTTGCGCTGCGCTCCGCACCACTTGATCAGATCGATGCTGACGCCAGCTCCTGCAGGCTCTCCGGGCCCTGGGGAAATCAGCACGCCGTCGTAGTCTGCGGCCAGCTTGGTCGCTTCCTCAACGCTCAGATCGTCGTTGCGGTAAACGGCGGTTTCCGCGCCCAGCTCCTGCAAGTAGCCTACGAGGGTGTACACAAAGCTGTCGTAATTGTCGATCACAAGGATCTTGGTGCTGCTCACGGTGTGCTCTGGCCAATCGTTGAATCGGTAAATGGGCTGATGTACTGGTTCAGCCATGGGAAAACGTACATCATCAGTAATAGCACGATCGCGGCAATGAGAATCAATGCTTCAAGAATACGAAGCCACAAAGGGCCGGGCAGGTTTCTGAATATCCAGGCGTACATTTCTTCTCCTAGCTCGTTGCGTCAATGACCATGTCGCGGATTTCCTGCGGCGGTCCCGCGTCCAGGGGGCGCCAGTCGGTGAGTTCCGAGTAAGCGATCATGCGTTGCTGGGTCGAGTACTTCGGATGGCAGGTGGTCATGGTCAGGATCGACTTCGTTGGCTCCACTCCCCACTGGTGCGGGGTGGGCAACAGGACATCTCCGTTGGAGGGAGCCACAATCTCGGTAGCGTACCAGGTATAGGTGTAATACCCTTCGGCGGTCTGCAGATAGATCTTGTCGCCATCCTGCAGCTTGTCGATGTCCCAGAAGACCTGGCCATGGGTCTGGCGGTGGGCCGCGACAGCGAAGTTGCCCAGCTCCCCTGGCTGCTGCGTAGTCGGATAATGCCCGATGCCGAGGTTGTCGATCACGTGGTCTTCCACACCGTAGGTCACCGGGTGGTGCGAACCGTTAGCGCCGAAGCGCGGGAAGTACATGATGCCGAAGGTTTCTCCGGGAACCAATTCCGTGACCGGAGCCGGACCGTAGTCCTTCTCCTCTTCTTCTTCCTCATTGATTTCCGGCACCTTCACGTCGCCGAGTTCCTGCACGAGATTTGCGGTGACTTCCTTCTGGGCCTGTGCCGAGTCGATGTTCGTCCACCACAGTTCCCACACCACGTAGAGCATCAGCAGGATGCCAAGGGTAATCAGCAGCTCACCAAAGAACCCGGCGATACGGTTCCCTGCCGACGGTTGTCTACGCTGCATGCGACGACCCTGCGCTGTGGCGGTTCGGTTCACGGCGGTCTGGCTCCTTAGGCAAAAGAAATGCGCGAATCAGGTCAACTAACGTGGGCCGATGCTGGCCAAAACCCAGAGTTCCAGCGGGTAACGGCTAGTATTGAAGCTACGTAGGAATGCACTAAGCAGTTCTCAGCATTCTTGCACCCAAGCCTACCGGGAAGACCTGAAGGTCACCCACATTTACTACATTAAGCAGATGAAGCCGAGGGAGCATTCGAGTGCCGGAGTCAAAGCCACGACGCAAGAAGAATTCACAGCCGCAGGAGACGCGCCAGAACTCCCATGCCATCGATAAGCCGATGCCGGGCTGGTACAAGCCAGTCATGTTCGGACTGATGCTTCTGGGCCTGCTGTGGATCATCGTTTATTACGTTTCGCAGACCCTGTACCCGATTCCGAATATCGGCGGATGGAACATCGTCGTCGGCTTCGGAATCGCCATGGTCGGATTCTTCATGACAACAGGCTGGAAATAGGCCTATCGCCGGTCCCCTTGATGAAAGGGACCGGCGAAGCTGATTAATGGCGGCCGTTGCTATTAGTGGCTGACGGCTTTCAATCCGATGATGCAGCCGACGAGGCCGAGAATGAAGACCATCTTCAGCACGCTGAATGCTTCCTGCCCGGTGGCCATCGAGTAGATGACGGCAAGCGAGGCTCCAATGCCCACCCAAACGGCATACGCGGTGCCCACGGGGATCTCTTTCATTGCGTAGGCCAGTCCGCCCATGGAGATAACCAGACCAACGAAGAAGACGATGGTCGGAACGAGTTTAGAGAAACCCTCGCTCATGCCAAGAGCGACGGCCCATACCGCTTCAAACAGTCCAGAGACGATCAAAACTATCCAATGCATGCCAGATACTTTCTGGCCGTCTTGTCGCGTTCCGGGTACGGCTCCCTCGTCCGGGTCCAAGCAGTTATTGCTGGTGACCACCTCAGGCTAGCAAATGCAGGTCATGCTGTCTTGCGGCTGTGACCAATATGCCACCTATCCGCCTGAGGATTGGCGAATCCACCGCCCAGCGCTGAAAAAACAGTGGCACATCGATAAACCATTGCTCGTTGAGCACCTGCAGCCCCTTGGCTTTCTGCAGCTGCGGCTCCGGTACCATCCCCCATCCCATCCCTGCTTCGATGGCCGCAACAAATTGCACGGAGTCCGGTACATGGTGGATCTGTCCCGCCGGGCGCGCCTTGGCTCCGGCGGCCCGCTCGAGCATGAGGTGCTGCAAAGGATCCTCGCGATCAAAGACCACCATAGGGGTGCGAATCAGTTCATCCGCGCTCCCGGTGGGTACATGGCGTTGGGCCACCGTAGCTTTAGCTGCCGCGCGGTAGCGCATTGCCCCCAGCTTCTCGCTGATGCATCCCTGGATGTTCTCTTCAGAATTCGTGACCACTGCACTGACACGGCCTGTCCGAAGCAGCTCCAGTCCCCTGTTTTCATCCGTTCGCACAATTTCGCAGGAAAGGTCCTCAAATTTGGCGAGCTCGGAGAATACCGGACCGAACCATGTGGAAAGCGAATCCGCGTTGACTCCGATCGCGATCTGGACTGGTTTCTCCGAGGCGATCTCGTTTGAGAACTCTGCACTGAGCAAGGACATCTGACGCGCATAGCGCAGTACTTTGGTTCCTTGCTCGGTGGCAGCAACCGGTCGACTGCGAACTAGCAGAATTGCCCCCAAACGATTCTCCAGCGCTTTGATGCGCTGGCTGACCGCCGAGGCGGTAATCCCCAGATCAATTGAGGCATCATCGAAACTTCCCGCATCCACAACTGCCAGCAGGGTTTCAAGTTGTTCCACATCCATATTCACATAAGGAACTCTAATGTAGATTCAGGAACTTAAGTTCGACGCAGTTTAAGGATTTTCTTACAGTTTTTACATGTTCTCTGGACCCTTGTTCTTCGGCTTCACCACGGGCTTGTCCCTCATCATCGCCATTGGTGCGCAAAACGCTTTCGTCTTGCGCCAAGGAATACGGAAAGAACATGTTTTCATCACTGCGCTGGTGTGTTCGTTGTCAGACGCAGTATTGATTGCCGCCGGCGCCAGTGGCATGGGAGCACTGGTCGAGCGAGCGCCTTGGCTATTGATGATTGCGCGAATTGGCGGTTTCATCTTCTTGGCAAGCTACGCGATTTTCGCTTTCCGCCGGGCGTTGAAGCCCGAAGCGCTGAAGGTCTCTGCACTGCCTGGCGCAACATCGGTCGCTTCAATCGTCGGGACGACTTTGGCCCTCACCTGGCTGAACCCGCATGTGTATATCGATACGGTTCTGCTTCTGGGGTCAATGGCCACTTCCCAAGCCGCGGGCGCACCTCACTTCGCCATTGGTGCCATCCTTGCCAGCTTTACCTGGTTCTTCGCACTCGCCTATGGCGCGCGGTTCCTGGCCCCGCTCTTCGCAAAGCCGAAAGCGTGGCAAGTACTGGATATAGCCATCGGTTTCGTCATGCTCATCTTCGCGAGCATGCTGATCCTTCCAGTCTTCACCAAGTAATCCACAGGCTAGAACTTTTATCCACAGTCTTTGTGCACAACTTTAATGAACAGTTGTTCACAAAGTTATCCACAGCTGGGGAAAAATGGGGGATACTGAGTGGATTTCTTCAAGGCTACCAAGTCAAGTGCGCTTCCAGGGCGTGAAATCACATGCTTGTAAGTTATTAACACTGTGGATTTCCATTGTGGATAAGGCTTGGGTTCGCCATTTGCGCCGCGATTTGCCAGATTCGTTTAAACTTTCGAACCCAAAGTTATTAACAGACTTGGGGTTCGTATATGCACTATCTACAGGGGTTGTTTAAAAGTTATCCACAGTTGGGGACAAAGCTGTGAGTATTGCGTGCTTGAAGGCGAATACCCTTGATATCAAGGGGGAGCAGAGGTGTTAATAACCTTTATGCGCAGAGAGTTACATGCTTGTAAGTTATTAACAGTGTGGATAAGCAGTGTGGATAAACGGTTCGTCGTTTTTCGAATTACCCCAAGGGCCACTTCACAGCTTCGGTGGAAATGTAGACCGCGGCTAGCAACGCAATCGATAGGGCAGTGAGCAAAAGTATCTGCGTTCGCGCACGTTGTGGATTACTTCTCGGGATAAGCACGATGCAGCAGGCTCCGAGAATACCCAAAATCGCGCCGCCCAGGTGTCCCTGCCACGAGATACCGGAAATCACGAAGCCCAGAGCCACATTCAAGGCAAGGATGATTCCCATGGAGCGAAGTGCTTGCTTATTGGATCGGAACACGACGAAAGTCGCGAGGAATAGTCCCGCCAATGCGCCTGAAGCTCCGAGCGTGGCGCTGAGCGGATCGCTCAGCAGGAGAACTCCCAGTGAGCCGCCAAAGGCACTGAGCAGGTATAGCCAGGTGAAGCGCAGCCGCCCCATTCGCGGCTCTAGCATGGTCCCGAAGATGTAGACACCGTACATGTTCATGGCCAGGTGCAGGAAGGAACTCGTGGAGTGGGCAAAGGCGCTGGTTATCAGGCGCCATGGCTCATAGGCAGCCAGAGCGGGGGCGAGTACAAGCTGATTAGTGAATCCGGGGATGATCCACTGCAGCAGATACACCAGCACGTTCAGGCCGATGAACGTGTACGTGACAACAGGGGCGCCGGAGCGGGCCCGGCCACCGAACTGGGTTTTCTGCTGTGGCAGGTTCTTATTGGCTTGCGCTACGCAGTCCACACAGTGCACACCCACGGGTGCAGAGACCTGGCACTGCGGGCAGATCGGGCGCCCACAGCGGTTGCACGAAACATAAGACACCGTCTGCGGATGCCGAAAGCACGTAGGAGCAGCTTGGCCCTCTGGGGAAACCTGTCCGAAGGACATCGGTACCTGCCTTGCGTTGGGGGAGTAAGGATTAAATGCCCGAGGCCCCGGCAATGCCTGCTAGGAATCGCCGGAGCCTCGTGGTGGTGCGCCTGTGCTGTTACAGGGTCTCGATGTCGACCGAGTTGATGACGACGTCTTCCAGTGGCTTGTCACGGCCATCGGTAGCAACGGCGTTCAATGCGTCAACGACCTTGCGGGAATCTGCATCGACAACTTCACCGAAGATGGTGTGCTTGCCCTGCAGCCAGGTGGTAGGAACGGTGGTGATGAAGAACTGCGAACCGTTGGTTCCACGACCCATGCGGATACCCGCATTGGCCATAGCCAGCTTGTAAGGCTCGTTGAAGTTCAGTTCTGGGTGGATCTCATCATCGAACTGGTAGCCTGGGCCGCCGAAGCCCTGGCCCAGTGGGTCGCCACCCTGAATCATGAAATCGGAAATGATGCGGTGGAAGATGGTTCCGCTGTACAGCGGGGTGTTGGACTTCTTGTCACCGGATTCTGGGTGTACCCACTCCTGCTCACCGGTCGACAGGCCAACGAAGTTCTTTACGGTCTTCGGTGCGTGGTTGCCGAAGAGCTCGACAACGATATCGCCCAAAGTAGTGTGAATCGTGGCTTTATGAGTTGCGTTTGCGGTCATGCCCTCATTCTTCCATGATCTATGCTCGACCCGCTAAATACTGACGTACGCGTTGAGTGAAAATTTGGATGACTTTCAGGCTGCTATTCCGCTTATGCTGGCTACTTGGCATGGAACTGCCTACTCTTGAACTGTCGGTTAGTGTGAATTTCTTCGGATCGGGAGCAATGCATGAGCAAGAAGAGCAAAGCAGGAAAAGTACTAGCCGTTGGCTTGATTGCGGGACTTGTCGCGGTGCTGGTTGCCGTGTGGAAAGCCTCGAAGCCTATTGAGGATCCATGGGAGAACGAGCCGCTTCCTGCACAGCCGCACCAGCCTGCTGAATCAAGGGAAGCAAGCGTGGAAGAAATCCGCGAAATCCTCGAAGATGACAAGTAATCCTGGCTAGGCTTTAATTTTTGGTTGGGCTTGCCCTCGGATCACGAGGGCAAGCCCTACGAGTATCACCGCCAACCCGGCATAGGTAGCGATAGAAACTACCTGGCCTAAGAACAATGCCGCCAGGATTGCTGCTCCAGGGATCTCAAGCAGAATCAGCGTCGAAACGGTCAGCGGACCGAGCACGCTCAGCAAGTGATTCATGGCGGTATGGCCGAAGATCTGGGCGCAAAGCGTCAGCAGAATGATCCCTATCCATCCTCGAGCGTCAAAACCCCAGATAGGGGTCCCAGTCACGAGGCACAGGATCAATAGCACGACGGCGGTAAACGCATAGCAGCTCGAGGCATATGTTGCAGTTCCCAAGGTCCTTCGTGCCACGGATCCGGCCAGCGTGTATACCGCGGCCAGGATTCCGCCGGCCAAGGCCAGCAGATCGCCAATGATGGCGTCCCACCCCAGTCCCATATCGAAACCCGTGATGATGATGGCACCAAGCAGCGCAACGCCCATGCCAAGGAAAACCTGGGTCCGGTATTTGGTGCCGCGCAGAACCTGGTAAATCGCGATCCAGACACCTTGGATGCACACCAGCGCCGTACCGGCAGCCACACTGGTCAGCCGCATCGAATACATGAAGCATACGAAATGCAATGCAAGAGCCACGCCGGCAATCCCGGTGAAGAACCATTCCCGCCCGGTCATCTGCAGATAGGCTTTTGAATTTTTGCGCAGCGCCGGTGCGCTGAGCACAGCCGCGGCAGCACCATTGCGCCAGAAGGCCATGGAGAGAACCGGGACACCCGGGAAGGCAGCGATTATGGGGCCGGATGCCGAAATACCGAGGATTCCGACCAGGGCAAGCAAGATGGTCACCAACCCAGATTACAGTTTCCGAACGCAGGGGCTTCATTCATATGCCGAAGCCGGCGAAACCGGCGATTCCGTGGAAGAGTCAAAATATGCACAATTTGGCATATGAACTGCAAAACGCCATATTTTCTGTCTATTTTACCAGTTTTCTCCGCCAGTATGCAGCGATCAATGCGCCGGACAAGTTATGCCAAACAGAGAATACGGCACCCGGCAGCGCCGCCTCCGGCGAGAAGTATTGCTTCGCCAGCCCTCCGGCAAGACCCGAGTTCTGCATGCCGACTTCGATGGCAATCGTGCGCCGGGAATCCTCGGGAACCCGCAGGAGGATGCCGATGGCATATCCCAATGCCAGGCCCAGTGCGTTATGCAAGACTACCGCCACCAAGACCAGCAGCCCGGCCGTCACGATTGTCTGCGCGCTGCCCGCGACGATGACCGTCACCACGAATGTAATGGCCAGCACCGACAGCCATGGCAGCGCACCGCTGACCTTGTCCACGAACCGATTGAACAGCATGCGCAGGAAGATGCCCAGCACCACCGGGATCAAGACGATCTGGACAACACTGATTGCCATGGATCCCGCATCGACCGGCATGTACTGGCCAGCGAGCCACAAGGCCAGCGCTGGAGTCAGCAAAGGTGCGAGCAGGGTCGACACCGAAGTCATGGCGACGGACAGAGCAACATTGCCGCGAGCCAAGTACGAAACCACGTTGGAAGCCGTGCCTCCGGGAGCGCAGCCAACCAGAATCAGGCCGGCTGCCAATGCCGGTTCAAGTTGCAGCATCGTGGCTACCAGCCAGCCCATCGAAGGCATGATGATGAACTGCGCTGCGACACCGCCCAGTACCGGCAAGGGATTCTTGAACACCAACGCGAAATCCGGCATGGTCAAGGTCAGCCCCATGCAGAACATGATCACCATCAGCAGCGGATTGATCCAACTGGAAAGTCCCAAGAACGCTTGGGGCATGAGCATTCCGCATAATCCGCCGAGCAATATCAGCACAGGGAAGAGCAGTACCGCAATGCGGGAGTTTCTTTCGGTTTCTTTGGCGTTCGCCTCGACGGTGAAAGGGCTGGGCTGTTCATTTGGCACCTAGGTAGTCTGCCACTAATGAGGTGCCGCCACAACGAGACAACTGAAGTTAATCCTTTGCCCTAGCCATATTAACTTGGGTGTCACTGGCAATCCTCATGCTGGAGACGTGAAGGTAGCAATTGTCGCTGAATCGTTCCTTCCCCATTTCAATGGGGTGACCAACTCAATCCTCAAGACCTTGGACCACCTGAGGCAGACGGGCCGTGAAGCCGTCGTCATCACCCCCGCAGGCTCGCTGGCAGGGGAGTTGTCGGGCCACGGCGTGCCAAAGCTCTACCAGGGCTTCAAGATCCTCACGGTTCCTTCCATGCCGTTGGCCAGTTATCCGGAGGTGCGGGTCGCTACTACCAGCGTTAGCCGGCTGCGCAAATTGCTGGCTCGAGAGAGAGTAGATGTCGTTCATCTGGCTAGCCCGTTCATCCTGGGCTGGCAGGCGCTTCGCGCCGCACAACAGCTGGACTTGCCCACGGTGGCGCTGTATCAGACCGAGGTTCCAAGCTACGCGGCACGCTATAAGATGCCATGGCTTACCCAAAGGCTCTGGGAGCACGTCAGAGCGATCCACACCGGTGCGGACCTGACGCTGGTGCCAAGTACGTTTTCCTACCAGCAGCTCGAATCCCTGGGCGTCCAGCGCCTGGCCATTTCAGGCAGGGGAGTCGATACAGCCCAGTTCACGCCACGACGGCGCAGCGAGCACTTCAGACAGGCGGTCGCCCCGAATGAGGAGGTGGTCATTGGCTATGTCGGCCGGCTGGCGGCAGAGAAGCAGGTTGCCGACCTGCAGGCCTTGGCTGACCTTGAGAATACCCGCCTGGTGATTGTCGGTTCCGGCCCGCTCGAGGACGAACTGCGCAGCCTGCTCCCCAATGCCCACTTCACCGGTTTCCTTTCAGGGGAGCGCTTGGGCGAGGTCATGGCCTCGATGGACATTTTCGTCCATCCCGGAGCCTCGGAGACCTTCTGCCAGACCATTCAGGAAGCGATGGCCTGCGGCGTGCCTGTGGTAGCCGTAGGACGTGGGGGACCGCTGGATCTGGTGGATTCCTCGCGCACCGGTTGGCTCTACCAGCCGGGGAATCTTGATGAACTGCGCAGCCGCGTCAGCGACTTGGCGTACGACGATGCAAAACGCCTGGCTTTTGCCAGCGCCGCGCTGAGCAGTGTCCAGGATCGTTCTTGGCACGGCATTGGCCAGCAGCTGCTTGGGCACTATGAGCAGGTCCGGATGGCCAGGATCCGGCACTAGCTGGACAGAAAAGTCTTTCAGATGCGCAAAAGGCGGAAAGCTGTCGCTTTCCGCCTTTTGGCAAATGTGGAGCCTAGGAGAATCGAACTCCTGACATTCTGCTTGCAAAGCAGACGCTCTACCAACTGAGCTAAGGCCCCGTATTCAATTTTGAAGCTTCCGCCCCGTGATCAATTCAGCTGAACCAATCAAAAAGAATTAGCGGAAAGTTTTCACTTTCCGCCACTTTCTTTTGTGGAGCCTAGGAGAATCGAACTCCTGACATTCTGCTTGCAAAGCAGACGCTCTACCAACTGAGCTAAGGCCCCAAAAGCTTTAGGAAACTTTATCGGCTACCTGATGCCAGGTTTCCTTTGTTTCCGACGAAGCCTTCGCCTTCTTGACCAAGACTACTGCAGCAGTCGCGATCGATGCGAGAACCAGGAACTTTTTCATTGCTTCCTCTTTCTCTCCAGCAAGGTTTCCGTGGGCGTACCAAGACTTGAACTTGGGACCTCTTCGTTATCAGCGAAGCGCTCTAACCGCCTGAGCTATACGCCCTTGCTTTTGTTTTGTTCCCTTCGGAACGAAATAAAACTTTACCAGTGTTCCCCGAAAGATACAAATCGAGCCCGGGTGTCATGCATCACAGCACGAATCCCGGGCTCGACAAGGGGTGTTCCTAGTCGTCGGTGAGGGTAACCCCGGCGCCGCCGACCAGCGAAGCTGCAATGTTGTACAGCACCGCGCCAAGCATGGAGACCACGGAAATCACCACAACGTTCACCACGGCGATGATTGTCGCGTAGGAAGCCACCTGGCCCAGCGACATGGTGTCGCGCAGGTCGAAGTTTCCGTCGGCGCCGATGGCGTCGCGCATCAGCTGGTTGAACGAATCAAAGGTTCCGGTCAAGTCCAGTACGGCCCAGATGCCTACGGCTGCAACCACGGTGATCACGCCAAAGGCGACCGAGAGCAGGAAGGCCAGCTTAAGTACCGAGAAGGGTTCCACCTTGGATACCAGCAGGCGGGCCTTGCGGACCTTGGCCTTGGGGGCTGGGCGAACCAGGCGTTCCTGGCCATTGGCTGGACGCTGCTGGCCGGTTGGGCGCTGGCCTGCAGGGCGCTGCGGCGATCCCGCCGGGCGCTGGCCTGCTGGACGCGACTGTCCTGCCGCTGGTCGTGCACCGGCGCTAGCCGGGCGGGAGCCTGTACCGGTCGGAGCCGGACGCTTTACCTGGGTAGGTCGCGGCGCTGCGCTCTTCGGGGCACCGCCGCTGGGGCGTGGCGTCGAGGGCGTGCTCATGCGTTACCTCCGTTAGTGTTGTCTTCGTTTTCGGCGCCGGAATCAGTTTCTGGCGCAGCCGATGACTCGTCGATCGTGTTTTCTGCGTCCAACGTTACGGCATTTTCCTCCGAGTTCTCCTCGAGCCCGGTCTCAGAGTTCTTGGCAACGGCGAGGATGCGGTCCTTCTTGTCCGGCTTGGCGAAGATGACGCCCATCGTGTCGCGGCCCTTGGAAGGAACCTGCGAAACTGCGGAGCGGACCACCTTGCCCGAGCCCATCACCACCAAGACCTCATCGGTCTCGTCGACGATCAGCGCGCCAACCAGCTCGCCGCGTTCCTCATTGAGCTTGGCCACCTTAATGCCCAAGCCACCACGGGATTGCACGCGGTATTCCTCGACCGTTGTGCGCTTTGCGTAGCCTTCGTTGGTCACGGTGAACACGAAGGATCCCTCGCGGACCACGTCCGCTGCCAGCAGCTCATCCCCGTCGCGGAACTTCATGCCGGTGACGCCGCTGGTGGCGCGGCCCATTGGGCGCAGGGCGGTATCGGTGGCGGTGAAGCGGACCGACTGGCCCAGGCGTGAGACGAGCATCACATCGTCGGATTCGCTGACCAGCTGCGCGGAGACCAGTTCATCGCCGTCGCGCAGGTTGATCGCGATGACGCCGGCGGTGCGGTTGGTGTCGTAGTCCTCCAGTCGGGTCTTCTTCACCAGGCCGTTGCTGGTGGCCAGCATCAGGTAGGCGGCATCCTGGTAGGTGCGCAGATCCAGCACCTGGGCGATGTGCTCATCGGGCTGGAAGGCCATCACATTGGCCACGTGCTGGCCCTTGGCGTCGCTGCCGGCTTCGGCCAGCTCGTAGCACTTGGTGCGGTAGACCCGGCCGTGGTTGGTGAAGAACAGCAGCCAGTTGTGGGTCGAGGTGACGAAGAAGTGCTCCACCACGTCGTCCCCGCGCAGGTTCGCGCCCTTGATGCCCTTGCCGCCGCGGGCCTGCGAGCGGTAGTTGTCGATGCGGGTGCGCTTGACGTAGCCGCCGCGGGTGATGGTGACGACCATTTCCTCTTCCGGGATCAGGTCTTCGACGCTCATGTCGCCGTCGTAGCCCATCAGCACCTTGGTGCGGCGGTCGTCGCCGTGCTTGTCGACAATTTCCTGCAGCTCTTCGGAGACGATCTCGCGCTGGCGGGCTGGGGAAGCGATGATTGCCTGGAATTCGGCGATCATGCGCTCGAGCTCGGCGTGGCGGTCCTGGATCTTCTGGCGCTCGAGAGCGGCCAGGCGGCGCAGCTGCATGTCGAGGATGGCGCGGGCCTGATCCTCGTCGATGCTCAGCAGTTCCATCAGGCCATCGCGGGCGGCCTCGGTGGTGGCCGAGCGGCGAATCAGCGCGATGACCTCGTCCAGGGCGTCCAGTGCCTTGAGCAGGCCACGCAGGATGTGGGCTTCTTCTTCGGCCTTCTTCAAGCGGTACTCGGTGCGTCGGACGATCACTTCGATCTGGTGGGTGACCCAGTGGCGGATGAATCCGTCCAGCGGCAGGGTGCGCGGCACGCCGTCGACGATCGCCAGCATGTTGGCGGAGAAGTTCGACTGCAGCTCGGTGTGCTTGTACAGGTTGTTCAGCACCACCTTGGCCACGGCGTCGCGCTTGAGCACGATGACCAGGCGCTGGCCGGTGCGGCCGGAGGTCTCATCGCGCATGTCGGCGATGCCGGAGATCTTGCCGTCACGCACCAGCTCGGCGATCTTCACCGCGAGGTTGTCCGGGTTGGCCATGTACGGCAGCTCGGTGACCACCAGGCAGGTGCGTCCCTGGATTTCCTCGACGTTGACCACGGCGCGCATGGTGATCGAGCCGCGGCCGGTGCGGTAGGCGTCGGCGATGCCCTTGGTGCCCAGGATCATCGCGCCGGACGGGAAGTCCGGGCCCTTCACGCGCAGCATCAGCTCGGCGAGCAGCTCTTCGCGGGAGACGTCAGGGTTCTTCAGGTACCACTGCACGCCCTCGGCGACCTCGCGCAGGTTGTGCGGCGGGATGTTGGTGGCCATGCCCACGGCGATGCCGGAGGAGCCGTTGACCAGCAGGTTCGGGAAGCGGGCCGGCAGGACCGTGGGTTCCTGGTTCTTGCCGTCGTAGTTGTCCTGGAAATCAACGGTGTTCTCGTTGATATCGCGGACCATTTCCATGGCCAGCGGGGCCATCTTGGTTTCGGTGTAACGCTGGGCGGCGGCGCCGTCGTTGCCCGGCGAGCCGAAGTTGCCCTGGCCCAGGGCCAGCGGGTAGCGCATGACCCAGTCCTGGATCAGGCGCACCAGCGCATCGTAGATCGCGGTGTCGCCGTGCGGGTGGTACTGGCCCATGACTTCGCCGACCACGCGGGCGCACTTGTTGTAGGCGCGCTCCGGGCGGTAGCCGCCGTCGTACATCGCGTAGAGCACGCGGCGGTGCACCGGCTTCAGTCCGTCGCGCACATCCGGCAGCGCACGGCCGACGATGACTGCCATGGCGTAGTCGAGGTAGGACCGCTGCATTTCGGTCTGCAGGTCGATCTGGTCGATGCGGCCGCCGTCGTGGACCGCATCGATGATCTCGCCGTCCATTGGCGCGTCCTGTGGGGTTTGCTCGTCGCTCAATTTCTTCCCTTACAAGTCAAAAAGTCTTCGGTGGATATCTGTGGTGGCTGCGGCCGATCAGATATCCAGGAAGCGCACGTCCTTGGCGTTCTGCTGGATGAAGTTTCGGCGGGACTCGACGTCCTCGCCCATCAGCACGGAGAAGACTTCGTCGGCGGCTGCCGCGTCGTCCATGGTGACCTGGCGCAGCGTGCGGTGCTCCGGATCCATGGTGGTGTCCCACAGTTCCGAATAGTCCATCTCGCCCAGGCCCTTGTAGCGCTGGATGCCGTTGTCCTTGGGCAGGCGCTTATTGGCGGCCTGGCCGGCGAGCAGCGCGTCGTCGCGTTCCTTGTCGGAGAAGACGTAGTCGTGGGCGGCGTTGGACCACTTGATGCGGTACAGCGGAGGTGCTGCCAGGAAAACGTAGCCGTGCTCGATCAGCGGACGCATGAAGCGGAAGATCAGGGTCAGCAGCAACGTGGTGATGTGCTGGCCGTCCACGTCGGCGTCGGCCATCAGCACGATCTTGTGGTAGCGCAGCTTGGCCATGTCGAATTCTTCGCCGATGCCGGTGCCGAAGGCGGTGATCATCGCCTGCACTTCGGCGTTGCCCAGCGCGCGGTCCAGGCGGGCGCGCTCCACGTTCAGGATCTTGCCGCGCAGCGGCAGGATGGCCTGGGTGTGCGGGTCGCGGCCGCGCTTGGCGGAGCCGCCTGCGGAGTCGCCCTCCACGATGAACACTTCGCACTCGGAAGGGTTCTTTGAGGAGCAGTCCGAGAGCTTGCCCGGCATGCCGAAGGATTCCATCGGGGACTTGCGGCGGGCGTTGTCGCGGGCCTTGCGGGCGGCCAGGCGCGCCTGCGACGCCAGCTGGGCCTTGCGGATGATGTCGCGGGCCACGTTCGGGTTGCGCTCGAACCAGTCGCCCAGCTCCTCGTTGACCACGCCCTGGACGAAGCCGCGGGCGATCGAGTTGCCCAGCTTGGTCTTGGTCTGGCCTTCGAACTGGGGCTCGGAGAGCTTGACCGAGATGACTGCGGTCAACCCTTCGCGGGCATCTTCGCCGGTGAGGTTGTCATCCTTCTCGCGCAGGATCTTGTTATCGCGCGCGTAGCGGTTGAGCAGGCCGGTCAGTGCGGCGCGGAAGCCCTCTTCGTGGGTGCCGCCTTCATGGGTGTTGATGGTGTTCGCGTAGGTGTGCACGGATTCGGCGTAGGCGCTGGTCCACTGCATCGCGATTTCCAGGCTGATGCCTCGTGCTGCATCTTCGGATTCGAAGGCGATAACCTCGTCGTGGACCAGCTCGATCTTCTTCGCCGCGTTCAGGTGCTTGACGTAGTCCAGCAGACCGTCCTTGTACAGGTAGTCCACGGTGCGCGGCTTGACTACTTGGTTCTCGATTTCCTCTTCGACTTCGGCCTCAGGCTCTTCGATCTCCTGGACGCGCTCGTCAGTGAGGGTGATGCGCAGGCCCTTGTTCAGGAAGGCCATCTGCTGGAAGCGGGCGCGCAACGTCTCGAAATCGAATTCGGTGGTCTCGAAGATTTCCGGATCCGGGTAGAAGGTCTGGCTGGTGCCGGTCAGCTCGGTTTCCTCGCCCTTGGTCAGCTCCTGGACGGTGTGGCCGCCGTTGGCGAAACCGATGCGCCATGCGTGGCCCTGGCGGCGCACGATGGTGTTGACCTTCTCGGACAGCGCGTTCACCACGGAGATGCCCACGCCGTGCAGGCCGCCGGAGACCGCGTAGCCGCCGCCGCCGAATTTGCCGCCGGCATGCAGGATGGTCATGACGACCTCGACGGTTGGCTTGCCCTCGGTGGGGTGGATGTCTACCGGAATGCCGCGGCCGTTGTCCTCGCAGCGTACGCCGCCATCGGCCTGCAGCGTGACGTTGATGGTGTCGCAGTAGCCTGCCAGCGCCTCATCGACGGAGTTGTCGACGACTTCGTAGACCAAGTGGTGCAGGCCTCGCGGGCCGGTGGAACCGATGTACATGCCCGGGCGTTTGCGTACCGCTTCGAGTCCTTCGAGGACGGTAATATCCTGGGCGCCATATGTGTGTTCGACTTTGGAAGTCATCGATTCCGCGGGAGCCTGGCTTTCAGCCGGTTCCTGCGGTGAAGCATTTTCGGTAGACACGGGTGCTACGAACTCCTCGAATTTAGCGCGCGATGGCCCTCTGCGACGGATTCTGCGCGTCGGGCAATCATGGTCTGGAGGGACTCCGGCGCGGGCCTTGCCCGCAACGGAGTCAATTCACTACCTCTAATTCTACCGCGTAGACCAAAATAAACGGTGACTTTGAGGCCTAAATCGCCCACCAAAAGCTGGTAATTGACGTTCTGAGGCAGTTGCGGCGATCAAGTGAGGGGGGATCCAGCCTCCGGGTCCGTGAGTGCGCCATATGCCATGCCAGCAATTTCTATCCGTAGGTGTCGCGCGGCCCCCGGCCGGCCACCGAACGCATGCCGTGGCGCCAGGAGGGAGCGTTGGGACCCAGCACCTTGAGCACGGTGACGATCCCGGGCCCCAGCTCGGCATCGAATTTCTTCAAGATGTCGTGGGTGAGCAGGCGCATCTGTGCTGCTCGCGCTGTCGTATCGCAGCGCATCACCACCACGGTGTCCTCGAAGGATTCAGGTTTGCAGTGCTTCGCGTTCTCCACGCCGATGATGTCCTCCCAGCGTCCGAGCACCGAGCCCACAGCGACCTGGGTGTTCCAGCCGCGCGACTTGGACAGCCGGGAGACCACTTCGCCAATGGCGCGCGGGTCGCGAACCGCTCCCTCGGCAGATTCCGGCCTTTCCTCGGCGAATCCGCGGCGGGCGGCCTTGCGCTTGCGCACCCTTTCCATGCGGGCGGCATCGATGCGCCGCTCGCCGCGTTCCTCGGCGAGCTTGCGCATGCGGTTGAGCAGCGCCTTGGCCGCATCGATCTCTGGATCGAAGCGGTGTTCATCTCGTTCCGATGGCTCATGCATCGACAACCTGGCCAGGTGAAACCTGGAAGAAATGTCCCTTCAGCGCTTCGGGGACATCTTCCACAACGGCGGCGGTCACCAGCACCTGCTCGGCTCCGGCAACGATGTGCGCCAAGCGATCACGGCGGGTGGTGTCGAGCTCGGCAAAGACATCATCCAGGATCAGGATGGGGCCTGATCCAGGACGCGGATCGTCATCGCCGAAAACACGGTAGGCGGCCAGGCGCAAGGCCAAGGCAAAGGACCAGGTTTCCCCGTGCGAGGCATAGCCCTTGGCAGGAGTTGGGCCCAGGATCAGGGTCAGATCGTCGCGGTGCGGTCCGAACAGCGAAATTCCGCGGTCGACTTCACGGCTGCGATTCGCTTCGATGGCGTTCAGCAGCAGTTCCTGGATCTCTTCTTGCTCCAGGGACTCAAGATCATCCGCTGGCAGGCTGTTCTCGTCGAGTTCACCCTCGAGCGAGGAACGGTAGATGGCGCGCGCTTCCTTGGCGCCATCTGCCAGATCTGCGTAGGCGGCCTGCATGTACGGGCGGATCAAGGCCAAGACGTCCAGGCGTCCGCGCATCAGCCGAGCGCCGGCCAATGCCAGTTGCAGATCCCAGGCCTTGAGCGTGTTCTCCTGCGAGGGGCTCAGGGTGGACTTGCCGCGAATGGACTTGAGCAGGGCATTGCGCTGCTTCACGATGCGCTCGTAGTCGTTCTTGGTGCCGGCCTCCACCGGGCGCAGGGTTACCAGAAGCTCGTCCAGGAACTTGCGGCGGTTGGACGGATCGCCCTTGATAAGAGCCAAGTCCTCGGGGGCGAAGAGTACAGTGCGCACCATGCCAAGGATCTCCCGTGCGCGAACCGGGTTAGCCCGGTTGATGCGCGCCCGGTTGATCTTGCCGCTGGTGATCTCGACCTCGAGCACCGTGGTCTGCGGGCCATGATGCACAGTGCCCCGGATCAGCGCGCGCTCGGAACCGAAATTCAGCAGGGGCGCGTCATTGCTGACTCGATGCGACGAAAGGTTGGCCAGATAGCCGATGGACTCAACGATATTGGTCTTGCCGACCCCGTTGGGGCCGATCAAGACGTTGATCCCCGGGGCTAGGTGCACGTCGGCCTGCGCATACGAGCGGAAGCTCGTGAGTGAAAGCTGCGAGATATACACCGGGGTCCTGACAGAAACGAGGTGGCTGATGGCCGGAGCCATCGACCACGAATTGGCTTAGTTCGAGTTTGGCAATCGAACCGGCATCACGAGGTAGCGATACTGGTCCTGGTCTTCCTCATCCAGCTTTTTCTGTCCGGTCAGCATGGCCGGCTTCGGTGCACTGGTGAAGGAGAAGCGCACGAAATCGGTGTTGAAGGAGTTCAGGCCCTCGGACAGGAAAGTCGGGTTGAAGGCAACCACGATGTCTTCGCCGCGAAGCGAGGCGACGATGGCTTCTTCAGCCTGCGCGTCTTCGCCGGTGCCAGCATCCAAGGTCAGCTGGCCATCGGTGAAGGCCATGCGAACTGGGGTATTGCGTTCGGCGACTACCGATACGCGGCGTACAGCCTCCATCAGCTCGCTGGTTCGGACGGTTGCATGAATTGGCGTATCGCTCGGGAACAGCGAGCGGATCTTCGGGTATTCGCCGTTGATCAGCAGCGAGGTGGTCCGGCGGTTGGAGCTTTCGAAGCCAACCATCTCACCGTTCTCGCTCATGGCAAGCTTCAGTTCGCCGGAGCTCGAGAGAGTCTTGGCAACTTCGCTGAGCGTCTTCGCCTTGATCAGGAAGGACGTCGAGATTTCTGCCTGGATCGGGGTCCAGTTGAGTTCACGCAGAGCCAGACGGTAGCGGTCCGTGGCCAAGAAGGTGATCAGATCATTTTCGATCTCAACCTTGATGCCGGTGAGTACCGGCAAGGTGTCGTCCTTGGAAGCGGCGACAATAACCTGCGAAACAGCTTCGGAGAATGCCTGGCCATCGATGGTGCCGGCGATAGCTGGGAGTTCAGGCAGGGTTGGGTATTCGTCTACTGGCATGGTGGCCAAGTGGAATCGTGAACGGCCGCAGGTCAGCGAGATCTTCGAGCCATCGGTTTCCAGGGTGACGGTGGAGTTGGGCAGAGAGCGGGTAATTTCTGCCAAGAGCTTGCCGGATACCAGGATCGAGCCCTGCTCGGAAATATCTGCAGGGATCTCGATATGCGAGGAAATCTCATAGTCGAATCCCTCGAGGCGAACAAGGCCTTCGTGGGTCGTGATGAGGATGCCTGCCAAAACAGGTGATGGTGGTCGCTGCGCCAGGGACCGGGCAGTCCAGGATACGGCGTCCGCCAATACATCCTTTTCAACGCTGAACTTCACGAAAAATCCGCCTTTCGGAACCCATAAGTCTTAAGTCAGGCCAAGAAGGTAGTTCCCTCGCCAAGTTCTTAAGCATAGAGCAGGTAGTTGCACGTTCTATCCATCTAATCTTGCCACGCCCTGATAGCGCAACGTCAGCTCAGTGAACGAAGTGTGGACGATGCAACAAAAAATCTGTTCTGCACAAGTTTTGGCTCGAGGGTGAACAGTGGACTCGTTATTTGGAGGATTAAGGATTTAAAGGAGAAGTGTTAATAACCCTTGTGGATACTGTGGATAAGGCCCATTACCCTAGATCTTCCGGCAATTGTGCATGTGAACAATCTGTGGTTGAACGTGAGACTCGGTTTCATCAACTTGTTGATACTCAGTTTCACGATTTTTAACGTCCACATGGTTCGTGAACTTATCCGCAATCCTTCACCAGATCATCCACAGTTTTATCCACACCTGTGATTTCTCTGCTTCAGTGCTCCCGCTGGCTCTGCTTAATTCTGTTTGTCAGCTCGGTGACCTGATTGAATATCGCTCGACGCTCAGCCATCAGTTCGCGGATCTTGCGATCGGCATGAATTACGGTGGTGTGGTCGCGGCCGCCAAGTTCTGCACCAATCTTCGGCAATGACATGTCGGTCAGCTCACGCAGCAAGTACATGGCGATCTGGCGTGCCGTGACCAAAGTACGAGTACGGGATTTGCTGTTCAGCTCATCAATGCTCAGCCCGAAGTACTCGGCGGTCTGCTTGATGATGGTCGACGGCGTAATTTCTTGTGCGCCGTCTTCGCTGATCAAGTCCTTGAGCACGGTTTCGGCCAAGGCCAGGTCCACCGGCTGGTTATTCAGCGACGCGAAAGCGGTGACGCGGATCAGCGCACCTTCGAGCTCGCGGATGTTCGTGGAAATGCGTGAAGCGATGTACTCCATGACGTCGCTTGGCGCCGAAAGGTTCTCGGCGTCCGCCTTCTTACGCAGAATTGCGATACGGGTCTCGAGCTCTGGCGGCTGGATATCGGTCAGCAGGCCCCACTCGAAGCGCGAACGCATGCGATCTTCGAAGCCCTGCAGCTGCTTGGGAGGCAGATCCGAGGTGATGACCACCTGCTTGTTGTGGTTATGCAGCGCATTGAAGGTGTGGAAGAACTCTTCCTGGGTAGCATCCTTGTTGGCCAAGAACTGGATGTCGTCAATGAGCAGAATATCGACGTTGCGGTACGTCTGCTTGAAGCTTGCACCCTCGTCGTCGCGGATCGAGTTGATGAAATCGTTGGTGAACTCTTCAGAATTCACGTAGCGCACGCGGATGCCTTTGTAGAGATGGCGTGCGTAGTGCCCGATGGCGTGCAGCAGGTGGGTCTTGCCCAGACCGGAATCGCCGTAGATGAACAGCGGGTTGTAGGCCTTGGCCGGCGCTTCTGCAACAGCGACGGCTGCCGCATGGGCAAAGCGGTTCGACGAACCGATCACGAAGGTATCGAAGATGTACTTCGGGTTCAGGCGGCCGAACTCCTGAGAGTTCGATGGCGGAGTCGGCTGCGGTGCCGGCTGCGGGCGAGGACCAGGAGTCTCGACAACCGCCGGAGCGGACGGCGCAGCAGGCTTGGCCTCAGGCTCCTCTTCTTCCAGCTCATCCGACAGCGAGAGATCAACGCTGACGGCGCAGCGGATATCATCCTGGAATACTTCCCGCAATGCGTCATCCAGCGGCTCGCGCAACTGGGTCTGCAGGATATCGCGCGTGAGGTCATTGGGCACCGCAACCAAGAGCGTGGTGCCGATGAGACCTTGCGGTTTAGCCAGCGATACGAAGGCGCGGTAACGCGCCTTGACCCGGTCATCATCTTCGATCTTCCGGATGACTTGGCGCCAAGAGCTACCAATGCTATTGGTCTCGTCGCTGCTCACTAAGGGCGCCCCGCTTCCGTTCGAATGCAATCTTGGTCACAAGAATCCCGTTCCCAGGCTTCCTAAACGTCGTTTTTCGGACCACGTCTGCATTGATTCTATCCATCATCCACACAGTTATGCACAGCTGCGTGGAAAATCAGGGTGTTATTACTGTGGAAAACAGGTTTTCCCATGAAATCAAGCGTTTTTCCTCGCGAGATGACTAGCTGTTTTGTGGAAATATGTGAAGTTTCTTTCGTTATGCACAGCCGTAATCCACAACTTTGAGGTAGATTATTCACAGGCTGGCACCCGAGCAGGGGAGCCGGGGCTAAAGTTGCGCGCCAATTTGACCCAGGGCGCATATTTTTCTATTGTTATTCAGTCCTATGCGCACCTTTTTGCGACTTGCTCATTTTGGAAGAGCCCGCGAGAAAGCGCATTTTATAAGAAAACACGAGCGTCATCCTGTTGTTATCGAGCTAGCTGGTCAACGGGTAGTACGCATCATCTAAATCGTTTTGGAGTGTCACCGTGAGCAAGCGGACTTTTCAGCCTAACAACCGCCGTCGTTCGAAGAAGCACGGCTTCCGCCTTCGTATGCGTACCCGTGCAGGTCGTGCCATCCTTTCGGCACGTCGCGGCAAGGGTCGCGCCGAGCTGTCCGCATAAATTTGCGAAGCAGCTCTTGGCAGCATGATTTCAACGAGCTCAGCTAAAGAGCAACGCGAAACAGATGTTGCCTAAGAATCAGCGACTGCGCCTAGCGCAAGACCTTACAGCCACTGTACGTTCCGGTGTCCGAAGCGGACGCCGGAACGTCGTGCTATATGCACGCCCCCGAGTAACCGAAGAGTTCCTCGGCGACAGGTTTGGATTCATTGTTTCCAAGGCTGTAGGTATTGCCGTTAAAAGGAATCTCACCAAACGACGAATGCGAGAGATCGCCCATGAGCTTCGGCGCGTGGACGGGAATGTCGATTTCGTCTTCCGTGCACTTCCTGGCTCTGCCGAACTCTCCTGGGAAGAACTCAACGCCCAGATCAATTCAGCCTTCTCCGCTGTTTTGCGCAAGATCGAGGCGCGCTGATGCGCAAGGATTCAGCTCCGCGTACCGGTTTGCTGTGGTTCATCATCGATATCCCACGCAACATCGTAATCGGGTTGCTCAAGACTTACCGAAAAATCATCTCGCCGCTGTACGGCGATGTATGCCGATACTTTCCTAGCTGTTCTGCCTATGGGCTCGAAGCAGTGACTCAGCACGGTGTTGTCAAAGGCGCCGGCTTGATCACTTGGCGGATCCTCCGGTGTAATCCGTGGTCCCACGGAGGCGTCGACCACGTTCCTGAGGGACCGAGGATTTGGCCAGAAGGCAAACTGCCGAGGATCATAGTTCTGAATCATCCTGTGATTCCCGACGATGAAGACGCCGCGGAAAGCGGCCGCAAGGAGCTCGACCACTGATGAACAACTTCCTAGACACGATACTGACTCCGTTTACATACGTAGTCTCGTGGGTTCTGTGGGCCTTCCACGAACTGTTCACCGCGATTGGAATGAACGCGGATTCAGGTGTTACCTGGACCCTGTCGATCATCTTCCTCGTGCTGCTGATCCGTACATTGCTGATCCCAGTCTTCGTCAAGCAGATCAAGTCCCAGCGCGCGATGCAGGCACTGCAGCCTGACCTTCGCAAGCTGCAGGCAAAGTACAAGGGCAAGACCGACCAGCTTTCGCGCCAGGCCATGGTGCAGGAACAGCAGGCGCTGTTCAAGAAGCATAAGACCAACCCGCTGTCTTCCTGCCTGCCTCTGCTCGTGCAGATGCCATTCTTCTTCGCACTGTTCCGCGTACTGAATGAAGCATCGCGCGCTAGCGATGATGGCCGTTCAATCGGCGCACTGTCCGCTGAGCACATCCGCAGCTTCGATGGTTCCACCATCCTGGGTGCACCACTGTCCGAGACCTTCTTGGGCACCATCAACTCCGGCGCTATTAACTGGGCCGTCATCATCGTTGCCGTCGTCATGATCCTTGCCATGACCGCATCGCAGTTCTTCACCCAGCGCCAGCTGATGACCAAGAATATGAGCCAGGAAGCCCTGCAGGGCCCATTCATGCAGCAGCAGAAGATGATGCTGTACATCCTGCCTCTGGTCTTCGGCATCGGTGGCATCAACTTCCCAATCGGTGTGCTGATCTACTGGACCGCATCGAACCTGTGGACCCTGGGCCAGCAGTTCTGGGTTATCCGCAACAACCCAACCCCTGGCTCGGAAGCGGAGCGCGAGCTCAACGCCCGCCGTGCCGCCAAGGGCCTGCCTCCAGTAGGCATGAAGAAGGAAGACGCTGACGCCGCTGCAGCAGCCGCAGCGGAGCAGCGGGCCAAGGGCCAGCGTCATCAGCCGCAGCGCAAGAACCGTCGAAAGAAGAAGTAGCCATGACTGCAACTGAGAATATCGACGCGCCCGACCTGGAAAACCAGATCGATGACGATCAGGAAGTTCTGGACGAAGGCGACGTCGCAGCCGACTACCTTGAAGAGCTTCTGGATATCGCCGATCTGGACGGCGACATCGACATCGAAATCCGTGGCGGACGTACCTACATTTCGATCCTTACCGAGGACGATGACGCGTCGCTGGAAAGCCTGGTTGGCAAGGATGGCGAAGTCCTCGACGCGCTGCAGGAACTCACCCGGCTCGCGGTGCTGACTGCGACCGGTGAGCGTTCGCGCCTGATCCTGGACATTGCCGGCTACCGTGCAGAGCGTGCAGATCTGCTGCGCAAGATTGCTGAGGACGCCATTGCCTCGGTCCGCGAAACTGGCGAGAAGGTCCATCTGGATCCGATGAGCGCCTACGAGCGCAAGCTCGTGCACGACGTCATCGCAGATGCTGGACTGCACTCGGAATCCGAGGGCGAATCGACCCGACGCCATATCGTCATCTCGGTACTGGACAGCTAAGAACCATCACGCGTCCGCGCGCTGATCGACCTAAGGACCAACGACAATGACTGAGGACCTCAGCCTTACTGCAGAAGAGACCGTGGCTGCCGAGAAGATTTTCGGTGACCGCTTGGATCTTGCCAAGCGCTATGTAGAGCATCTGGCGACCTCTGGCATTGAACGCGGGCTGTTGGGTCCGCGCGAAGTACCCCGTCTGTGGTCCCGCCACGTGCTCAACTGCGCAGTGATCGAAGAGGTTATGGACAAGGGTGCCGAGGTAGCCGACGTAGGCTCCGGCGCAGGCCTTCCAGGGCTTTGCTTGGCAATTGCCCGCCCGGACCTCAAGCTGACTCTGATTGAGCCACTGGAGCGCCGCTGCATCTGGCTTTCCGAGGTAATTGAGGATCTGGGTCTGACCAACGTCACCGTAATGCGTGGCCGTGCAGAGCAGATGGTTGACGTGGTCAACGCACGCTATGTCACGGCCCGCGCCGTATCCGCATTGACCAACTTGGCCGGACTGACCATTCCACTGCTGCACGGTCAAGGTGAGCTGATTGCGATCAAGGGGCGCTCGGCTGCCGAGGAAATCGCCAAGGCAACTAAGGCCATCCGCAAACTCGGTGGCAAGGAAACCGAAGTGCTTACTGTGGGCGAAACCATCCTTGCAGAACCAACAACGGTGGTTCGCATCAAGGTTGGCTAAGGTTGACGCGATAGTCTGTTAAATAGTTATAGAAGTGAAATGGCTTTTATCCTCGTGCATCCGAGGATGAAGCCATTTCGCAATCTGCATGACTTGTTTTGAATGTTTCACGTGAAACATTATCGGTGCACGCTATGAGTATTAGGCGCACCACTTCACGAGGAGGAGTTTTACCTTTGTCTAAGACTAAGGATTCATCGGATAGCGCGTTTGATTTCAACGACTCGTCCTCGCCCCTGGCTACTCAAATAGCTAGTGAACATCGTCGTCGCGAAGCTTTGGAGGCCCGTAAGGTGCCAACGCCCGAGAAGACCCGCTATTTCACGATTTCCAACCAGAAGGGCGGCGTCGGCAAGACGACGACCACCGTAAACCTTGCAGCCGCTCTGGCCAAGGGGGGACTGAACGTCCTGGTGATCGACATCGATCCGCAGGGCAACGCTTCAACCGCGCTGGGTATCGAGCATCATGCTGAGGTGGACAGCATTTACGATGTGCTAATCAACGACCTTCCATTGTCTGATGTCGTAGCTACATGCCCAGACCTGCCAACCTTGCAGGTCGCTCCTGCGACGATTCACTTGGCTGGTGCAGAGATCGAATTGGTTTCTCTGGTAGCTCGCGAACAGCGCCTGCAGCGCGCCTTGGACGACTACGCTCGGACTCGCCAGCGCGAGGGACTGCCTCGCCTGGACTATGTCTTCATCGACTGTCCACCGAGCTTGGGCCTGTTGACCGTCAATGCCTTCGTTGCCGCTCGTGAGGTTCTCATCCCTATCCAGTGCGAGTACTACGCGCTGGAAGGTCTGAGTCAGCTGCTGAAGAACATCGAGATGATCCAGAAGCACCTGAACTCCAAGCTGACAGTCTCGACGATTTTGCTGACCATGTATGACGGTCGCACTAATCTTGCTGCACAGGTAGCTAACGAAGTTCGGGAGCACTTCCCGGAGCAGGTGCTCAAGGCTGTCATTCCGCGTTCGGTGCGAATTTCTGAAGCTCCGAGCTATCAGCAAACCGTTATTACCTATGACCCGAACTCGACCGGCGCCCTGTCGTACTCCGAAGCAGCCCTAGAGATGGCTGAGCGGGGCGCGTAGGCCCGTAGAAGGGCATTTCCCCCTAGAGTCGTTTACCTTAGGTTTTAGTTTGTTTCAGACGTGACACCGCGGCTGATAGCTAACACTCATTGCGAAAGCCGTGGGTGACGCACTGTGCGCATCCCCGGTTCGATGCCAATAAACAGTAGACTAGTCTCGGGCTGAAATTTCGGATGAAAGGGCGTGCGAAAAACATGGCAGACAAGAAGCGGGGCTTGGGCAGGGGACTAGGTGCCCTCATTTCCAGCTCGCCGGCGACCGCAGCTCCAGAGGAGAAGCAGGATGTTTCACGTGAAACATCGCCCGCGGAGCCAGTCGCAGAAGCATCGAGGCCACGGGCAGCACGTCCAGTCGATATGTTCTTCGAACCGGGACGCAAGTCCTCAACGCCGAAGACACCAACTACTGCTGCTAAGCCGGCAAAGCGTGCTCGAGCTACGATGCCTGGCTTGAACACAACTCTTGGGACGAAGAGTTCTCCTGTGCGCGAGGATGATGCATCGGCCGAGAAGTCAGCACCTAAGAAGAGTCAGCCGAAGCCTGACGCCCCAGACTCTTCGGATCTAGTTGAAGTTCCTGGAGCGCAGTTCGCTGAACTCGACGTCAAGCTCATCCACCCGAATCGCAAGCAACCGCGAACCAACTTCGACCAAGAGCACATGGATGAGCTCATCCATTCCATCCGTGAAATTGGACTGCTTCAGCCTATTGTTGTCCGTCCTTCGCGCGAGAAGGATGACGCCCCATACGAACTGGTCATGGGTGAACGTCGTTGGCGAGCAACGCAGGCCGCTGGCCTGGCGACCATCCCGGCGATCATTAGGGACACGCAAGACACCGATTTGTTACGCGATGCGCTGCTCGAGAACTTGCACCGCTCGCAGCTCAATCCGCTGGAAGAGGCTGCTGCTTACCAACAGCTTTTAGAAGAGTTCAACTGCACGCAGGAAGTGCTTTCCGAACGAATTGGCCGGTCACGTTCGCAGATTTCCAACACGATCCGTTTGATGAAGCTCCCTCCTCTCGTTCAACGTCGCGTTGCAGCGGGGGTTCTCTCGGCCGGCCATGCACGGGCCTTGCTTGGACTGTCCAACAACGAAGTCATTGAACAGTTGGCCCAGCGGATCATCAACGAGGGTCTGTCTGTGCGGGCGACTGAAGAGGCAGTTGCCCTGAGCGATGATAAGCCGCGCAAGCCAGCCAAGAAGGCGCGCGAGACCCAGCGTAATGAGCGTTTGGACTTCTTGGCGACATCGCTTGCGGACCGCTTGGACACTAACGTCAAGATTCAACTTGGCAGCCGCAAGGGCAAGGTCAGTATCGAGTTCGCTTCGGTCGATGATCTGAACCGCATCATGCAGGTTATCGATCCGACAATGAACTCGTAATTAGATAGAGAAGGCGCATGTTTCACGTGAAACATGCGCCTTCTCTATCTCCAAAACGCTGTTTCACGTGAAACAAGTATTGGGGAGCGGTGGCCAGTATTTAGGAAGGGTTGAAGGAGAGGTTGGCCAGCGGATGTTGTCACTGCAACCCTGGAGGCTGGATGCAAGGGCTTCTTTCGGCCCGAAGAATCAGTACCACGCGAAGACCCAGACTTTGCGCCAAGTGCATCTCAGTTTGTGTTCACGCCTCCCCAAGGGCCTTCATCGGAGTTGCAACGAAAAACCCCTCGCAACTGACGATGCACCGATCGACACCTGGTGCGTTTCCAAGGAGTTGCAGGAGGAGCAGAGAACCGTCATGAGCCTTTGGGGGAGGGCTCGGGAAGAGTAGTGCACCGAACTCGACTGGGGCACCATCCGCACCTCGTCACCCCGAAGCAAAACCGTCTAAATGTTCCTGTCTGCCGGACGTTCAAGAAGGTCAGGTCTTGCTGACATGGCGTACCTGGTTCATGGTTGATTCTGTAGCCCTATGCACCTTAACTGCTGGACTGCGACCCCGACTTGGAGGCTGATCACTAGGCAATGGTTCGCTCACGAACAGGATGGGCGCTCCAAGCAAAGACATACGTTAAAAGGGTAGTGACCATCAAGCCACAGAGTGAATGCATGTCCTTCAGTCGAGAGAACCTGATCGTCCCTTACGCGGGAAAGTCTCAGAATTCTTGACGGAGGTGCCATATCCCGAATGGCTCAATGGTGAATATTCGTGGCTTTGAGAGCCGCTAGAATTCTCGTCCAGAGCCACCGGCCAGCCATAACCGACTCACGGCTGCCTTATGCGAAGGCAGAGCTCCACGTAAAGTATCGGCTGAACGGCAGGCAGGCTTCAAATAGATCCTCAGAGCCTGTTGCCCGGCGACGATGCTCGTGCGAGGCCATGGAAGCTCCTAGCCAGCCTAATTCGATGCTGACGTTTTGTCATCGACGTCGGAGGTGACCATGAGTTGGAGTAAGCAGCGTTCGTAGGACGTAAAGAAGCTGTTCTAGCCCAGGTTGGGCATCGCGCCTTCTTGTTAGTTGCAGTCGGGAAGAGTAGTTGAAGGACCTGCTCGTCGCTCAGCTTCTCGAGGTGCTTCCAGCTACGAGGACGATATCTGCGGCATTGAAGTCTCCGCCTACGCTGTCGTGAAAGATGCCTTGCGTGGATGCGATGGCGCAGTCTGGCAGACTCTCAGCGCGAGCTGGATTAGTCGCATGACTTCGAACTTTCGTACATTGAAAAAGGTTCTGTCCACCATACAGTCGGTTGCGTGGTGGGAGCAGCTTATAGGGGGTGGCTCTGACGAAAAAAATTCGGTGGCAATGAGAGACAACGGCGGCGTTTCTCTCTGGTGACCCTAGATCGGAATTGTAGAGGCCCCCAAGATTCAGATGATCAGTTTTCTGCGAATCTATGATTCGAGTGAAACTGTCCTATGGAATAGAACGAAAATGTCGATCAGACTATGCTCGATGAGAAGTTGCTATGTCGGTCGGTAGGGAGACTACTCCTTCATTCACTGGATCATGCAAAGATGATAAGTTCGCTGCGACTGATTTCCAGTACTCGATCCAGACTCTAGGATTTGATGACTCCACCCGGGATAGGCGTGGTCTTCTAATGCAGCCTTGAAATGATTAGCGTCGATCACGAATCTGTCTAGGCCTAAACATTGGACTGATGCATTGTTTACTCTAACGACAAACACCAGTCCGGTGTTGCAACCGCCGTGAGGTCGCTGTTCCAATAGTCAGGCTGATAGCCATGCCATAAGAGCAGATGATGAACCGACTTATGAAACGAGGAAAAGAATTTCTCTCGGGCATCTTCGCTGTTAGTCCGCTTACGTCATGATTCATGAGAATAAGTTTCACGTGAAACATAGACCCTCCCTCAGGCGGTTCGATCGATATACCCTTGGCTGTGACTGTTGGCCAGGGCTCTGAAGAAACCTATCGAGCATTCAACATGCCACACCCACCCACGGAGCTGCAGGAACTGCAATGTGGACGAGTGATATTCGGTGGCCGTAGTCTGGCTTGCTTGGATTTCTACGTTCGCCTCGGAATAGAGCGAATTGGCAGAGTCCAGCAACGAGCGGTTTGCAGACCTGATCAGGAGACGATCTAGACTTTCAAGAGTTGCTGTGAGCCGGACGCAATCCATTCATGGCCATAGTCGGCATTAGTCGGAGATTCTTATCCACGCTACGTCCTTGAATGGCTTCGTTTCGAAGGCTGTCACTCATTTGCATTCGAATCAGCTTTCAGGACATCGACTTCAAGCCTTAGGGTTGCTGTACATGACTGAATCTGGTGAGTACATTCTGCTGGATAGGGGAGTGGCATGAACCGGACCCGCAATCTAATGGGCGAGCAGTGTTCTTGAAGTGGTGATGAATAATTGAACCTTTGGAGCCACAAAAGAGTTCCGGTTCAGAGCCGCCCGTTACTATGCTTCTGCGCCTCTGAGAATTAGCGCCTGGAGTCACCATTCCATTCTGACGGGATCACCGCTACCTCATATCGCGACTGGGCTCTTCGAAAGGGAACATCTTGAACGGCAGGCAGATGACAAATGGATACACTGTGGACCGTTGGGCATTGAAAGGGGGAGTGTAGGGTCATGATGGCTTCTGGCCGTCAGTCTCTATGGTTACGCCTGCTTTGTGCTCAACTCTGGACTTGTCCAAGTCTACGAGTAAATGATGATGGTATGAGGATCAGAAATTGTTGTAGCCCTTGAATGCGGTTCGATGGTCCTGTCCTGTCGTACGTAGTCATCGTGCAAAGCTTGAGGTAGGCGCCAGCCTAACCTAGATCCGTATGGTCGATGCTCCAGTACGGTTGGGTCAACACGTTTAGAGTTGGTTGCGGTCAAGGAATTGCAATTAGTAGCGCTTTTGCCGCTCTTGTCCTGAAGGCGCGCTCAGCTTTGTAAGGAGGCGCCGCCTACTTCTATGACTCTGCTGCGGGAGATGCGTCGGGTGTGGACGTAAAGAATCGTCCTGACTAAGCCTCGGCGTAAAGCTGGGGCATGAGCGTCATTCGCGCGTGCCGTTGAACATGGCTTGTTCTGCGAGAAAGTCTGTTGCACTGGCCGGGAGTTTATACAGGGTTATTTAGACGGATAGTGTTTGGCAGCTCCGAGTGACAATAATGGAGTACCCCTCGGGCGACTCTGAGTTGGAAGAGCGGTGGCTGCCATAATGGCTACATACTCACTTAGACTCAGGCTGAAAACAGCCGCTTTTTGGCACCGTTTCACGTGAAACATTAATCGATGAACCATACAGGACTTTCGAGACTAACCGCTGGAAACGTGTTTCACGTGAAACAAGGAGAACCACCTAAACGACACCTCGTTTCCAACGCCATGCCCAATGGAATGACCACGCAAGTCACTGGAAGTTCCGTTCAGGCTGGAATGGCGAATGATCACAGGTAAATGATCATAGGGGTGGATGTCCTGGCGATAGCCGAGTTGCCAATAACTAGAACTGCATAGGCAGATCGGAAGAGACAACGGGAGCAACTATCCGATGCTCGACGTACGCGGACAGTATTCCGTGTAGGGCGCGCAATCAATGAATCTGGACGTATAACCAGAACGTAATCCCGACCAGCACGCATGGTCTGCCGAGGGGTCCCGCGCACTTCATTCGTATGTTCTTGTCTCTAACAGGGGTACGTCCGATGAGCGTCAAGTGCAGTCATGGAGTGTGATGATCAAATCGCATCTATAAGCGCTACGAGCACCAGAAGCGCCACTGAGAGCCTTCCATCTACCACTCCGAGTGACCAAGAGGTTCCGTAGGCTCCTAGATCGCTACACGAGCCCACAGAGGCTTTGCTGAGAAGAGCAGCGCACTGCTGGCCCAGAACAGGATCAACTGAGCGACAATAGCGTTAGGTCTGTGGCTGTAGACGCTTTGATTTGCGCTGATTTTCCGAGACAGTGGACGCGTACCGCAGGCCTATTTGCATGCCCACGTCATCGAGAGAGAACTAAGTCAAGTGAGCCCGTCTCTGCCGTCACGCAGCTATGTCGTCACTTGTCCGTGGATCCAGATGAATATTAGAAGCTTTGAGAGCCACCAGTATTGCCGCTCAGGGCCACCCATTATTCTTGTTCAGAGGCACCAGCCGGCCGGGGTAGTCCGACTGCTTGTACTGCGTGCAGAAAATGGGGATGCTCTGTCTTACTGTTGCTCCATGAGCACGATAATAGAACGCGAAATTTCCACGCTGGGTGGTTCCAAAAGCCACTGATCGAGCATCAGGACACTGTAAATTGATGCCCAATGCCCTGGCGACGTCCTCGGTGGATCGGTTGCTGCGTCAGGCGCACATTTGCCAGACCAGCGATGAATCTGTTCGGTTGACGCAGGTGTTGGCTGGTGCTGGGGTGAGTTCCTTGATGTAGCCCCTCTCAGCACGGGCAGACTGCTGTGCATGACGGCTGATACCACATTGGCTGATTATGGGCAGCAGGCAGTTTTGCTGACCCTTAATGGGCATTATTCATGGCCGCCGGTGGGCAGAAACTCATGCCCCTTGACAGAGGGGTTTATACAGGGTGGCTCTGAAGGAGAAAATCAGGTGGTTCTGATCGAGAATAACGGCGTTTTCAGCTGGTGGCTCTGAACGGCAATATTGGTGGCCCTCAAAGAGTCAAATATTCAATTCAGAGTCTTTGGCGTGGTCGGCGCAGACACGGCGCATCAACGGCTGGGGCGTCGAGTCTAGAACCAGTTCCCTCATGCGTGAATGATCCGGTCTGATTGGTCAAACAGGATTCTGCGACCGTTGCGGACTGGGAACAGGTGTTGGCAGATCTGCTCGTGGCTCAGGTCGTTGAGCACCTACCAACGGAGCCAGATGGTGCCTCGGGTTTTGAAGAGTGTAGCTCCACAGCGCCGGAGTTTCCTTGCAAAGACTCTGCCGCCGGTCCTGATGGAACCCCTGCTCTGGATACAGGAAAGGTCGACGCACTCCGGGGCTGCTAATACATTCAAGAGCCCGGCTCGATAGCTCAGGCTGTCGCATGATGGAAGGATCCTATACAAAGGCGACACTGAACGGCACTGTCCTGCTCTCTCAAAGAAAAGACTGCTGCATGCGTTTTTAAATCCGCATGCAGCTGCCACTCCTTGAAAGTCGGAGGCGAAGCATTCGGGATCGAGAGCTGGCCGACGGGTAGTCCCTGCAACGCAGAGCAGGTTGCAAAATGCACCGGAACAAACAGCACTGAATCACCGACGCAGGCCTCGAACTTGGCGAGCCATTATCCGAGCAGAAAGTGCGAGCTCGACTCATCGAAACCAAGTATTGATGCATTAAGTCTTAAAATGGTACCAAGAATCCAAAAACAAAGTATACATACTGATATTTCAACGTTAATCGTCAAAACGTCTTCAAATCAAAGAACAGCCCCCATCTGAGCTGGGGTCAGGGCTGGAACATACCCCGGAATGGGAGAACTAGCAAGATTTTCACAAGACATCGGTTAAAACAGGAGTGGAGACCTACCTTGCGGTTGGTCTCCACTCCAATGACGTATCGACTTACAGGTATTCTGCGAAGTCCTTCTCGATGACAGCCTTTGGCTTGGCACCAATGGAAGTGGCAACATGCTCGCCACCCTTGAACACGTACACGGCAGGGATGCTGGTGATGCCGTACTTGGCGGCAATTGCCTGGTTCTCATCGACGTTGACCTTCACGACGTCGACCTTCGCAGCGTGCTCTTCTGCGATCTGATCCAGGATCGGACCGAGCTGGCGGCAAGGGCCGCACCATTCAGCCCAGAAATCAACGATGACTGGCTTTTCGGCATCCAGGACATCAGCCTGGAAGGTTGCTTCAGTTACTGCTTTTGCGTTGCTCATGAGAGACAACCCCTTTCTGAGAAATCTGTTAGGCGGTAGCGAGGGTTTCGGAAACGTTGGCCAGGTAGTGCTCCACGTCCTGGGCCGCGGCGCAGCCCGAACCGGCTGCGGTGATGGCCTGGCGGTAGGTGGAGTCGATCACGTCGCCGGCAGCGAAGACACCTGGCAGCGAGGTCTTGGAAGAGCGGCCTTCAACGGCGATGGTGCCTTCGGAAGTCAGCTCAAGCTGGTCCTTGACCAGATCCACGCGAGGGTCGTTGCCGATGGCTACGAAGATGCCGGTGACATCCACGGTGGTTTCCTCGCCGCTGGTGCGGTTCTTCACGACCAGGCCCTCGACCTTCTCTGCGCCGTTGATGCCGACGACTTCCGAGTCCCAGATGAACTCGATCTTCTCGTGGGCCAAGGCACGGTCGGCCATGATCTTCGAGGCGCGCAGCTCGTTGCGGCGGTGCACCACGATGACCTTAGAAGCGAACTTTGTCAGGAACAGTGCTTCTTCCATGGCCGAGTCGCCACCGCCGATCACGGCGATGGTCTGCTCGCGGAAGAAGAACCCGTCGCAGGTGGCGCACCAGGAGACGCCATGGCCGGAGAGGCGCTTTTCATCTTCCAGACCCAACTCGCGGTAGGCAGAGCCCGTGGAGACGATGACAGCACGTGCACGGTAGACGGTGCCGTCGGCCAGGGACAGCGTCTTGATTTCGCCCTCGAGGTTCATTTCCGTGACGTCATCGAAGAGGATCTCGGCGCCGAAGCGTTCGGCCTGCTTCTGCATGTTGTCCATCAGATCAGGGCCCATGATGCCCTCGGGGAAGCCCGGGAAGTTTTCCACGTCGGTGGTGTTCATCAGTTCGCCGCCGGCGGTTACTGAGCCTGCGATGACTAGTGGGTTCAGATTCGCACGGGCGGTGTAAACCGCGGCGGTGTAACCGGCCGGACCGGAGCCGACAATGATGACGTCGCGGATTTCGTCGTTCTGTGCTGAAGTCACGGGGGGAGAACCCTTTCGTTCTAATAATGCGAGGTGGGTAGCAAGGTCTAACCTCACTATCCACCTCAACGCATTGCTTTCGTAAAAAATTCCGCTTCTATTACTTGGCGGAGAATTCACCGATCTGCAGACCGAATGGCCGCGAATCGTTGCCACCGGATGCCTTGCGAGGCAGCTCGGTGATGTCCAGGAATACGTGGGATCCTTCCATGTAGTCCTTGTCGTCGCCCTTGACAGTTACCGATACCGAAGGGCCGGAGAATGAGCCCTTGGCTACCGACTTGGCATCGCCCAGATCGTCGGAGTCGCCGACGAGGATCTCGTAATTGCCGCCGGTGCCGTTCAGGCCCTCGAGGTTGACCTCGGAGATCTTGGACTTCTCGTCCAATTCCAGGATGAAGACCATGTTGGAAGCGAAGCCGCCAAAATCAGCTGTGGTGTACGAGTAGGTGGCATAGGTGCTCGACGCGTTGCCATCGATCATCTGGCCCAGCTTGCCATCGGTTTCGGAATTCAGCTGCTGGTTGCCGGGAACGAGGCGGGACACGTCATCGACCTTCGGGGCAGGCAAGGACTCTTCGGTAGGTTCCTGTTCCTTCTCGGACTCGGAAGGCTTCTCCGAGGATTCCACGGCAGTTGGCGTCTCGCCCTCTGCGGTGGTGTTCTTGTCGCCACCTAGGAAGTTGAAGGCGAAGACCACGGCAACGACCAGCACGATCAGCAATACGGCGCCAACGAGCAGGCGAGTTCCCTTGGATCCGCTTTCTTCCTCTTCCTGCTCGTCGACCTGCGGGTCTTGGGCGGGAGCGTTCTTGGCTGCTGCCGGGAAGGTCGAGGCCTTAGGCGCGGCTGCGGCGGCACCTGCAGCAGCCGCTGCGCCTGTGCCGGCTGCGGCCGCTGCTGCTGCGCCCTTCTTCTTTGCAGGCTTTTCTTCTTCCTTGGCCGGCTCTTCCTTGGCAGGCTTGGCCGGGGTGTTGCCCTTGGACTGCGCTGCGGCGGCTAGCGCCGCGGTTGCGGTGACGTTAGGTTCGTCGTCGTCCAGACGGGTGACCTTCGGCTTGTCTTCGGCCGTTGGATTTTCAGCAGGGGCAACCGGGGTGGCGACGGTGTCGGGAACCTGTTCGTTCGGCGCGGTCTGGTCGAACTGCTCCTCTTCAGGCTGTTCCTGGTTCTTCTTGCCGAAGCGGTTCTTCAGCCCCGCGAAGCCCCCAGCCAGGGCGGAACCGATCTTGCCTTGATGTTCTGGTTCGTCCTCGTACTGCAGCTGCTCGTAGTACTCGTTGTCGTCTTCGTAGGTTTCGGGGACAGCCTGGCGGGACTCGCCAAAGATCTCGGTGCCGAGGGTATCGGTGAAGAACGGCTCGACGTATGGAGCGTCGTCGGTTTCCAGAACCAGGTCCAGCAGGTCCGAGGACCGCGCGGTATTGGCGACTAGGTAGGTCTGGTTGGAGTCGGTGATGCCCAGATCCAGCACCTGGACGTTCGATGCGCGCTCGCCCATGGCGATCTCGCGTGCGCTCGTTGCCAGCTGCGAGGAATTCTCCACGGAAGCCACCATGATGCTGACCGAGCGGTTCAGTACCTGGTCTACGCCACCGAGTACCAAGTCTCCTTCAGCTGATGAAAGGACACTCTCAGTTACCTGGTAGCGGCCGCTGAGGACAGAGCCGACATCGATTGGCTGCGACACGTGCATCTCCAAGGGGTTGAATTTGGTTCGGTGGCGGTCCACAGACCACCACCTGTCATGTTACCGGTCAGCTCCGGCTATTTGGTGCCTATTTGCCCAGAATCACTAGCAAGTTTCAGCGGATTTTCAGAGATTCAATCCCGGGATTCTGCGCAGGATCGGACCGAGGAACGACTGGAGCTCCGGAACCTTGGTCTTGTGCAGCAGGCCGATGAACACGATGCCCATCAGCAGGGCGACAACAGCCACCGAAATCAGCGCGCTCACTACTGAATCGTAGGCGAATCCGAAGCTGAATCCTCCCAGCAGCCAGAGCGCTACGCAGCCGACGATAGCCGACAGCGTAGCCATCCACCCGACTCGGATGTAGGTGTCGATGACCGAGGAAACATCGTAGCTGCCGTAGCGGCGCTTGATCAGATAATGGGTGCCGATGCAGGTCAGCACGTTGGTCAAGCCGTAGATGAAGGCAATGGCGGCGGCGATATGCAGCGGGTCAACCACGGCGGCCGCGGTGAACGCCAGGACCAAACCGACCGCTGCCGTGGCCGATTGGATCAGCATCGGGGTGCGGGTATCTTCTTCCGCGTAGAAGACACGCAGCATGAAGAACTGCAGGGACTTGAACGGCAGGCCAAGCGCGGTGAGCACCAGCAGCTGCCCCAAAGCGCCCGCGGCCTGCGCCGCATGCTCGGAGCTGCCGGCAAACAGCCTGCCCAGCGGCCCGGCCAGCACGATGAAGACCAGCGTGCAGAACACGATGGGGATGGCGGTGGATCGCATGCCCTGGTTCAGCAGCTGGCCGACATCCTTGCGGCGGTTCTCGGTGAACGCCCGGGCGAAGTCGTTGAACAGCACGGTGGCGACAGTCAGCGCGAATAGCGAATGCGGCAGCACGGTGATCAGCTGCGAGGTGTTCAGCGCGTACTCGCCGGCGACCGAGGCGGCCTGTTCGGACGGCAGCTGCGCTCGAGCTGCGGTAGCGCCGGAGACGATCTTGGAGTAGGCGAGCGAGGAAAGATTGCCGATCACCATGGCCGCCAGCGTCCAGATTGCCAGCTTGCCCACATGGCGCAGGCCCATGCCGCGCCATTGGAAGTCCAGGGTCAGTTTCAACCCGGTCTTCTTCAACGGCCAGAACAGCACGACTGACTGCAGCACGATGCCCAAGGTGGCTCCGCCCGCCAGCCACATGGTCTTGATGCTGTTCCACTCCTGCATCGGGTCGCCCGACGAGTAGGCGCCGAAGGTCAGGATGAATGCGCCAATGACGATCAGCTGGATGACGTTGTTCACCGCCGGGGCCCACATGAACGCGGCGAATCGGCCGTTGGCGTTCAGCACCTGGCCCAGGACCGCGTAAAGCCCGTAGAAGAAGATCTGCGGCAGCGACCAGTAGGCAAATGCAGTTCCCAGCGCGATCATCGGCTCGGTCCAGTTACTGGTGAGCACCGTGATCAAGGGCCTGGCGCACAGCGTGAGGATCAAAGTCAGGATCCCCATGCCCACCACGGTCAGCGTGACCAGCTTGGACGTGTACGCGGCACCGCGATCCTTGGCCTTGGAAGCCTTGATCAGCTGCGGGATGAGCACGACATTGAAAATGCCGCCGGCCAAGAGCATGTAGATGATGGTGGGGATGACATTGGCTTTTTCAAAGATGTCGGCCACCGAGGTGACCGAACCAATGGCCATCGCCAGCAAGGCCGTGCGCACGAAGCCCAGCAGGCGGGAAACCATCGTGCCGGAAGCCATCAGGGCATAGATCTTGGAACGCGATCCTGCCGGTTGGGCTATCGGCTGCCGGGGAGGTTCGGCGACGATGTCCGTGGCTCCGGTGTTTGGCTGGTCGAAGCCGGCAGTTGGATTAGGAACCTGGGACATGCTTTGTAAGGACCTCGCGTGCCAGATCGGCGATCCGGCGCTCATTAGGGAAGGACAGGCGCTTGCCCAGGGAACCCAGCGGCACCCAGGCAACATCGACGGCTTCATGATCGGGATCATTCTCGATCGTCAGATGCCCGCCGGTAGCTTCCAGCAGAAAATGGTGCACGGTCTTGTGCACACGGTAATTCGTCACGGTGAACCAGTAATCGACCGAACCCAGCGGGGCGAGGATGCGTCCAGCAATGCCGGTCTCTTCCTCGATTTCGCGGATAGCCGCTTCCTCGTTGGTTTCCACGCCCTCCGGGTGGCCCTTGGGCAGGCACCATTCCAGCCGTCCGCCACGGTTGTAGCGGGCAATAATTGCCACTGGCAACTTGGGGTCGTCGAAGTCGATGACGATGCCTCCGGAAGAGACTTCTTCTACGGTCGGCAAGCTCGTATGACCGCCAGTTGCCTGTGCGCGAGCCATTGACGCAGTCAATGGAGTGCGCTTCGGGGCAGACGGGATCGGTCGGTTCATAGAACCACTCTATCGAGAAAGTGCCGCTAGCCGCCTGATCGACGTGGACAAGTAAGTTATCTCGCAGGCAAATTCGCCGAAATCTCAAGCATTCTTGCCGGATTTCTGGCACGCTTAAGTAACTATGCATGCACTTCCCTCGCCTGACGCGCTGCGTCAGATCCTGCCCTCGGTCATTTTCGACTTGGCCGACCGTTTCGTTCGGGCCGGCCATGAATTGTCGTTGGTAGGTGGGCCGGTTCGCGATCTGTACCTGGGACGCGTCTCCCCGGACCTGGACTTCACCACGAGCGCACGTCCGGAAGAAACCATCAAGGCAATTTCCGGTTGGGCCGATAACATCTGGGATGTAGGACGCGAGTTCGGAACGATTGCCTTCAAGAAGGGCGAGCACACGCTAGAGGTCACGACCTACCGTGCTGATGCCTATGACAAGGAATCGCGCAAGCCCATCGTCGCCTTTGGCGATAACTTGCACGATGACCTCTTCCGCCGCGACTTCACCATGAACTCGATGGCGCTGCGATTGCCCCAGCTCGAGCTGGTGGATCCCTTCGACGGCGTGAGTTCCCTGGAAGACGGTTCCATCCGCACCCCCGGTGCCCCCGATGTCTCGTTCTCCGATGATCCGCTGCGCATGATGCGTGCCGCCCGATTCGCTTCGCAGCTGGAGATTGAAGTCAGCCCCGAGGTTCGCCGCGCCATGAGCGAAATGACCGATCGAATCGACATCATTTCCGCCGAACGGATCCGCGACGAGCTGGTCAAGCTGATCAACGGGGCCGACCCGAGCACGGGCATCGACCTGCTGGTGGAAACCGGCCTGGCGGACAAGGTGCTGCCCGAAGTGTCGGCCCTGCGTCTGGAGATCGACGAGCACCACCGGCACAAGGACGTCTACCAGCACTCGCTGACCGTGCTGAAGCAGGCGATGGCGTTGGAAACCGATGAAGCGGGACCGGTGCCCGGACCGAACTTCGTGCTGCGTTTCGCGGCGCTGATGCACGATATCGGCAAGCCTGCGACCCGCAAGTTCGAACCCAGCGGCGCCGTCTCCTTCCGCCACCACGACATGGTGGGTTCAAAGCTCGTGAAGGCGCGGATGCGCGCCTTGCGTTTCGACAAGGACACCACCAAGGCCGTGGCCCGCCTGGTCGAGCTGCATATGCGCTTCTATGGGTACGGCGAAGCGGGCTGGACCGACTCGGCGGTACGCCGCTATGTCACCGATGCCGGCGACTTGCTGGAGCATCTGCACCGCCTGACGCGTTCGGATGTCACCACGCGCAATCGCAAGAAGGCTGACCGCCTGGCCTTTGCCTACGATGACCTCGAGGCGCGTATCGCCAAGATTGCCGAGCAGGAAGAGCTTCAGGCGATCCGTCCTGATCTCGATGGCGAACAGATCATGCGGTTGCTGGAGATCAAGCCGGGCAAGGTGGTTGGCCGGGCCTACAAGTTCCTCCTGGAATTGCGTATGGACGAAGGTCCACTGGGCGAAGAGGTCGCCACGGAGCGCTTGCGTGCGTGGTGGAAAGAGCAGCCCGAAGCCCAAGAAACGCCTACCGAGGGGTAACTTTTGGCCTGAATGCTATTGGAAGAGCACCTGGAATCCGCGTGGATCCAGGTGCTTTTGCCATTCCCGGAAAAGTACTTAAAGTTTTTGCTCTCGCTTGTAGCGCATTGGGCTTATTCCATGTATGCTGAATACTGTGATTGGGAAGTCTCAATGAGACTTGCGGATCGAGACAAATTTTCAGACAGGCCCCATGGCTTCCATGGCTGGTCGAGAGCAGATTTTAGGAGGTGGCGAAATGATTAATACCACTTGGTACACAGAGACTCATCGCGGAGCGCGATTTAATGGCGGCTCTCCAATGACTCGTCTGTGCAAGCGCATTTCCCCAACCTCCGGACAAGCGGATTCCTAGCTCACGGTAAATCCCGCCTAAGTTCCTGAGGTTGCAGGTCAGTAATCGACTCTCACCCTTAGGAACTTTTTTCATGTCCAGTCCACTGTTCTCCTCATCCGCTCAACGGGCAGTTCGCACCTCGGAATTAATCTTCGCAGGACCAGAAAGCCTGAAAGCTCGCGCAATTTCAACCACGCGACAAGATCTTCCCTCCCCTTCGACTTTGACCGAAAGGAGGGACAGCAAATGAAAAAGCGTCAAGACAAGCGCAAGTTCACCAACCTTGACAGCACCGAGTTCAATCGCCGCATGCGTCAGCGCGAGCTGAAGAACCATGTGCCACCAGAAATGTACCTGCGAATTCGCTAGGCCCGGCAACGCCATTACCGTTGCCAGCTAACTAGAATCCGAGGTACCAGTGATGAACTCGCAATGCATCGCCCAGAGGCCCGCCGGCCTGCAAGCCGGCGGGCTTCTCCGCATCCAAAGAACTTTTGAATACAGCAATGGCCAGGACATCAGTCCTGGCCATTGCTTTCCCGCCGCAGCGGAAGATTAGCGTTCGATGTCGCCGCTGATGAAGGCTTCCACCTTGTTGCGTGCGGTCTCATCGTCGTACTGCTCTGGTGGCGACTTCATGAAGTAGCTCGAGGCGGACAGGATCGGGCCGCCGATGCCGCGGTCCAAGGCGATTTTCGCTGCGCGAACGGCGTCGATGATCACGCCGGCCGAGTTTGGCGAGTCCCAAACTTCCAGCTTGTATTCCAGATTTACCGGAGCGTCGCCGAAGTTGCGGCCCTCGAGGCGGACAAACGCCCACTTGCGGTCGTCAAGCCATGAAACATAATCGCTCGGGCCGATGTGGACATCGTCGTCACCCAGGGCGGCGGAGGTGTTCGAGGTGACTGCCTGGGTCTTGGAGATCTTCTTGGATTCCAGGCGATCGCGCTCGAGCATGTTCTTGAAGTCCATGTTGCCGCCAACGTTCAGCTGGTAGGTGCGGTCCAGGACCACGCCGCGGTCTTCGAACAGCTTGGCCATCACGCGGTGGGTGATGGTTGCGCCGATCTGGCTCTTGATGTCGTCGCCAACGATTGGCACGCCGGCGTCGGTGAACTTCTGCGCCCACTCAGGGGTGCCGGCGATGAATACTGGCAGGGCGTTGACGAACGCAACGCCTGCATCGATGGCGCACTGCGCGTAGAACTTGGCGGCCTGCTCGGAACCCACTGGCAGGTAGCAAACCAGGACGTCGACCTGGTTGTCCTTCAGGGACTGCACCACGTCGACTGGCTCTGCTGCGGACTCTTCAATGGTCTCGCGGTAGTACTTGCCGAGGCCGTCAAGGGTGTGGCCGCGCTGGACGGTTACGCCGGTGGCTGGAACGTCGGCAATCTTGATGGTGTTGTTCTCGCTGGCCAGGATGGCTTCCGAGAGGTCGAGGCCGACCTTCTTGGCATCGACATCGTAGGCTGCAACGAACTGGACGTCGCCAACGTGGTACTGGCCGAACTGCACGTGCATGAGTCCAGGAATGGTGGAATCTGCATCGGCGTTTCGGTAGTACTCAACACCTTGGATAAGGGAAGTGGCGCAGTTGCCTACGCCTACGATGGCAACGCGAATCGGGTTCGCCGACACATGAACTCCTTATAGAAATGTATAAAACCTTTGGGCAATTGGGCGCGCAGAAGCGCATCGCGCAAATTAGCCCATAATGATCTTAAGTCTTAATGGCTCGCAAACATTCCCAATCGTGCCCCGTATCACCGATTAACTCTTGTGCAGTGGCTCCCGGGCCAGTGCCGCCGAGAGGCAGAGATGCGATCGCCGTGCAGGATTGCCAAGAATCGGTACATGAGCAAAATGCAGAATGATACTGAGGTAACCTATGTTTGCAGGCATGAAATGGTATTCATGAGCAAACTGCTATTAGCTCATGACAAAGAGTTGGCCCCATTCTTGCGGGAATGCCGGTAATGATGGCGTAACTTGACCAAAACCCTGACCAGCGGGGCAGGCAACGTGGTGCGGAGCCGATGGCGCAAAGGCTGGCGTCGAATGTGTGCCAGTACTTCCGGATCGGTGAGCAGCTTGCCGGCTCGAGCCCGATGCGCGAGGATCTCGAGGGATTGGGCGAAGCTGTGGTCGACCCGGTGGAAGTAGTTTTCCCGCAACCAGGCTTTGGTCGGCTCCCCGAAGCTCAAGCCGATGACATCATCCAAGGTGCCAATCACACCGGAGGCCACGAAGACCGTATTGATCATCTGGGCGCTGACACCGAAGTCGGAGAGGATCAGCGTGGGCAATCCGCGATCAAGGGATTCCAGGGCGGCTGTCGACGAGACCGTCACCAGGGCGCTGCCATCGGTCAACGCCTCGCTCATAGATCCGGTATCGAAGCGCAACCGAGAATCCGCGCCGATCCGCTGTTCAGCCTGCAGCTTCTCGAACAGCGAGTCATAGGGGAACGCCTCGAGATGCGTCTGCGGCTCCCCGGCCTTGGCACGGAGCTTGATGAGCACCTCAAGTTCGGGATTCATCCTGCTGGCCTGCTCGAGCGCCAGCAGGATCGACTCGCGTTCGTGCTCCTGGGCCGGAACCTTCGCCTGAGGTGCGAACACCAGCCGTTCGACGACCTGCTTTTGCTCCGGCGGGAAACCCGCCGAGCGCAAGAAGGGCAGCTTGCTGACCATGATGGTCGGCTGATGCCCCTCCTTTCCTTCGATCATGAAGGAGAAATCACGGGCCTCGGCATGCGAATGGCAGATGAACGCATCGCCGGCCCGGCGATAGTTCCATCCCTTCTGCGTGGCGGGGAAGGCGACGCCGGGCAAGGCTGAAATCAGTGCGGTGCAGCGGCCGTCAACCGGCTCGGTGCGCAGGATCCGGGAGTAGATTTCGGCAACGACCGGACCGGTCGCCGACGCGAAGACAATGTCCTCGTCCACGGTGTCGGCTTCCAGCTGGGATACCGAAATCACCTGCAGGGCATCGGCGTCCAGATCCGTGCCTTCGAAGGCGGCGGCGATCTGCTCGGCCGTCGGCATCACCGGGGTCCGCGCCAAATACACATTGCGATCCCATGCGGGACCCAGGCGGGTCAGGAAACTTGTCGCGAGCTTCAGGTAGGAATCGGAATCTGCAATGGCAAGAATTGATGGCTTCATCAGCTGCTTCACACCTTCAACGAACTGGATAGGTGCTCACGCAACTCGAGGGGAGTACCAGGGGTCCACCAGTTGTCAAGCACGGCTTGCGGAAACAGGAAGCGGGCATCGGAACCCAGCAGCAAGCGCAGGGATGGAATCACCGTGGACGGCAGGGCCCGGATTTCCTGGCCCGGCCGCAGGGCACGCAAGCGCATTTCGATGGGAACAGTGTGCTCCTTGAGCACTACCTGGTCAATCTTGGAGATCTTCGCCAGCAATTCCGGCGTCTCACGGCGATGCGGGAAGTAGGCGACCGGACCTTCGGATGCGATCTCTTCGATCCAGCGCAAGTACGGCTGCTCATGGATCAGCTCATCGGCGACCATGGCCGAACCGATCAGCAGGGTAGGCTCGATGAACCGCTCGGCCACCGGCTGGGTAGCAAGCCACTCGAACTTGTGCTGCGCGAACTTGATCCCCAGATCAGCCATCTTCTGGCGGGATTCCGGGTCGACAAACAGCGCCGAGACAATCAGCAGGCGACCCTCGCGGGCCAGCTGGCGCAAGCGATGCCAGGTCGCCAGCCCCATGGCGACACGGGCCGCCGAATTCTTCGTCCGGGCGCGCACCAAGGGGGTGGGCTCGTCGGAGATCAGCTGCTTGATCAGGGCCAGCGTTGCCATGCCGTCGTCGATGATGACGATTTCCTTGGCCCGCACGCCGGCAAGGAGCGTGCGCTGGATCTTGCCCGAATAGGCATCCCCGGTGACGTATCGGTCGGCAGCGCCTTTGGGCTGCGGAGGCTTGCGCGCCGCCGGTTCGAAATGAACCCCATCGGGGGCATGATCCAGCATGGCCTGGGTCGTGGCCTCCAGTGGCATTCCCTGGCGCGGAATGATCCGTATGTCGGTGCCCAGCAGTCCTGCGGCATGCGTTTCCACTGCGGAGAGCAGCTGCAGGGGCGACTCGACCCACACGTGCGCCGTGCCGAAACGGGGGCGTGGCACCTCGTGGGTGTCATGCTGGGTCAGTTTCATCATCGTGAGTGTCATTTTGCCAGTCGGCTCAGGGACTTGGAAAGCGTTTCGAACTGCTTGGAACCATGGCGCAGCACTCGGCGCGAAGCCCCGCGGACCTTCGAGGGCAACGAGCGGCGCGAGCTGATGTGAGCCCAGTGCGGAGGCAGGTCCAGCTTGGTGATGCGGCGGCGCTTGAAGTGGGCCGAGAACTCAGGGTAGTGCGCGGTCAGGAAGGACTCGGCCTGCTCGCGCAGGTGCGGCAGCTGGGCGGCCTGCATGCAGTAGGCCACGGCGATCAGCAGTTCGGTGAGCCGGCCGTCATCGCCAGCGTGCGCCGGAACCGGCAGGTCCTGGACGAACAGTGCGTGGATGATGGACAGCGGGATGCGGTTGGAGTTCTCGTACGGAGCCAGCGCCTGCAGCATCCTGCCGGTGCCCACGGCATGGACTTCCGTGCCCAGGATGTACTTTGCGGTGGCCAAGCCGGTGGAGAAGCAGGAGATCACCACGGCTGGGTTCACCGCCGAGATTACGGTCTCCGCCAGATGATCCGTGTTGAGCAGCCGGAAATCCAGGCCCATGTCCTTGGCTGCCGCAGCCAAGCGGGCCGCCGAGGTGGCGCTGGCCGACGGGTGCGCCTTGAACAGGACGGTGGAAAGCTCCCGGCGGGCCACCTCGTTGAGCATCTCGAGGTGCAGCTCGAATTCTTCCTCGGCGTCCATCAGTCCCAGGGAACCCAGGTACTGCCCGAGGACGAGCGCGCCACCGGAGGGCAGGTCGAATTCGGCGTCCTGGGCCAATTCGCCGAAGATGCCAGCCAACCCGCCGGCCTCCAGGATCTCGCGCCGCGGCTCGAGCTCTGCGAGCAGATGCGGCTGAAGTCCGGGTACCAGGTCCACGTGGATGGTGCCGATGACCCGCTGGCGCAACGGCATGGGCAACCGGTTGCGGGTGGGTCCATAGGACATCAGGCCGTCGGAATGGATCCACAGCTGGGAATCGAAGAAGATGCGCGCCAGGGCGCGGGCGGGATTGACCTGGATGGATTCCAGCACCAAGGTCAGCGGTTCATTGCCCAGATCCCAGGCGCTGCGCAGCAGGCGCTCGAAAATCAGCAGTTCGTCCTCACGCGGGTTGAACTGCGCCGGGCGGCGCGGTGCGGTCAGCGCGGCGAAATCCACCACCCGGTCAAAGCGGGCGGCCAGTTGCTCAAAGCCCGGAACCTCATCCAGCGGTGTGGTCAGTTCCGGAACCTGCGAGCCGTTGGCCAGGACGAGAATGCGTTCATCTGCTTCGGGGAGCAGTCCTGCATCGGCCATCGCGGCCAGAGAAGCAAGCTGGAAGTAGCTGCTGGCTTCAATCAGTGCGATCACTTGGCGGCCCCGATCTGACCTGGCTGGAGGAAGGAGAGGATATGGCGGCGGCGCGCAACATCCATCTCGAGGGCGACCTGGCGGGCCATTGGCGCGTCAACGCTGGTGAATACCTGGCGCAGCTTCTGCTTCATCTCCAAGCGGACTTCTGGCGGGTAGTTCTTCGCGCGCTTCTCGTGATGGCACACGATGGCGAAGAACTGGCGCATCGCCTTGGGCAGGTGGCGATCCGCATCCGGGTGCAGGCGCACCTCGGTGAGGATCTGCGAGTAGGCGGGGATGAAGCCGAGCTGGCGATGGTCGAAGACCTGGGTCAGCGAGCCAGGCAGGCCGCGGCGGTAGAACACCCCGGGGGAGGAGACGACGGAGTAGCGCTCGGTATTCAGGTGCAGCTTCCACAGCCACAGCCGGTCTTCGGCGCTGTGCAGCTGCGCGTCGAAGTACATCAGCTCGCGGGTGCGCATCAGCTCGGTGCGGTACATGCCTGCCCACACGAAGGCGTAGTCCACCATGGACGGGGAATCGATCGGCTCGATGTCGTCGGCCGGGTTCAGCGGCATGCCGCGCAGGGCCTGCGGGGCGCGGTGGATGACCCGGTTGGTGCCGGTGACGCGCACATGGTCGCAGCGCACGAAGTCCACATGCAATTCGGTCAAGGATTCCGCCAGGGCTTCCAAATGCTCGGGGGAGTACCAGTCGTCGGGGTCGAGGAAGGTGAAGTATTCGCCGGTGACCTGTTCCAGCCCGGCATTGCGGGCGGCAGAAACCCCTGAATTCTCCGGCAGCGAGATCAGCTTCAGGCCAGGCAGCTGGTCTTCGTAGCCGCGCACCAGATCGGCAGTCTGGTCATCGGAAGCGTCATCAACCACGAGCACTTCAAGCTCCCAGCGTCCCAGCTTCTGCCGGACCAGGGATGAGAGGGCATCGCAAATATACGCTTCTTGGTTATAGGCGGGGATCACCACTGAAATGCGCCCGGGGATCAAAGTCATTGTGCTCTTCACGGCCTTCCTCATGCAGACAAAAATAAACGGCGGTTGGACCCGTCGGTGAGTCCAACCGCCGGATACGCTGGCGTGCTTAGGCGTCGACGCGGCGCAGGCGCGAGAGCGGAGCCAGCTCGCCTGGGAAGACCTTCTTCACGCCGTCGCCCATGGCCTGCTCCAGGATGCGGATGTCGCGGATCAGCGACTCGAAGCCCTTCGGCTCCAGCGACGAAGCCTGGTCAGAGCCCCACATGGTGCGGTCCAGGGTGATGTGGCGCTCGACGGTCACGGCGCCCAGGGCGACTGCTGCCAGCGAGATCTGCAGGCCGCGCTCGTGGCCCGAGTAGCCCACTGGGACCTGGTAGCGGTCGCGCAGGGTCTCGATCATGCGCAGGTTGGCCTCTTCGGCAGGCAGCGGGTAGGTGGAGGTCGCGTGCATCATGACCAGCTTGCTGGTGCCCAGGGTTTCCACTGCCTTGTCGATCTGCTCGATGGTGGACATGCCGGTGGACAGGATGATCGGCTTGCCGGTTTCCGCCAGGGCCTTGAGCAGCTCGATGTCCGTGACCGATGCGGACGCTACCTTGTGGGTGACTGCACCCTGCTCTTCCATGAACTCGACCGAAGGAACGTCCCATGGCGATGCGAAGGCGTGCAGGCCCTTGGATGCGGCGTAGGAGATGAGCTCCTTGTACTGGGCCTGGTCGAACTCGACGCGGTAGCGGTAGTCCAGGTAGGTCATGTCGCCCCATGGGGTGGAGCGGATCTTGTCGCGCATGTCCATCGGGGTGGAGATGTCCGGGGTGCGCTTCTGGAACTTCACCGCGTTGGCGCCGGCCTCGGCCGAGATGTCGATCAGCTGCTTGGCGATCTCGATGTCGCCGTTGTGGTTGATGCCGATCTCGCCGATGACGTAGACCTGCTGGCCTGCGCCAACCTGGACGTCGCCGATGGCAACTGGCTTGATGTCGGTAGTCATGGAGGTCATGGGTATTGCCTTTCAGTGGGTGAAACTTGGAGAACTCTTGGTGGCGGTGCGTGCGGCGAGAACCAGTTCGGCCAGTTCCCGTACCGCTCCGTGCCCGCCCTTGCGGGTCAGCGTGTGCCGTGCTGCCAGGTGCACGTCGTGGTGGGCATCGGCCACGGTGATCGGCCAGCCGACCAGCGCCATCGCGCCCAGGTCGTTGATGTCGTTGCCGAGGTAGGCGACGCGGGCCGGGTTGATGGATTCGTCAGCCAGCCAGCGGGCCACGTATTCGGCCTTGTTTTCGATGCCGTGGGCCACTTCGACCTTCAGCTTGGCGGCGCGGGCGGCGACCACCGGGTTGGTTTCCTTGGAGAGAATCAGGAACTTCACTCCGGCGGCCCGCAGCCGGGCCACTCCCATTCCATCGGAGCGGGAGACGCGCACGGTTTCGGTCCCGTGCTCATCGACATATGCGGTGTCCGGGGTGTGCACCCCGTCGAAATCCGTGATGACCGCATCGACTTCGATCGGTTCCCGGTTGGCCGGAACGGCCAGCCCGGCGAGCAGCAGGTCTGCCTCGGTATCGATGTCGATGCCGTGCTCTGCTGGAACCTCATGGACCCGGACCTTTCCGAAGAAGCGGTGGCCGGCTTCGAGGAATCCGCGGGTATCCATCACGTAGAAGGCCCCGGTCTCGCGGAAGCGCGGTTCGCGATCCTGGCGGCGCGGACGGTGCAGCTTGTCGTGCCCCACGGCGACCGCTTCGCCCTGCGGATCCAGTCCCCAATGGAAACCGTGGTCCGCAACAGCCGCGAAGCTGACGTCGGCGCGTTGCGAGGCCACTGCCGCAATGGCTGCGTCCAGGTCCGCCGGATCGATGAACGGGCTGGTGCACTGGATGAACACGGTGATCTCTGGCTGGGATTCCGCATTCGCCAGTGCGTGGAGCAGAACTGACTCGCTGCTGGCCGTGTCGCCGGCGATATCTGCCGGTCGATCGATGACCCTCGCCCCGTAGCGGAGCGCTTCGGCCTTGATCTGCTCATGGTCGGTGCTCACCACGACGTCGCTGACTGCCGCCGCGGATCTGGCTGATTCGATTGCGCGGCCGAGCAGCGATTTGCCGCCGATCTCACGCAGGTTCTTAAGCCGGATGCCCTTGGATCCTCCCCGGGCGGGGATGATCGCCATGACGTTTCGCTGGTTGGTTTTGCTCACGAATAAGACGCTATGGGCACAAGTTAACCGGGAGGGGGTATCTGGGTTAACGCACGGTGAAGTGCCGGTGTAATCACCTGTCTGTTTGCTGAATGCTAGGTCAGCAAGCGTTTTACGTTTCCGGGAGCGGGTTGCGGCAGGGGCGGGAAGAGCACTGCGTTTCGGTAAAAGATCAAGGCGTCTGATGAAATCCGAGTGTGCACGCCGGTGCTGGGGCGCAGAACATCTAGGCTGGATGGTATGCACGAGCCTAACCAGTCACAGCCCACGCGTGGCCCGCTGCGCATTACCGTGCCTTCACGCGCTGACGGGTTCCTCCGGCAATTCACCGCAATGATCGGCGGCCCGCTAGGACGGCACAGCGACCCGGGCCGAGTCGATCCCGGGTTCTTCAGCGTGGAACGGGTCATCATCCTGATGACCACCGTGGGCGCGCTGCTGATGCTCCTTGCCAAGAACCCGTGCCGGGTCAACGGGTGGACCGGCAACAACCCCTATGTCTATGCGTGCTACAGCGACTGGGTCCCGCTGTTCTCCGCCCGCGGCTTCGCCGAGAACCCCTGGGCGCCGTTCAGCGCCGCCGCCGAGTTCGAGTACCCGGTGCTGATGAGCTCGGTGGCCTCGGCAGTCGCCTCGATCATCCCCACGGGGATCGAGAACCGTTCGCTGCTGTACTTCGACATCAACCTGCTGCTCGTCGCGATCCTGTGGATGGCAACCGTGGTCGCCACCCTGCGGATGACCGGGCGCCGTCCGTGGGATGCCGCCATGGTGGCGATCGCCCCGGGCATCATCCTGGCCGGCAGCATCAACTGGGACATGTGGGCTGTGGCCTTGCTGGCTCTGGGCATGCTGGCCTTCGCCCGGAAGCATACGGTGCTGGCGGGGGTGCTGATCGGCCTCGGTGCGGCGATGAAGATCTATCCGTTCTTCGTCCTCGGCGCGGTGCTGGTGCTGGCCATCCGCACCGGCAAGCTCAAGACCTTCTGGGTGACCGGCGGAACCGCCGCGGCGACCTGGGTGCTGGTGAATCTTCCCTATGCGCTGGCGTTCCCCGACTCGTTCATGCACTTCTTCAATTTCTCCTCCGAACGCGGGGCCGGCTTCTCCAGCTTCTGGCACGCGTGGAATGTCATCGCCGATAACCGTGAAGGGGTTCCGCTCTTCGAAGCGAAGCAGATTTCCCGCTACGGGCTGATCCTCTTCTTCCTGTGCTGCGCGGGTGTGGCCGTGCTGGGGCTGGCGGCCAAGCGCACCCCGCGCCTGGCTTCCATGGCCTTCTTGATCATCGCCTCCTTTGTCATGGTCAACAAGGTGTATTCGCCGCAGTTCGTCGTCTGGCTGATTCCGCTGTTCGCACTGGCCCTGCCGCGCTGGCGCGAGTTCGTGATCTGGATGCTGGTGGAAATCGCCCACTTCTACGGGGTCTGGTACTACCTCGATTCCCTCTCTGCCGAAGAAGTGCAGAAGGCCTTCCCGGAGACCGGCTATGCGGTACTGGTGCTGGCCCATATGGTGATGCTCGGATACCTGATGTTCCTGGTGGCGCGTTCGATGCTCGATCCGCGCCACGACCCGGTGCGCGCCGTGGGACAGGACGATCCGCTGGCCGGTCCGTTTGCCGGGCTGGAAGACCGCTGGACCCTGCGCGGGCTGCTGCCCCAGGCCAAGCCGGAGAAAGAAGCGGCGGGCAAGAAGCCATGAGCGATGTTGCAGTAGTCGGTGCCGGCCCCAACGGGCTGGCCGCCGCGGCGGTTGCCGCCCGGGCCGGATTGAGCGTCACGGTCTATGAAGCCAACGGCACCATCGGCGGGGCCGCCAGAACGCAGCCGCTCAATGGCTCGGCGGCGAAATTCGATCTGGGCAGCGCGGTGCATCCGATGGCCATGCAATCCCAGGCGATGCATGAACTCGGTGTCCATGACCGGGTGGACTTCATCGTCCCGGAGCTGTCCTTCGCCCATGTGCTGGATCGGCGGACCGCCTACGCGTACAGGGATCTGGAACGCACCGGGCAGGAACTTGGCGGCGCGGATGGCCAGATGTACACCCGGCTGCTGGGGCCGCTGGTAAAGCAGATCGACGCAGTCAGCAACACCCTGCTCAACCCGCTGTTCAAGGTGCCCTCGCATCCGGCGGCACTGGCAACCTTCGCCGTCAGCACGGTGGCCGGCATGGCCGTGAAGGACCTCTTCTCCGGGAAATTCGAGCGAGCCGCAGCGCTCTATGCAGGCTGCGCGGCCCACGTCGCCGGCGGTTCGCGCGGGCCGGCCAATGCCGGGGCAGGGCTGTTCCTAGCGGCGGCGGCGCACGCCAAGGGGTGGGCCATCCCGCGCGGCGGCTCCCAAGCCATCAGCGATGCGCTGGCCGCAGAGGCGATGGAGCACGGAGCAAAAATCCTCACCGGAACCCGCATCGAGCATGTCGATGAGCTTTCTGCACGCAACGTCCTGTTCGATACCTCCGCCGAAAGCGCTGCCAAGCTGTCGGCCGCGCACCTGCCCGAACGGCTTTCGCACGCGTTGAGCGGCACTCGGCGCTCGCCGGGAAGCTGCCTGGTGCACTACGTGCTTTCGGAGCCGATTCCGTGGCGCGATCCGACGCTGGCCCAGGCTGGCACCGTGCACCTGGGCGGCACCGCCGTGCAGGTAGGAAAGGCCGAGCGCGCCGCGGTGCGCAGGGGAGCGGCGAAGCCGTTCATGATCGTGGCCCAGCCCTCGCAATTCGATGGCTCGCGGGCGCCGCAGGGCCAGCACGTGATCTGGGCCTACTGCCATGTGCCGCTGGATTCCCCGGTGGACATGAGCCGTGAACTGGAGGACATGATCGAACAGGCAGCCCCGGGATTCGCCGAGACCATCATCGAATCGCATGTGGTGACCGCGAAGGACCTGGAAGCGCAGAACTCTGCGCTGGTCGGTGGCGATCTTTCCGGGGGAACCATGGATCTGCTGGGCAGCATCAAGCGGCCGCGGATCTCCCCGGACCCGTGGTACCTGCAATCCAAGGGCCTGTACCTGGTGTCCTCGGCCGCGCCCCCGGGTCCGTCGGTGCACGGCATGGGTGGATTCCTCGGAGCCCAATCGATGCTCAAGCGGGAATACGGAATCGAGAACTGGAAAGCGGAGAACTGACACATGATGGACGCGGCATTCGAGCAACTCCCCGGATTGGTTTTCCTGGCAGTGCTCTGGTGGCTGTTCATCTGGCAGTACCGCAAGGACCCGCGCCGCCTGGGACTCGCCGTCCTGCTCTTGCCGCTGGTGCTCTTCAGCATTTCGGCGGCGGCTGGCCTGCTCTCCAGCGTGCTTCCCGGATTCGGGCTCCTGTTCTCCATCGTCCTGGTGCTGACCCCGCTGATGGTCGTGGTCTTCGGCGCGGCCCTGATCTACAACGGGATCTTGATGTGCCGGCGCGAAGGTGCCAAGCCCGCGAACCTGCTGTCCTTGGTGGCCGGGCTCGCGGTCTTCATCCTGCCGGTCATTGCGGTGCTGCTGATCCGGATCCAGTCATGGTGGACCTATTCGCTCGCTTTCGTCCTGTTCATGGCCTCTGTCTTCACCGCGAGCCTGTTCACCATGCTGCTGCTGTATGCCTGGGTTCACGCGAAATTCCCTGCCAAGGGCAAGGGCGCCGCCGTGGTGGTGCTCGGCGCCCGCGCCATCGATGGCAAGGTCACCCCGCTGCTGCGCGGCCGACTGGACAAAGGCATCGAACTGCATGAGCGGCAGGCGGATCCCCGCCCGTTGATGGTTCCTACCGGTGGCCAGGGCCGTGATGAGGTCGAGCCAGAAGGCGTGAGCATGGCCCGCTACCTGCGCGAGCAGGGCATCGCCGATGAGCAGATTCTGGTGGAAGACCGGGCCAGGGACACCATCGAGAACCTGCGGTATTCCGATGCCCTGGTTCGCGCCCAGCGTCCGGAAGGCCAGCTGTGGCTGGTCACCAGCGACTATCACGCACTGCGGGCCGCGATGGCCTCACGCCAGCTCGGCCTGGATGCCCGTGCGTTCGGCGGGAAGACGGCGGCCTACTACCGTCCAAGCGCCTTCCTCAGGGAATGCTTAGCGATCGTGCGGGATCAGAAGAAGCTGATGGTCTTGCTGGCCCTGCCCTTCGCGTTGGCCATCGCAGGAATGATGTACGTCCTCACGACGAGCTACCTATGACCGTCCTCCAACTGCCGTGGAAATGTGGGTCCATGCACCATATGGTGCATGGACCCACGATTGGCCCAGCTGCCCTCACCCTTTCGGGTGAGCCCTAAATCAGCATTGCGGGCGGTGATAGCTGGGCGCCAAGTCCCTAGGCTGGAAGCATGATCCAGGCTCAGCAGTTGACGAAGAAATACGGTGGAAAAACCGTGGTCGATAATGCATCGTTCACGGTGCAGCAGGGAATGGTGACCGGGTTCCTCGGCCCCAACGGCGCCGGCAAATCCACCACCATGCGCATGATCGTGGGATTGGCAGCGCCTACCAGCGGAGAAGTGCTGGTCAACGGGCGCGATTTCAAGAAGTCCAGGCATCCGCTGACCGAAGTCGGCACCTTGCTGGAAGCCAAATCGGTCCACAAGTCCCTGACGCCGCTGGCGCATTTGCGTGCCATGGCGGCTACTGCAGGATTGCCGGTTTCCCGAGTGCACGAAGTGCTGGAAGTGACCGGGTTGTCCAGCGTCCAGCGCAAGAAAGTCGGCGGCTTCTCATTGGGCATGGGCCAGCGGCTTGGCATTGCCACCGCCCTGCTGGGAGACCCGCAGGTCCTGATCCTCGATGAGCCGGTCAACGGGCTGGATCCCGAAGGCGTGGCGTGGGTCCGCAATCTGGCCCGCCAACAGGCTGCCGAAGGCAAAACCGTGTTCATTTCCTCCCACCTGATGAGCGAAATGGCCCAGACCGCCGATCACCTGATTGTGATTGGCCGTGGCCGGATCATGGCCGATGCGCCGATCAGTGAATTCATCGATAACGGCCTTGACCAGACAATTGTGCGTTCAGCAGACATTGAGGTGCTGATGAACGCGCTGAACGGAGACGGCGTCCAGCTGCGCCGGATCGACGAGCATGGCGTGGAAGTCACCGGTCCCGATTCAGTGACCATTGGCCGTCGCGCACTGGAATACGGTGTGGTGCTCAGCGAACTGCGTCCGCTGCAGCGCACCCTGGAAGACGCCTACATGGAATTGACCCGTGATGCCGTCGAATACCACTCGAGTAATGTAGCCGAGACTGGCGGCGGGAAGTAAAGACATGTCTGAGAAATTAGCAACCGCACCGCGCGGCAAGGTCTCCCTCTTCGGCGTGCTGCGCAGCGAATCCATCCGTTTCTTCTCCCTGAATTCCACCCGCATCCTGATTCTGCTGGCCATCGTGCTCTATGCGGCCATCGCGGCCATCGGCACCTGGGGCATCGGATCGCTGCGGGCCAGCATGGGCGGCATGGAGCAGATGCCGGGCATGGAGGACCTGGCGGCTCCGGGATTCGCCTCCGAGCTCATGGGTTCGGGCCTGGTCTTCAGCCAACTGATCCTCGGCGTGCTCGGTGTCCTGCTTTTCAGCGGGGAATTCACCACCGGTTCAGCGGTGAGCACCTTCCTCGCCAGCCCGCAGCGCCTGCGCGTGCTGGCTGCCAAGACCATCCTGATCACCGTCGTGACCGCCGGCGTCCAGATCGTCAGCTCGCTTCTGGCCTTCGCCATCAGCAAGCCGATTGCCGACAACTACCAGATGGACCTGGATTTCGGCAGCGACGCCTTCCAGCGGGTTCTCTGGTACGGGGCGCTTGCGGTGGCCATGGCGGCGCTGATCGGTTTGGCGCTCGGGATGATGCTGCGCAATTCGGCTGGAGGCATCACCAGCCTCGCTGCCCTGTTCTTCGTCTTGCCGATCATCCTTTCCATCCTGACCAGCATCACCGACTGGGCACAGCACATCGCGAAGTTCACCCCCGACCAGCTGGGCATGGCGTTGGCGACGCCTTCGAGCGTCGTCACCGACTTGGAAAGCTGGCAGCAGCTGCTGGGCGTCGCAGGCTGGATTGTGCTTCCGCTGGCGCTGGGTGCGGTCCTGCTGGCCAAGCGGGACATCAAATAGTCCAGAGCGTGACCGAGAAAACTAGACTGGAAGCATGAGCCAACCGACGCTGCAGGAAACTGTGGTCACCTTCGATGAACTGGCCGCCAAGCGGATGGGCCGGATACGCCGCTATTTGCGTACCCACCCGCGCTTGGTGGTCATCGGTGCGGTAGTCATCTACCTGCTGCTCACGCTGCCAGGCGTCTTGGTGGTGGCGGCAATGCCCGAATCCAATGCGACCGGCCTGCTGGTCGTCACCCTCGACGTCAGCGCCGCCCTGCTCTACCGGCGCAGGGCGCCGATGACGGTGATCATCCTGGTGTTCCTCTTCGAGTGCCTGGCCCTGGTGATTGCTGGACCGCAGGGCGGTCTCGGCGGGGTAGGCATGATCATCGCCCTGTATACCGTCGCCACCAGCTATTCGGCGAAGCGGACCATCCCGCTGTCCATCCTGGCCGGAAGCTTCCAAACCGTCCTGATGGTGCTGATGGGCTTCCCGGACATGACCGGCATGGAATTCGACCCGCAGGATGGAATCGATGAAACGATCTTCACCCGCGTCATCATCGCGGTCTCGGGCAGCTTCATCATCGGCTTCTACATCGCCGCCGCAGCGGTAGGCATGAACGTGCGCAACGCGCGCATCCACGAAGCTGAGCTGAATCACTGGGCTTCGCAGGTCTCCGTACTGGCCCAGGTGCAAGAGCGCAACCGCATTGCCCGCGAAATGCATGACGTGGTTGCCCACTCGCTGTCGGTGATGATCGCCCTGTCCGAGGGGGCGCGGGTGGTGGCCAAACGCGATCAAGCCCGCGCCGATGAAGTGCTCAACGAGCTTTCCGGAACCGGCCGCGCCGCCCTGGCAGATATGCGCCGCATGCTCGGCGTGCTGCGCCAAGAAGAATCCGGGGAGCTCGCGCCGCAGCCTACCGGCGGCAATGTGGAGCAATTGCTCGAAGGATTCCGTACCGCAGGCCTGCCGGTCACCTATACGCATGCGGGCGATCCGCTGCCGGAAGACACCACCTTCCAGCTGACGGTCTTCCGCATCATCCAGGAGTCCTTGACCAATTCCTTGCGCTATGCCCGTAACGTAAGTGATGTGCAGGTGCGCCTGGAGCAACGCCGCGGGGAACTGCGCATGGAAATCATGGACAACGGCGATGCAACGCGAGTTCCGAGCATCGGCAGCGGGCGCGGGCTGCGCGGCATGCGCGAACGCGCGGCGCTCTTTGGCGGAACGGTAGATGCCGGACCGGTAGCCAGCGGCGGATGGATCGTCAAAGCGGTCCTGCAGCTGCCCGAATGCAGCTTGCAGAACGAGAGCCGGAAGGCAGTGAAGGAATAAGCGTGGAAGAGAAAATCAAGGTCCTGCTGGTCGATGACCAGCCCCTGCTGCGCATGGGATTCCGCCTCATCCTCGAAGGCGAGGAGGATATCGCCATCGCCGGGGAAGCTGTCGACGGTCTCGATGCCCTGGCCCAGACCGCGGCGCTGAAACCCGATGTGGTCCTGATGGACGTGCGCATGCCCAACATGGATGGCCTGGAAGCCACCGAACGCATCGCCAAGGACTACCCCGAAACGAAGATCATCATCCTGACGACCTTCGACCTGGACGAATACGCCTTCTCGGGCCTGCAGGCAGGAGCCAGCGCATTCCTGCTCAAGGATGTCGCCCCGGAAGAACTGGTCCAAGCGGTGCGCCTGGTGGCGTCCGGCGACGCAGTCGTGGCACCGCGGGTGACCGCACGCCTGCTGGAAACCTATGTGCGCAACGGTGGCGCCGGGAACCGCAGCCAGCCGGCCGAGACTCCGCACGACCCGCTGCTTGATGACCTCACCCCGCGTGAGCAGGAAGTGCTGCGTGCGCTCGCCGAGGGGCTGTCCAACGCCGAGATTGCCCACCGGTTCTTCCTGTCCGAAGCGACGGTGAAAACCCACGTGCGGCGCATCCTGACCAAACTGCACCTGCGCGACCGCGTCCAAGCGGTCGTGTACGCCTATGAGACCGGGCTGGTCATTCCATCCCAGGGCCTGGATTACTAGGCGGCGCCGAGGCAGCAAAACGGCCGCCGGGCGAAACCCATTCGGGTTCCGCCGGCGGCCGTGAAGTTTACTAGCGCTTTTTGGCCTTGCTCCGCTTCTTCGCGGTGGCGCGCAGCTGGATCACGCGGGCCACCCCGGCGATTGCCACCACGAGGGCGCCGCCAATTGCGGCGAAGAATAATGCCAGACCGAGGTTGACCTGTCCCTGGTACGCGAAGTAGTTGAGGGTCACCTGCTCCTGGTTCTGGGCAATGAAGATGATCAGCAGGATCAGCACGATCAACCCGAAGATCGTGGCAGTCCAGATGCGGCCCAACTTGGTCACCGGGAGCTTTTCTGCACCGGCAGGTTTTGCCGGCTGGACCGTGGAAGTCGCTGGTGCGGTGGGCTCCACGTCGTCCTCGCGTGCTGCTGCTGGAATATTCTTCTGCTCTGGTGTTCGATCAGCCGTAGCCATGATGAGCTCGCTTTCCTTGTCTGGCGGGACTGCTTTCAGCTTCGTCGACAGCTAGCCGCCAAGTCAAGCACTGGATCGGGGTGTCCGGCAGGTTGCCAGCGAGGCCGGAGGTCCAGCCGGACACCAGCAAATGTGGTTCAGGCTACTAAGCTGGGAGGCAACTCGACTTTTCAGGCGGGAACCAAAACCTGAAGAACCGTCTGACAAACATCTCTTGACAGAAAGAAGTGAGCAACCAGCCATGGCACAAGCCGCAGCAATGGCCCACATTGCAGATCTGGCCGAATACGTCGCAACCTCGCCATCGAGCTACCACGCCGCCGCCTCGGCAGCGAAGCGCCTGGACGCTGCTGGATTCACGGCGCTGGACGAGAAGCAGGCGTGGAACCTTGGCCCGGGCTCCTACTACGTGGTCCGCGACGGTGCGATCATCGCGTGGGTGCAGCCAGAAGCTGCCACCGCAACGAGCGGTTTCCATATCCTCGGTGCCCACACCGACTCACCGGGCTTCAAGCTCAAGCCGAAGCCGACCACCGGCTCCAACGGCTGGTGGCAGGCAGGCATTGAAGTCTACGGCGGACCGCTGCTGAACTCCTGGCTGGACCGCGAATTGGTGCTTGCCGGCCGGCTGGTGCTCAAGGATGGTTCCGAGCACCTGGCCCAGACCGAACCGATCCTGCGCATCCCGCAGCTGGCCATCCACCTGGACCGCCAGGTCAATGAGGGCCTCACCCTGGACAAGCAGACCCACACCAATCCGATCTTCGGCGCCGGTGACCTTGCGGATGCCGACATCCTGGCGATCCTGGCGAAGTCTGCAGGTGTCGACCCGGCACAGGTCGCCGGCTACGACATCCTGACCGCACCAGCGCAGCGCGGCGAGGTCTTCGGAGAAGGCAAGAACTTCTTCGCCGGCTCCCGCCTGGATAACCTCTCCTCGGTGCATGCAGGCCTGATCGCATTGATTGGACATTCGCGCAAACCAGCAGGCAACCGCATTGCCATGCTTGCCGCCTTCGACCACGAGGAACTGGGTTCCTCCTCGCGCTCGGGCGCCTGCGGCCCCTTCCTGGAAGAACTGATCAACCGCATCCAGGCATCCATGGGCGCAGGGGTTGAAGACACCGCCCGTGCGCTGTCGAATTCGGTATGCCTGTCTGCGGATGCCGGCCACGCGGTTCACCCGAACTACCCGGAGCGGCACGATCCGGCCAACCGCCCGCAGCTGAATGCCGGTCCGCTGCTGAAGATCAACGCCAACCAGCGCTATGCCACCGATGCGGTGGGTGCTGCCGCATTCGCCAACTGGTGCGAGGCCGCTGGAGTTCCCTACCAGGAGTTCGTATCCAACAACCGCGTACCATGCGGTTCGACCATCGGCCCGTTGACCGCAACCCGGCTGGGCATCCGCACCCTTGACGTGGGTGTGGCGCTGCTGTCCATGCACTCGGCCCGCGAGATGTGCGGCGTCGACGACCCATGGTACCTGTCCAAGGTCTCTGGCGAGTTCTTCGGAGCCTAGGGCATGGCATTGCGGAATGCCGGCCTTCGGGCCGGCTTTCCGTGTCCCGGCTCGAACCTCGTCCGCCGCGCCTGATCGGTGGCATAATCGGCACCATGACGATCTTCAGCCAGAACACGTTGATCTTCCAGCAGACGAAGAACTTCTCGAAGAACGACTTCGCGATTCTGGATTCCTCCGGGACGCAAATTGCCCACGTGGATACCGGCGGAAGCACGCTGGGGCGCATGTTCGTCGGGGCTCGCGAACTTACTGTCTTCGATGGTCCGGATAATCCGGTGATCGTCGTCAAGGACACGATGACCATGGGCCGCGATCGGTTCGAAATCCTTGACGGCAATGGTTCCCCGCTGGCCAGCTTGGTCAAGAGGATTACCTTCTTCAAGACGAAGGTTTCCATCTCGATGCTGGGAGAAGAGCTCGAGCTGCTGGGCAGCATCTGGGACTTCGACTTCCAGATCACCGGTCCCGGGGGAGTCCTGGGAACCGTGACCCGGGAATGGTCCGGAATGGGCAACGCCTTGATGGGGAAGTCAACCTACGCCGTGCGCCTGGCCGAAAACCTCACAAGGCAGCAACGCCAAGCAGTGATCGGTTCGGTGCTGGCGCTGGATTTGATCCGTGAAAAGCAACAGCGCAATTCCTGACTGAATCGAAATAGTCGTCGGCAGGAATACTTCCTTTTAGTAGGCCAATAACGGTTCTGAGGCGCTGTCGTGTTGCAGTCGGGTAACTTTCGCGTTGATGTCGTGGTGCTTTCGCAAAGCCATTGGCTAGCGTGAGTCCCATGAATGAATCACGCATCGCACAGCTTCGCCGCATCAAGGGCTGGACGCAAGAACGCCTAGCCGCAGAAAGCGGGATTACTGTCAGGACGGTCCAACGGCTCGAAGCCGGAAACGACGCGAGCCTGGAAACCATCTCCCAGGTTGCCAAGGCACTGGATGTACCGGTTGGAGACCTCTTCACGAGCGTCCAAACCCCAAAGTTCTCTGAGGCCGTGGACGGGCTCGAAGCGCGAACCCAAGCGGATCAAGAACGCCGGGATTCGGTCACCAAGGGGATCCTGCTCGTGTTCCGCGGCGTGGGCATCCTGGTCACTTTCGGCACGGTCATCTTGGCAACCACCGGCAACTTCGGCTGGTACATCTGGTTGCTGATCCCGGTGTACTGGGGCGTCGGGAAGCTCCTGCTTGAAGCCGTCTTCCGGTTGAGCCTCGATCCCAAGCTTGATGCCAAGTACCCGCTATCCAGGGCGAATCGGAAACTACTGAGCTAGGGGCGGGCTCTGAAGCGGGAACCTCGGGCCGCTCATGAGGTTCCCACGGGTCGTTAGAGTGCCTGTTGCCCGTTGATAACCTGCCGTTTACCCCCTGCTGGTCTGATCAATGACTATGAGTTCGATTTCCCCGCAGGTCAAGAATTTCCGTCCGGAGATCCAAGCGCTACGCGCCTTGGCAGTTCTGCTGGTCGTGGCCTATCACCTTGAGCCATCCGTGGTTCCGGGCGGCTATATCGGCGTCGACATTTTCTTCGTCATCTCGGGCTTCTTGATTACCTCGCACCTGCTGCGCGAGGCCGAACGCACCGGCCGGGTCAGCCTCCCGAACTTCTTTGCCGGTCGAGCGCGGAGAATCCTCCCGGCGGCCATGCTGGTGATCCTGGCAGTGGTCGCGGCAAGTTTCGTGATCCTGCCCAAGACCCTGTGGGGCGAGTTGGGCACCCAAGCCATCGCCTCAGCCTTCTCGGTGCAGAACTGGGTGCTCGCCGCCGACTCCGTCGATTACCTGGCCGCGGACCAGGCTCCCGGGCCGTTGCAGCATTTCTGGTCCTTGGGTGTCGAGGAGCAGTTCTACCTGTTCTGGCCGCTGCTGGTTTTGTCCGCCTGCCTGATGGCCAAGCCGGGGCCGGACGCTAGCGGCGCGGATGCTTTCGCTCCGCGGCGCCGCATGCTCTGGATCTTGTTCGGGGCCGCCACACTTTTGTCTTTGGGGTACTCGGCCTTTGCCGGCTACTCAGGCAATAGCGCCGGATACTTCATCACCACCACGCGCATTTGGGAACTTGCCGTCGGTGGACTGCTGGCCTTGGCAGTGCAGGCGCACGCCAACGGCGCCTTGAAGCTCCCAGCCTGGGTCACCAGCTGGCAGGCCAGGAACCTTGCCGTGCTCGCGGCCTTGGCAGCGATCTGCTTCGCTGCTTTCAGCTACGACGCACTGACGGTCTTCCCGGGCATCGCGGCCTCCATCCCGGTTCTTGGCTGCGCCGTGGTGATCGCCGCGGGCAGCACGCGAGGCCCTGGATCCTTGCATCCCTTGGTGAACTGGGCTCCCGTCCAGTGGGTAGGCCTCGCTTCGTATTCGCTGTACCTGTGGCACTGGCCGCTAATCGTGTTCTACATCGAACTGGCGGGCAGCGAGCCCGGGCCGGTGCAGTCGCTGGCGTTGCTGGCAGGTTCCCTGCTGCTGGCCTGGGCCAGCTTGAAGTGGGTCGAGACGCCTGCGCGCCACTTCCGCCCGATTGCAAGTTCGCCGGCCCGCTCCCTGCTTGCCGGGGCTGTGATGGTCGGGTTGGCGGCGTCCATCGCGCTCTTGCCAGGTGTCATGCAGCAGCAACTTGTGGCAAAGGAGCAGCGTGAGCTGGGTGCGATGATGCAAGACCCGCCAACCGGTTTCGGCGCGGCCTCCGTCGACCAGGGGGCACCGGCGTTCCTTGCCGGCCACCGGCAGGTAGTCCCGCTGCCCGCGACGGCCGCCGAAGACCAGCCCGAGCTGGGGGATTGCGTCCAGGAGCCGAAGTCCACGCAAATCAAGGAGTGCGAATTCGGCAGCGAGGATGCCAGCTACACCGTGGCGCTGGTCGGGGATTCCCACGCCGCCCACTGGTTCGAGGCAGTCAGTGGCTACGCCCAGAGCAAGGGCTGGAAGGTCGTGACCTACCTGAAGAATTCCTGCCCGTTCTCCGACGCCCAGCGCAAGGCGGACCGGGATGGCAGCATCAACTGCGAAGAAGCCATCGACCAGACCATGGATGCGTTGACCTCGCGCGATGACATCAACGCGGTGATCACCGCGAACTGGGGAGGTGCCACATTTACTACCGACGCGGCACAGGGCTTGGCCTCGACGTGGTCCGCGTTGGAAGATGCGGGCCTGCCGGTCTATGCCATTGTCGATACCCCGCGTCCACCGCAGGATTCCTATGCGCGGGACTGCGTAGAGGAAAACGTGCAGGATCCAGGCGAGTGCTCCTTCCCTGAAGCGGGAGCCTACGAAAAGGGCGATGCCACCAAGCAGGCCGCCGAACTGGAACCGCGCGTCGAGGTGCTCGACTTCAGCGACTACTTCTGTGTGGACGGAACGTGCCCGGCAGTGGTGGGGAATGTCTTGGTCTACCGGGACAAGCACCACATCAGCGATACCTACATGCGCACCTTGGCCCCGATCTTCGGTGAAAGGATCGAGGCTGCCCTGGATTCCAAGTAGCCGGGCATGATCTAGGACACCAAGCCTTATGCAAGTTCGGGTCTCTCGGGTAGGATTGGAAGGTCTGTGCCACTGCATGCCCGAAAGTTGGGTGTCTGGTGCGCAGATAACGCAAGAACCTCCTGTTGCGGAAATACCGCGACCGTTTAGCCCAAAGGAGGTGGGTTCACATGCGTGCTTATGAACTTATGGTCCTCATTGATCCAGAGGTCGATGACCGCACCGTAGAGCCAACCATCGAGAAGTACCTCGAGGTTGTTCGCTCCAACGGTGGCACCATCGAAAAGGTTGATGTCTGGGGTCGTCGCAAGATGGCTTACGAGATCAAGAAGAAGGCAGAAGCCACTTACGTAGTGGTGAACTACACCGCAGAACCAGCCGCTTCCGCTGAGCTTGAGCGCCAGCTGAAGATCAACGAGCTGATCCTGCGCCACAAGGTCACCCGTCCGGAAGAGGCACGCGTTTAATTACGCGCAACCTTCCGTCGTAGGAATTAACGTTCAATCTTTCTAAGGAGAGTCAATGGCAGGCGAGACTGTTATTACCGTTATCGGAAACCTGACTGCCGATCCGGAGCTGCGTTTCACGCCGTCCGGCTCAGCCGTAGCGAACTTCACGATCGCTTCGACTCCTCGCACGTTTGACCGCCAGTCCAATGAGTGGAAGGACGGGGAAGCCCTGTTCTTGCGCGCATCGGTGTGGCGCGAAGCTGCAGAGAACGTTGCCGAGACGCTGACCAAGGGCATGCGCGTCATCGCCCAGGGTCGCCTGCGTTCACGTTCTTACGACACCAAGGAAGGCGAACGTCGCACCGTCATGGAGCTTGAAGTCGATGAAATCGGCCCATCGCTCCGTTTCGCGTCGGCCAAGGTCACCCGTACCCAGCGCTCCGGCGGTGGCAACGGCGGCTTCGGCAACGGTGGTGGAGGCTTCTCCAACGCACCGCAGCAAAGTGCACCAGCGCAGGCTCCGCGTCAGCAGCAGCCGCAGCAGGGTGGCGGATGGAATGCTCCAGCCGCTGACCCATGGAGCACCGGCGGAAACAACGGTGGCGGCTGGGGCAACCCGGGCGCAGACGAACCACCTTTCTAAACAATATTTATTCACCATCCCGCAGATCACTCTGCGGGCTCCAAAGCTAAAGGAGCTCCACGATGGCTAAGGCTGAAATCCGTAAGCCCAAACCAAAGTCCAACCCATTGAAGGCCGCTGACATCACCGTCATCGACTACAAGGACACCGCACTGCTGCGCAAGTTCATCTCCGACCGCGGTAAGATCCGCGCTCGTCGTGTAACTGGCGTTTCCGTCCAGGAACAGCGCAAGATCGCACAGGCAATCAAGAACGCACGTGAAGTTGCCCTGTTGCCTTACTCCGGCGCTGGCCGCGGCTAAGGAAGAGGGATAGCAAAATGGCAAAGATCATTCTGACTCACGAAGTATCCGGTCTCGGTTCTGCTGGCGATATTGTCGAGGTAAGGAACGGCTACGCCCGTAACTACCTGCTGCCACGCGGCTTCGCAATCGTCTGGACCCAGGGCGGTGAGAAGCAGGTGGAGTCGATCAAGGCTGCACGTGCTGCTCGCGCTGTTGCAAACCTTGAGGAAGCTCAGGAACTTGCAGCCAAGCTGAAGTCCCAGCCGGTGAAGATCACCATCAAGGCTGGCTCGAACGGCCGCCTGTTCGGCACCGTCAAGACCACCGACATTGCTGCTGCCGTCGAGGCTGCCGGTCTGGGCAAGATCGACAAGCGCAACATCGAGGTCAACGACCACATCAAGTCGACTGGCAACTACACCGCAACCGTTCGCGTACACGAGGACGTTGTTGCAAACCTGCGCCTGCAGGTTGTAGCTGCCGCCAAGAAGTAAGTCTTCCAGACTCCGCTTCTGATCAAGAGGTGGCGTGCGCTCCGCAAGGAGTGCACGCCACCTCTTGGCGTTAACCCTCCGGGTCCAGCCAAGGTCGAGTCGCATCCGCCGAGTGCCGGGATTAACGCCAGATGGCCGCGATGCCAGGGCAACGCGGCCATCGATCGGGATTCCAGTTACTCAGTGCGCCATCCGGGATCCACCAGCTGCATGGTGCAGCTCCATGGCAGGGGAAAGCGCGAGCAGGCCGGCGACGATGCCGACACCACCGCAGATCCACGACATCCATGCGGCGCCGGCGAAATCGGTGAACGATCCCATCCACGGCGAAGCGAACAGCAGTGCGCTGGCGATGGCCAGTGCCCATTCCATGGAAACCAGGCGCGGCATCATGACGCTCCAAACACCGGTGACCACCATGAGCAAGCCGAAGACCAGCATCAGCGTCATCGAGGTGCTGGTTCCATCAAGCCAGGTGGTTGAAACCGCGGCAACAATACCTGCCGCAACGCCGACCCAGTCTTGCCACCGAGTCCATTTCTTCATTGCTAATACCTCCAACATCCATCGCAGAGGGCTCCTTGGCGGGAGTCGATTTAAATGTAGGTTCGCGGTTGCCGACGCACAATCCGATTTCGGGAGCATTTTGGTAAAGGCTTGGCCGTCATTGCCGTATTTCCCTCTGGCCACTTGGCGATGCCAGCCTGTTTCCGGTCCACCGCGGGTTTGCGCATAATTCACCAAATCGCCTTGTGAAAGGCGCGTCTTAAACGTTGGCATTGGATGCCCGGGCTCGTAGCCTCGAAGGTGAATGCGTTCTAAGCCAGCGTGATCGAGAGAAACGGTGGAACAAATGGGTTTTGCGTATGCCGATCCTGAAGTCTTGACCGAGGCCCAGCGCGAAGCTGTGGCTGAGCATCAGCGCCGTGTCCAGGTCGAGTCCCGGCGCCTGTCGTTGCGTGCACTGCGCGAAGAAGCAGAGCTGAGCCAGGTTGAGCTGGCCGGCGCGATGAAGCTGAGTGTCGACCGCATTGCCCGCATGGAGACCGGCGATCTGGATCGGGTCCAGTTGGCGACCTTGCGCCGCTACGCAGAGGCCATGGGCGCCCGCCTGCAAGTGCGGGCGATCCTCAAGGACATGCACGCCGAAATCGGCTAGCGATCCCAGTCGCCCGCAACAATTCCCACGCGGCTTTTCCCGACCGACCGGTCAACGCAAATTGGCCCCAGCTCGTCGATAAATATGCCACCCATCGCGCAGAAGCGCCCGGTGAGGTCTGAGTCACTGCGCCGAACCCGCTAAAGTATTCCGGTGAGATGCAGGTTATAGACCCGCATCACAAGGAAGTTCTAAAGGGGTTATTTTGCACAAACGTATTCACCACCGGGCCTTTGCTGATCGCTTGATGAGTGCCGAGCAGGCTGCCGAGTTCATCAAGCCGGGCATGACCGTAGCCATGAGCGGTTTTACCGGTGCTGGATACCCTAAAGCAGTGCCCGGGGCATTGGCTGCCCAGATGGAGCGCAAGCACGCTGCCGGCAAGGACTTCAAGATCAACGTGCTGACTGGCGCTTCCACCGCCCCTGAACTGGACGGCGTGCTGGCCAAGGCCGAGGGCATGAACCTGCGCCTGCCGTACATGTCCGATCCCGAGCTGCGCCGCCGGATCAACGACGGCAACATGGAGTACATGGACATCCACCTGTCCCATGTGGCACAGCACGCCTGGTTCGGCTTCTACGGCAAGATCGATCTGGCCATTGTCGAGGTTGTCGGCGTCACCGCGGAGGGCGCCTTGATCCCTTCCAGTTCGGTAGGCAACAACAAGACTTGGCTGGAGATGGCCGACAAGGTCATCATCGAGGTCAACAGCCAGCAGTCCGCGGCCATGGAAGGCATGCACGACGTCTACTACGGCACCGCGCTTCCTCCGCACCGCAAGCCCATCGACTTGACCACCGTGCGCGACCGCATCGGACAGCAGTACATGGACGTCGACGTGAACAAGATCGTCGCCGTCGTGGAAACCGACGCACCTGACCGCCTGAGCCCCTTCGCGCCAGTGGACGAGACCAGCGAGAAGATCGCGGATCACCTGCTGACCTTCCTTGATTCCGAGATCCGCGCCGGACGCCTGTCCGAGAAGCTGCTGCCTCTGCAGTCGGGCGTGGGCAATATCGCCAACGCCGTGCTGGCCGGCCTGTCCCGCGGCGGCTACAAGGGCCTGACCGCCTACACCGAGGTCATCCAGGACGGCATGCTGGAGCTGATCAAGGACGGCACCATCGAGTTCGCCTCCGCCACCAGCTTCTCGCTGTCCTCGGAGGGCATCGAGGAATTCAACCGCAACGTCGACCACTACCGCAAGCGCATCCTGCTGCGCGCCCAGGAGATCTCGAACCACCCGGAGATTATCCGCCGCCTGGGCTGCATTGCGCTGAACGGCATGATCGAAGCCGACATCTACGGCAACGTGAACTCCACCAACGTGCTCGGCTCGCACGTGATGAACGGCATCGGCGGTTCGGGCGACTTCGCCCGCAACGGCTACCTGTCGGTGTTCATGTCCCCATCCACCGCCAAGGGCGGCAAGATCTCCGGCATCGTTCCGATGGCCTCCCACGTGGATCACACTGAGCACGACACCATGATCCTGATTACCGAGCAGGGCCTGGCCGACCTGCGCGGGCATTCGCCCAAGCAGCGTGCGCAGACTGTCATCGATAACTGCGCGCACCCGGAGTACCGCCCGATGCTGCAGGACTACTTCGACCGCGCCTGCAAGGAGAGCTACGGCAAGCACACCCCGCACCTGCTGGGCGAGGCGCTGTCCTGGCATGAGCGCTTCCGGCAGACCGGAGACATGCGCCCGGCCAACTAGGCTGGACTGGATCAGATGGCGGAGGGCCGGCACCATGGTTCCGGCCCTCCGTCATTTCCATGGGATCCGGCCGCAGGGACGGCTTGGCGGAGATTATCCAGTGGGTGACTGCGGAACGAGCTTGATGCCCAGGATCTGGTCATCCTGCGGGGTCGGGTTGCCGCGGCCGTCGGTATTGCTGGTCAAGACCAGCAGGTCCCCATTCTCGGACAGCAAGGCATCGCGCAGCCTCCCATGCTCTCCCTCCAGCAATTCTGATTGGCTATCGGGTGAATCCAGGCTGACGCTGCGCAGGAGCGCTCCGCGCAGATTCGCCACGTACAAGGTATCGTCGACAATCGCGATGCCGCTGGGGCTCGCCTCGGACGGCGCCCACTGCGCGATCGGATCAGTGTACTGATCCGTTGTGCCGCCGGATCCCTCGACCAGCGGCCAGCCGTAATTGCCTCCGGCCTCGATGATGTTCAACTCGTCCCAGGTGTTCTGCCCGAACTCGCTGGCATACATGGTCCCGTCCGAGCTCCACGCCATGCCCTGCACATTGCGGTGCCCGTAGCTGTAGACATAGGTTCCTGAGAATGGATTATCGTCCGGGATGCTGCCATCCGGTGCCATGCGCAGTATCTTGCCGCCCAATTGCTGGAGGTCCTGGGCCTGCTGGGGGTCCGCCGCGTCCCCGACGGAGGCATAGAGCATGCCATCGGGCCCGACTGCCAGCCGCCCGCCATTGTGGATGCTCGCCGACGGCAAGGCGGAGAGCAGCGTGCGCGGTGCCGAGAGCGAAAGGCTTCCCGCGGTGCCCTGCACGGTGAACTGCTGGATGCGGTTGCCTGATTCCGTGGTGGAGTAGGCGTACAGCTGATCGGGGGCGAGGAAGGCCAAGCCGAGCAACCCGCCTTCGCCCTGGGCTGCCACGCCATCGACCCGAGCGACTTCCTGATGCTGCCCGGAATCCAGGATTTCCACGATGCGTCCCGAATCCCGTTCGCTGACCAGCAAGCTGCCTTGGGCGTAGACCATTGACCAGGGGGCTTCCAGACCGGTGGCCAGGGGAGCGGGCGTGCTGGCAGGCTGGTCGCTGGCGGTCGGTGCAGCGCACCCATTGAGCAGGAGCATGCCAACCAGCGTCCAAGGAAAGAGGATGCGAGGCATGGTGCTGCTAGCTGTGTGCTGGTTGATGGCGCGTCGGACGATAGGTCAACTCCAGGATCCGGCCGTCCAGCAGCTTGGAATCGACAAGTTCCAGGTCGTAGTCGTCCACCCCGCCAAGTACAGGAGCTGAGCCGCTGTGCCCGGTCAGCACGGGGAAGATGGTCACCTGGATGAAATCGACCAGGCCTGCCGCGAGCAGGGAATGGTTCATGGCGAGAGAACCGTGGGAGCGCAGCGGCACATCCGAGGTTTCCTTCAGCCGCGCGACGACTTCCAGTGCATCAGCGCGCTCCAGTGTGGGGTTGGGCCAGTTCAAAGGCTCTTCCAAGGTGGTGGAGATGACGGTGGCGGGCTTGTCGTGCAAGGCTACGCCCCACGCGTCTTCCACCTCGGGATTCATTTCGATTTCTTCCCAGAAGCGGCTGAAGAGGCGGAACGTGTTGGCTCCGAAGACTACTCGGCATGCTGGCGTATACAGTTCGAGCCGATGGGCCAGCAGCTCCGGCCCTTGCTTTCCCCAATAGCCGCCCCAATCGCTTCCGGCACTGCCGAAGCCATCAAGGCTGCTGAACACATCGAAGGTATAGGTCGCGCTCATGGCGAACCTCCTGGAGCTCGGGCGTTAGATGCCACCTACCGTACGCAGGTGCTCGCAGAGGGAAAAGCAGTGACGCGGGATTCTCAGGGAACCGTTATGGACCCTGGACCACGGTGACCACGACGGATAACAGCTGCACAACCAGCAGGCCGAAAGCCAGCGAGATGAGCGCCCATCCAAAGCTCTTCTTCAACGCAGCCACGATGCCTCCCAATAAGCCAAAGGCAGTGGGCAGGAGGAACATCCAGACTGGTTTTGGCGTCCCCGTGTCTGCCCAGTCAATGAGGGCCAGGGCAGAAGCAAGCGCCAATCCCATCATTACCCAAGTCCATAGCGGACATTTGCCGACGAGTATATTTGCGGAGACCTTCAATTGCGCACCTTCTTCCCGCCTTTGGCAGCACTGCATCTGTGCATTGCGGGCGCACTACATGAAATGCACGCTCACTGTGCTGGACATGATGCGCATCTTATGAATCTTCTGCTTGACGTCATTCCTTGGGCAAGTCCACATTCTGGGTACGAAGCTGGCCACGGGAGAGCTGCTTGCCGGTGGCTTCATCGGTGATGATGACCTCCCAGAGCTGCTGGGTGCGCCCTTGGAACAGCGCAGTGGCGACCACCTGGACCCGCGCCCCGGTGGATGGGCGCAGGAAGTCAGTGGCATTGTGCACTCCAACGGCGAATTGCCCGCGTTCGGCCACCGCATAGCTGGCGCCAACCGACCCTGCACTCTCGATCATCGAGGCGTACACGCCGCCATGGACCACGCCCCACGGAGTGTGGTGGTTCTCGTCCAATTGCGCGTGGGCACGTACTTCAGTGGCAGTGATTTCATCGAATTCCAATCCGATGCTTGCGCTGAATCGGCTGGTCTTGTCGGGAATCCGTGGTGCTGGCTTATCCAATTAGTGATCCTCGGGCTAGTTCGTCGTGCTGTCTTCAAGCGCCTGGGCGCGCAGAACATTCTTCTGCACCTTACCAGTGGAGGTGCGCGGCAGATCCTGCGGGAAGACGATGGTGCGCGGCACCTTGAATCCGGCCAGCTTTTCGCGGGCGAAGCGAATCAGGGTTTCGGCATCCAGGGTGGATCCGCTGGTGCGGATGACATAAGCCACCGGGCGCTCGCCCCATTTCTCGTCGGCGACGCCGATGACTGCAAGGTCCAGCACTTCTGGGTGCGATGCGAGGGCCTGTTCCACCTCGATGGTGGAGATGTTCTCGCCGCCGGAAATGATGATGTCCTTGGCCCGGTCGCGCACCTGGATGTAGCCGTCCGGGTGCATGACGCCGAGGTCGCCGGTGTGGAACCAGCCGCCATGGAAAGCTTGGGCGGTGGCGGCGTCGTCGCGGTAGTAGCCGATCATGACGTTATTGCCGCGCAGCACGATCTCGCCCATGGTCTGCCCGTCTGCCGGGACATCGTTCATGTTCTCGTCGACAATGCGCGCGGACTCGGCGGTGATCATGCCAACGCCCTGGCGGGCGAGCTTCGCTGCCCGGGCCGGCCCATCGATCTCATCCCACTCATCCTGGTATTCGCACACCGTGTACGGCCCATAGACTTCGGTCAGGCCGTACACGTGGACTACTTCGATGCCCAGATTCTGCAGCTTGGAGATGATGGCCGGGGATGGCGGAGCGCCAGCGGTGGTGATCCGCAATGGCGCATCAAGCTGGTGGGCGCGGGTGGAGTCGGCGATGATGGAGCAAACGGTCGGGGCGCCGCACAGGTGCGTGGTCCCCAGATTCTCGATGGCGTCCCAGACCGCATCCTCGCGCACGCCGCGCAGGCACAGGTGGGTTCCTCCTGCTGCGGTAACGGCCCATGGGGTGCACCATCCATTGCAGTGGAACATCGGCAGGGTCCACAGGTAGCGGGTCTTGGCGGTGAAGCCCTGGTGGTGCGCTTCGCCCAAGGAATTCAGGTAGCTGCCGCGGTGCGAGTAGAGCACGCCCTTCGGCTTGCCGGTGGTGCCTGACGTGTAGTTGAGGGTGATCGGCGCCCGCTCGTCGGCTATGGCATAGGGAAGCTTCTCATCCGAGGCTTCTGCGAGCAGCTCGTCCAAGGTGGCGTCCACTTGCACTTCGGGACGCGGTCCAGAGTACTGGTCATCGGTGATTTCAATGAGCGCCTCCAGCGTCGGGTTCTCCCGGCGCAGAGTCTTCGTATTCTCCAGCAGCTCGGTGTCGGCAAGCATCAGCTTGGTAGCCGAATGATCAATGATGTACTGCAGCTCGTGGGCCGAAAGGCGGGTATTCAGGGCAATGAGGACGCCACCAGCCAGCGGTACGGCGTAATGCGCCATGAGCATTTCGGGAGTATTCGGTGCCAGCACGGCCACGCGGTCGCCCGGTTCAATGCGTGCCTTCAGCGCCTGGGCAAAGCGGTGCACGCGTACTTCGAGTTCCGCGTAGGTGTAGCTGCGAGTTCCATGGATGACGGCGGTCTTCTTCGGATAGGCCTCGGCTGTGCGCTCAAGGAAACGCAGCGGGGTCAGTTCTGAATGGTTTGCACGGGTCATGACCATGGGGTGACGTCCTTTGTTCTCTGTTACTGTTCCGCTGCAGCCGGGTTCGCCGGCTCGGAATGTGGAATGGATCACACTGATTCATATCGTGGCATGAAACTGCAGTTCTATCTACGAAACGAAGTTTCATTTCGTTGAATGGATGCATTGCAGCGCCGAGTGCACAGCAGTGGCGCTGGCATGCAGGAAAGGACTGCAAGTCTTCCCCTAGACCAGGATGCATGCCATTCTCTAAGCATGACACCTGTCCGCACTCCTGCTGCCCAGAGCCTGCAAGCTGCGCTCGGCGCCAGTGTGGATCCACTGGGTTACGCCCGGCAATTGCTGCCCTTGCATCGCGCCTGGTCCGAGGGCGCGCGCATCCGGAGCGAGGTGCGTCCGGTCATTGCGCGCTCCTGGAAGCGGGCTCCGGGCCGCGGTGGAGAATCCAGGTTGCTGCCGGAGGACCAGCTGGCTGCTCGCCGGCGGGGCAACCAGGAAATGTCGATTCTCGGCGAACTGCTGGGCGACCGGCTCCTGCCCCTGGCAGGGCAGGCAGAAAACCAGCTGGTCATCACCGACGGGGAAGGCTACATCCTCTCGGTGCGCGGCCCGCGCGCCGTGCGCCGGCAAAGTGACGGTATCGGCTTCATTCCTGGAGCGCGCTGGCGGGAGGCGGATGTGGGAACCAATGGCATCGGCACGGTTATGGTCGAACGGATTCCCATGCAGGTCTTCGGCCCGGAGCATGCCCGCGAGGAGCAGCATGCCTGGGTGTGCACCTCGGCGCCGATCGTCAACCCGGCCACCGGCGCCTTGGTGGCCACGGTGACTCTGGCTGGGTCCTTCCGTACCGCGCATCCGCACACCCTCGCGCTGGTTTCCGCGACCGCGCGGGAGGCCGAGGGTGAGCTACTGCGGCTGCACCAGCTGGAGCTGGACGAGCTGCGCAGTGCCGTGGATGGCCCGGGCGGACGCTACGTGCTGGTGGATGGGCATCTTGCCGTGGCCGCCAGCCGAGGATTCGACTGCCCGGCACGCCTCCCTGTGCCTGGGGGGCTGCAGGAGGGCAACGTCTGGGTACGCGGTCTGGGCGCCATGCACGCCGCACCGGTCCCCGGGGGATGGTTACTGCGTCCCGTTGCGGAGCGGGTAGTGCTGGAACTGTGCTCCGGCCCGGTGCCGAAGGTGGTGATCAGCGTGGGCTCGGAACGCACCGAAGTGCCCCTGGGGTGGCGGCATTGGCAGATCCTGGAGCTTCTAGCCCGTCGGCACCAGGGTGTCGATGCGGACGGGCTCGCTGAGCTGTGGCCTGGGCCCGTGAGTGCGGTGACGGTGCGCGCCGAGGTGTCACGGCTGCGTGCCAAGCTCGGCGGAATCATCGCCGCGCGCCCATACCGGCTGACCGTGCCGGTGGTCTTCTCCTGCTGACATCGCGCAACCTTTTGCAACCCTTTCTTCTTGTGATCCACGTCATAATCTGGATTCCACGCGGCAGGGCACCTGACGCACCAATTAGACGGTTCCAGAAAGAAATGAAGTGATGACGATGGCCGAGAACTCCCCGGAAACCCAGGCACGATCATGGCTGGCGAAGCTGCAGCAGGCGTTGTCGGCCAGTGATTCCGCCGCCGCAGTGCAAATGTTCGGCGAGGAATCCTACTGGCGCGACCTGACCTCGCTGACTTGGAACCTGCATACCGCGGAGGGGCGCGACGGCATCCAGTCCATGCTGCTGGGCATCGATGCCGGGGCCTGGCCGCGCAACCTGCAGGTGACCAGCGCCACGGAAGCCGAGGGCGTCATCGAGGCCTGGTTCACCTTCGAGAACGACGCGGTGCAGGGCAAGGGCCTGTTCCGGTTGCGGGACGGGTTGGGCTGGACAATGCTGTCCACCGCGCAAGGACTGCGCGACTTCCCCGAGCCTTCCGGGGCGCGCCGCGAATTGGGGGCGGACCACGGGGCGGACATGGTCTCGGAGAACTGGCTGGACCGGCGGAAGAAGGCCCAGGAATCCTTGGGAATCACTGAGCAGCCCTATGTCCTGGTCATCGGCGGCGGCCAGGGCGGCATCGGCCTGGGTGCGCGGCTGAAGCGCATGGGCGTGCCCGCGCTGATCATCGACAAGCATCCCAAGCCCGGCGACCAGTGGCGTTCGCGCTACCACTCCCTGGCCCTGCACGACCCGGTCTGGTACGACCACATGCCGTATATCGAGTTCCCCGACCACTGGCCGGTGTTCACCCCGAAGGACAAGATGGGGGACTGGCTGGAGTGCTACACAAAGCTCATGGAGCTGGACTACTGGTCCCTGACTGAGGCGGTGGGCGCACGCAAGGACTCCGAAGGCGAGGGCTGGATCGTCGACGTCATCCGCGACGGCCAGCCGCTGACCCTGCGCCCCACCCATCTGGTCCTGGCCACCGGCATGTCAGGCATCCCGAACCTGCCGCAGTACCCGGGGCAGGACATCTTCGCCGGCGAGCAGAACCACTCTTCGACCCATCCTGGCGGCGAGGCCTACCGGGGCAAGAACGTGGTGGTGATCGGGTCGAACAATTCAGCCCACGACATCTGCGCCGACCTGGTGAACAACAGAGCGAAGCCGGTCATGGTGCAGCGCTCCAGCACCCATATCGTGCGTTCCGAATCGCTGATGAAGACCGTGCTCGGCCCGCTGTACTCGGAGGAGGCGCTGGCCAACGGGATCGACCACAATACCGCGGACTTGATCTTCGCCTCGATCCCGTACAAGGTTCTGCCCGAGTTCCACAAGCCGGCCTTCGCCCAGATCCGCGAGGATGACGCTCAGTTCTACCAGTCGCTGACCGATGCCGGGTTCGATCTGGACTTCGGGGACGACGACTCGGGCCTGTTCCTGAAGTACCTGCGCCGCGGTTCGGGCTACTACATCAACATCGGCGCCTCGGAGCTGGTGGCCGATGGTTCCATCGCCCTGGCCAAGGGAGAAGTCTCGCACCTGACCGAGCATTCCGTGGTACTGGCCGACGGCACCGAGCTGCCCGCCGATGCGGTGGTCTACGCGACCGGTTACGGCTCCATGAATGGCTGGGCCGCGCAGCTGATATCCCAGGAGGTCGCCGACGAGGTGGGCAAGTGCTGGGGACTGGGGTCGGGCACCACCAAGGATCCCGGACCGTGGGAGGGGGAGCTGCGCAACATGTGGAAGCCGACCAGAGTCAAGAACCTGTGGTTCCACGGCGGCAACCTGCACCAGTCGCGCCACTACTCCAAGTACCTCGGGCTGCAGCTCAAGGCCCGCTACGAGGGGCTGGACACCCCGGTGTACGCACTCGCCGAAAGCTTCCACCGGCTCTGAAGCGCGGAAGTACCTGAGGTTTCCCGGCCCGCCTGGACCGTGATTGGTCCGGGCGGGCCGAGGCTCGTTGCCAACCGGCAGAACAGGTACTGGGGGCCGAACCGGTCAGGGATCCCGTTGCAAGCCGGTTCCTCAGCATTAAGGCGAGCAGGACATGATTTGTGGCGAACAAATGAGCGATTGCGACCAGAAATGACCGCAGTTCACCGAATGAATGCCGGAGTATTTCGATTTAAGAAGTGAATTGTTTGACGCTGCTTCGTAATCACCCATATTGTTTTAAGCAGAATCAAGAGCATCAGCTATAAGCCCTGGCTTGCTGATCGGCAACCCTCTCAACGGTAGTGGGGTGCTCCAGGTGAGGATTCGGTTCCACGCAAAAACGTGCTGGAACAAGTACCGCACACGGCGCGGAACTCCAACTCTGGCGGCTTCGAGAAGCAAGAAGCTCCGGCGTGCGGACTACTGCGCGGTGGGCAAGACCCGAAGGAATCGAGCCATGTCATTGAATCTTGAACTTGACCCGTTGACCCTGCGCAAGGTTTTCGCTCAGCATCCGTCAGGCGTAGCCGCCCTCTGTGCAGAACTCGATGGCGAGAAAACCGGCATTGTGGCTTCGTCATTTACCGTGGGTGTTTCCCTCGAGCCAGCACTGGTGATGTTCGCCGTGCAGAAATCCTCGAATACGTGGCCAAAGCTGCGCAACGCTGGCCGCATCGGCGTTTCGGTGCTCAGCGAACGCAATGAAGGAGTCTGCGCTCAGATCGCTTCCAAGAACGGCGACCGATTCCGAGGAATCGACACCTATTCCTCGGAGCAGGGCGCACTGTTCATTAACGAGTCCACGCTGTGGCTGGAAACCTCGATTTACAACGAGGTCGAAGCGGGGGATCACTGGGTGATCTTGATGGAAGTCCACGGGCACCGCATCTCGAAGCACTCACCGCAGATCTTCCACGATTCGCGCTTCCATTCACTGCCGGTTCCCGAGCTCGTCTAAGCCCTTCTGAACTTCCAAAGCTTCGGCCAGATCAACGTATTGATCTGGCCGAAGCTTTTTTGATTTCGAGGCCTGCGGAATCACTTTATCCTTGCGCCAATCTGAAAACTAGGCGCGATGCCTCTTGATCTCCGGGCGCACCGGCAGCAACCCTGGACTACATGCAGCCCATGCACTGCGGGCAAGTTCGACGTGTAATTGCACTTCCACTGCAGCTGATTGCGGAGGTAAATCGGCGGCAGTGCGCCAAGAGCGCAGTTACGGCTTCAAATTCACGCAACGCCACGTCGGCGACATCAAGTTATCCACGGCCCTGAGCGGTGAAATTCTTGTCGGTTGTGAACTACTTCGGGCTCGGAGCCTTGATAGCGAACAATAATCCGTGGTGACTAAGGGTTTTGCAAAATTAACAGTATCCACAGTGTTATCCACAAAACTGTGGATGAAGTGTGGGGAAATGTGAACAAAGGAGCAAAAACCCCGGAAACTGGGCGATTTCGGGTGTTGATAACCTCGATGTGGTTGGCGTGACCTTCAATGAATTAACTTTCTTTCCACAAGTGTGAAAATGCAAATAGCCTAGTCAATCGGTGTTACCGGTGTGTAGAGTGGGGTAATCCACAGGGTTCTCCCCAGACTGTGAACAGGGGAGTCCACAGGTAGCGGTGTGTTATCCACATATTCTGTGGATAATGAGGTTTACGCCTGTTAATAACAGCCCTAGTGTTGGCTTCGGGAGAGAAATATCCACAGGCGCTTTACAGCTAAATGTCCGTATCGACTGACATGATGAAGCGTTGCCATGAGGGCAAGGAGAATTTTCCCAGCGGGTCAATAGGGGATGGAAGTGTCTGCAATGAGTGCTGAGCCGGTTTACGAAGGACGGGAATCCGACGCAGGGCGCAAACCGCCACAGGATATCGAGGCCGAAATGTCGGTGCTCGGCGGCATGATGCTTTCCAAGGATGCGATTGCCGACGTCGTTGAATCCATCCGCGGCACCGACTTCTACCGTCCCTCCCACGAATCCATCTACGAGGCAATCGTTGACCTCTACGGCCGCGGCGAGCCAGCCGATGCGGTCACCGTAGCCGACTTGCTGACCAAGCGCGGCGAAATCTCGCGCGTGGGTGGCGCTGCCTACCTGCACAACCTCATCCAGCAGGTTCCCACTGCGGCGAATGCCGGGTACTACGCAGAAATCGTGCACGAACGCGCAGTGCTGCGCCGGCTGGTTGACGCCGGTACGCGCATCGTCCAGATGGGCTACTCGCCGGATGGCGAGGTCGACGCAATCGTCAACGAAGCCCAGGCCGAGGTGTACAAGGTTGCCGAGAACCGCAGCAGCGAGGACTACGTGCGCCTCTCGGACATCATCGAAGACACGGTCGACGAGATCGAGAACGCGGCCAACGCGGGCGACGGCATCACCGGCGTGCCCACCGGCTTCTACGAATTCGACGAGCTGACCCAGGGCCTGAAGGGCGGCCAGATGATCATCATCGCTGCCCGTCCCGCCGTCGGCAAGTCGACCTTCGCGCTGGACTTCGCCCGTTCGGCTGCCATCAAGCACAACATGGCCACCGTGTTCTTCTCCCTGGAAATGGGCCGCAACGAAATTGCGATGCGCCTGCTCTCGGCCGAAGCGTCTATCCAGCTGCAGGACCTGCGCAAGGGCTCGGTGGAAGATGCGCAGTGGACCAAGATCGCCACGACCATGGGCCGGCTCAACGAAGCCCCGCTGTTCATCGACGATTCGCCGAACATGTCCATGATGGAAATCCGCGCCAAGTGCCGCCGGCTCAAGCAGCGCAACGAGCTGCGCATGATCATCCTCGACTACCTGCAGCTGATGAGCTCGGGCAAGCGCGTGGAATCGCGCCAGCAGGAAGTCTCGGAGTTCTCGCGTAACCTCAAGCTACTGGCCAAGGAGCTCGACGTGCCGCTGATCGCGCTGTCGCAGCTGAACCGCGGATCCGAGCAGCGCACCGACAAGCGGCCCATGGTCTCGGACCTGCGTGAATCGGGTTCGATCGAGCAGGACGCCGACATGGTCATCTTGCTGCACCGCGACGACGTGTACGACAAGGAAAACCGTCCGGGCGAGGCCGACGTGATCATCGCGAAGCACCGTGCAGGTCCGACCAAGACCATCACCGTGGCCTTCCAGGGCCACTACTCGCGTTTCAATAACATGTCCAACGAGGGTTAGTCCCAGTCAGAACTCATATGGCACCTACTAACCCGGCTCATTGCTGGCTATAGTGGGTGCCATGTTCGCTTCGTTGCAGGCTTTGCTTTGGGGCACCGTGGCCGGGTCCGCCCTGCTGCTGGGGTCCGGTGCTGCCTGGTGGCTGAAGATCCCCAAGGTCTGGGTCAGCGCCATCATGGCCTTCGGCGCCGGGGTCCTGATCAGCGCCCTGGCCTTCGAGCTGGTGCTCGAAGCCTATGGCACCGGTGGCCTTGGTGCGACGCTGGGCGGTGTGATCGTGGGCGCTGCCTTGTATTTCGGTGCGAACCGGCTGCTGGACTGGCGGACTGGAAAGCGGCAGGCGCAGCGCGCAGACGAGCAGGATTCGTCCGGATCCGCGCTCGCGGTCGGCGCGCTCATCGACGGCATTCCAGAATCCGTGGCCCTGGGACTGACCGTTGTTGCCAGCGCAAGCATTAATCCGGCAATGCTGATCGCCATTTTCATCTCCAATGTCCCCGAGGGCCTGGCGAGCACCGCCCAGATGAAAGCGTCCGGGAAGAAGGGGTCCTCGATCGCGTTGCTCTGGGGCGCCATCGCCATTTCCTGCGGCATCGCGGCCTTCCTCGGAGCCCTGCTGCTGGAATCCATGCCCGGCGAGGTGCTGGCTTTCGCCACCGCCGTCGCTGCCGGAGGCATCTTGACGATGATCGCCGACACCATGGTTCCCGAAGCCTACAAGG
>NZ_BJNE01000007.1 GCF_006539525.1 Glutamicibacter nicotianae | reverse complement strand
CTAAAAAGATCAAGCAATCTTCATTGCGAGGTGGGGACGGGATTCGAACCCGCGTATACGGCTTTGCAGGCCGCTGCCTCGCCTCTCGGCCACCCCACCATACTGACCGGAGTCAGAATGACTAGTTTTACCTAGTCGGTGAATCTTTTTGCGAGCGGACAACGAGGTTCGAACTCGCGACCTCAACCTTGGCAAGGTTGCGCTCTACCAGCTGAGCTATGTCCGCAAAATGTGTTGTTTACTGAACGTTTCCGTTCGCTCCAACGAGTAAAAACTCTATACGAGTTTTCGCATCCCCACAAATCGAAACGCTGAGATCTGGTTCACACGCCCGAAAATCCGCGGAACTACGCGGAAAATTCATTTTTCCGGTACGACTAGGAGCGAAGCAGGCCGAGCGCGTGCCATGATCGTGTGCATGACGTCACCAAAACTGGCTATTCAAACAGACCTGGGCCGCATGTACTGCCGACAAGTCGGAGGCGAAGCGATTGTCCCATCCATCACCACAGTCATCTCCATGGACAAGCTGGACCTGTCAGGTTGGGCCGGGTACATGGCGGCCAAGGCACTCTCGGACGATCATCGACTGGTGCACGCAGTGGGCGACCGTGGCCAGTTGCGTTCCCTGATACGCGATGCCGCCGGTGCTGCCGAGGCCTATCGGGACTCCGCCGCGGCCCGCGGTGATCGAGTGCATAACTACGCTGAGCAGCGAGCACTGCGGGCGCTGGATCTGGAACATGATTTGGAAGCAGCCCAAGCCGCGCTCGAAGCGAACAACGAGTTGGGGTTCGCGCGCCACTTTGACCAATGGTGGGATGACTACAATGTCCAGCCCATTGCCGCAGAGGTGACGGTATGGAATCACAGTGTCGGCTACGCGGGCACCATTGACCTGGTCGCAAAGATCGGCGGCCGAACCTGCCTCGTGGACTACAAGACCAAAAACACCGATCGGGACGGCTTCGTCAAGCGCCCCGATGACAAAGTCATCATGCAGCTGGCGGCCGCTTGCAAGGCAGAAGAGCAAGTCGTGGATGCCGAGCGGGGCGCATGGAAAGAGTGGGGATATGGCACCGACACGATGCTGCTCGCTGTGGCCCTTGGCGAGACCGGTTCGCGGACCTTCATGGCACCGCCGCAGGCATTGCCCGACTACTGGTCGAAGTTCTATGCTTTGCGGCGGAACTGGGAAGCTGCATTCAAGATTGCCCAGTCGCGTGCTTCACTGGTCGAAATCACGCCGCCAGCTCAGTAATGCCCTCCCTTCACCGCGTAGACTGGAACGGTTAGCTTTCGGCATTGCGAAACCTAATACCAATATCCACGGCAGGGAAGGTACCAGCGGATTATGGCGATTTTGGGAATTCGGATCATCGGAGACCCCGTTCTACGCACCCCAGCGCAGGAGGTGACCGACTTTGGCCCGGAGCTCCAGAAGCTCGTCGAAGACATGGACCAGACGATGGAAAACGTCACAGGTGCAGGCCTCGCCGCGCCTCAAGTTGGCGTGTCCCTGCGCGTCTTCACCTACCAAATTGGCGAAGAACGCGGACATATCGTGAACCCGGTGCTGGAGCTCAGCGACGATTACCAGGACGACCAGGTAGAAGGCTGCCTGTCCATCCCGGGCATTGCAGCGCCAGTTCGACGCCGGCGCCACGTCAAGGCGACCGGCTTCGACAAGTTCGGCAAGCCGGTGGAAATCGAAGGTTCCGACATGCTCGCCCGCTGCTTCCAGCACGAAACTGATCACCTGGACGGCATTCTGTTCCTGGACCGGCTGGAACCAGAAGAAAAGAAAGCGGCGTGGCGCACCTTGCGGGCCAACAACTACTCGCAGACCGCCAACGCCACGGTGAAAAAACGATCAGGGGCCCTCGGCTCCAGCTTTGGCGCAGGATTGGGGTTCTAGCTCATGCGTATTTTGTTCGCCGGCACGCCACAGGTCGCTGTCACTTCCCTGAACTACCTGCACGAAGCCGGCTTTGAAATTGCCGCAGTGCTCACCCGTCCCGATGCTCCGTTGGGTCGAAAACGCGTATTGACCCCCTCGCCGGTCGCTGCCCGAGCCGAAGAACTTGGCCTGCCGATCATCAAGGCCGCCAAGATCACCGAAGAAACTACGGCTGAACTGGCGGCGTTGGAACTTGAAGCCGCGGCCATCGTCGCCTACGGGGGACTAGTGCCAGAAGCGGCCTTGGCCGTCCCAACCCATGGTTGGATCAACCTGCACTTCTCGCTGTTGCCGCACTGGCGGGGCGCAGCTCCGGTGCAGCATTCCATTATCAACGGCGACGACATCACCGGCGCAGTCACCTTCCAGCTGGAAACCGGCCTTGATACCGGACCAGTCTTCGGGCAAGTCACCGAGAGCATCGGTGAGCTGGACACCGCAGGCATCATGCTCGAACGGCTCAGCCGTTCCGGGTCGACGCTGCTGGTGCAGACCCTGCAGGCATTGGCTTCAGGCCAGGCCGTTGCCGTTCCGCAGTCCGGATCGCACACCTACGCACCGAAGATTACCGACGTGGATGCGGAACTGGACTTCACCCGGACCGCCACCGAAATCCGCCGGCGCGCCCACGGAACCACTCCTGCCCCTGGTGCCTGGGTCAAGGTCGAGGACAAGCGTTTCAAGTTCGGCCCGCTGCGTGAGCACCGTGAGATCACCGACCTTGCACCGGGCGAAGTGCGCATCGAACCAGGAAAGCAGCCGAAGGTTTACATCGGCACCGCCACCTGGGCCTTGCAACCCACCGAAATCCAGCCTCCGGGCAAGAAAATGATGAACGCCAGCGACTGGGCACGAGGAGTGCTCACCCAGGGAACGGAAGTGAGCTTCGCATGAGCGGGCAGGAACCTCGCGGTGGACACCGCGATAACTTACGCCGCAACGAGCAGGGACGTACCCGCAACCGCGGCCAGTCCGGCCCGCGCAAGTATTCAGCAGCCGCACCCGGGCAGCGCAAGCGCGCGGCCGATCCGGCACGCCTGGTAGCTTTCAAGACCCTGCGCGAAGTATCCAGTGCGGATGCCTACGCCAACCTGGTGCTGCCGAAGATGATCCGCGAATACCAGCTCGACCGCCGCGACGCGGGCTTCGCCACCGAACTGGCCTACGGGGCCCTGCGTGGCCAGGGCTTCTACGACGCGATCCTGGCCACCTTGGTCGACCGCCCGCTGGCCGAGCTGGATCCGGCGATCCTCGATGCGCTGCGCTTGGGCGCCCACCAGCTGTTGGCCATGCGCGTGCCCAAGCACGCAGCGTTGGATGAAACCGTGTCACTGGCTCGTGCGCAAATTGGCGCCGGCCCATCCGGCCTGATCAACGCGGTGCTGCGCCGCGTGTCCGCCCAGGAAGCCGCTGCATGGACCGAACAGCTGGGCAACGCCGCCGCATCGGATTCCGAGCGCCTGGCCATCGAGCACTCGCACCCGGACTGGATTGTCCGCGCCCTGCGTGGCGCACTGATCGCCCATGGCCGCGACGCGAGTGAACTTGAAGCCCTGCTGGAAGCGGACAACCTGGCCCCGGTGGTGAACCTCGTAGCCTTGCCCGGCCTGGGCGATCTGTCCGGAGCGCTGGAATCCGGCGCAGAGCGAGGCACCCTGCTCGCGGATTCTGCCACCTACAAGCACGGCGACGTCTCACGTGTACCTGGTGTCAAGGAAGGCACCGTGCGCGTCCAAGACGCCGGCAGCCAGGTCATGGCCCGCGCCCTGGCTGCTATCGAATTGCCCGAAGCCGGCGAAGACCGCTACTGGCTGGATATGTGCGCAGGTCCAGGCGGCAAGGCTGCACTGCTCGCGGCGATCGCCGTGCAGCGCGACGCCCGCCTGACCGCCAATGAGCCGGCCCCGCACCGTGCCCGGCTGGTCGTGAACTCCTTGGATGCTGTGCCGCATGACTACTGGATGGTCACCGGCGAAGACGGACGCATCTTTGGCGGCGAGGATTATGCGGGGGACTACGACCGCATCATGGTCGACGCGCCATGCTCCGGACTGGGTGCACTGCGCCGCCGCCCGGAATCACGCTGGCGAAAGGCACCACGGGACATCCCTGAGCTGACCAAATTGCAAGGCGAGCTGCTCGACGCCGCCTTCAACGCGGTACGCGTCGGAGGAGTCATCGGCTTCGTCACCTGTTCGCCGCATCAGGCGGAAACCCGCCTGGTTGTGGAAGACTTCTTGAAGCGCCACGAAAATGCTGCTCTGCTGGATACCAGTGCCGCCGTTTCCGCGGTGATGCATCAGGACGCCCGGCCGGCAGGACATGCGCTGGCCGAGGGCAGCACCGTGCAATTGTGGCCCCATGTGCACGGCACCGATGCCATGTTCATGGCAATCCTGACCAAAAAAGCCTAGCCAAGCCCCGAGTATTCCGAGGAGCATCCATGCCTAACGCGCGGATCAACCCGTCGATCCTGTCCGCAGATTTCGCGAACCTTGCCAGCGAGCTGGAACGCATCCACACCGCAGACGCGGTTCACGTGGATGTCATGGACAACCATTTCGTGCCCAACTTGACCCTCGGATTGCCGGTGGTTGATGCGCTGCGCAAGGTCAGCAAGCTGCCCATCGACGTGCACCTGATGATCGAGAACGCGGATCGCTGGGCGCCGGAATACGCACAGCTCGGCGTGGACTCGGTAACTTTCCATGCCGAGGCATCGGCAGCCCCGATCCGCTTGGCCCGCGAACTGAGGTCGGCCGGCGCCAAGGCTTCCATGGCCCTGCGCCCGGCAACGCCGATCGAACCCTACCTGGATATGCTCGGCGAGCTGGACATGGTTCTGCTGATGACCGTGGAACCAGGTTTCGGCGGACAGAAGTTCCTGGATCTGGTCCTTCCGAAGATCAAGCGCGCCCGCGCAGCCATTGACGGCAGCGGCAAGCCCATTGCCCTGCAGGTCGACGGCGGCATTTCGCGCGACACGATCTTACGTGCCGCCGAAGCCGGAGCGGATGTCTTCGTTGCCGGTTCCGCGGTGTACTCGGCAGAAGAGCCATCGGTGGAAATCGACGTATTACGCAATCTTGCGCTGGGTGGTCACTAGGACCACGCAAAGTGTGCCAGAATGTTTTCAGTAAACACGAATACGTGCTCCGGGGTCGGTGAAAGTCCGAACCGGCGGTCATAGTCCGCGACCCGCAACCAAAGCCACAAGCTGAGGGAACGGTTGAACTGGTGGAATTCCAGTACCGACAGTTAAAGTCTGGATGGGAGAAGCACGAATTTGATATGCCTTTTGGTACTGCCGGTAGCCCTCACAGGGGCTATCTTCTAAAGCAGAGCCACAGGCCCATCAAATGCACACCCCCGGAGCCGCCGCTTCGAGAAGGGTGGAATGATGGATTTCCTGCGGTGGCTCATTGAAGCTTTCAACTCACAAATTGCGATCGGCTCGTCGGCACTGCTGGTGCGCGAAGTCGTAGGCAATATCTTCGGCCTGGCCAGCGCCGTGGGCGGCATGCGCCGCAAAGTCTGGGCCTGGCCCATTGGCATAGTCGGCAACCTCCTGCTGCTGACGGTCTTCTTGGGCAGCATTTTCGATACCGGCTACACAGCCAATCTCTGGGGCCAAGCAGGCCGCCAAATCATGTTCATTGCCGTATCGGTCTTCGGCTGGTACCGCTGGAAGCAGGCCAAGGACGGCACCGGCAGCGCGGTGACCCCGCAATGGGCGTCCGGCAAGACCCGACTGGGCCTGATTGCCGTGCTGATCCTCGGCACCGTCGCACTGACCCCGATCTTCCGCATGCTCGGATCCTATGAGCCGGTCTGGGCGGATGCCTGGACCTTCGTAGGCTCGTTGCTCGCAACCTACGGCATGGCCAAGGGCTGGGTGGAATTCTGGCTGTTCTGGGTTGCCGTCGACGCAGTGGGCGTGCCCCTGCTGTTCTCCGCCGGATACTACGCCAGCGCCTTCATGTACCTGTTCTACGGCGCATTCACCCTGGTCGGCTTCTTCGTCTGGGCCAATTCCAAGCGCGGTGCCAAACCCCAGATCGAAACCGAAATGCTCGATCCGACTATTTCGCGCAAACGCTGAAAGGAATAGCACCATGATCACGACCCAGCAGCTCGACGCGGCATTGCGCACTGCGCTGGAAACCGCCGGTCGGGGCCACCGCGGAGCGAACCCGCTGGTCGGCGCCTGCGTTTTGGATGCAGAGGGAAATATCATTGCCACCGGTTTCCATATCGGTGCCGGGCACCCGCACGCCGAGATCGACGCACTGCGCCGACTGGGCAAGATGCCTGCGGCCAAGGCCCGCGAGCTGACGATGGTAGTAACCCTCGAACCATGCAACCACACCGGCCGAACCGGTCCCTGCGCCCAGGCCATTGTGGAAGCCGGCATTGGCCACGTGTACTACGCTGTCCCCGACAACACCGCCGCCAGCGGAGGCGCCGACTACCTGCGCAGCCACGGAACCCAGGCCACCCAGCTGGCTGATTCCTCCGCCGCGAAGCAGCTGAACCACCGCTGGTTCATCGCCAAAGATGAGGGCCGGCCGTTCATCACTGTCAAGATCGCGCAGTCGCTCGACGGCCGGATCAACGCACCGGACGGCACGAGCCAGTGGATCACGTCCACGGCGTCGCGCAATCACGCGCACGCCCTGCGCTCGCGAGTCGATGGCATCCTCGTCGGCACCAGCACCGCGATCATCGACAACCCGCGGTTGACCGCCCGAACCCCCGATGGCCAGTTGCATGAGCACCAGCCCTTCCGGCTGGTCATGGGCGAGCGGGATCTGCCAGCTGATCTGGCGCTCGCCCAGGGTGATGACTGGGCGCAGGTCCGCAGCCACGACGTGCACGAGGTTATCGTCCGGGCCAATGAGCTGGGCCTGGCCCATTTGCTGGTTGAAGGCGGCGCCACAGTCGCCTCGGCCTTCATCGCAGCCGATCTGGCCGACGAGATCTACTGCTACCAGGCGCCGCTGCTGATCGGCGCAGGCAGCTCATCGGTCAACATGCCGAACACCACCACGCTTGCCGATGCGCGGCGCTTCCGGCTGGATTCGGCCAGCAACGAGTCTTTGACCAGGCTGGGCGATGACATTGCCCTGCATCTGGAACCGCTGCCCCGCGACTGATCGCCGGCAACCCCAAAATTTTCAAGGAGTAAACATGTTCACCGGAATTGTCACCGGCCAAGGCGTCATCGAAGGCATCGAGACCTTCACCGGCAAGGACCTGGCAGTTTTGACCCTGCGCGCCCCGGGCCACACCGACAACCTGGGCCTGGGCGGCTCACTGGCCGTCAACGGGGTCTGCCTGACCGCCACCGAGATGGACGGGGAAAAGCTCAGCGTCGACGTCATGGGCGAAACCCTGCGCCGCACCACCATCGGCGCCCTGAAAACCGGCGACCAGGTCAACCTGGAACGCTGCACCCCAGCCGGCGGCCGGCTCGACGGACACGTGGTGCAGGGCCACGTGGACACCGTCGGCACGGTGCTGGCCCGCGAAGACCACGGCCAGTGGACCACCTTCCGCATCGGCATCGACGACGCGTACGCGCCGCTGACCGCTGAAAAGGGCTCCATTGCGCTGGACGGCATCTCGCTGACCATCACCGCGGTCTCCCCGGCGGCCGATGCAGGCAACCACTGGGTCGAGGTCGGCATCATCCCGATCACCCTCGCCGAAACCACCATGGGCACCCGACAAGTCGGCGACAAGATCAATATCGAGGTCGACGTGCTCGCCAAGTACGTGGCACGCCTGAATGAATTCGGAGGCCAGCAGTAATGGCTACGTCAACGCTTGATTCCATCCCAACCGCGCTGGCGGCCCTTGCCGCGGGTCGTGCAGTTGTCGTTGTCGACGACGAAGACCGCGAGAACGAAGGCGACATCATCTTCGCCGCCCAGCACGCCACGGCCGAACTGATGGCCTTCACCATCCGCTACACCTCGGGGGTGATCTGCGTGCCGCTCGGCGCCCAACGTGCCGACGCGCTGCGCCTGGCTCCGATGGTCGGCATCAACCAGGACGCCAAGGGAACCGCCTTCACCGTCACCTGCGATGCCGCCGAAGGCATCACCACCGGCATTTCAGCCGCCGATCGTGCGCTGACCAGCCGCCTGCTGGCCGACCCGGACACCCAGCCGTCCCAGCTCTCCCGACCGGGCCACATCTTCCCGCTGCGCGCCGCAGCCGGGGGAGTGCTCGAACGCCGGGGCCACACCGAAGCAGCAGTGGACCTGTGCCAGGCCGCCGGGCTGGAACCGGTGGGCGTGATCGGCGAGATCACCAAGGACGACGGCGAAATGATGCGCCTGGATGACTTGCGGGTCTTCGCCGCCGAACACGACCTGCCACTGATCTCCATTGACGACCTGGCCCGCTGGCGCCGGGTCAATGACGAGATCGAGCTGACCGACCCGATCAAGCTGCCTACCGCCTTCGGGGACTTCACCGCCAGAGCAGCCACCGCAGAGAACCACGAGCACATCGTGCTCAGCCATGAAGGTCCAAATGGCGGCGCGCCGGGCAACCTGGTGCGCATCCATTCGGAATGCCTCACCGGGGACATCTTCGGCTCCTACCGTTGCGACTGCGGCGAACAGCTTCATGCATCGTTGGAAGCCATCGCCCGCGAAGGCGGCCACATCATCTACATCCGCGGGCATGAAGGCCGCGGCATCGGGCTGGCCAACAAGCTGCGCGCCTACGCGTTGCAGGAAGACGGCATGGACACCCTGGACGCCAACTTGCATCTGGGATTCCCGGCCGACGCCCGCGAATACTTCGCCGTCGCCGCAATTCTCAAGGCCATGGGCCTGGACGAGATCCGCTTGCTGAGCAACAATCCGGACAAGCAGCAACAACTGAACGACGCGGGAATCAAGGTGGCCGAGCTGGTCGGCCTGCAGATTGCGCCGCGCGAGCAGAACTCCGCCTACCTGCGGACCAAGCAGATTCGCTTCGGCCACCATCTGGACCTGCCCGATACCGACGATGACCAGCAATCCGACGCCTACCACGGCGCCTGAACACGACGAATCCAGAAGAACCAAGGAGCATCAAGATGAGCAAGCATGGCGCACCAACCGACGTCAGCGAACAGCTGGCCGCCCTGGCCAGTGACGAGAAGTTCTCCCAGCTCAAGGTGGCCATCGTAGCCGCCAGCTGGCACGAAGTGATCATGAACGGACTGATTGACGGTGCCCAGCGCGCCGCCAAGGACGCCGGCCTGGAATCCAGCACCACCCTGATTCGGGTACCGGGCACTTTCGAGCTGCCGGTCGCGGCTTCCACCCTCGCCGGGGACTACGACGCGGTCATCGCGCTGGGTGTGGTCATCCGCGGAGGTACACCGCACTTCGACTATGTCTGCATGGCAGCGACCAATGGCTTAACCAATGTGAGTGTGGACACCAAAACCCCTATCGGTTTCGGCGTGCTCACCTGCGATAACGAAGAGCAGGCCCTGGATCGCGCTGGCTTGGAGAACTCCAGCGAGGACAAGGGCTATGAAGCCTACTCGGCTGCCGTGATGACAGTCGCCGCACTGCCGTAGCATCGGGCCGGTCCTGTCACAAAGGGGCACCAGAATACGGCCCCGGTCAAGAAAACAGCTAGGATTAGTTCCGTGAAAACTTTTGACGAGCTCTTCAGCGAACTATCGCTCAAGGCACAATCCCGCCCGGAAGGCTCACGTACCGTCACCGAACTCGACTCTGGTGTCCACGGCATCGGCAAGAAGATCGTCGAGGAAGCCGCCGAAGTTTGGATGGCTGCGGAGTACGAAACCGATGAGGCCGCGGCGGAGGAAATCTCCCAGTTGCTGTACCACTTGCAGGTTCTCATGATCGCCAAGGGCATGACCTTGGCCGACGTTTACAAGCATCTATAGCCGTCGCGCGACTGCGGCCTGATCCATTGCCGATCAGGCCGCAGTCAACGCACGGCGGCAGAAACAACGGCCAACGAATTAATCCTTGGCGCTTGTTTATGGCTAATCGCCGCAGCGCCATTCATGACGAAACGAGTCAAAAATGCTCCGCGTAGCCCTACCCAACAAGGGTGCCTTGTCCGAAATCGCTTCCACCATGTTCAAGGAAGCCGGCTACCTCCAGCGCCGCGATTCCCGCGAACTGGTCCTGGTCGACGAGGACAACCAAGTTGAATTCTTCTATCTGCGTCCCCGCGACATTGCCGTCTATGTCGGCCGCGGAATCCTGGACGTAGGCATCACCGGCCGCGACCTGTACCTCGATGCAGATGTCGACGACGCTGTCGAAGAGCAGCTTTCGCTCGGCATCGGAAAGTCGACCTTCCGCTTCGCTGCCCCGGTTGGCGCGTTCAACGATGCCCAGCAGCTCAATGGCAAGCGCATTGCCACCAGCTACGACGTGCTGCTGCGCCACTACCTCGAGAAGTCCGGCATCGAAGCTTCAATCGTTCGTCTTGATGGCGCCATCGAGTCCTCGGTCCGCCTCGGCGTAGCAGATGCCATTGCCGACGTCGTGGAAACTGGCAACACCATCAAGGCCGCCGGCATGGAGATCTTCGGCGATCCGCTGCTGAACTCCGAAGCGGTCATGATCGGCCGTGTCGGGCACAAGCCATCTGGCCTGGATGTGCTGATCCGCCGTCTCAACGGGGTGCTTGTCGCCCGCCAGTACGTCATGCTCGACTACGACGTACGCCGCGAGTTGGCCGACAAGGCCTGCGCACTGACCCCAGGCCTGGAATCGCCAACCGTGTCGGACCTTGCCAACTCCGAGTGGGTCGCCGTGCGCGCCATGGTCAAGAAATCGCAGACGAACAACATCATGGATGAACTCTATGACGTTGGCGCACGTGCCATCTTGGTCAGCCAGATCCACGCCTGCCGCATCTAAGTAGACAAGGAAATTCCGCTGATGAGCGTTGCAATTCGTGTTATTCCTTGCCTCGACGTCGATGCCGGACGAGTCGTCAAGGGCGTCAACTTCGCGGGCCTTCGCGATGCTGGCGACCCAGTTGAGCTTGCCCGCCGCTACAATGACGCAGGTGCCGACGAACTGACCTTCCTCGATGTCACCGCATCCAGTTCGGACCGTGAAACCACCTACGAAGTTGTCCGTCACACCGCAGAAGAAGTCTTCATCCCGCTGACCGTGGGCGGTGGCGTCCGCACTGCTGAAGACGTCGATCGGCTGCTACGCAACGGTGCCGACAAAGCCTCGATCAATACCGCGGCGGTGAACCGTCCCGAGGTCATCAACGAGATCACCCAGCGCTTCGGCTCCCAGGTGCTCGTGCTGTCCCTGGACGCGCGCCGCACCGATGATCCGTCGATCGCATCGGGCTACGAGGTCACTACCCATGGCGGTCGTACGGGCACCGGCATGTGCGCCGTAGCCTGGGCGAAGGAAGCTGCCGAACGAGGCGTGGGGGAGATCCTGCTGAACTCGATCGACGCTGACGGCACCAAGGATGGCTTCGACCTGGAAATGATCCGTGCGGTTCGCGCCGAGGTCTCGGTTCCGCTGATCGCATCGGGTGGCGCGGGAAAGCCTGAGGACTTCCCTCCAGCGATCGAAGCGGGTGCCGACGCAGTATTGGCAGCCTCGATTTTCCACTTCGGACCGAAGGACATGATCGCCACGGTTAAGCAAGCGATCCGCGAAGCTGGTTACCCAGTTCGCTAGGATCCAAGCATGAGGCCCAGCACCACATGGCGCTGGGCCTCATGCTGTACTTGGCTAATCGTTGGCAATGAGCTCCTTCTCAGTGCGCCAAACGTCGATTTCAATCGGTGTGCTTGCGACGGCGGCTTGACCGGGTATGGCCTGCCATGGGCCTCCATCGACGCTGAATTCTCCTCGGTAGAGGGTGGTAACCTCGACTTTGAACTTGCCAGTCTCGCTATAAGAATGACTCGTAGGGGTTTCATCTCTCAAAGTATGGTTCGGTGCAGGTTCGCCAGGAAAATTAAGATTTCGAGTGGTCCCGTCACCATAGTTCCAATTCCATTGAATCGGAATCGCCTTTATTCGTATTTTTGATCCTGAGAGGCTAGAGGAGAAAGATTGAACTTCCTCGGTAGCCATGAAATGCGTATTGCCGTTCTTCAAGGAAAATTTAGTTGGATTGCTAATAATCTTCGAAGGAATTATGGGATATTCTTTGAATTTGTTTATATCAATTATGATTTCCTGGGTGAGAGTTTCTTTAGGTAATTCAATTTTCGGTGGTTCACCAGGGCAGTAACGATACTGACGAACTACACGTCCTTGGGCGTCGAGAACCTGCCGGTAAATCGGTGCCGATCCGTCTGGGCAGGTTCTTTCTTCAGGTATACTCCTACAGAATCGAGCGTTTGAGGTGTTTGGGTCACAACTCTCGTAATCTCGGATGGAGAACTTCTCTTTGGGTGAAGCGTCCCGGGGTCGTTGTTTTTTGGGTTGTGGATTCTGCGGCTTCACCTTGTAGTTGAAGTTTTCCTTTTTGTCATGATCTTCGTAAATTGATTCCGGAAGCATTCGAATGCCGTGATCTTCCTTGTTGGCAGGGTCGATAGGAGCCTGCATGCCCAAAACAGCCGGAATGCTGACGCAGAATGCAATAAGCATTGTCAGTTTATTTGAAGATTGCAGCTTCATTATTCGGCACCGATTATTCTGTATACTTTCCAGCCATGGTCAAATTCCAGGCCCACGGCTACAGTAGTTGGCTCTAACTTGTCCATTTTGGAATCTGGTTCATTTGGGACGAGATAGATTTCGGCTTTGTCAGCGGTATATTCAACTGTTACCACCGCTAGGTTCTCCCCGGATATATAGGAATCGAGAATTTTTGGGTGGTGTTTTCCGCCAACATGCCATTTCCCTAGTTTCTTAGCTTCTGTAGCTTCATCGATAATTGAAACACCGCACACTATGCATTCTTTTGTGGTGACCTTTTTTATAGGACCTGCATTATTAGTCTCAATGGCATAGTTCACGAGATCAAAATAGAATTTGGAGAACGAGGCCGCACCGTCTTCGCTGTATTCTTTTGCCAGTGCTGGCAGTTTTGGGACGGGAACATTTTCTGCGGGTCCCTCGGGCGACGCAGGCCTGTACGTATTGTTTTTCGAGGGTGATGGATTCTTTGTCGTCGAATCCGGAGCTGGTGACATCTTGCTTACTGCGGACGGCGAGTTTCCCTGTCCTTCGGCACTCCCTGTACTGCAGCCTGACAGTGCGAGTGCAACTGCTGCAACCGACGCGACAACTGCAATTTTCCGCGTGTCCATTCGAACTCTCCATGATCATCGGGAATGCGAGGTTGTGCGCCATCCTATGCCCGTGTTTCAAGAAAGTGGAGAGTTTTCGACGAATCTGTGGAAAACTTGCCACAGCCTATTTCAGATTCTCTGTGAACATCCACAGCTATTGATACTGCTGATACGTGCAGAGATGAACCTCATGACCACCGGCTGCCAGCATTGGCGTCAGCGTAGAACTTAGCAGTCTAACTGGTTCGAATGAATCCAGGCTCAAGTGTCGCGCCGCGTTGCTGAACGTGGATTATCAAGCGAGACGTCAGAGACTTTCCACCCGGTGTCGGTATATTCAAGTCCTACGGTGATCTCACCCAGATTTTGTTCTTCGAAGAATATGACTTCCTGATCTGGTCGTAGCAGGGAGCGTGGGGACAAGGTGAGCTCTCCCATCAGGTAGGCCTGGTTTCCGTCGAACTGGACGATGTAGTCCGTGTGGAGATAGTGGTAGCCCCCGATCTGGATGTCTTCTGGCCCTTTTCTCAGGTCGTCTAGCTCTTGGAACGTTTTCCAGCATTGCTCCAATTCGCATTTGCCAGTAACTATCGGCGCGAAATCGACGGGGGAACGATAGAGGATTTCGTAATCGAGAAATCGGAAGAAGCGCCGTGCAGCTTCGAGCGCCCCGTAATCCGATTTTTCATACAGAAGGTTTGCCGAGTCTGGAGGATCCGGTTCGCTGGTTGGCGTCGCCTCTGCGGTGTAAGATCCGGTCGGCGATGAAGCCGAAGATTCGGCCTCGGCCGGTGCTACGGACACGATCAGCGCTGATGCCAGGGCAACCAGGACGAAAGCGGGGACTGCAGAGATAGCAGCACTAGAGTAACGGCGAACAATTTTCTGGGTGTTCATGTTCAAGCTCCGAAGCCGTTGGATATCGATTGCTCGAAATCCTAGGCCGGTGCGAAGCGAACATTGATGGCCCACCCACGAATGTGGATAAACGGGAGGGAGTACTACAGCCCCGGCTTGAATCCCTTGACGATTTCCAATGCGGTTTCGCCGCCCTCGAACAAGACCAAGCTCTGATCGATGCGGCCGAACGAATACATCATCAGCTCGGTGACCGGTCCGGTAATGGACACAGCGTTCGGCGCCTTCTTGGCAACATGGCGCTGGCCATCGGGACGCGTGAGAATAATGCCGATGGGCGCGTGGCGGAACAGCAGCCGGGACATGCGGGTCAGCGACTGCCAAAGCAGTTCTGTGTACTCCTTGTCCAGCACCCGCGGAGCCCATTGGCCGCGGGCCCGGCGAACATCCTCGGTATGGATGAAGAATTCCGAGAGGTTCGCCGACTGGTTTACCTTGTCGATGGCGAACGGCGAGAACGCGGGCGGACCCGAGCGGAAGCTGCGGACCAATTTCGCGTAGCCTTCCGGGGTCTGCGCCGCGACCACCATCTGGTTCAGTTTCGCTTCAAGCTTCTTGGAAAGCGGCTTGAAGAACGTGCCGGCGGAAAGCAGCGAGCTTTCGCGCAACACGAGGTGCGCGGCGAGATGGCGGGTTTGCCAACCGTCGCAAAGGGTGTCGGCGGTAGGTCCTGCCGCAAGCAGGGTCTCGGCCAACGCAAGTCTGGAAGCCTGAACTAAGTGCATCACTTCTGAAACTAGCACGCTCCAACTGACTAATTGTGCAAGGCGAGAGAGGTGTCGCCCAGTCGGCATGGCGCGTCGACGAGCGGTACGTCACAGGTCTCAGGATTCCGCGGAAAACCAGTATGCTAATGGGGATGCCTACTTCTAACGACGGCTCGATTCCGAGCCCTGAATCCCACAGCCTCGACCCGGAGATCGCCTCTCGCCTCAAGCGCGATGCCAATGGCCTGTTTGCCGCCATCGCGCAGCAGTACGATTCCGGGAAGGTCTTGATGCTCGGCTGGATGGACGATGAAGCGCTGCACCGCACGCTGACCACCGGCCGGGTCACCTTCTATTCGCGTTCCCGCAAGGAGTACTGGCGCAAGGGCGACACCTCCGGCCACTACCAGTTCGTGAAGTCCGTGGCCCTGGACTGCGACGGCGACGCGCTGCTCGTCCAGGTCGACCAGGTGGGCGCCGCTTGCCACACCGGCACCGAATCCTGCTTCACCGATCGCGAATTGCCGGCCGTGGTGGGCCACCGTCCCGAGTAGGACTGCCGACGCACCGGCACCAGCAGCAGGCGGGCGCCGCGAATTCCGCACCCAGCTGCGCGTTGCAGCACCGGCTCGAAGAACACGTAGAAGAAGAACATTGATGAAAACCCTTGGCAAGATTTCCCCGTCCCGCGAGTCCTTCCGCGCCATGGCCGCGAACCGCCGCGTCATCCCGGTCACCATCACCGTGCTGGCCGACTCGCTCACGCCGATCGGCCTGTATCGCACGCTGGCACAGGGGCGGCCCGGCACCTTCCTGATGGAGTCGGCGGCCCCGGGCGGCGTCTGGAGCCGCTACTCGTTCATCGGGGTGAACTCTCCGGCCACGCTGAGCACCCGCGGGGGAGAAGCCTACTGGCAGGGGCACGCTCCTGACGGCCTGCCCACCGGCGGGGCCGGCGTGGAGGTGCTGCGCGACACCGTGCGTGCGCTGAAAACCGAACCGGTTCCCGGCATGCCTCCGCTGACCGGCGGCATGGTCGGCTTCATCGGCTGGGAATGCGTGCGCCATTGGGAGAAGCTGCCGAACCCTCCGGCGGACGACCTGAACCTGCCGGAGCTGAGCATGAACCTGGTCGCCGACATGGCGGCCCATGATGCGGCCGAGGGCACGGTCACGCTGATCGCCAACGCCATCAACTTCGATGGCAGCGACGAGAACGTCGATGCGGCCTACGACGGCGCCGTCGCCCGCCTGCAGGCGATGCTCGACCAGCTCGCGGTGCCGGTGGATTCGGCCGCGGCGGTGCTCACCGGCACCGATGTGCCGCGCGAAACCCTGATGGACGCTGTCACCCATTCCTGGGACGAGAACGAATACCTGGCGGCGTTGGCCAAGTCCAAGACCGCGATCGTGGACGGAGAGGTCTTCCAGATCGTCGTTTCGCGCCGCTTCGAGCTGGAAACCCAGGCCGACGCGCTGGATGTCTACCGGGTGCTACGCGCAACCAATCCGAGCCCGTACATGTACCTGTTCAACTTCGTCAACGAGGACGGCGAACGCTTCGAGATCGTCGGCTCCTCGCCAGAAGCGCTGGTCACGGTGAACGACTCGCACGTGGTCACGCACCCGATCGCTGGCTCCCGGCCGCGCGGGGCCAACTACGAGGACGACCAGCTGCATGAGAAGTCGCTGGTCAACGACGAGAAGGAACGCGCCGAGCACCTGATGCTCGTGGATCTCTCGCGCAACGACCTCTCGCGGGTGTGCAAGGCCGGCACCGTGGAAGTCACCCAGTTCATGGAGGTCGAGCGCTTCAGCCACATCATGCACCTGGTCTCCAACGTGGTCGGCAAGACCCGCGACGACGTGGACGCCTACGACGTGCTCGCCGCGACCTTCCCGGCCGGCACGCTCTCCGGAGCGCCGAAGCCCCGCGCCCTGCAGCTGCTCGACGAGTACGAGCCGTACCGCCGCGGCATCTATGGCGGCGTGGTCGGCTACCTGGACTTCGCCGGCGACATGGACATGGCCATCGCCATCCGCTCCGCCCTGCTCAAGGGGGATCGCGCCTACGTGCAGGCCGGCGGCGGCATCGTGAACGACTCGAAGTTCGCCGACGAGGCACTGGAAACCGTGAACAAGGCGGCCGCCCCGCTGCGCGCCGTCTGGGCCGCGCAGTCCATGCGTGCCGCCCACACCATCAACACCGAATCAGGTGAAGCGAAGTGAAGAAATTGACCAGCGCCCGCAGCCTTGCACTTTTCGGCCTGGCCGGCGCACTGATCGGCCTCTGGTCGGCCACCCGGACCTGGATCACCGTTGATGTGGCCTCCAGCTCCGTGCAGATCCCGCAGATTGTCGTTGACGGGGCGACCGCGGCCGCCTCGGTCACCGCGGTCTGCGTGGTGGTGCTGGCCGGTTCGCTGGCGCTGCTGATCGCCGGGAAGATCGCCCGCTACATCATCGCGGCGATCTGCCTGCTCGCCGGCGCCACGGTGATCACCGCCGGCATTGGCGCGCTGCGCGACCCGCAGGCCGTGGCCTCCACCGCCGTGGCCGAAGCCACCGGCCTGGCCCAGAACGCCGGCGAGTACGCGCTCACCGCGTGGCCGGCGGTAGCGGTGATTGCTGGCGTGCTGATCGTGCTGCAGGCGGTGCTGGTGCTGGTCTTTGCCGGACGCTGGCCCGCGAAGGCCAGCAAGTACGACCGGCAAGCGGCCAAGGCCAGCGTGGAGCCCAAGGACCAGTCCTCGCGCAATATCGCCAGCTGGGAGCAGCTCTCGCAGGGCGAAGACCCGACCGCTGGCGGGAAATAGCCCAGGCCGAGCGTGATTCGCACCACCGGCGCGCAACGAAGGCCCCTGGAATAGGAGGTTCTCGCGCGCAGGTGGCAGAATGGAACCTGAAGACCAACGTCCTTCGGCAGCAACGCCCTGCCGGGGCGCAGCATCACAACATGAGGAGACATCGAACATGTCGCAGAACACCGAGATCGATCCGGTTTACACCGAAGAGATTGGCCACGGCAACTCCATCGCAGCGTGGGCCTGCGTGCTGACCATGATTGTCGGTGCAATCGTGGCAGGCATCGCCTTCGCCTACCTCGCCTGGTCCATCGTCTGGGTCGGTTGCGGCATCGTCGTAGTCGGCCTGTTGCTGGGCTGGATCCTGAAGGCAGCCGGTTTCGGCGTCGGTGGCGCTCGCAGTGGAGCATCGCATTAAATTGACTGTTCTTGATGACATCATCGCGGGCGTCCGGGAAGACCTGGGCGCCCGTCGCGCAATCACCAGCCTGGAAGCGATCAAGCAGGCAGCGGCGGCAGCCGCCCCTGCACGTGATGCGTTCGCCGCGCTGGGCGGCCACACCGATCAGGCCGCCCGCGACACCACGCTGCGTGTAATCTCCGAGGTAAAGCGGAAGTCCCCGTCCAAGGGCGCGCTGGCCGATATCCCGGAGCCCGCCGTCCTGGCCGCCGAGTACGAAGCCGGTGGCGCCTCGGTGATTTCCGTGCTGACCGAAGCGCGCCGCTTCGGCGGTTCGCTCCAGGATCTCGATGCGGTGCGCGCCGCTGTGCAGATCCCGGTGCTGCGCAAGGATTTCACGGTCGACGAGTACCAGATCTATGAAGCCCGCGCGCACGGCGCTGACCTCGTGTTGCTCATTGTTGCGGCGCTGAATGATGAATTGCTGGCATCTTTCCTAGAATTGACTCACCAGCTGGGAATGAACGCCCTGGTGGAAACCCACACCGAGGAAGAGGTCGCCCGCGCCATCAAGGCCGGGGCGAAGATCATCGGCGTGAATGTGCGCAACCTGAAGACGCTGGACGTCGATCCGGCCACCTTCGGCAAGCTCGCACCGCTGCTGCCGTCCGAGGCGGTGATCGTCGCCGAATCCGGTGTGGAATCCACCGAGCAGGTTGCCCAGTACGGTGCGGCCGGCGCCGACGCGATCCTCGTGGGCGAGGCGCTGGTGAAGCACGCCGATCCGCGCGCTTCGGTCGCCGCGTTCATCCAGGCCGGCACCGACGCCAAGCCGCAGCGCTAGCAGCGCACGGCAGCGTCGGACGCAGAATTGCATTTCGTGCCCCGCAGGAGCTTCCGGCGGGGCACGAGACTTACCACGAATCAAGCTTCGTACGAGAAAAGAGGGAATCGATGAGCACTCCGGAGAACTCCGAGCACAGCCAGTCGATCGATGCACAGTCGCTGAGGCACGCAAGCGGCCCGTACTTCGGAGCGTATGGCGGACGATGGATGCCCGAGTCCCTCATGGCCGCCATGGACGAGCTGAACGAGACCTTCGAGGCGGCCAAGAACGACCCCGAGTTCATCGCGCAGGTCAAGGACCTGAACAAGAACTACTCCGGACGACCCTCGCTGCTTACCGAAGCCAAGCGCTTCTCCGAGCAGTACTGCGGAGGGGTGCGGATCTTCCTCAAGCGCGAGGACCTGAACCACACCGGCAGCCACAAGATCAACAACGTGCTCGGCCAGGCGCTGCTGGCCAAGCGCATGGGCAAGACCCGCATCATCGCGGAGACCGGCGCCGGCCAGCACGGCGTCGCCTCGGCCACCGCCGCGGCCCTGATGGGCCTGGAGTGCGTGGTCTACATGGGCGCCGAGGACACCCGCCGCCAGGCGCTGAACGTGGCGCGCATGCGCCTGCTCGGCGCCACCGTGATCCCGGTGACCGTCGGCTCCCAGACGCTGAAGGACGCGATCAACGAGGCGCTGCGCGACTGGGTCGCCAACGTCGAGACCACCCACTACCTGCTGGGCACCGCCGCCGGCGGCGCGCCGTTCCCGGCGATGGTCCGCTACTTCCACGAGGTCATCGGCGACGAGGCGCGCGAGCAGATCCTGGCCCAGGCCGGGCGCCTGCCCGACGCCGTGACCGCATGCATCGGCGGCGGCTCCAATGCGATCGGCATCTTCCACGGGTTCCTCGACGACCCGTCGGTCGAGATCTACGGATTCGAGGCTGGCGGCGACGGCGTGGACACCGACCGCCACGCCGCGACCATCACCCTGGGCCGCCCGGGCGTGCTGCACGGCGCGAAGAGCTACCTGATGCAGGACGAGGACGGGCAGACCGTCGAGTCGCACTCGATCTCCGCCGGCCTGGACTACCCGGGCGTCGGCCCCGAGCACGCCTACCTGGCCGACATCGGCCGCGTCACCTACGAGCCGGTCACCGACACCGAGGCGATGGACGCGTTCAAGGCGCTGTGCCGCACCGAGGGCATCCTGCCGGCGATCGAGTCCGCGCACGCGCTGGCCGGCACCATCCGGTTGGCCGCCCGCAAGATCGCCGAGGGCGCTGTGCCGCAGGAGACGATCATCATCGCGAACCTCTCCGGTCGCGGGGACAAGGACGTGGGCACCGCCGCCGCCTGGTTCAACATGATCGACGAAAAGGACGCCGAGGCCGAAATCAGCGCGGCAAACGCGCAGAACTCCGGCTCGCAGAACTCCGAGGAGAAGTAGATGACCCGCGTGACCAGCGCCCAGAAGATCGCCGCAGCCCGCGCCGAGGGCCGTCCGGCCCTCATCGGCTACCTGCCTGCCGGCTACCCGGACGTCGCCACCAGCATCGAGGCCGCCGTGGCGCTGGCCGAGAACGGCGTGGATGTCATCGAGATCGGCATCCCGTACTCCGACCCGGTCATGGACGGCCAGGTCATCCAGGAAGCCACCGTGCAGGCGCTGGCGAACGGCTTCAAGGTCCCGCAGATCTTCGAGATCGTGCGCGGGATCACCGAACGCACCGACGCGGCCGTGATGGTCATGACCTACTGGAACCCGGTGCTGCGCCTGGGCGTGGACGAATTCGCCCGGCGCTTCGCAGAGGCCGGCGGAGCCGGGCTGATCACCCCCGACCTGGTGCCCGATGAGTCCGCCGAGTGGATGGAAGCCAGCGAGAAGCACGGCCTGGAGCGCGTGTTCCTCATCGCGCCGTCCTCGACCGAAGCCCGCGTGCAGCGCACGGTCGACGCCTCTTCCGGGTTCGTCTACTGCGTGTCGCTGATGGGCGTCACCGGCGCCCGTTCCGAGGTGTCCTCCGCCGCGCAGGCAGTGGTCGACGCCGCCCACAACGCCGGCGCCGAGAACGCCTGCGTGGGCCTGGGCGTCTCGCGCCGAGAGCATGTGGAAGAAATCGGCGCCTACGCGGACGGCGTGATCGTCGGCACCGCGCTGGTCGCCGCTTTGCGCGACGGGGGAGTGCCGGCAGTCGGCGCCCTGGCCGCCGAGCTGAGCGGACGCGCCTGATGGCTTTCGCCACGCAGCTGGCCCTGGCCCTGCCGGCTTCGATCCCGTCTCCGCCGCCGGAGTTCTCGAAGATCTCGCTGGGCCCGCTGACCATCCACGCCTACGCGCTGTGCATCCTCGCGGGTATCCTGATCGCGCTGTGGCTGACCAACAAGCGGCTTTCCGCCCGCGGCGGCAACTCGGACATGCTCTGGGACATCGCGATCTGGACGATCCCCTTCGGCATCGTCGGCGGACGCCTTTACCATGTGCTGATCACCGACCCGATGTACTACTTCGGGCTCGGCGGGCAGAGTGCGCATCTGGCTGAGATCCCGCAGATCTGGCTCGGCGGGCTGGGCATCATGGGCGCGGTGTCGCTCGGCGCGCTCGGAGCCTGGATCGGCTGCCGGAGGGCCGGCATCCGGCTTTCTGCATTCGTCGACGCCGCCGTGCCCGGCCTGCTGCTGGCGCAGGCGGCCGGACGCTGGGGCAACTGGTTCAACCAGGAGCTCTTCGGTGCGCCGACCGACCTGCCGTGGGGCCTGGAGATCGACCCGGACAGCTACAACTTCCCGGCCGGGCTGCCCGCGGACACGCTTTTCCACCCGACCTTCCTGTACGAGTCGCTGTGGAACGTGCTCGGCGCCTTCGTGCTGATCGCGCTGGATCGGAAGTTCAAGCTGCGCCGTGGTGCGCTGTTCTGCTGCTACATGATCTGGTACGGGATCGGCCGCACCTTCACCGAATCGCTGCGCCTGGATGCGGCCGAGGTCATCGCCATCGGGCCGCTGGCCCTGCGCGTGCACCAGTGGCTGGCGATCGGCATGGTCATCGCCGGCATCCTCGCGCTGATCCTGGTCCTCGGCAAGCTGCGCGGCCAGCAGGCCGATCCGTTCTACCTGCCAGGAACGGCGCCCGCGCCGACCCCAGCAGAAGGCGGCAAGCCAGCTGAAGGCACCGGTGCCCAGGACAGGTCCGAATCGGGAACCATGTCCGAATCGGAAACCGCGTCCGAAAAGGGAACCGGCGCTGATCCGCAGAACGAGAAGTAGCGGCAGCGAATCCATAGCCCCATTGCGGTGGCCGGCAAGCATTCATGCTTGCCGGCCACCGCTGGTTTAACCCGTCCCGCGGCCTCCGGGATCGGCTTCCATGACGAGCCAGGGACGCAATATGGCGAAGAAGCGCGAAAAATTTGGCGGGATGCCGACGCGTGTGCGCAACATGCTTGAAACATTGGGCGGCTTTCAAAATCGGCTGGCGAAAACGGTTTTCGGGCGTTCTCCACCAAAAAACCTGCTTTTTCCGCGGGAACTGGGACAAAAGTTTTTAACATTGCGGAAACAGAAGCACGCGCATGGGAGAAACAAAACCTGCGTAACGTGAGATCCACGCACCGAACTGGTTGATCGACCCCTGGAATGGCCTGCCGGTGCAGCACCACAACGAGGTGGGAAATGTTCGTCCCCGAAACCTCGATGCGCAAGCAGACCCCGCTTAGCACTGTCGAAAAGTTTCAGCTAGATGAAACATCCAGGCGGCCGGAAGCCCTTGCGAAGAATTAGCCCTTTACCGGGGGCTGCCGCGCGCCTATCCTGCATGAACCACAGAAAGGCACGCTCATGAGCATGACCGGAGTCCAGATGAACGCCTCGCCAGGTTTTGGCGAGGAAGTCCCCTCGCCCTACACTCGTTTCTCCGCGCTGCCCGGCGCGCAGGGGCTGTACGATCCGGCGGCCGAGAAGGACGCCTGCGGCCTGGCGATGATTGCGTCCCTGAAGAACGAAGCCAGCCACGGCATTGTCGCCCATGCGCTGACCGCCCTGCGCCGTCTGGAGCACCGAGGCGCCATCGGCGCCGACGAGGGCACCGGCGACGGCGCCGGCATCCTGCTGCACCTCCCTGATGCATTCCTGCGCAGCGTCACCGCATTCGATCTTCCCGCCGCTGGCTCCTACGCCGTGGGCATGGGCTTCCTCCCGGCCGACTCCGGCGAACGTGCCTTCGCCCAAGAAGAGCTGGAAACCATGGCCGCCGAGGAAAACCTCGCGGTGCTCGGCTGGCGCGAGGTACCGGTCAACGCCGACGTGCTCGGCGCCTCTGCCCGCAAGGTGATGCCCTGCATCACCCAATTCTTCATCGCCGCCCCTGCCGGCGCCCCGGCCGCCACCAGCCGCGAGCTGGACGCCGCCGCCTGGCGCATCCGCCGCCGCGCGCACAACAAGATGGGCGTGTACTTCGCCTCGTTCTCCTCGCAGTCCATCGTCTACAAGGGCATGGTCTCCACCGCGCAGCTTGAGCCCTTCTACCCGGACCTGTCCGATAGCCGCTTCGCCAGCCGCTGCGCGATCGTGCACTCGCGTTTCTCCACCAACACCTTCCCGTCCTGGCCGCTGGCCCAGCCGTTCCGCACCATCGCGCACAACGGCGAGATCAACACGGTCAAGGGCAACCGCAATTGGATGCGCGCCCGCCAGTCAACCCTCGCCTCGCCGCTGCTCGGCGAGGTGCCCGAGGAACTGTTCCCCATCTGCACCGCCGGCGCCTCGGACTCGGCCTCCTTCGACGAGGTTGCCGAAATGCTCATGCTCTCGGGCCGCAACGTCGCCGAGACGATCATGATGATGATCCCGCAGCCGTGGGAAAACGACGACCAGATGGACGCGGATTTGCGCGCCTTCTACCAGTACCAGTCCATGCTCATCGAGCCGTGGGACGGCCCGGCAGCTGTCTGCTTCACCGACGGCCAGATGGCCGGCGCCGTGCTTGACCGCAACGGCCTGCGCCCAGCCCGCTGGTGGGTCACCGACGACGGCCTGGTGGTGCTTGCCAGCGAGGTCGGCGTGATCGACACCGACGAAAAGCACATCGTGGCCAAGGGCCGTGTCGCCCCGGGCAAGATGTTCGCGGTGGACCTGGCCGGCCAGCGCATCGTCGAAGATGCCGAAATCAAGGCTGAAGTGGCCGCCTCCAAGCCATGGCGCGACTGGGTGGCGCAGAACCTGAAGACCCTGGACGACTTCCCGGATCTGGAGCATGTGCGCCACAATTCGGCTTCCGTGGCCCTGCGCCAGCTGACCTTCGGCTACACCACCGAGGAGCTGCGCGTGCTGCTGGCCCCGATGGCCGCCGCCGGCGCCGAGCCGCTGGCCGCCATGGGCACCGACACCCCGATCGCCGCCCTCTCGCAGCGCCCGCGGCTGCTGTTCGACTACTTCACCCAGTCCTTCGCCCAGGTCACCAACCCGCCGCTGGATGCGATCCGCGAAGAGCTGGTCACCTCCATGGGCACCGCGATCGGCCCGGACGGTAACCTGCTGTCCCTGGACCGCGTCGAGCAGACCCAGATCGCACTTGACTACCCGGTGCTGACCAACGACCAGCTGGCCAAGATCGCGAACCTGCGCGACGAATCCGGCGCCAAGTACACGCTGAAGGTGCGCGGGCTGTACCGCCCGGCCGGCGGCGAATCCGAGCTGCGCGCCCGGCTGCAGGAAATCTGCGAGAAGGTCTCCGCCGCGGTGAACCGCGGGGTGCGCTACATCGTGCTCTCGGACCGCGACTCCTCGGCCGCCTGGGCGCCGATCCCGTCCCTGCTGCTGACTTCCGCGGTGCACCACCATCTGCTCAAGAGCTCGAACCGCACCCGCGTCTCGCTGATCATCGAGTCCGGCGACGCCCGCGAAGTGCACCACATCGCGCTGCTCATCGGCTACGGCGCCAGCGCGATCAACCCCTACCTCGCCCTGGAATCAGTCGAGCAGATGGCCGAGAACGGCGAGCTGCCCGGCGTCGACGGAAGCCAGGCCAGCGCCAACCTGATCAAGGCGCTGGGCAAGGGCGTGCTGAAGATCATGTCCAAGATGGGCATCTCCACGGTCTCCAGCTACTGCGGCGCGCAGACCTTCGAAGCCGTCGGCCTGTCCCAGCGCGTGGTCGACCAGTACTTCACCGGCACCGCCACGAAGCTCTCGGGCATCGAGCTGGACGTGGTGGCCGCCGAAGCCGCCGCCCGCCATGCGCGCGCCTACCCGGAGATCGACGGCGGCGCCCAGCCGCTGGAATTGGAGACCGGGGGAGAGTACCAGTGGCGCCGCGAAGGCCCGCCGCACCTGTTCAACCCGGAAACCGTCTTCCGCCTGCAGCATTCAACCCGCACCCGCCGCTACGACGTGTTCAAGGAGTACACGAAGGCGGTGGACGACCAGGCCGCGCAGCTGAAGACCCTGCGCGGGCTGCTGAAGTTCAAGACCGAGGGCATCACCCCGATCAGCATCGACGAGGTGGAACCGGTCTCCTCGATCGTCAAGCGGTTCTCCACCGGCGCGATGAGCTACGGCTCGATCTCCGCCGAGGCGCACGAGACCCTGGCCATCGCGATGAACCGGCTGGGCGCCAAGTCCAACACCGGCGAGGGCGGCGAGGACCCCGAGCGCCTGCTCGACCCCGAGCGGCGCAGTGCCATCAAGCAGATCGCTTCGGGGCGCTTCGGCGTGACCAGCCTGTACCTGACCAATGCGGATGACATCCAGATCAAGATGGCGCAGGGCGCCAAGCCCGGCGAGGGCGGCCAGCTGATGAGCGAGAAGCTCTACCCGTGGATCGCCAAGACCCGGCACTCCACCCCGGGCGTCGGGCTGATCTCCCCGCCGCCGCACCACGACATCTACTCGATCGAGGACCTGGCCCAGCTGATCCACGACGCGAAGTGCGCCAACCCGTCGGCCCGCGTGCACGTGAAGCTGGTCTCCGAGTCCGGCATCGGCACCGTCGCGGCCGGCGTGGCCAAGGCCAAGGCGGACGTGGTGCTGGTCTCCGGGCACGATGGCGGCACCGGCGCCTCGCCGATGAACTCGCTGAAGCATGCCGGCACCCCGTGGGAGATCGGCCTGGCCGAAGCGCAGCAGACGCTGATCCTCAACGGGCTGCGCGACCGCGTCACCGTGCAGGTCGACGGCCAGATGAAGACCGGCCGCGACGTGCTGATCGGTGCGCTGCTCGGGGCCGAGGAGTTCGGCTTCGCCACCGCCCCGCTGGTGGTTTCCGGCTGCATCATGATGCGCGTATGCCACCTGGACACCTGCCCGGTGGGGGTGGCCACGCAGAACCCCACGCTGCGCGAACGCTTCACCGGAAAGGCCGAATTCGTGGTGAACTTCTTCGAGTTCATCGCCCAGGAGGTGCGCGAACTGCTCGCCGCGCTGGGGGCCCGCACCCTGGACGAGGTGATCGGCAAGGTCGAGCTGCTGGACACCGATGCCGACCAGATCACCGCCCACGACAAGGTGGCAGGGCTGGCCCTGGATGCGATCACCCATGTCCCCGACGTCGAGCTGGCCGCGCGCCGCCGGCGCATCGGCCAGGACCACGGGCTGGACACGCACCTGGACCAGCAGCTGCTCGCCGCCGCCGCGCCGGCGCTGGCAGACCGCCTGCCGGTGAGCATCGACGCGAATATCGTGAATACCGACCGCTCCACCGGCACGCTGCTGGGCCACCACGTGACCAAGACCTTCGGGGTGCAGACCCTGGAGCAGGACACCATCAAGGTGAACCTTTCCGGCCGCGCCGGCCAGTCCCTGGGCGCGTTCCTTCCCGAAGGGATCACGCTGAAGCTCTCCGGCGACGCGAACGACTACGTGGGCAAGGGCCTGTCCGGCGGCCGGATCGCGATCCACCCGCCGCACACCACCCTGTCCAAGCCCGAAGAGCAGGTCATCGCCGGCAACGTGGTCGGCTACGGCGCCACCAGCGGCCAGCTGTTCATCAACGGCATGGTCGGCGAACGCTTCGCGGTGCGCAACTCCGGGGCGAGCATCGTCACCGAGGGCATCGGCGAGCACGGCTGCGAGTACATGACCGGGGGACAGGTGCTGATCCTGGGCGCCACCGGCCGGAACTTCGGCGCCGGATTCTCCGGCGGCACCGCCTGGGTGCTGGACTTCGATCCGGCCAAGCTGAACCCGCTGGCCGCCGAGCATGGCGACCTGCTGGTCGCCCCCGTCAGCGACGCGGAAGCCGAACGCATCCGCGAGCTGCTCACCGAGCACATCGCGTTGACCGCGTCCCCGCTGGCCTCCCGCCTGCTGCTGGACTGGGAGAACACCCGCGGCCGGCTGACCAGCATCACCCCGCGCGACTTCGCCGCCGTGCAGCAGCTGCGCAGCGATGCGGTGGCCAGCGGGCAGAACCCGGACTCGCCGCAGGTATGGAACAAGATTTTGGAGGTGACCCGTGGCTGATCCACGCGGATTCCTGAAGGTGGCCGAACGCGTCACCCAGCCCAAGCGCCCGGTCCCGGTGCGCCTGATGGACTACAAGGAGGTGCTCGAGCGCCAAAAAGCCGGCACCCTGAAGGAGCAGGCCGGCCGTTGCATGGACTGCGGCGTGCCGTTCTGCCACAACGGCTGCCCGCTGGGCAACCTGATCCCGGAGTTCAACGACCTGACCTACAAGGGCCGGATGGACGACGCGGCAGCCCGGCTGCTTTCCACCAACAACTTCCCGGAGCTGACCGGCAAGCTGTGCCCGGCCCCCTGCGAGGCCTCCTGCGTGCTGGGGATCAACCAGCCCGCGGTGACCATCAAGCAGGTCGAGGCGGAGCTCGCCGGGCACCTGATGGATGCCGGCGGCTTCGAGCCGCAGCCGCCAGCCAGGCACACCGAGCACCGCGTGGCGATCGTCGGCTCGGGGCCGGCCGGCCTGGCCGCCGCCCAGCAGCTGACACGCGCAGGGCACACCGTGGCGGTGTACGAACGCGACGAGGCCATCGGCGGCCTGCTGCGCTTCGGCATCCCGGATTTCAAGCTGGAAAAGCAGGTCATCGACCGCCGCCTGGAGCAGATGGAAGCGGAAGGCACGATCTTCCGCACCGGCATCGAGATCGGCAAGGACATCAGTTGGAAGCAGCTGCGCCGCGACTACGACGCGGTCATCGTGGCCACCGGCGCGACCGTGCCGCGCGAGCTGCCGGTGCCGGGCAACCAGCTCGATGGCGTGCACCACGCCATGGAGTTCCTCACCGATAACAACCGCGTGGTGGCGGGGCTGAAGCAGGAGCGCTCGATCGATGCCAAGGGCAAGCACGTGATCGTCCTCGGTGGCGGCGACACCGGTTCGGACTGCATCGGCACTGCCCTGCGCCAAGGCGCCGCCAGCGTCACCACGCTGGCCATCGGCAAGCAGCCGGGCACCGAACGCCGCGAGGACCAGCCGTGGCCGATGATGCCGGTGCTGTTCGAGGTGCAGACCTCCCATGAGGAAGGAGGCGAGCGGACCTACCTGGCCTCGACCGTCAACTTCATCTCCGGCGAGGGAACTGAGCAAAACAAGGTGATCGGTGTTACAGTTGCAGAGACAGAATTTGTTGCTGGCAAGCGACTCCCGAAGCCTGGAACCGAACGCGTAATCAAAGCGGATCTGGTCCTGCTTGCCCTCGGGTTCACCGGTCCGGAAGTTTCCGGATTGGACGAACAGGTCAGTATCGAATTCGACAACCGGGGCAACGTCGCCCGAGATGGCTACTACATGACGAACACCGAGTCGGTATTCGTCGCCGGAGACGCCGGTCGGGGACAGTCGCTGATCGTGTGGGCTATCGCCGAAGGACGCGCTTGCGCGGCCGCGGTCGACAAGTTCCTCACGGGTTCGACTACCCTCCCTGCACCGGTTGCTCCAACCGATAGGGCCATCAGCATCATTTGAGTGACATAGGCTTGAATGCGGCGCACCCGGAAACCGGGTGGGCCGCATTTTGCCTATGTGAACATGAAAGGCATTTGGCTGACGGAATGAGACGCGCAAAGATTGTGGCAACCTGGGGCCCGGCCCTGGCAAGTTATGAAAACACTGTAGCGGTACTGAAGGCGGGCGTGGACGTCGCCCGCTTGAACATGAGCCATGGAGACCACTCCATGCACGCGCAATCCCTGGCGAATGTGCGCAATGCGGCCGCAGAGGTAGGCCGTGCTGTCGGCATCTTCGCCGACCTGCAGGGTCCGAAGATCCGCCTCGGCCGCTTCAAGGACAACGCCAAGTACATCCTCGAGGCCGGTGAGGAATTCACCATCACCATCGAGGACATCGAAGGCACCAGGAACCTGTGCTCGACCACCTTCAAGGGACTTCCCAGCGATGTGCAGCCAGGCGACTTCCTGCTGATCAACGACGGCAAGGTCAAGCTCAAGGCCATTGCGGTCGACGAGAAGACCGTGCGCTCCGAGGTCGTCGTGGGCGGCGAAGTGTCCAACAACAAGGGCATCAACCTGCCAGGCGTCGCGGTGAACGTTCCGGCGCTGAGCGAAAAGGATGAGGACGACCTGCGCTGGGCCATCCGTGCCGGCATCGACATGGTCGCCCTGTCCTTCGTGCGCAACGCCGAAGACATCCAGCGTGTCCACGAGATCATGGACGAAGAAGGCCGCCGTGTGCCGGTCATCGCCAAGATCGAGAAGCCGCAGGCCGTGGCGGCACTGGAAGAAATCGTCAACGCCTTCGACGCGATCATGGTCGCCCGAGGCGACTTGGGCGTCGAGTTGCCATTGGAAGAAGTTCCACTGGTGCAGAAGCGTGCGGTCGAGCTGGCTCGCCGCTGGGCGAAGCCGGTCATCGTCGCCACCCAGGTGCTTGAATCGATGATCGAATCGCCAACCCCGACCCGTGCCGAGGCTTCGGACTGCGCCAACGCGGTGCTCGACGGTGCCGACGCGGTCATGCTCTCGGGAGAGACCTCCGTAGGCGAGTACGCGGTGGAAACGGTGGAGACCATGTCGCGGATCATCTCTTCGACCGAAGAGCACGGACTGGATCGCATTCCACGCCTGGGCTCCAAGCCGAAGACCCGCGGCGGTGCGATCACCCGCGCCGCAGTGGAAATCGCCGATCAGCTCGATGCGAAGTACATAGTGGCCTTCACCCAGTCCGGCGACTCGGCGCGGCGCCTGTCGCGGCTGCGCCCGAAGAAGCCGGTGCTGGCCTTCACCCCGCTGCAGCAGACCTACAACATCATGACCCTGATGTGGGGTGTGCAGGCACGCTTGGTGGCCTACGCCGATCACACCGACAAGATGACTGCCCAAGTGGACGAAGCTTTGCTCTCCGAGGGACTGGCTGACCTCAACGACCTGGTCTGCATCGCAGCCGGTTCCCCTCCAGGGCAGGCCGGCTCGACCAACTCGCTGCGCGTGCACAAGATCGGCGACCTGGCAGATGCCGGCCAGCTGGTCGATGGCAAGCCGATGCCTGCACGCGAGAAGGTTGGTCCGTGGGATCCGGAGAACGTCTCGGCTCCGAAGAACCTGTAGTCGCCGCTACCCTCTAGCCCAAGCGTATCGATCCGTCCTGTCCCAGAAGCTGGGGCAGGGCGGATTCTGCTTGGGCCGGCGAATGCGGGTTGTGAACTCGAGCACAGCCAATCGACAACCCATCGGCCGGGGGCGCGAAAAAGGCCGTTGGACCGGAAATATTTCCGACCCAACGGCCTTGAAGCTGGTGCCCAAGGTGGGACTCGAACCCACACATCTTTCGATACCGCATTTTGAGTGCGGCGCGTCTACCGATTCCGCCACTTGGGCTGGCACTTTGACTACTTTACTAGAGGTTTTCCAGATTTCCTAATCAGGATCCTCGCGTCTTCGCCTGAACAAGAGTACATGCCAGTAGGCTTAGAAGTGAAACCGAGGCAACGTGGCTTCGCTGAACCTAAACCACCTAGATGCCGCCCGCGCAGCGGGCAGGAACTCTGACCATGGAGGAAGGCGCCAATGAGCGAACTACCTGAAATCACCCGCATCCCATCCGAGGTGCAAACCACTCCGCGTCGCGTGGTCGTTGCCGAGGACGAAACCCTGATCCGCCTGGACATCGTCGAAATCCTCCGCTCCGAGGGCTACGACGTCGTCGCCGAAGCCGACAACGGCCAGGCGGCTCTGGAAAAGGCCCGCGAGCTGAAGCCCGACCTGGTGCTCATGGACGTGAAGATGCCGGTCGTGGACGGCATTACCGCCGCCGAAGCCATCGTCAAGGAACGCATCGCCCCGGTGGTCCTGCTGACCGCCTTCAGCCAGAAGGAACTGGTGGAGCGCGCCCGCGAAGCCGGGGCCATGGCCTACGTGGTCAAGCCGTTCACCCCTGCAGACCTCACCCCGGCAATCGAAATCGCGATTTCCCGCAATGACGAACTGCGCGCGCTGGAAGAAGAAGTCAGCAACCTGGCCGAGCAGTTCGAAACCCGCAAGCTGGTGGACCGCGCCAAGTCGCTGCTCATCACCAAGATGGGCCTGACCGAGCCGGAAGCGTTCCGCTGGATCCAGAAAACCTCCATGGATCGCCGCTTGAGCATGCGCCAGGTCGCCGAGACGGTCGTCGACCAGGTCAAGTAGGCACCGCCAGCCACAAGAGTGTGCGCCAAACCACGTATGGTTTGGCGCACATTTTTTATGCCCTCGACCGGCTGGAACGGCGTTCGACTGGGCGTTCACCATTCCGTAACCCTTTGTTCACCCTTTTTTCCGCTGAATGGGGTTGCAATCCTGGATTGACGTACTGCGTGGTAGGCCTAAGATGGAAATTGCGCCGAGAACGAAGACCCGCACGCCATTACCCTCCGCAGGACCCTTCTTCATGGCCCGTTCACTTTTCCTTGCCGTTCGACCCCTCAGGCTGGTATTCAATGGATTTGACGCTTATCGTCGTCCTGGTCATTGCCTTGGCGTTGTTTTTCGACTTCACCAATGGTTTCCATGACACGGCCAATGCGATGGCCACTCCAATCGCAACCGGAGCAATTTCCCCTAAGAAGGCTGTTGCCCTCGCCGCAATTCTGAACCTCGTCGGCGCTTTCCTCTCCACCGAGGTAGCGAAGACCATTTCAGGCGGCATCATCAACGAAGACCCGACCACGGGCGTAGCGATCGGCCCGGCGATGATCTTCGCGGGCCTGATGGGTGCCGTGATCTGGAACCTGTTCACCTGGCTGCTGGGCCTGCCATCGAGCTCTTCCCACGCACTGTTCGGCGGCCTCGTTGGCGCCGCGATCGTCGGTGCGGGGTTCGCATCGGTGAACTACAGCGTGCTGCTGTCCAAGGTGCTGCTCCCGGCCATCTGCGCGCCGCTGATCGCGGGCATCTCCGCATACCTGTGCACCAAGCTGGCGTACGCCATCACCAAGCGTGAAAACGGAGCCTCGCCGAAGCGTGGCGGTTTCCGCTACGGCCAGATCTTCTCCTCCTCGCTGGTCGCGCTGTCGCACGGCACCAACGATGCGCAGAAGACCATGGGCATCATCACCCTGACCCTGGTGGCTTCGGGCCTGCAGGATTCCGACTCCGGAGTGCAGTTCTGGGTGGTCGCCACTTGTGCGTTCGCCATCGCACTGGGCACCTACACTGGCGGCTGGCGCATCATCGCCACCATGGGATCGGGCCTGACCGACGTGAAGCCTGCGCAGGGCTTCGCCGCCGAGATGTCCACCGCTTCGGCGATCCTGACCTCCTCGCACCTGGGCTTCGCGCTGTCGACCACCCAGGTGGCTTCCGGCTCGGTGATCGGTTCGGGCATGGGCCGCAAGGGCGGCGAAGTCCGCTGGGGCACCGCCGGTCGAATCGCCCTGGGCTGGCTGTTCACCCTGCCGGCTGCCGGCATTGTCGGCGGCATCGCCGCCGCCATCACCCACCTGGGCAACATCGGCATCGTGATCGTCGCTGTCGCTGGTACCGGTGCGATGCTGGCCATCTGGTTCATCTCGCGCAAGCAGCCGCATGACCACGAGTCGAACATCTCCGACATCGACAACTCCGGCGCAGCCGTGAATATCCTGTCCAAGAAGGAACGCCGCGCCAAGGCCAAGGCGGAAGCCAAGCAGGCCAGGGCCGCCGCCACGCAGAAGGAAGCTGATAATTCATGATCGACTGGACAGCATTCCTGGTCGTCGCCGTCGTCACGTGGGTTGCCGCGTTGGCCATTGTGGCCGCCTACTCCTTCGGAGTCCGCCTGCTTGCGGTTGCCAAGGATGGCGGCCGCAGCCAGGGCGTGAGCAAGGCCGGCGCCTACGCCTGCTTCGTGGTGTGCGGACTGATCGTCGCCTTGGGCGTCGTGCTGATCGTGCCGCAGCTGAGCGAGGCCATCCTGGGCATCTCCTCAAGCCACTAGGACCTGCGCTCGGCATCCGGCGGATCCGACACGAATCCGGGCTCCCCGGCCAACTTGATATCGCCTTCGATGGAGGCACCCCTAGACTGGAGCCATGACTAGCTTCAAGTACTACGTGGGTGCCTCCATCGATGGTTTTATCGCCGATCGCAACGGCAGCGTGCAATGGTTCACGCCCTATGCCTCGCAGCCGGGAGTGAAAAAGCATTTCGACGAGTTCTTCGAGACCGTCGGCGCCGTAGTGATCGGCGGCAAGACCTATGAGAACATCGTCCGCGACGCCACAGAGGGATCCGTGCCGTGGGTGTTCGGCGACAAGCCGGTATGGGTCTTCACCCACCATGAACTGCCGACACTGCCCGGAGCGGACCTGACCTTCATCCGCGGCGAGGTGGGCTTCTGGAGCCAGGACATCGCCCAAAGCGCAGGGGCTGGCGACGTGTGGGTGGTCGGCGGAGCCGACCTGGCCGGTGCCTTCGTCGAGGCCGATGCGCTCGATGAGCTGCTGCTGGTCACCGTTCCGGAAGTGCTCGGCGGCGGGGCGAATCTCTTCGGCCGCGCGATCAGCACGCAGCTCTCCTCCCTGGAGGTCACCGACCTGGGAGCGGACATCGTCCTCTCGCGCTACGCGATCGGCTAGGCGGCGCCGGAGCCCGGCCGAAAACGCGGCGGCGCTCCAGAAATGCACGGCTTGCCCGGAGCGCCGCTTGCACGGATTGCTAGTCGACGGGCAGCAGCATGTTGGTGATGCGGGCGGTGGCTACCCGCTGGCCCTGCTCATCGCTGATCACGATCTCATGGCAGGTGCTGCTGCGGCCCAAATGCACCGGCGTGCATACCCCGGTGACAACCCCTGAACGGCCGGCCTTGTGGTGGGTGATGTTCAAATCAACGCCGACCGGGTTAGCACGGCCCGCACCATGCAGCGCGGCCGCCATCGAACCGAGGGTTTCGGCCAGCGCTGCAGACGCGCCACCATGCAGGATCCCATAGACCTGGGTATTGCCCGCCACCGGCATCGTGGCCGCCACGCGCTGGGTTTCGAACTCGGTGAAGACGATGTCCAATTTCTCCACCAGCTCGCCCACGCCATTCTGCCGCAGGTGGGGCCACATGGTTTCGGGGATGCCATGGCGCGATAGCTGCGCGGCAAACGGATGTGCCGAAGATTGCGTGGTTTGAGAAGTGAAATTGTCGCTCATGGCAACTAGGCTTTCAGGTGTGAGCGAAACAACCAAACCGACTGCTTCGTCGGACAAGAGACTGCTGATCATCGACGGACACTCCATGGCATTCCGCGCGTTCTATGCGCTGCCTGCAGAGAACTTCGCAACAAGCACCGGCCAGCACACCAATGCAGTGCACGGGTTCGTGTCGATGCTGCTGACGATGATCCGCCAGCAAAAGCCCAGCCACGTTGCGGTGGCCTTCGACTTGGACACCCCGACGTTCCGCTCGCTGGAGTACACCGAGTACAAGGGCGGACGCAATAAGACCCCCGAAGAGTTCTACGGGCAGATCGACCTGATCAAAGAGGTCATGAAGGCGATGAACATCCCTTCGATCACCTTGGAAAGCTTCGAGGCCGACGACATCCTGGCCACGCTGGCCACCCAGGGCGAAGAAGCCGGGTTCAACGTGCTGGTGGTTTCCGGCGACCGCGACGCGTTCCAGCTGATCACCGACAAGACCCTGGTGCTGTACCCGAAAAAGGGCATCAGCGATATCCCGCCGATGGATGCCGCCGCGGTGGAAGCCAAGTACTTCGTGCGCCCTGAGCGCTACTCGGATTTGGCCGCGCTAGTGGGCGAAACCGCCGACAACCTGCCAGGCGTGCCGGGCGTGGGACCGAAGACCGCCGCGAAATGGATCAACCTCTACGGGGACCTCGCCGGGATCCTGGAGAACATCGAGAACATCAAGGGCAAGGTCGGCGACTCCCTGCGCGAGCATGTGGACAATGTGACCCGCAACCGCCGGTTGAACCAGCTCAAGCACGACCTGGAACTGCCGGTCACGCTCGATGAGATGGAACTCGAAGCCCCGAACCGCGAAGAGATCGAGAACCTGTTCGACGCGCTGGAATTCAACACCCTGCGCAAGCGGCTGTTCGACCTGTTCGCGGCCCAGGAAGAGGAAGCGGCGCCAGAGGTTGCCGAATTCTCCCGGGTGCTCGACGCCGATGCCGACGCGCTGCGCGGATTCATCGAGGCCGGGAAGGGCGCGGCCATCGCGATCCAGCCCGCCGTGGCTGGCGGCGAAGCCGTGGGCCTGGCCCTGTTCCGCGGCGCCGAAGCGCTCTGGCTGGAACTGGCGGACCTCGATCAGGCCACCGAGGCCGTGCTGGCGCAGTTCCTCGCCGATGAGAACGCCCCGAAGCTCTTCCACGACGCCAAGGCCGCCATGCACCTGCTCATCGAAAGAGGGCTGGAGATCGCCGGCATCAGGGACGACACCCTGATCAGCGCCTACCTGATCCAGCCCGATCGCCGCAGCCATGACCTGGTTGACGTGGTGCAATACCACCTGAAGTACACGGTGCCGGTACACCAGGCCAAGAAGGGTGAACTGGATCTGGGACTGGCCTCCGAGCTGGCCGAACCGGCCCTGGCCCAGGCGCAGGCCATCCACGACCTCTCCGCCTACCTGGCCTCCAAGCTGGCGGAGAAGCACGCAGACAAGCTGGCCGCCGAGATGGAGCTGCCGCTGATTCCGGTGCTCTTCGAGATGGAACGCGCCGGCGTCGCGGTGGACGTGGACAGGCTCAACGAGCTGCGCGCCCACTTCACCGAACAGGTGGACCAGGCGACCAATGACGCGTTTACCGCGATCGGCCACGAGGTCAACCTCTCCAGCCCGAAGCAGCTGCAGGTGGTCCTGTTCGAGGAACTGGATTTGCCGCGCACCAAGAAAATCAAGACCGGTTTCACCACCGATGCCGAGTCGCTGCAGGATCTGCTGGTCAGGACCGGGCACCCGTTCCTGGTCGCGCTGATGGCCTACCGCGATGCGATCAAGCTGCGCCAGACCGTCGACGGCTTGCTCAAGGCCACCCACGACGATGGCCGGATCCACACCACCTATGCGCAGACCGTGGCCGCGACCGGGCGCCTGTCCAGCCTGAACCCGAACCTGCAGAACATTCCCGTGCGTTCGGAAGAAGGCCGGCGCATCCGCGACGTGTTCATGGTCGGCGGGGGCTACCAGAGCCTGCTGACCGTGGACTACTCGCAGATCGAAATGCGCATCATGGCCCACCTCTCCGAGGATGCAGGGCTGATCGAGGCCTACCAGAACGGCGAAGACCTGCACCGCTACGTCGGTTCGCGCGTGTTCAACGTCGAGCCGGAAGACGTCACCAGCGAGATGCGCTCCAAGGTGAAGGCGATGAGCTACGGCCTGGCCTACGGGCTGAGCAGCTTCGGGCTCTCAAAGCAGCTGAAGATCGGCGTGGACGAGGCCCGCAAGCTCATGAAGGACTACTTCGACCGCTTTGGCGCCGTGCGCACCTACCTGCGCTCGGTGGTCGACCAGGCCCGCAAGGACGGCTACACCGAAACCATCTTCGGCCGCCGGCGCTACCTGCCGGAGCTGAACAGCTCCGATCGCCGGCTGCGCGATATTGCCGAGCGTGCCGCGCTGAACGCCCCGATCCAGGGATCGGCCGCCGACCTGGTCAAGGTGGCCATGCTGCGCATCGCCGAAGGCCTGGAAGACGGCGGGTACAAGTCCCGGATGCTTTTGCAGGTGCATGACGAACTCATCCTGGAGATCGCCGAGGGCGAGCTGGAACCGGTGCAGGAGCTGGTGACCCGCGAAATGGGACAGGCAGCAGACCTGCTGGTGCCGCTGGATGTCCAGCCGGGCATCGGCCGGACCTGGCACGACGCCGCGCACTAGCGCGCTGCAACCAGCAGGGCAGGGGCACCGCGTCGTGCTCCTGCCCTTAGGCATGACCCAAAGGCTTGATGAAAGAGGCGGACGTGGAGCAGTACTCGCGGCGTTGGGCGCTGAAAACCGGCAGCCTGGGGCTCGGCGCGTTGGCCGCCGGGCTGATCTCCGGTTGCAGAGCAGTTGCCCCCGAACAGCGGTCCACGGCCCCGGCAGCCTCGGCAACCCCACCGCCTTCCGCCGCGGCTTCGTCCCAGCCAGCGTCCGCCTTTCCTGCGGCATACCCGAGCCGGAACCAGGTGATCGAAAAGTTCAAGGAGGTTCCGGCCGGGCAGTTCGGGCTGGATATCCCGGGCATCGAGCTGGGCTTGCCTAAGGGCAGCGAATTCGCGGCGTTGACCTTCGATGCCTGCGGGGGACCAAACGGCTCCGGCGCGGACGAAACCCTGCTGGATGCCTTGCGCGAGTTGCAGGTGCCGGCAACCCTGTTCGTGAACCAGCGCTGGGCTCGGGCCAATGCGCGGCTGCTGGCCGAACTGGCCAGCGACGAGCTGTTCGAGATCGCCAACCACGGTACCAGCCATGCCCCGCTGGCCACCGGGGGCCAGAGCGCCTACGGCATCATGGGTACTGGATCGATCGCCCAGGCCTACGACGAAGTGATGGGCAACCAGCTGTACCTGGCCGAGCGGTTCGGCATCACCGCGCAATTCTTCCGCTCCGGCACCGCCCACATGGACGAAGCCGGCGCGGCGCTGTGCCGCGAACTGGGCGTGCTGCCGATGAACTTCACAGTCAACCTGGACGCCGGGGCGAGCTTCGACGCGACGACCGTCGCCGCGCAGGTTAGCCAGCTGCGCGCCGGGGATGTCGGCATCGGGCACTTCAACCAGCCAGCTTCGGGCACGGCGAAGGGCCTGGCACTTGGGCTGGTCCAGGCGCTGGATTCAGGCCTGCGATTCGCCAAGCTCTCCGATGCCTGGTGAGGCCTTCCCCTTGCAACAGGCCAGCAGGGGCATAGACTGTGACCAGCCGACTTCCACGCCAAGGAGCACGATGAGAACAGAGCCCCAGCCGCAGCTGGAAACCCGGACCTTCCAGGCCGATGCGCGAAGCGGGGAACTCGACGAAGCGATCAAGCTGTTCCATCGGGCCACCGGGATCGGGTTCTACGAGCAGCTGCCGGACGAGCCCAACTGGAAGAACTACCTGGACCTGACCTACGCGCAGAAAATGCGCTTCTGCCTCGTGTTCGACCCGCACGCCGAACCGCACTCGCGCCATGCAACCGAACCGGTGCACACCTACGGGGCATTTCCTGGGCTGCTCAATGCCGGAGGCGGCGAACCGGTACCGGCGCACAAGATCACTTCGGTCACCGTGGCCCCGAGCTATCGGCGGCGCGGCGTGCTGGGCAGGCAGATTACTGCCGATCTGGCCTATGCCCAGCAGGAAGGATTCCCGCTGGCCGCGTTGACCGCATCGGAAGCGACGATCTATGGGCGGTACGGTTTCGAACCGGCCACCTTCCAATGCCGTTTCACGCTCAAATGCGCCGGCGGGTTGAAGCTGCGAGTCCAGCTGCCGGGCAAGGTGGTGGACGCCGATCCTGCCCGCCTCGAAGCTGACTACTCCGCGCTGGCCGTCCGCGCGTTCGAGCGGACCTTCGGCTCCGTGGACAGCACCGAGTACGACAATGGCTACGCCCTGGGCCGCTGGGACAACTGGGAGACCTTGGACAAGCCGAAGAACCTGCGCTTTGCCGCCTACTACGACGATGCCGGCCAGCTCGGCGGGTTCGCCACCTACAAGTTCGGCGGCTGGGACGAACCAAAGGCGAAGCTCGTGGTGCACAAGCTGATCGCCACCAGCGATGCCGCCCGGATCAAGCTCTTCGAATATCTGGGCAACCATGATCTGGTGGAGGAAGTGCATGGCCAAGGTCCGGTGGCCGATCCGCTGCGCCAGGTGCTGGACAACGTGCGGGACTACCACGTGCGTTCCATCGAGGATTCGCTATGGCTGCGCGTGCTGGATGTTGCCGCCGCTTTCCAGGTTCGCGGTTACCAGCATGATGCCCGGTTGCTGTTGCGCGTGAACGACCGGATGGATTTGATTTCCGGGACCTACCTCTTCGACGTGGCCGATGCCCGCGCCACGGTGACCCGAATCGACGAAGGGCAGTCCGATCCCGACCTGCCGCTGGTCGCGCTCTCTGAAAGGGAGGTGGCTGGCCTCTATCTCGGGACAGTGCAACTTGATCAATTGCTGGATTCCGGCCGTGCAGAACTGGTCGGCGGGGCAGGCGCAGGGAACTGGCGGCGCGCGTTCAGCGTGGCGCGCGAGGGATTCACGCCACACGGTTTTTAGCGGGATGGGGGCGAAAACCGGATATATATGACGAAGTTCACAAAATGCTGGCGTGGATGTTAGCGGGTTACGCTTTGACCCGCGGTGTGGTAGGCGCGTAGACTTGAACAGCGTGCCATGGCTTTGCCGTGTCCGCAATCAAGTTTTACCCCCTTCGAAATTCCGGGACTTCCGGGGTTTCGACTGATCAAATCTATCCACATCGGAGTCCCTACTACATGACCATCACCTCGAACGAGAACAACAGCGCACCAGTCGTCGCAATCAACGACATTGGATCTGCTGAGGACTTCTTGGCCGCAGTCGATGCCACCATCAAGTACTTCAACGATGGTGACCTCGTCGAAGGCACCGTCGTCAAGGTTGACCACGACGAAGTTCTGCTCGACATCGGTTACAAGACCGAAGGTGTCATCCCTTCCCGCGAGCTTTCCATCAAGCACGACGTCGACCCAGGTGAAGTTGTCACCGTTGGCGACAGCGTCGAAGCCTTGGTCCTGACCAAGGAAGACAAGGAAGGCCGCCTGATCCTGTCCAAGAAGCGTGCACAGTACGAGCGCGCTTGGGGCGACATCGAAAAGATCAAGGAAGAGGACGGCGTCGTTACCGGTACCGTCATCGAGGTTGTCAAGGGTGGCCTCATCCTGGACATCGGCCTGCGTGGCTTCCTGCCAGCATCGCTCGTCGAGATGCGCCGTGTGCGCGACCTGGCTCCATACATCGGCCAGGAAATCGAAGCCAAGATCATCGAGCTGGACAAGAACCGCAACAACGTTGTGCTCTCCCGCCGTGCATGGCTCGAGCAGACCCAGTCCGAGGTCCGCTCGACCTTCCTCAACAAGCTGGAAAAGGGCCAGGTTCGTCCGGGCGTTGTTTCCTCCATCGTCAACTTCGGTGCCTTCGTGGACCTGGGCGGCGTAGACGGCCTGGTACACGTTTCCGAGCTGTCCTGGAAGCACATCGACCACCCATCCGAGGTTGTCGAGGTTGGCCAGGAAGTCACCGTCGAGGTTCTGGAAGTCGATCTGGACCGCGAGCGCGTTTCCTTGTCGCTGAAGGCTACCCAGGAAGATCCATGGCAGACCTTCGCCCGCACCCACGCACTGGGTCAGGTTGTACCGGGCAAGGTTACCAAGCTGGTTCCATTCGGTGCGTTCGTACGCGTCGAAGACGGCATCGAAGGCCTGGTTCACATCTCCGAGCTGGCAGTTCGCCACGTTGAACTGGCCGAGCAGGTTGTCTCCGTGGGCGACGAGCTGTTCGTCAAGGTCATCGACATCGACCTGGAGCGCCGCCGCATCTCGCTGTCGCTCAAGCAGGCTAACGAAGGTGTTGACCCAGAGGGCACCGAGTTCGACCCAGCACTCTACGGCATGGCTGCAGAGTACGACGAGGCCGGCAACTACAAGTACCCAGAGGGCTTCGACCCAGAGTCGAACGAATGGCTCGAGGGCTTCGACGCTCAGCGCGCTGCATGGGAAGCACAGTACGCTGCTGCCCAGGAGCGTTGGGAAGCGCACAAGAAGCAGGTTGCTGCCGCAATCGCCGCCGATGCAGAAGCTGAGCCTGCTGCTGCCGGTGGTTCCGAGCCAGCTCCAGCTTCGTACTCCTCGGAGGCACCAGCCACCGATGCAGGCACCCTGGCTTCGGACGAAGCACTGGCTGCACTGCGCGAGAAGCTGACCGGCAACTAATTCCGGCTTCTGCCACGTGCGGAAATCGTGATTAGCTTTAGCTGATCTACGAAGGTCCAACCCTGCAAGGGTTGGACCTTCGTTCGTTAACCCGTGGATATGTCCGGTTTATCGCTGCGGCCAGTCTTCTTCGTAATTATTTATGCTGACGGTGGCCGGCCAGAAATAGCTCCCGAGGAGCACTGAGATTAATACCTGCTGACGCTAGACTAAAAGTCTACCGATCAGGTGGATTCGCAAACGACAGGTATAAGCACATGGCAACGGCAAGGAATTCGCAGGCAGGCTACGCGGCAGGTACCGTTGCCGGGCGTCAGATCCCGATGCGCCAGGTCAGCCACGAAGAATGGGCGTCCGTTCCACGCACCATTCCCAATTTCTGGGTGGCGGCAGCCACCTGGCTTCCACTGGTTGCTTTAGTGATCCTCGTCCGTCAAGATCTTCTGCATTCGCCGTACCTCGACCAGGGTTTCTGGCATATCGCGTCCTTTTCGATGATCGCTACCGTCCTCGCCATGATCTTCGGCGGCGGCCGGCAAGCACCGTGGATGGGATTGGGTGTAGCAGCTGGAGTTTATTTGCTGCTGGCCCCTGCCGGGGATCTGCAACGGATGCTGATGCTGTCGATGGCCTATTTCCTTCTGCTCTCCCTGACAGTAGTCATCCTCGATGCCCGGTTCAGACGCCAGCTGAAATCCTGGAAACGTGAAGCAACAGGCGGCATCGAACTGGCCGCGGGTCAGGAACGCGATTTCGGAATCACCAAGCAAATGTCGCCCACGGTCTGGAAACTGGCGTTGGGCGCCCTGGCTTATCCGATTCTCCGGCTGGGCTGGGAACTGATCAGCACAGAAGTGCATTCGTTGCATGACTTGGATGAAGGATACCGGCTTGACGTGTTGGCCGCGGCAATCCTGTTGGGCATCAGCTTGCTGATCAGCGTATTGCGCTGGATGCACCTGCAAGCAATGGGCCTTTTCGCACTCGAAGTGCCAGCGGATCACCGGATCGGCCCAACCTCTTTACGGGCCTGCGGAAACGCGATCCTCATCGACACGGATGAAACCGCGAATTGCCTGTGCCGGAACGACGACAAGAACGGATCCAAGACGGAATTCGAAGATCCGCGATTCATTTTCTGTTCCGAGGTTTGCCCCGAGCACGGGGTGTATGCGGTCAATCAGCTCTCCCACGAGGAGTTCCTGGGCATTGCGGCCCAGCCCTGGGTCTACGGGGAGAACCTGAATGGGAAACTGCTTGAAGGAACCGGCCAGCGTTTGGTCATCGCGGGATTAAGCGGATGGGGCTCGCGCCCGATTGCCGTGCGGGCATCCTGGCTCTATGGGGGAGGGAAACAGGCGAGCGCCTACTACTCTCCGGAATCCGCACGCGAACCGCTGAACCGCAGCAAACGACGCCTGGCGGTTAAGACGCCGAATGGCGACTCAGTTCTTGGCGATGACTTCGACAATAACAAGCGGGCCGAGATCGACCGGATCGACCTGCATCCCATAGGTATCAACGCCCATGCAGTGCGCGTGCACGGTGGGCGCCCATTCTTGATCTAACCTGGTATGGATGCCGTAGGACCGCGAGCTAGGCGGCCGCTGCCATGTGGTAGTTGTTGCGTACCGGTTGCTGGGCAGGATCGATGAAGCTGGGCAGGATGACCTTGGGCACCCCGCCATCGGGAATGACCTTGATCAGTCCGGCATGCACGTCATGATGATGCGTGTCGCAGAGCATCGCGCTCCAATAGACCGCGGTGACACCGCCCTCGGACCAGAACCAGATGTGGTGGATGTTGCAGCGCTCGGGATCCATGGTGCACCCGGGCACAATGCAGCCGCGATCGCGCACGGCGATACCCAGCCGCATGTATCCCGGATGCTTGCGTTGGCTGCGGCCGATATCCAGCAGCTCGCCCTTGCCGCCGAGCACCATCGGGATGATGCGTGCCCTGGCGAGGGTCTGGCGCAGGTCGGTAGCGTTGAGCTTGAATCCATGCTGGGTGATGCCGTGGGTTCGTGCCCGGCCTTCCAGCTCATCCAAGGTCAGCATTACCACGATTTTCGGCGTGATGGCGGGGACCTTGACGGAGCCGCCAGCAAGATCTTCGGTGCCCTGTCCGGATTCTCCGTTCTGCACTGCGTGGAGCAGCTCCTGCAAGCGTTTCGAATTGATCTCCAGCAAATTCAACAGGCCGTTGAGACGGCGTGCCGCGGGAGAAAGTGGCTCAGGGCCAGGTTCTTCGCTGGCCGCGGCTTCTTCATCGGTGACGAAGTCCGGATGGGTTCCACTGCCTGGCCGGTAGAAAGTGCCGTCTCCAGTGTCTTGCCCTGGATCGTCTTGCAGCGGATCGGTGAAAGCTTGGCGCGCGGCCTGGCCCGGTGCAGAGCGTGGATTGTCGATTTGCGAGATGCCCGACTCGAAGAGCTCCGCACGGGTGGGGCGCAGGGCGAGATCGTAATGAACCAGCCCGTCGCGTTCACCTCGCCGGAACACCCCTTCCAGCGCTTCGGGCCGCTTCTTGCCGAGTCGTTCCTTCTGGGCCTTGAGGAAGTTGCCGACCAAGCGGCGGCGGGTGCCCGGATCAGGCTCATCCAAGTGCTCATCGACGACGGATTCAAGCAGCTCGCCGTCTTCGCTGAGCGCCGAGGCAGTGGCCGGTGCGGCGAATTCGTCCAGAGTGGGTTCCAGCGCGGCCAGGCGCCGGGCCGCGCTGAGCACTTCGGCTGGCGGCTGGTGCGGGTCATTGAAACGCTCGGCCAGCAGCGGGAACTGTGCAGGGTACCTCTGGTGCTGGTAGCCGTATTGCGCGTAGACGTGGTGGGCGGCCTGGATGCGGCGTTTCGCTTCGAAATGCTCGGTACGCAGCCAGGAAGCCAACAGCGTCGCGGGGCCGGGGGAGCCGGGCCGCGCTCCGGTGCGCGTGGCGGGAATGCTGAAATCGCTGCGGTTCTCGCGGGCAGCGGCCAGCTCTTCCGGGATGAGGGTGTGGGCGGCGGTGTCCTCAACGAGGTGGGCCGCGTAGATCTGCAGGCGCTGTCCCTGGTGGGTTGCTGCCTCGGCGGCGGTGGCCAAGGCCAGGGCATAGCGCGGGTCGTGCAGGTAGTGCGGCACGCGGCCTGCGGACGGAACATCGGAGGGCGGGGTGGACGAAGCGTCCGGGAGCAGGGTCTGCTGCAGGCGGGGGAGGAACGCGGCCAAGGCCAGGGCGTCGTCGACGTTGAGGGCCGGCGTGTCCTCGATTGCTTGTGCCAGCCCGGCGAGGGCTTGGCTGATTGTTCCGCTCATGGACCCAGCATGCGGCTGGTCGCGCGCGGCGTGCCGGGGCGGGACGCGGGCTGTGGAAAAGCTAGTGCGCGCGGGTGGATGCGGTGACGGTGAAGGTCTTGTCGCGGGCCAGTTGCCTGGTGGGGCCGACCCGGCGAACCAGTTCGCTGCGGTAGCGCAGGTGCGAGTTGAACACGCACAGCAAGGTGCCGCCGGGGGCGAGCACGCGGGCGGCGTCGTCGATCAGCTTGAACGCGATGTCGGCAGTGACGGTGTTGCCGATGTGGAAGGGCGGGTTCAGCGTGATGAGTGTGGCGCTGGCATCGGGCAGGCGGCTCAGGGCATCATCCTGCACGGCGGTGATGCGGCCGGCCAGCTGGTTGCGCTGCGCGGCGGCCAGCGTGGAGGCGACGGCGGAAGCCGAATGGTCCGAGGCGTCCACGCGCAGCTGCGGATTGCGCAGGGCGGCGAAGATGCCGATCGAGCCGTTGCCGCAGGCCAAATCGACGAGCGTGCTGTGTTCGGACAGATCCGGCAGGTTTTCCAACAGCAGCCGGGTGCCCGGGTCCAGCCGCGCGTTGCCGAAGGTCCCGGCACCGGCATGCAGGGTGAAGCTGGTGCCGCGCACCTGGTGGGTGGCGGTGGCCGGGAAGCTGCTGGCGGGCTGCTCGGCGCGCGGGCTGCTGGCGGTGAGCACCCGGGACTTCTGCCGGGCCAGCGAGACGTCCACGCGCTCGAAATGCGCCGCGAGCACCTCGTTCATGGAACGGCTCATGTGCTTGATCCGGCCGCCGGCGAACAGCCGTGCACCGGGGGCGGCCACGTCGGCCACCGCGGCGGCCTGCTCGCCAAGCACGTCCAATCCGCGGGGCAGGGCCAGCAGGACGACGCTGGCCTGCGCGGCGACCTGCTGGAGCGGGAAGAAGTCGAGGCGCTCGGCCGCTTCGGGCATCAGCCGGGCCAGGTTGGCCTCGATGGCCCGGCGGGCGGTGAGCGAATCGGTGTGCACGCGCACGCTCGTGCTGCCAAGCGCCAGCGAGCCCAGTGCCAGCGCGCCGTAGTGGTCGCCGATCACCGCGATGGATGCCGGCCAGGAGCCGGTTCCGGACGCGGCGGCGCAGGAGTCAAGGATGAGCCGGTCCGAGGCATCGGCGGCGAAGAGGTTCGGCGCTTCGACATCGGGCCAGCGGCGCAGCGCGGGAAGCAGGGCCTGCAGCGCGCTGGCGCCCTCGTCGGCGTCGTGGGAATCAGCGGCAGTGTTCAAATCAGGTCAACCCATTGCGTGTTGGCGGCGGCCAGTTCTCCGGCGCCGGAAGTGAGCGTGGCGATATGGGTGCGCAGCTGGTCGGCGGCTTCCGGGGTGTCCGGGATGCCGACCTGCACGATCGCGGCATCGGCCTGCCAGGCGGTCGGCTCGATTTGGTAGCCGGCGGCGCGCAGTTCGTTCTCGTAGCGGGCCGCGTCGGCGTGGGAGGCGGCGAAGGTGTGGATCCGCATGCGCTGGCGCAGGTGCAGCTGCGCCTGGTCCAGCGCGGAGGACACCGCCTCGGAGTAGGCGCGGACCAGCCCGCCGGCGCCGAGCTTGATCCCGCCGAAGTAGCGGACCACCACGGCCAGCACGTCCGAGAGCACGCTGCCGTCGGCAATTTCGCGCTTGGCCAGGGCATCGAGCATCGGAATGCCGGCGGTGCCCGAGGGCTCGCCGTCGTCGTTGGAGCGCTGCGCCATCCGATCGGGGCCCAGGATGAACGCGCTGCAGTGGTGGCGGGCATCGAAGTGGCTCTTGCGCAGTGCGGCAATATGCTCGCGGGCGGCCGCCTCGGTCTCGACCCGGTAGAGGTAGGTGATGAAGCGCGAACGCTTGATTTCCAGCTCGTGCACGCAATCGCTGGTCAAAGTCGTGTACCGGGTCGCGGCCGAGTCGTTGGTGTTCATCCCCCTTAGTTTATAGGGTGGAAGCATGAAGCATGTGGGACTGACCGGGGGAGTGGCCTCCGGAAAATCGGCGGTCGCGGCCAAACTAGCATCATTGGGCGCCGTCGTCATCGATGCCGACGCATTAGCCCGCCAGGTCGTGGAACCCGGCACGCCCGGGCTGGCTGCGATCAAGGACACCTTCGGCGAGGGGATTCTGCTGCCCGACGGGTCGTTGGACCGGCCCGCCTTAGGCGCGATCGTATTCTCCGATGCGGCGCAGCGGGCCAAGCTCAACGAGATCGTGCACCCGCTGGTGCGCGAGCAGGCAGATGCCCTGCGCGAGGCCGCGGCACCCGGTGCGCTGGTGGTGGAGGACATCCCGCTGCTGGTCGAGTCCGGGCAGGCGGACCGCTTCGATGCCGTGATCGTCGTCCAGGCCCCGCATGATGAACGCATCCGCCGCATGGTCCAGGACCGCGGCTGGAGCCGCGACGACGCCGAAGCCCGGATGGCCGCTCAGGCCACGGACGAGCAGCGGGCGGCAGTGGCCGACTACCTGCTGGATAATTCCGGCAGCCTGGAAGAACTCGAGGCCCAGGTCGCCTCCCTCTACCGCCAATTGGCCCCAGCACAGGAGTAGCAATGTACAAGATCTGCAAGTGGACCACCCTGCTCGCCTTTGCCGCAGCACTGGTGCTGTGGCTGGGATTCGGCGGCCGCGAGGAATTCGTCGCCAGCGAATCCGGGCCGTATTCGCCGGTGGTCTACATTTCCGGCTGGCTGGGCCTGATCGGCCTGGCCGCCGCGACCGTCATGACCGTCGGCTTCTTCGGCAGCAGCATCCAGCGCACCGTCAAGCGCAATGCGATCCGTTACGGGATGCGCAAGTAGCACCTGGGCATTAAGCTGAAAGCTGGCTCGGGCGAGCGGCCATCGGCCGGTGCAAGTGGATATGCTGGAAGCATGAGTCTTGCACAGCCGATCAAGCGCGTGGTCGCCCCCTTCGAAGTCATCAGCGAGTACGAGCCCGCCGGCGACCAGCCGCAGGCCATCAAGGAGCTGACCGAGCGGATCAACGCCGGCGAGAAGGACATCGTGCTGCTCGGCGCGACCGGCACCGGCAAGTCCGCGACCACCGCCTGGCTGGTCGAGCAGGTGCAGCGCCCCACCCTGGTGCTGGTGCAGAACAAGACCCTGGCCGCCCAGTTGGCCAACGAATTCCGCGAGCTTCTGCCGAACAATGCGGTGGAGTACTTCGTCTCCTACTACGACTACTACCAGCCCGAGGCCTACGTCCCGCAAACCGATACCTTCATCGAGAAGGACTCCTCGATCAACGAGGAGGTCGAACGGCTGCGCCACTCGGCCACCAACTCGCTGCTCACCCGCCGCGACACGATCGTCGTCGCCACCGTCTCCTGCATCTATGGCCTGGGCACCCCCGAGGAATACGTGGCCGGAATGGTCACCGTGCGCCAGGGCGAGGAACTGGACCGCGACGCGATGCTGCGCCAGTTCGTCGCCATGCAGTACACCCGCAACGACATGGACTTCCACCGCGGCACCTTCCGGGTGCGCGGCGACACCGTGGAGATCATCCCGATGTACGAGGAGCAGGCGGTGCGCATCGAGTTCTTCGGCGACGAGGTGGAGGCCATCTACACGCTGCACCCGGTCACCGGCGAGGTGATCCGCGAGGAAACCGAGATGTACATCTTCCCGGCCAGCCACTATGTGGCCGGCGCCGAGCGGATGGGCAAGGCCATCAAGTCCATCGAGGACGAGCTGGCGGTGCGGCTGAAGGAGCTGGAGTCGCAGAACAAGCTGGTCGAGGCCCAGCGGCTGCGCATGCGCACCACCTATGACCTGGAAATGATGGAGCAGATGGGATTCTGCAACGGCATCGAGAACTACTCGCGGCATATTGACGGCCGAGAGGCAGGTTCCGCACCGCACTGCCTGCTGGACTACTTCCCGGACGACTTCCTGCTGGTCATCGACGAGTCGCATGTGACCGTGCCGCAGATCGGCGCCATGTACGAGGGCGACATGTCGCGCAAACGCACCCTGGTGGAGCACGGCTTCCGCCTGCCATCGGCGATGGACAACCGCCCGCTGAAGTGGGACGAGTTCCTGGAGCGCATCGGGCAGACGGTGTACCTCTCGGCCACCCCGGGCAAGTACGAGCTGGGCAAGTCCGACGGCTTTGTCGAGCAGATCATCCGCCCGACCGGCCTGGTCGACCCGGAGATCATCGTCAAGCCGACCAAGGGGCAGATCGACGACCTGCTCGACGAGATCCGCACCCGGGTGGACCGCGACGAGCGCGTGCTGGTCACCACACTGACCAAGCGCATGGCCGAGGATCTGACCGATTACCTGACCGAGCACCAGGTCCGGGTGCAGTACCTGCACTCGGACGTGGACACCATCCGCCGCGTGGAGCTGCTGCGCGAGCTGCGCATGGGCTCCTTCGACGTGCTGGTCGGCATCAACCTGCTGCGCGAGGGCCTGGATTTGCCCGAGGTGTCGCTGGTGGCGATCCTGGATGCGGACAAGCAGGGCTTCCTGCGCTCGGCCACCTCGCTGATCCAGACCATCGGCCGTGCCGCGCGCAACGTGTCCGGCCAGGTCATCATGTATGCGGACAAGATCACCGATGCGATGGACCAGGCAATCGAGGAGACCAACCGCCGCCGGGCGATCCAGGAAGCGCACAACAAGGAGCACGGGATCGACCCGATGCCGCTGCGCAAGAAGATCGCCGACATAACCGACCAACTGGCGCGCGAAGATGCCGATACCCAGGAGCTGCTGAACAACAACCGCTTGGCGAAGAATGCCAAGCGCAGCAAGGCCTCCCCGGCGGTGCGCAAGGATGGCCTGGCCGCGGCTCCGGCCGAGGACCTGCTGGGCCAGATCGAGGAAATGACCGAGCAGATGCACGCGGCGGCCGCCGAACTGCAGTTCGAGCTCGCTGCCCGCATTCGCGACGAAGTGTCCGAGCTGAAGAAGGAACTGCGCCAGATGCAGGCCGCCGGCCACGCGTAACCAGGGTGCTGTTCAGCGCAGTGTGGCGACATCCACTGACCCTGTGCGGTTCCTGTGCGCTACACTTGATCACTGGACGTAGGGGAGTATCCCAATGCTGTGAACGTCAACACGCGGACCAATGATGTTCCGCCGGGCGCAGCAGCCGACCAGCACTACGGGTGCCACAAGATTTCGGGCACCGTGCAGGCGGCGGAGAGACTTGCGGCGATTTTGACATACCCTCCAACGAAAGGTCGCTCGTCCGTGGGCACTTCTGGAATTAGCCTTCAATTCGAGATCATCGCACTGGTAGTCCTGTGCGTGATCTTGGCCGCTGACTTACTGTACGTAACGAAGCGTCCGCACATTCCTTCCATGAAGGAAGCTGGCATCTTCGTCAGCATCTACATCGGCTTGGCCATCGCCTTCGGCGGCTTGATCTGGTGGCAGGCCGGCCCGCAGCTCGGCCAGGAATTCTACGCCGGCTGGATCACCGAATACGCGTTGTCGGTGGACAACCTGTTCGTCTTCATCATCATCATGGCCCGCTTCTCGGTACCGCGAAAGTACCAGCAGGAAGTGCTGATGTTCGGCATCATCATCGCGCTGATCCTGCGCGCCATCTTCATCGTGCTCGGTGCCGCAATCATCGAGCAGTGGTCGTGGGTCTTCTACATCTTCGGCGCCTTCCTGCTGTGGACCGCATGGAACCAGCTCAAGGACGAGGACGAGGACGAGGAAAGCGGCCTGGTCAGCAAGCTGACCAGCAAGCTGCCGATCTCCAAGGACTTCGATGGCGCCAAGCTGCGCACCGTGGTCGACGGCAAGAAGCTGTTCACCCCGATGGTGCTGGTCTTCGTGACCATCGGCATGACCGACCTGCTGTTCGCCTTCGACTCGATTCCGGCGATCTTCGGCCTGACCAAGTCCGCGTTCATCGTCTTCACCGCGAACATCTTCGCGCTGATGGGCCTGCGCCAGCTGTACTTCCTGCTCGGCGGGCTGATGAACCGCCTGGTCTTCCTGAAGCACGCACTGAGCTTCATCCTGGCCTTCATCGGCGTGAAGCTGGTCTTCCACGCCCTGCACGAGAACCAGGTGCCGTTCATCAACGGCGGCGAACCGCTTCACTACGCGTGGCTGGACATCTCCGTTGGCCTCTCGCTGCTGGTGATCCTCGGCGCGATCGTCATCGCCACCGTGCTCTCGCTGTGGAGCCCGTGGGGCAAGCGCGCAGCCGCGAACGCCGAAGCCGCCGCATTGGCCGACGCCGCTGAGCACGCGAAGCACGACTAACCCCGGGTAGCGCGAATAACAGCCCCGCCGGGACCGGTTCATTTGAACTGGTCCTGGCGGGTTTTGCGTACCCGGATAGTGTGCCTATGCAGTTCTGCTAAGGTGATTCCCATGAGCGATCCATCAACAGAAGCCAGCGATATTGCCACCGGCGTGGCACTCGCCTCGGGCACCATGTCGCGGCTGCTTGGACGCGCGGCAGGGCAGGGCCGATCAGTCACCGCGTGGCGGGTGCTTTCCACCTTGGACCGCTTGGGTCCGCAACGCGTGGGAGACTTGGCTGTTGAGCAGCGCGTTGCGCAGCCGACCATGACCGGCCTGGTCATTCGCATGGAGAATGACGGGTTGGTGCAGCGCCAGCCGGACCCGAAGGACGGCCGTGCCAGCTTGGTCAGCTTGACCAGCGAGGGCAAGGAAGCGATCGAAGCCTACCGGCAGCGCGCGATCGCTTCGCTGGCAGGCGGCATCGATTCCTTCAGCGCCGAGGAGCGGCAGGTTATGGCGCAGGCGGTGCCGCTGCTGCAACGGCTCAATGGCCAGGTCGCCGCGCAGCTGGACACCCACGGACAGCAGGCTTAATCGGCAACGCGCTTGAATCCTCGGCGGGATTCAAGCGCGTTGCCTGTTTGCCATCTCAGCTGACGGATCGGCTCCCTTGTCTAGTCGTCGTTGGACGCGGCCTGGGGTTCCTCGCCATTGGCCATGGCCAGCAGGCGGCGGAAGATCGCCGGGCCGTCATCGCCGATGCCGTCATGGTGGTAGTCCTCGGTCACCCACACCTGCAATCCTGCCACCTGCGAGGCCGTGCGCAGCGAAAGCTCGCGGTCCACATATACATCGTCGTGGTAGACCGCCGCGGCCACCGGCACCTTGTTCTTGGCCAGCACGTCCAGGTCGTATAACGGGCCGAAGCCCTCGTGCTCGGCCAGGATGCGGGCCACATCCTCCAAGGGGCGCAAGGCCGGATCGTCGGAGAAATGCCAGCCGTAGATCATCTCGCCGGTCAGCAACGGGGTCGCCGCGTGGTGTGTGAAATCCGGGAACTCCGGCAAGACCTGTTCCGCGGCGAAATTGGTCGCCTCGCCTTGCGCGTAAATGGTTTCGTGCATCAGCGCATAGAGCGGGTTCGATGCGAACGAGGACTGCGCGTTCAGCGCTTCGAGGAAGGCGTCCGAGAGGCGTTCGCCGCCCGGGGTATCGCTAAAGGCCTCCTCAAAGATGTGGTGCAGCAGGTGCACCCGGGTGTTGCCGCCCAGGTACATGCCCAGCATCTGCACCAGCGGGACGGTGACGCGCTGGCCGTTGGGCAGGCGCTCATCGTCATTGGCGCGCACATGCTCGTAGATCCTGTGCAGCGTCTCATAGTCCTCGGGATACCAGGAGAAGTACTCGCGGTTGCGTTCGGCCATGCGCTGGTAGGTGGCACGGTAGACGGTCTTCGCATCGGCATCCAGCGAGGCCAGCCCGCCGGTGACCAGGCAGCGGGTGAGCGACTGCGGGAAGAGCGAGAGATAGGTCAGGGTGCAGAACCCGCCGTAGCTTTGGCCCAGGGTGCTCCATCGCGCGATGCCCAGGTGCTCGCGCAGCGCCTCGGCATCGCGCACGATCGAATCGGCCCGGAAATGCGTGAGGTAGCGTGCCTGGGCCGCCGAGTCCCCGCGCAACGGAAGGGTCTTGCGGTTGGCCGGGGTGGACAGCCCGGTGCCGCGCTGGTCCAGCAGCAGTACGCGGAAGTGCTTGGTGGCTTCGGCCAGCCACCCGGAGAGGGAACCGGGGCGCGGGGACTTGCCGCCTGGCCCGCCCTGCAGGAACAGCAGCCAGGGCTTTGATGCGTCGGTGCTGATCTCGCGGGCGAAGATCGAGATCTTCTCGCCCTGCGGGTCTGCATGGTCCAGCGGGACCTCGATGCGATGGTCGGTGACGTCCATGCCGCGGTAATGCCGCATTAGTTTGCTCCTCGGGTGCCAAGTGCGTGCAGTGCTTCGCCGTCCAGGCGGCGTGTGGTCCAGCCGTCCATGGAACCGGCGCCGATCGCGTCGTAGAACTTGATCGCCGGTTCATTCCAATCCAGCACCGACCATTCCAGGCGCTTGTAGCCGCGCTGGACGCAGATCTGCGCCAGGGTGCGCAGCAACGCGGTTCCGGTGCCCGAACCGCGTCGCGCTTCGCGCACGTAGAGGTCTTCCAGGTGGATGCCGTGCCGGCCTTCCCAGGTGGAGTAGGTCAGGAACCACAGGGCCATGCCCTTCAGCTCGCCGGATTCATCCTCGGCCACGTGGGCGAAAACCTGGGGATTGGGGCCGAAGAGGTGCTCTTGCAGATCAGCTACGGTGTTGTGCACCGCATCTGGTTCCTTCTCGTAGTCGGCCAATTCCTGGATCATCTCCAAGATCTGCGGGCAGTCGCCCGGAACAGCTTCACGCACAATACTCATGTGTTCCAGCTTACCTCCGTCGTACCGCTAAAACGTCGGTGACCAGACCTAAGGTTGAATGCATGATGGGTGGACACCACGCGGTGAGCGGCGCAGCCGCATGGTTGGCAATAACGACTCCGGTCACCGTGGGATCGGTGAACCTGGGGCTGGGCACCTTCCAAATGGACCGCTGGGAAACCCTGGCCGGAGCGATCGTGTGCGCAGGTGCCGCCCTGCTGCCCGACGCCGATCACCATTCGGCCACGATCGCCCGTTCACTGCCGCCAATTTCCAGCATCTTCACCCGGATCATCTGTTCTGCTTCCGGCGGGCACCGCAATGGCACCCATTCGCTGATCGGCATCGCCTTCTTCATCTTCCTGGCCTGGCTGGCCAACGGCTGGGATGTGCAAACCGCGGCCCTGGGGACGGTTTATCCGGCGGCGGCGCTGTTCGCGATCCTGCTGATCTCCTTCGCGGTGAAGACCATGAAGTTCATGCCGCCGCTCTTGTGCTGGATTATCGCCCTGGCCGCCGGCACCTTCGTGGGGATGAACACTCCGGCGGAGAACCAGTGGTTCCTGCTGGCGGTGGCCATCGGCGTGATCGCGCACGTGGTGGGGGACATGCTGATCATCGGAGGCTGCAATCTGCTGTGGCCGATCAAGATCGGCTCCCCGCGCTGGTTCCGCCGGATGCCGGTCATCGGCGGTTGCTGGAAGTCCAACGGCCGGGTGGCGCTGCCGATTCTGGGCGAAACCGGCTCCACCTCCGAATGGCTGCTGGCCACGGGACTGACCACCTATGTGGGCATCGCGCTGATCGTCGCCTAGCTGCCCGCAGGCACGCCAGAACATTTTTGGGAGATGGCCTAAGGCCATGGCATGATCCGAACTATGCCGATCCACTACACCCAGCGCATCAGCTGGCCAGATCTTCCTGCCGAACTGCGCGAACTGATTGAATCGCACCTGGGATCGCAAGTCATCACGGCGCATAGCCAATACGGCGGGTTCTCTGCGGGCAGCGCCGACCGGCTGCTCACCGCCGCAGGGCAGAAGGTGTTCGCCAAAGCTGTCAGCCACGGGCTGAATGGCCCGGGCGCCGCCCTGCATGCGCGAGAGGCGGAGATCGCAGCGATGCTCCCGGCTTCGATGCCGGTTCCGAAATTCCTGGGACGGATTCGCTGGGATGACTGGGAAGCGTTGATTTTCGACCAAGCGCCAGGGGTTAACCCGCAGCTTCCCTGGGGTGCCGACGAGCTTATCCGGGTGCTGGACACGCTCGCGCAGCTGGCGGATCAGCAGCCAGCTGGAATCACCAGCTTGCTTCCTGCCCTCGAAGTAGATCTGCGCGAGGATGCCAGCGGTTTTGCTCGGATCATGGCTGATGAATGGATTCCTGCTGACCCTTGGTTGGCTCAAAACCTGGAAGCACTCCATGAACTGGCCATCGAAGGAATTGGGGCGCTGGCCGGAAACCAGCTGGTGCACACCGATCTGCGCTCGGACAACATCTTGCTGGGCGAAGATGGGGGCGTGCTTCTGGTCGACTGGCCGTGGGCTTCGCGCGGAGCCGCGTGGTATGACGCGTTGACGGTGCTGGTTGAGGCCAGGATTTTCGATCCGGCACTGGATGCGGACGCCATTGCATCATCCCACCGGATTTTCGCCTCGGCGAGCTCCGATGCTCTGACTGGAGTGCTGGCTGGTTTGGCTGCCTACTATGTTGATGCCGCGCGCAGGCCAGAAGTTCCGGGGCTGCCCACCCTGCGCAGCTATCACGCCAAGCAGGCAACGGCATGCGTAGCCTGGCTCAAAGCCCGATTGGGGTAATGCTAAGACCTGTTGCTAGCCGGACCCGGGCATCTCGGCGTTCTCCCCGCGGTAGATCAGGGCAAGGCCGAGGAATATCAGGCCGAGTTGGAGAACGGTCGCGACCCATGCGCCGGAAGCAAAGAGTTCCGACCAACCGCTGAGCAGCCCTATCAGGACCAGCAGCAATATGCCTGCTCCAAGCAGGCGCAGCTTGAATCCATTCATGGCCACACCCTACGACGATGCCCGCAACATTGCTACCGGTTTCCGGCAGGATGTTGCGGGCATTGTGTGCGACTAGTCCAGACGTTGGGGCTGGGGCGTTTCCGTGCCGAATCCCATGGAAAGGATCGGCGGCAGGTCGGAATCCAGCCTGGAAAGTACCAGATCTTCCTGTTCAACGAGGTTATCCGGAAGGGCATCCACCGGGAACCAACGCAGCTGCGCGGCTCGCTCCGGCTCCATAAGTCTCGGTACACCATCCCACTGGCTGGTGCGGAAGAAGAAATCCACGTAGCTGCCAGCTTGCTGGTTACGATGCACCGTGCACAACGGCTGAAGCTGTGCCGGATCGATGTGGATTCCCAGCTCTTCGCCGGCTTCACGCACGGCGGCGGTCTGGGCAGCTTCGCCGGGCTCAACATGCCCGGCGGCCGCAGTGCTCCAGTACCCGTCCATGTAGCCGGTTCCTTGGCGCAGCTGCAGCAAAACCTCATCGCGGTGTTGCAAGATGACGTAGCTGATCGCCTTCATGCCTAGTCCAGACGGCCCACGGAGGTCACGGTAACCACCGGTTCGCCTACCTCGTCCGAGTCATCCAGCGAGATGGTCGCGGAAATACCCCAGTCGTGGTGCTCGGAAGGGTCAGCGAAGACCTGGCGTACTTCCCAGATGCGGTTAGGCAATTCCTTGACGATGAACAGCTTGGAGCTGCGTCCAACCGGACCGTCATCGATGTCATCGTGCTCATCGAAGTAGCCATCCATCGCATCGGCCCAGGCATCCGCGTCGAATCCGTTGTGCTCATCGAGTTCGCCCAGCGCCTTGTCTTGCTCGTCAGCGAAGAGCTTCACGCGGCGGAACATCTCGTTGCGGACCATCACCCGGAAGGCCCGCACATTGCTGGTCAGCTTTTCCGGTGCCGGAGGCGGTGCGGTTTCGGTTTCCTCGTGCAGCTCGCCGCGGGAGAGCTCTTCCCACTCGTCGAGCAGCGAGGAGTCGATCTGGCGGATCATTTCGCCCAGCCACTCGATGAGGTCTTCGAGATCCTCGCGCAGAGCATCCTGCGGGACGGTCTGGCGCAGGGCCTTGTACGCGTCGGTGAGGTAGCGCAGCAGCACGCCCTCGGAGCGGGCCAGCTGGTAGTACTGGACGAAATCGGAGAAGCCCATGGCGCGTTCGTACATGTCGCGGACGATCGACTTGGGTGCCAGCTCGAAATCGGCCAGCCACGGCGCACCAGAACGGTACTGCTCGAACGCGCTCTCCAGCTTCTCGGCCAGCGGCATCGGGTAGGTGACCTCATCCAGCGCGTTCATGCGGTCGTTGTAGTCCATTCCTTCGGCCTTCATCGCGGCAATGGCCTCTCCGCGGGCCTTCTTCTCCTGGCCGGAGAGCACCTGGCGCGGCTTTTCCAAGGTCGCCTCGATCACCGAAACGACATCCAGCGCGTAGCTGGCGGAATCCGGGTCCAGCAGGTCCAGGGCGGCCAGCGCGAAGGGAGAGAGCGGCTGGTTCAGCGCGAAGTTCTGCTGCAGGTGCACGGTCAGCTCATACCAGTTGCCGTATTCGTCGGGCTGCTCGCGGCGCACCACTACCTCGGTGGCGATCAGTTCTCGCAGGATGCCGATGGCGCGCTTCTTGAGCTTGCGCTGCGCGGCCGGGGTCTCGTGGTTTTCGCTGAGCAGGCGCACAGCGGCCTCGAACGCGTTGTCTTCGCGTTCGAGCAGGTTCAGCAGCATCGAGTGCGAGACCTGGAAGGAGGACTTCAGCGTTTCGGGGGCGGCCTCGACGATCTTCTCGAAAGTCTTCTCGCCCCAGGTCACGAAGTTCTGCGGCGGCTTCTTCTTCGGGATCTGCTTGAGCTTGGACGAGCCCTCGCCATGCTTCTTCAGGGCCTTTTCCATGGCCTTGTGGTTCTCGATCGCATGCTCCGGGGCCTGCACCAGCACGGTGCCTGCAGTATCGAACCCGGCGCGTCCGGCGCGGCCGGCAATCTGGTGGAATTCGCGGGCATTGACGATGCGGGTGCGGGTGCCGTCGAATTTGGACAGGGCAGTGATCACCACGGTGCGGATCGGCACGTTGATGCCCACGCCCAGGGTATCGGTGCCGCAGATGACCTTGAGCAGGCCTGCCTGGGCCAGTTGTTCGACCAGACGGCGGTACTTGGGCAGCATGCCGGCGTGGTGGATGCCAATGCCGTGGCGGACCAGGCGGTTCAGCGTCTTGCCGAATCCTGCGGCGAAGCGGAAGCCGCCGATCATCTCGGAGATCTTTTCCTTCTCCTCGCGCGTGGCCACATTCACGCTCATCAGCCCGGTCGCGCGGTCGATGGCATCGAGCTGGGAAAAGTGCACGATGTAGATCGGGACCTGCTTGGTCTTGATCAGTTCCTCCACGGCTTCCTGCACCGGGTCCATGGAGTAGTAGAAGTGCAATGGGATCGGACGCTCGGTGTGCGCGACCGTGACCGTGGTCTTGCCGGTGCGTTCTTCGAGTTCCTTCTCGAAGCGGGTGACGTCGCCCAGGGTTGCGCTCATCAGCAGGAACTGCGCCTGCGGCAGCTCGATCAGCGGAACCTGCCAGGCCCAGCCACGCTGTGGATCGGCGTAGAAGTGGAATTCGTCCATGATCACGCAGCCCACGTCGGCCTTGGAGCCTTCGCGCAGGGCGATGTTGGCCAGGATCTCTGCGGTGCAGCAGATGATCGGGGCGTCGGCGTTCACCGAGGAGTCGCCGGTGACCATGCCGACGTTCTCCGCGCCGAAGATCTTGCACAAGTCGAAGAACTTCTCGGAGACCAGGGCCTTGATGGGCGCAGTGTAGAAACTGATCTGGTCTCGGGCCATGGCATAGAAGTGCGCAGCGATGGCAACCATGGACTTCCCCGACCCGGTGGGGGTGGCCAGGATGACGTTGTTGCCGCCGGCCAGCGCCATCGACGCTTCGTCCTGTGCGGGGTAGAGGCTGATGCCGCGCGTCGCCACCCACTGGCCGAAAGCCTCGTAGATTTCGTCGTCGGATACGTTCTTGGTGTCTGCTGGCAGATAATCGGTGAGCAACATGATGTTCCTAGCCTATCGGTTGAGAACTACGACTGGGGGCTGGATGTTGCCTGCGCCTCGGGTTTAGGCTCAGGAACATGAAATGGGATCCGACGAAATACACTGAATTCTCCGACTACCGCGGCCGCCCATACAAGGATTTGCTGGGACAGCTGGCAGGGGTCGAGGCGTCGAAGATCATCGATCTGGGCTGCGGCCCGGGAAATATGACCCGGCTGCTGGCCCAGCGCTGGCCGCAGGCGAAGGTCACCGGACTGGATTCCTCGCCAGAGATGATCGCGCGGGCTTCGCAGAGCGAGCACGAGGAGAATCTGGGCTTCGCACTGGCCGACGCCACGCAGTGGATCCCTGACGCCGATACGGACCTGTTGTTCTCCAACGCCATGCTGCAGTGGCTTCCTGGGCATCGCGAGTTGCTGGCAGGATGGCTGGTCAACCTGAGGCCCGGTGCGAACGTGGCTATCCAGGTCCCGGGCAATTTCGGTTCACCCTCGCATGCGGTAATGCGCGCAGTGGCCGACAGCCCGAAGTGGTCCGGAAAGCTGGCAGGGGTGCTGCGCCATGAGGACGTGGTCGGCGAGCCGGATGAATACCAACGGATCTTCCTGGACGCGGGGTTCCAGGCTAATGTCTGGGAGACCACGTACCACCAGCTGCTAGCAGGTGAGGACCCGATCCTGAATTGGGTTCGCGGTACCGCGTTGCTGCCCGTTCGGCACGCGCTGGGACAAGAAGACTATCTGGAGTTCGAGAACGACTACCGTGCCGAAGTCTCCGTCCACTACCCTTCATTCACCTCGCAGGATGGAACCATCTTGACGAACTTCCCGTTCCGCCGGATCTTCATGGTTGGCCACAAGCTCGGCTGACACCGCTCATCCGGGACGTTGCGGGCCTGCAGGCTCTGGCGTCCGGGGAGCCAAACGGAGCATACTTTCTGCACGCACGCGTACGATGCCTTTCTTGCGGGACCGGAGCACAGCCTGAACCTGGCCCGCTTGCAAGCGGACTTCAATCGGGAATTCGATTCGCCATGCCCGCCTGTTGCGGTGGTTGCACGGCGCTTGGAGGCCATGCTGGCAGGAGACCAGTGTTTCGCCATCGTCGCGGGGAATGGACGCGGCTTGGTCGGGCATGCCCTGGTCACGCTGCGACCCACAATCTATTTCGACGGGCCGCTGGCCGTGCTTGACGAACTCTACGTGCAACCCGCATTGCGTGGCCGGAGCGTCGGCTCGGCCCTCGTCAACTGCCTGCTGCAGGAACTGGCGCTGCGCGGAAGCCTGGAACTGCATATCAACGTGGACGAGGACGACACCGCAACTCGGCGCTTCTACGAACGCCACGGGTCCGCCAACAACTTTCAGGGAAGCGGCTGGCGGATGCTGTTGTACTACCAGCAGCTGCCGCCGACTAAATAGCCGGTGGCAGCCGCTGCAAGCTCCTACCAGCCGCGCTCCAGCCACTCGGGCAGTGAGGGGCGTTCGGCGCCCAGCGTGGTGCCATCACCATGGCCCGGAAGGATCACCGTCTCATCCGGGAACCGGTCGAAGATGCGGGAGGTGACATCGGCATAGAGCGACGCGAAACGCTCTGGATCCTTCCATGTGTTCCCTACGCCTCCGGGGAAAAGACTGTCCCCAGTGAGGATGATGTGCTGTCCGGAAGAATCCGCGAGCGCGAATGCAATGGAGCCAGGGGTGTGGCCACGCAGGTGGATTGCTTCGAGCGTGACCTCGCCCAACTGGATTTGATCGCCATGGGAGAGCGGGTGCGCCACCTGCACGCCGGATTCCTCCAGGATGCCGGCGACATCATCGGCCCCCGCATAGGTAGGGACCGGGTAGGCGGCCACCGCGTCGGACAGGGCGCGCACGTGGTCCCAGTGCTGATGGGTCGTGGCGATCGTGGTGACCTGCACTTCGCCCTTCGGCGTGTCGGCCGCAGCCGCTGCCAGCAAGTCCTGGATGGCCGGGAAGTCATCCGCGGCGTCGATCAATATTTGCTGTCCGCTGCCCTTGTCGGTCACGACGTACACGTTGTTGGACATGTCCGAAACCGAAATCCAGCGAACACTGAAGTCATCTAGCTGTAGTTCATTCATTCCTCCAGACTACGGTGAAACCGGTCCGCCACACGATAGGCTCGAGAGACATGAAGCACACGACGAAACGGAACATCGCATGACCGAGTTGCCCTTCCTGCGCGTGGACACGGAGTCCACGGTGGCTCCCTACCAGCAAGTCCGCGAGCAAATCCTGACGGCCGTCGCCGAGGGCAAGCTTGCTCCGGGCACCAAGCTTCCCTCGGTGCGCGCGCTCGCCGGCACCCTCGGTTTGGCGGTCAATACCGTGGCCAAGGTGTACAAGGAGCTCGAACTCCAGGGTGCGGTCGTCACCCGCGGACGCCACGGCACGGTCATCCAGGCCGCCGAGGACCGGGCCGAGCAGGAAGTCAGCGATGCCGCCGCAGACCTGGCGCGGATCGCGCAGCAGTGGTCGGTGGACGAGGAAACCGCGGTGAAGTACCTCAGAGCGGCTTTCAGCTCGCTGCCGCAATAAGCCGACGGCGTCGACCAGGTCCCAGCAGCGATTCTGGTCGACTGCACGCAACACCACACACGCACATCACGCGTCCGCACCTGAGAATGAGCACCGGATATTCGGGAGTTCGCCCATGAGCACTTTCAACACCGCACACCGCACACCGCCAGCGCCAGATGGGCGCCGGTCTGGGTGCCGCCCTGCTCTTGGGCGCCCTGGCCGGATTTTCCGCCACTGAGACCGAACAGCCCGTGCAGGATCTGGGGCAGGAGCAAGTGCGGACCGCAAGGACAAGCTGCTCTCCGAAGCCCACGTCGACGAGGCTGGGAATATCGTGCTTGCCGACACCCTGGTGGGCAAAACTCCCTATCTCGTAGCCCGGGACCTGGCCACCGGGGAAGAAGTCTGGAAGCGGAAGTCCGAAGTCGGCAACACGCCGTCCGGCATTGCCTTCGAGGTCAGCGTGGTGGAAAACAACGGCGAGAAATACGTGTCGTTGCTGCAGCTGGTGGAGAAGGATAAGGTGCGGCCCGCGGTGCTCGACCTGAAAACCGGGCAACGCGTCTCCAAAGGATCCAGGATCCCTCTACGACATTGACCGCCCCGGCAAATGCGGCAATACCTGGTGCATGTTGGCAGCAAGCCCTGACACGGGCGGTAACGTCGACTACTACTACGACTGGCAATCGAACAGCTGGAAGAAGGCAAGGAAGCCCATCGAAATGCCTGATCCGAAGAAAAATCTCGAGGACTACTATCTCGGTGAAGGGCTTTCCATCTCCAGCGACCAGGAATCCGGCAGGTCGGTCCTGAGCTATGCCCATGAGGGGGCTCTGGCGTGGAACAAGGAGTACGAACAAATCTACGATGAGCACTACTCCACGAGCGGAGGCTGGGCTTGGGGAGACCTTCGATGGGGAACGAAGTACATTGGTGGGCTCCGGCAATCGCGCCTTCTACCTGTTTGAACTCGGCGGGAGGGATTTCGAGTGGGATATGGCAACGGATTCCATGCTGGTGGGGCTTGACCCGCAGACCGGCGATGGCCGTTGGTTGTTGCCCGGCGCGGATTACTCCTGCTTGGGCATCCTCGATCTGCACGGCGTTCACACCGGCAGCACCCTGGTGACCTGCCAGATCAATTCCGGTACTGCCGAAGTTAATGCCCAAGATGATGGCACTGCCAAGCTCGGCGGCATCAAGAACTTCGAGGGAAATTTCGTCGGCATCGATGTCCACAGCGGCAAGGAAAAGTGGAGTTTCCCCATGCCGGATATGGCCGACAAGGAACTGGTGGAGAAACTGCGCTTGCAGCAGCAATTCCTGGCCGGTGACAACTCAGTGGTCTTGCCGCTAGCCGAAGGCGCGCAGGTCGTCGACATCGACAGCGGCGAAGCCGTCGGAATTGAGCAGGGATTGGGGCAAGCCGTGCTATGCACCATGGAACTTGACGGCGTCGACGTGTAACGCTCGGGCAATGACAAGGACACCGCGAACCTGTTGCCGGCAACGGCAGTCCAGTCCTGCGACCGCGATACTCGCAAGAAGAGCGATCAATTGCCGTTGTTCGCCGAATTCCAGCGGGCCGGCTACCAGGAAAGCGCCACCGTGGTCCTGGAAGGTGAAAAGGGGTTGACCGCTTACACCATGCCGTCTGCCACCGATCCAGCCCCGGAATCCGTCGATAACTAGTGTCCAGGGCGCCGTGCTCGGGGTGCCGAATGGAGGCGGCGGACTGCCCGCGAGCGAACAGCCCAGCAGTCATTCGCGGGCGGTGCCTTGTTGGCAGTCCAGCGCCTGGACTTGTTTGGGCGGTGGCGTGGGGCGCTCGCCGAGCACCGGATCAGGGGTTTCCAGATTTAACTGTGAGATGCGTCCATTCGTACATGTATTCGAAGCAGTTTTCGATTAGTATTGCTTCGTGGCTATTACTGCAGAGAGCAAGAGAACAGATCTGACTCGCCTGGTCGTCAAGGGGGCTCGCGAGCACAACCTGAAGAACGTGGACATTGATCTGCCGCGTGACGCGATGATCGTCTTCACCGGCCTGTCCGGTTCGGGCAAGTCCTCCTTGGCCTTCGACACCATCTTCGCCGAAGGCCAGCGCCGCTACGTCGAATCCCTCTCCGCCTACGCCCGCATGTTCCTCGGCCAGGTGGACAAGCCGGATGTGGATTTCATCGAGGGCCTGTCGCCAGCGGTGTCCATCGACCAGAAGTCGACCAGCCGCAACCCGCGCTCCACCGTGGGCACGATTACCGAAGTGTACGACTACATGCGCCTGCTCTGGGCGCGTGTGGGCCGTCCGCATTGCCCGATCTGCCACGAACCGATCTCCAAGCAGACTCCGCAGCAGATCGTCGACCAGCTGATGGAGCTTCCGGAGAAGACCCGTTTCCAGATCCTCGCCCCGGTGGTGCGCTCGCGCAAGGGCGAATTCGTCGACCTGTTCGCCGAGCTTTCCTCCAAGGGCTTCGCCCGTGCCCGGGTGGACGGTGAAACCATCCAGCTGAACGATCCGCCGAAGCTGGCCAAGCAGGTCAAGCACACCATCGAGGTGGTGGTGGACCGCCTGGCCATCAAGGAAGACGCCCGCCAGCGCCTGACTGACTCCATCGAAACCGCCCTGGGCATTGCCGAAGGCCGCGTGCTGGCCGACTTCGTCGACCTGGACGCCGATGACCCGAAGCGCGTGCGCGCGTTCTCCGAGAACCTGGCCTGCCCCAATGAGCACCCGCTGGCCATCGACGAGATCGAACCGCGCACGTTCTCCTTCAACAACCCGTTCGGTGCCTGCTCGGCCTGCTCCGGCATCGGCACCAAGCTGGAAGTCGACGAGCACCTGATCGTACCGGATGCCGAGGTCACCCTGGCCGAGGGCGCGATCGCCCCATGGTCGCTGGGCAAGGCCACCACCGAATACTGGAACCGGCTGATCGAGGGCCTGGGCAATGAGCTCGGCTTCACCATGGACACCCGCTGGCAGGACCTGCCGGCGGCCGCCCGCGAAGCGATCCTCAACGGCAAGGACCACAAGGTGGTCGTGCAGTACAAGAACCGCTTCGGCCGCGAACGCAAGTACTCCACCGGCTTCGAGGGCGTCATCTCCTATGTGCACCGCAAGCACCAGGAGACCGAATCCGACCACGCGCGCGACCGCTACGAGCAGTACATGCGCCAGATCCCGTGCCCTACCTGCGGCGGCGCGCGCCTGAACCCGGCATCGCTCTCGGTCCTGGTGGGCGGACGTTCCATTGCCGAGGTCTCCGCCATGGACCTGCGCAGCGCCGCGGAATTCCTCTCGTCGATCGAGCTCAGCGAACGCGAGGCGCAAATCGCCGCGCAGGTGCTCAAGGAAATCGACGCGCGCATGAAGTTCCTGCTGGACGTCGGGCTGGAATACCTGACCCTGGAACGCGCCGCCGGCACCCTGTCTGGCGGCGAGGCGCAGCGCATCCGCCTGGCCACCCAGATCGGCTCCGGCCTGGTGGGCGTGCTCTACGTCCTGGACGAGCCGTCCATCGGCCTGCACCAGCGCGACAACCGCCGGCTCATCGATACCCTGCTGCACCTGCGTTCGCTGGGCAACACCCTGATCGTGGTGGAGCACGACGAGGACACCATCGCCGAAGCCGACTGGATCGTGGACATCGGCCCGGGCGCCGGCGAGCACGGTGGCGAAGTGGTGCATTCCGGTTCCCTGGAAGACCTGAAGCAGAACACCAAGTCGCTGACCGGCGACTACCTTTCGGGCCGCAAGCAGATCGACATCCCAGCCAAGCGCCGCAAGGTCGACAAGGACCGCAAGCTCAAGGTGGTCGGCGCCAGCGAGAACAACCTGCAGAACCTCTCGGTCGAATTCCCCCTGGGCGTGCTGACCGCGGTGACCGGCGTGTCCGGCTCGGGCAAGTCCACCCTGGTCAACGACATCCTCTACAAGGTGCTGGCCAATAAGCTCAACGGCGCCAAGCAGGTGCCGGGCCGGCACACCCGCGTGCAGGGCCTGGAGCACCTGGACAAGGTGGTCCACGTGGACCAATCGCCGATCGGCCGCACCCCGCGATCGAACCCTGCCACCTACACGGGCGTTTTCGACCACATCCGCAAGCTGTTCGCGGAGACCAATGAGGCGAAGCTGCGCGGCTACCAGCCGGGCCGTTTCTCCTTCAACGTCAAGGGCGGGCGCTGCGAGTCCTGCTCGGGCGATGGCACGCTGAAGATCGAGATGAACTTCCTGCCCGACGTGTACGTGCCGTGCGAGGTCTGCCATGGCGCCCGCTACAACCGCGAGACCCTGCAGGTGCTGTACAAGGGCAAGAACATTGCCGACGTGCTGGACATGCCGATTGCCGAAGGCGCCGAATTCTTCAGCGCGTTCACCCCGATCGCCCGCCACCTGCGCACGCTCGTGGACGTGGGCCTGGGCTATGTGCGCCTGGGGCAGCCGGCCACCACGCTCTCGGGCGGCGAAGCCCAGCGCGTGAAGCTCGCTGCCGAGCTGCAGAAGCGGTCCAATGGCCGCTCGATCTACGTCCTGGATGAGCCCACCACCGGCCTGCACTTCGAAGATATCCGCAAGCTGCTCAAGGTGCTGCAGGGACTGGTCGACAAGGGCAACACCGTGCTGACCATCGAGCACAACCTGGATGTGATCAAGTCGGCCGACTGGGTCATCGACCTCGGTCCGGAAGGCGGATCCGGCGGCGGCACGATTTTGGCCACCGGCACCCCGGAAAAGGTGGCAAAGGTCGACGAGTCGCACACCGGAAAGTTCCTCGCCGAGATCCTGTGATGCCTCGCGGAGAATGTTCGACATATGCAATTTTAGTTATGGATTGCTAACCCACGTCCGCTTCATGGGAAGATGGCTAGGTGAATATGTCGGTAACAAGCGTGCTCTTCGACCTGGACGGGACCCTCGTGGACCCCGCCGGTGCCATCACTTCGGGTATCCGCCACGCGGTGACCTCCCACGGTTTGGCCGATCCGGGCGAAGCCCGGGTGGAAGCGCTGGTGGGCCCGCCCCTGCAAATCGGCCTGCGCACGCTAGACGGCGTCACCGATGAGAACATCGGTTCCATCATTGCCGCCTACCGCGCCCGGTATGCGGAAGCCGGCATGGCTGAATCCATGGTCTACCCGGGCATCGTGGCGCTGCTGGATGCTTTGAGATCAGCCGGGATCTATGTTGCGGTGACCACTGCCAAGCCGATCAACATCGCGCGCCAGCTCATTGCACGCAAAGGCCTGGATGCGCATCTCGACGCGATTCACGGCAATGCGGATGAACACGGGAGCATGGGTTCGAGCAAGACGCACATCGTAGCCGAGGCCCTGGAGCACGGCCAGCTGGACCCGGAGCGCAGCGTCGTGGTGGGGGATCGGCACTACGATTGGGATGCCGCCCGCGAGAATTCGGTGGCATCCATCGGTGTCGCCTGGGGCTTTGCCCAAGGCGACGAACTGCAGCAGGCGGACGCCATAGCCGTGACCGCCCGGGATCTGGCCGTGTTGCTGCTCGGCGCCGAACGGGCAAACACCATTAACTTCGACGAAGACTTCATGCAGGAAGGTGCAAAGTAGATGAGCATCTACACCATGACCCGTTCGTCGATTCGGGGCATCATCCACGGCGTCTGCCGTGCGGAAGTAACCGGGCTGGAGAACGTCCCGATGGAAGGCGGCTTCATTGTCGCCTCCAACCACTTGTCTTTTTTCGACTCCTTGATCATCCAGGCGCTGACCCCGCGCGACGTGGCGTTCTTCGCGAAGGCTGAATACTTCACCACTCCTGGCCTGAAGGGCAAGATGATGAAGACCTTCTTCGAATCCGTGGGATCCATCCCGGTGCAGCGTGGCGAGCAGGCGGCCTCCGTGGCGGCGCTCGACTCGCTGGTGGAAATCATCGAGGGCGGCTCCGGCATCGGAATCTACCCGGAAGGCACCCGTTCGCGCGACGGCAAGCTGTACCGGGGACGCACCGGCGTGGGCTGGCTGGCGCTGACCACCGGTGTGCCAGTGGTCCCGGTCGGGCTGATCGGCACGGAGAAGCTGCAGCCTGCTGGTTCCAAGGGCTTCAAGCCTGCCAAATTCCAGATCCACTATGGCGAGCCACTGTACTTCGACCAGCTGGGACGCAAGCACCCGTTGCCGCAGCGCCGCCAGGCCACAGACCGGATCGTGGATGCGATTGCCGAACTGTCCGGCCAGGAACGCGTCGATTCCTACAACCAGCTGCCGCCGGACGCGAAATAGGCCATGGCTGATCCGGCAAGCTACCGTCCGAAGACCTCGGACATCCCCACGAAACCGGGCGTGTACCGTTTCCGCGACGAACACGGCCGGGTCATTTACGTCGGCAAAGCCAAGGTCCTGCGCAACCGCTTGACCTCCTACTTCGCCAACCCAGATCGGCTCACGCCGAAAACCCGGGCGATGGTCTTCACTGCCGGGTCCGTGGAATGGACCGTGGTGGGGTCCGAGCTGGAAGCGCTGCAGCTGGAGTATTCCTGGATCAAAGAATACAACCCCCGGTTCAATATCGTTTTCCGCGACGACAAGACCTACCCGTACCTGGCAGTCACGCTCAATGAGAAGTACCCGCGCGCCCTGGTGATGCGCGGTGACAAGCGCAAGGGCGTGAAGTATTTCGGCCCGTTCTATCCGGCCAAGGCCATCCGCGAAACCCTCGATACGCTGCTGCGGGTCTTTCCCGTGCGCAGCTGCGCACCCGGCGTGTTCAAGCGTGCCGAAGCCTCGGGCCGTCCGTGCCTCTTGGGCTACATCGACAAGTGCTCAGCTCCCTGCGTCGGACGGATCAGCGAGGAAGACCATCGCCAACTGGCCGATGACCTCTGCACCTTCATGGGCGGCGAGGCGACCAAGTTCACCAAGGCGCTGACCGTGAAGATGCAGGAAGCCGTCGCGGAGCTCGAATACGAGAAGGCCGCCCGCTATCGCGATGACATCGCTGCCTTGAACCGGGTCTTCGAACGCAACGCAGTGGTCCTTGACGACCGGACCGAAGCCGACATCTTCGGCATCCATGGCGATGAGCTGGAGGCCGCCGTGCAGGTCTTCCATGTCCGCGACGGCCGCATCCGCTCGCAGCGCGGCTGGGTCGTTGAAAAGGTCGCAGATACCACCGACGCAGAATTCGTCGAGCAGCTGCTCACCCAGATTTACGCCGATCACGCAGACCGGATTCCCAAGGAAATCCTGGTTCCGGCACTGCCCGAAGACATCGAGGACGTCACCACCTGGCTTACCGAGCTGCGCGGATCCAAGGTCTCCCTGCGCGTCGCCCAGCGCGGCGACAAGGCGGCTTTGGCAGCCACCGTTGTGGAGAATGCGGAACAAGCGCTGCGCCTGCACAAATCGAAGCGCGCAGGCGATATCACCACGCGATCGCTGGCCATGCAGGAACTGCAGGACGCCCTGGGAGCGGAGCAGGCGCTGCTGCGCATCGAATGCTACGACGCGTCGCATACCCAGGGAACTAACGTGGTCGCTTCCATGGTGGTCTTCGAGGACGGTCTTCCGAAGAAGAGCGAGTACCGCAAGTTCTCCATCACCGGCGAGGCCGCACGCGACGATACCGCCAGCATGTACGACGTGATCTACCGCCGCTTCAGCCGCTACCTGAAGGAGAAGGTCGACCCGACGAGCTTCGCCACCGGGGAAGTGGATGAAGCCACCGGCGAGCAGGAAAAGAAGAAATTCTCCTACCCGCCTTCCCTGGTGATCGTCGATGGCGGCCCGCCGCAGGTGGCCGCCGCGCAAAAGGCCATGGACGATCTGGGAATCGATGATATTCCCGTCGTCGGCTTGGCCAAGCGCCTGGAGGAACTGTGGCTGCCGGATGATCCGTTCCCGGTGATCCTGCCGCGAGCTTCCGCCTCGCTGTATCTGGTCCAGCGGCTTCGTGACGAGGCCCACCGTTTCGCGATCACCTTCCATCGGGCCAAACGGGCCAAATCGATGATCGCTTCCGATCTGGATGCGATCCCGGGCCTGGGCAAGGCCAAGCAGGCCGCCCTGCGCAAGCACTTCGGGTCGATGAAGAAGATCCGGGCCGCAAGCGTCGCCGAACTGATGGAAGTGCCCGGCGTCGGTGAAAAACTTGCTACTTCCATCAAAGAGTCCCTAGAAGACGCTTCATTAACCGGTGTGAATATGACTACCGGCGAAATTGTCGACTAGCCTTGTGATATGACCGCTGAGTATGAAGCTGTAAAACCCCCTGAGTCCGAACTCGTGATCGTGACAGGCATGTCAGGTGCCGGTCGCACCACCGTCGCGCATGCTCTGGAAGACCAGGGCTGGTACGTAGTGGAGAACCTTCCACCGGCCATGCTCGGACCCCTGACCGAGATGATGAGCCGCTCGCAGGGTTCTATCCCGAAGATGGCTGTCGTGATGGACGTACGCTCCAAGGAAATGTTCCCGGAGATCCGCGACGCGTTGGCGAACCTGACGGCCAGCGGAGTGAAATTCCGGCTGGTCTACCTGGATGCCAGCGACGAGGTGCTGATTCGCCGCTTCGAGCAGGGACGCCGGCCGCACCCGCTGCAGGACGACGGCCGCATCGTCGACGGCATCAAGCGCGAACGCGGAATCACCGACCAATTGCGCGAAGCCGCCGAAATCATCCTGGACTCCACGACCATGTCGGTGCACGACCTGGCGCGTGCAGTCAATGAGCTGTTCAGCGAATCCGGGCCGATCATCCTGCGCATCAACGTCATGAGCTTCGGCTTCAAGTACGGCTTGCCGGCGGACGCCAACTACGTGGCAGACGTCCGCTTCATTCCCAACCCCCACTGGGTTCCTGAACTGCGCCCGCAGACGGGCAAGGACAAGGAAGTCTCGGACTATGTCCTCAGCCAAGAAGGCACCAGCGAGTTCATCACGAACTACCTGAAGGCGCTTGAACCAGTCTTCGAGGGCTACCGCCGCGAGAATAAGCATTACGCGACCATCGCCGTGGGCTGCACCGGCGGCAAGCACCGCTCGGTGGCAACCACCATCGAGCTGGGCCGGCGGCTGGCACAGTTCCCGAACGTACGGGTGAACATCAGCCACCGAGATCTGGGGCGTGAGTAGGAGCAATGGCCTTTGCCACAGGTCCGATCCCGATCCAGGGACTGACGCGAAGCGATGATTACCGCAACCCATCGGTGGTTGCCTTGGGCGGCGGACATGGCTTGTCCTCCTCGCTTTCTGCCCTGCGTCGCCTGACTACCGACCTCACCGCCATCGTTACGGTGGCCGATGACGGCGGCAGCTCCGGGCGCCTTCGGGGCTCGTTCGATGTGCTGCCCCCGGGCGACTTGCGCATGGCCTTGGCCGCGCTGTGCGATGACAACGACTGGGGTCGGACCTGGCGCGATGTCATGCAGTACCGCTTCGAATCGACCGAAAACATCGAAGAGCCCTTGAACGGGCATGCCGTTGGCAACCTGCTGATCCTTGCCCTCTGGGAGTTGCTCGACAACCCGGTAGCTGGGCTGCGCTGGGCCGGAGCGCTGCTCGGTGCCCGCGGCCAGGTCCTGCCGATGAGCACCGTTCCGCTGTCCATCCATGGCGAGGTACTCGAATCGGACCCGGTGAACGACACCTTGGTGCGCCGCCGCATCGATGGGCAGGCCAAGCTGGCCCGCGCCGGATCTGGCGGTCTGGTCACCAATGTCTATCTGGAGCCATCCGATGCGCCGGCCTGCTCCGAAGCGCTGGAATCCATCGATCTGGCGGACTGGGTGATTCTTGGTCCCGGATCCTGGTACACCTCGGTGCTGCCGCATCTGCTGCTGCCAGATATGCGCCAGGCTCTGGCATCGACAACAGCCAAGAAGCTGCTGACCATGAATCTGGCCTTCGACACCGCCGAGACCGCCGGGATGGATGCCGCCGCGCACTTGGAGGTGCTGGTCCGCTACGCACCCGAGATCAAGTTCGATGCGATTATTGCCGACGAATCCAAGATCCGTAACAAAGAGCGATTTGAGCTGGCAGCGCAAAAACTCGGCGCGCGGGTCTTTTTTAGTACAGTAGGAGTATCTGACGGTCGTGCCGTGCACGACCCGTTGCGACTAGCGGCGGCCTATCATGAGGTGTTTACCGCGATCGGATCTTAGGAAGATCCAAGTAAGGGAGTTTGATTCATGGCATTGACGGCTTCCGTCAAAGACGAGCTGTCGCGGGTAGAGATTCGCAAGCCGTCGGTCCGCAAGGCCGAGGTTTCGACCATGCTGCGCTTCAGCGGCGGACTGCATATTGTCTCCGGGCGAATTGTCATCGAAGCAGAAGTGGATCTGGCAGCGACCGCCCGGCGGTTGAAGATCGCTATTGGCGAGCTGTACGGGCACGATGCCGAGATCGTAATGGTTTCCGGTTCTGGCATCCGCAAGGGGAGCCGCTACATCGTGCGCGTGTCCAGGGATGGAGAAGTGCTGGCCCGCCAGACTGGCCTGCTTGATCAGCGCGGCCGGCCGGTACGCGGCCTGCCCTCGGTCATCGTCAACGGTTCCACCGCCGACGCCGAAGCGGTATGGCGAGGCGCATTCCTGTCCCATGGTTCGCTGACCGAACCAGGACGCAGTTCCGCATTGGAAATTACCTGCCCTGGACCGGAAGCAGCATTGGCCCTGGTCGGTGCGGCTCGCCGCCTGGGTCTAACGGTCAAGGCCCGCGAGGTGCGCGGCGTTGACCGCGTAGTGATCCGTGATGGCGATGCCATCGCCCAGCTGCTCACCCGCATGGGCGCCCACGATGCGCTGATGGTCTGGGAAGAACGCCGCATGCGCAAGGAAGTGCGCGCCACCGCCAACCGCTTGGCGAACTTCGACGACGCCAACCTGCGGCGCAGTGCCCAGGCGGCGGTCGCTGCCGGGGCGCGCGTCGAGCGTGCGTTGGGAATCTTGGGCGACGAGGTTCCAGAGCACCTGCGCTATGCGGGGCTGCTGCGCCTGGAGCACAAGCAAGCCTCCTTGGATGAGCTCGGCCGGATGGCCGAACCGCCAATGACCAAGGACGCCATCGCTGGCCGAATTCGCCGCCTCTTGGCTATGGCGGATAAAAAGGCGAGCGATCTGGGAATACCCGGTACGGAGTCCAGCGTTCCAGGAGAAGAACTGGAACACTAAAAATGTCCCCGCGGGAGCCCTCCCGTGGAGATTCAACCAATTGAGAAGATTGAGGAGAATCATGGCTGTTTATTCACTGCCAGAACTGCAGTACGACTACGCTGCACTGGAGCCGAACATCTCGGCTCGCATCATGGAACTGCACCACTCCAAGCACCACGCAACCTACGTTGCAGGCGCAAACTCGGCACTGGAGCAGTTGGCTGAAGCTCGCGAAAAGGGCGAGTTCGGCAACATCCCGAAGCTGTCCAAGGACTTGGCTTTCCACCTGGGCGGCCACACCAACCACTCGATCTTCTGGAACAACCTGTCCCCAGAAGGCGGCGACAAGCCTGAGGGCGAGCTGGCAGCTGCCATTGATGACTTCTTCGGTTCGTTCGACGCATTCCGCGGCCACTTCACTGCTGCTGCCATGAGCCTGCAGGGCTCGGGCTGGGCAGTCCTGGCCTACGACGCACTGGGCGGCCAGCTGGTCATCGAGCAGCTGTACGATCAGCAGGGCAACATCCCAGTGGCAACCACCCCGCTGCTGATGCTGGACATGTGGGAGCACGCCTTCTACCTGGACTACGTCAACGTTAAGGCAGACTACGTCAAGGCCTTCTGGAACATCGTGAACTGGGCAGATGTCCAGGCGCGTTTCGAAGCCGCACGCAACGGTGCAGCATCGCTGATCGTTCCAGGCAAGTAATACTTACCTGGTAAGTTAGCTCACATTCTCCGCTGATATAGCGTAGTATGTTTCTAGTGTGTTGCGGATCCCAGCTCCGGCTGGGATCCGCAAGCACGGCACAACGGAGTGTCCTCTTAAAGAAGGCCACCTCCGCTAGTGCGCGGTCGTGGCATCATCATCCCATTTAGAGGAGATAGTCACGTGACAACTCGTGTTGGAATCAATGGTTTCGGTCGCATCGGACGCAACTTCCTGCGTGCAGTACTGGCCCATAAGGCAGATATTGAAATCGTCGCCGTCAATGACCTTGGTTCAATCGATTCGCTTGCTCACCTGGTGAAGTTCGATTCCGTGCTCGGCCCAGTGGGCGAGCCGGTATCCGTAGACGGCGATACCATCGTCGTGGGAGAACGCCGCATCAAGGTTCTGTCCGAGCGCGAGCCGGCCAACCTGCCCTGGGGCGAATTGAAGGTTGATGTCGTAATTGAGTCGACCGGATTCTTCACCAACGCAGAAGACGCCAAGAAGCACGTAGCTGCTGGCGCGAAGAAGGTCATCATCTCGGCTCCAGCCAAGAATGAAGACATCACCATCGTGATGGGCGTCAACCAGGACAAGTACGATCCTGCAAACCACGCCATCATCTCGAACGCATCCTGCACCACCAACTGCCTGGCTCCAGTGGCCAAGGTGCTGAACGACGAATTCGGCATTGTTGACGGCCTGATGACCACCATCCACGCCTACACCGCCGATCAGCGCCTGCAGGACGCGCCGCACAGCGATCCGCGCCGTGCCCGCGCCGCAGCGCTGAACGTCATCCCTACCTCCACCGGTGCCGCCAAGGCCATCGGCGTGGTGCTCCCAGAACTGAAGGGCAAGCTGCACGGTTACGCTATGCGCGTACCAGTTCCCACCGGCTCGGCCACCGACCTGACCGTGAACCTGGCCCGCACCGCAACTGTGGAAGAAATCAACGCGGCCTTCGAGAAGGCTGCCGCCGAAGGCGCATTGAGCGAATACCTTGAGTACTCAACCGATCCGCTGGTTTCCTCGGACATCGTGACCAATTCCCACTCGGCAATTTTCGACTCCGGCCTGACCACCGTAATGGGCAACAGTGTCAAGGTCGTCGCGTGGTACGACAACGAGTGGGGTTACTCATCTCGGCTCGTCGATCTCGTTGAATTCGTGGGATCCAGCCTCTAGTCGATAACCTAGAGACATGTCTTCTCACACCATTGACGAATTGATCGCTGACAACGGCGTCCGCGGACGGTACGTTCTGGTCCGCAGTGACCTGAACGTGCCGCTCGACGGTGCAACTGTGACCGATGATGGCCGCGTCCGCGCGTCGCTGCCAGTCATCAGCAAGCTGGCCGAGGCCGGCGCAAAGGTCATCGTGATGGCCCACCTGGGACGCCCCAAGGGCCAGGTCGATGCCAAGTACTCCATCGCTCCAGCAGCGAACCGCCTGAACGAACTGGCTGACTTCGACGTAATTGTCGCCGAAGACGTGGTGGGCGACTCTGCCCGCCAGGCTGCGGCAAACCTTGAAGAAGGCTCCGTTCTGGTTCTGGAGAACGTCCGCTTTGATGCCCGTGAAACGTCCAAGGACGATGCGCAGCGCGCAGAGTTCGCCAAGGAGCTGGCTGCGCTGACCGGCGAGAACGGCGCCTACGTGAACGACGCTTTCGGCGCCGTGCACCGCAAGCACGCTTCGGTCTACGACATTGCCAGCCTGCTGCCGAGCTACCAGGGCGACCTGGTGGCTACCGAGGTCAAGGTCCTCAAGACCCTGACCGAGGCGCCGAAGCGCCCCTACGTGGTGGTGCTTGGCGGGTCCAAGGTCTCGGACAAGCTCGCTGTCATCGACAACCTGCTGGGCAAGGCTGATCAGCTGCTGATCGGCGGCGGCATGGCGTTCACCTTCCTCAAGGCGCAGGGCCACGCCATTGGCGGCTCGCTGCTTGAAGAAGACCAGATCGCCACCTGCCAGGAGTACCTGAAGCGGGCCGAGCAGCTCGGCTGCGACATCATCGTGCCTAGCGATGTCGTTGTGGCAAGCAAGTTCGGTGCCGATGCTGAGCATGAGGTGCTGGCGGCAGACAAGATCGAGGAAGCCAGCTTCGGCTCCAACGGCCTTGGGCTGGACATCGGTCCGAAGTCCGCTGAACTGTTCGCAAGCTACATCACCAGCGCCAACACCGTGTTCTGGAACGGCCCAATGGGCGTCTTCGAGATTCCTGCTTTCGCTGAGGGTACCCGTACCGTCGCGCAGGCTCTGGCGGACTCGGAAGCGTTCAGCGTAGTAGGCGGTGGCGATTCGGCCGCGGCTGTCCGCGCGCTGGGTTTCTCGGAGGATGACTTCGGCCATATCTCCACCGGTGGCGGTGCTTCGCTGGAGTACCTCGAAGGCAAGACCCTGCCGGGTGTTGCCGCATTGGAAGGCTAAGAATGACCATTTCGCAGAACGGCGCTTTTGTGCGCCAGCCGCTGATTGCCGGCAACTGGAAGATGAACATGGACCACGTCCAGGGGATCACCCTGGTGCAGAAGCTGGCGTGGACCCTGAAGGACCACGAACACGATTACGATCGTGCTGAGGTCGCTGTGTTCCCTCCGTTCACCGACATCCGCGGCGTGCAGACACTGATCCTGGGCGACAAGCTGGACATCGTCTACGGTGCCCAGGATCTGTCGGCGCAGGATTCAGGCGCGTACACCGGTGAAATCTCGGGCCAGTTCCTCAAGAAGCTCGGTTGCACCTACGTTTTGGTAGGCCACTCCGAGCGTCGCGAGTACCACAACGAGACCAACCAGGTGATCGCCGCCAAGCTGGCTGCCGCGTACCGCCACGAGCTGACCCCGATGCTCTGCGTCGGCGAAGGCCTGGAAGTGCGCAAGGCCGGCGAGCACGTGGCTTTCACCTTGGAACAGTTGGCGCAGTCGCTGGAAGGCGTTACCGCTGAGCAGGCCGCAAACCTGGTCATCGCCTACGAGCCGGTGTGGGCCATCGGTACCGGTGAAGTTGCGGGACCGGCCGACGCGCAGGAAATGTGCGCCGCGATTCGCGGTGCGCTGGCCGAGCGCTTCGGAGCGGAGATTGCCGAGAAGACGCAACTGCTCTATGGCGGTAGTGTTAAGGCAGCAAATGCCGCATCGATCATGCGCGAACGCGATGTCGATGGCGTGTTGGTTGGCGGTGCCAGCCTGGATGCCGAGGAATTTGCTAATATTGTCAGGTTCGAGCATCATCTCGTCACCGACTGAATCTAACTAAGGAACCGTCGACTTGGATATTATCAAGATCATTCTGCAGGTATTGCTGGGCATCACAAGCGTCCTGCTCACCCTTTTGATCCTTTTGCACAAGGGTCGTGGTGGCGGTATGTCCGACATGTTCGGCGGTGGCATGACCAGCTCCATGGGATCTTCAGGTGTTGCCGAGCGCAACCTGAACCGGATCACCATCGTTCTCGGTCTGATCTGGGGTGCCGTGATCATCGGCCTTGCCCTGGTGCTTCGATTCAGCGTCGAAGCCTAGGCAGCACCCTTCCGCAGCAGCCAAGAGGCGCCTTCCACATCACGTGGAGGGCGCCTCTTGCGCGTCATCAGGCCAGTTGCCCGAATTTCTCCGTATCGGCAATCGAGCCTAGCACGAGAATCTTGTCGCCGGTGCTAAGGACGGTGTTGCCGTCGGTGTTCTGCCATTCGCCGGCAGCATTGGTCGTGGCCGCGATGGTCACCCGGTACTTGTTGCGCACCGCCGCATCGCTGAGCTTCACCCCATGCAACGTGGCTGGCGCGCTCATTTTGACCATGGCATAGCCTGGATCGACCTCCAGATAGTCCATCATGGATCCGCGCACCAGGTGGGCAACACGCTTGCCCATGTCCTTCTCCGGGTAGACGATGTGATGGACCCCCAGCTGCTCCAGGATCAGTCCATGCCGATCATCTTGCGCCTTGGCCCAGATCTGCGGGATCCCCATGCTGACCAAGAGCGAGCAGCACAGGATGGATGACTGCAGGTGGCTGCCCACGGCCACCACCACACGGTCGAATTCGTGGATCGATAGCTGTTCCAGGACTTCGCGGCTTGATGCGTCGGCACGGACCACCTGGGTCATTTCGCCATTCAGCGACTGGACGTTGTTCTCGTGCACGTCGATGCCCAGAACTTGGGTTCCTGACTTCATCAGTTCCAGGGCAAGGGATTCTCCGAAGCGCCCGAGCCCGATCACCGCCACGGAGTGAGCTTTGGGCAGTCCCTTGGCATCATTGCGAAAATTCAGTAGCTTAGCCAATTGAAGGCCTTTCCTTGGGGAGTTCATAGAGCGCTTTTCGATCGCGCAGGGCAAGCGCGGAACCCAGCGAGAGGACACCGACGCGGCCGAGGTACATCAACGCGATGAGAATGCCTTTGGCGGGATCCGGCAAGTCCGGGGTAATGCCCGTGGACAGCCCGACGGTGCCGAATGCCGAGGTGGCTTCGAAGAGACAGCGGTCCAGGGAATAGTTGGTGAGCAGCAGCAGGCCCATCGTGCCGGCGAACACCGCCGCGACGCCCAGCAGCGCCACCGTGATGGCTTGGCGGTGCACCGAGCGGGAGAGCCGCTTGCCCAGGACGTTGACTGCGGTCTCGCCGCGTAGCTCGGTCATGATGATGAACAGCAGGATCGCGGCCGTGGTGATCTTGATGCCGCCGGCGGTGCCGGCCGGTCCGCCGCCGATGAACATCAGCACATCCATGCCCAGCCAGGAGGCTGGATGCATCGCGCCGATGTCGATGGAGTTGAAGCCTGCGGTGCGCGTCTGCACAGATTGGAAGAATCCGGCCAGGATCCGCTGCGCAGGTTCGAGCTCGCCGAGAGTCTTCGGATTGGTCCATTCCATAGCGGTGATGAAGATGGTGCCGCCAACGAGCAGCAATGCGGTCATCAGAAGAACCAGACGGGTGTTCATGCTCCATTTCAGCGTGTTCCGCCAGTGCTGCCTCAGCTGGACCAGGACCGGGAAGCCCAGGCCGCCAAGGATGATGGCGAGGCTGATAGGGATGCAGAGCCACGGGTCAGCGACGAAGTCCATCAGGTTATTCGAATACAGGGCGAAGCCCGCGTTATTAAAGGCCGAGACTGCATGGAATGCGCCATGCCAGATCGCACCGGCTGGATCGTCGCCGTAGGCCAGCCCGAAGCGGATGGCTAAGATGGCCGCCACGACGGATTCGATGGCCAGCGACAGCTTGATGATCATCAATGCGGCGGTGCGCACATCTTCGCCTGATACCGCGGAGCTTTCGCGTTGGGTGGATAGCCGGGTGAGGTAGCCAATGCGGCCGATGACCAGCATGCTCAGCAGCGAGGCAATCAGCATCAGGCCCAGGCCGCCGGCCTGGATCAGGATGAGGATGACGAGCTTGCCGAAGAGGGTGTAGTGGGTTGCGGTGTCCAAGACAGTCAGGCCGGTCACGCACACCGCTGACGTGGCAGTGAAGATCCCGTCGACCAAGGATGTGAAGACGCCTTGGGTATTGGCTGCCGGGGAGGACAGGAGCAATCCGCCAACGAGAATCGCACCGGCGAAGGCAAATGCTACTGCGCGTGCCGGTTTGGCCAGCACGCTGTGCTGCGCGGCCGGCCGGGGCGCGGGAAAATTCATGGAGATCGCAATCGTAGGAATAACGTCTCGCGAAACCGTGGGACGAGGAGTACGAAGGAAATACTACGCCCGGAAAAACGGGTGTCAATGGTGATTCCCGTCACCGATGGCGGTGCCGGCCAGGCCGCTGGGGGAGAGCTTGAACCGGCGGCCGCGCAGTATCTGCGCGGCTGCCGGCAAGCCGAGGGCATCGCTAGCTGCCGAGCAGTTCCACGACGCGCTGCGCGGTGCCCCAGGACAGGGTCACGCCGGCGCCTCCATGACCGTAGGCGGCAATGACGGGCACCGCATGCCCCTCGATGCGCTCCAGGCGGATCGTCTCGCGTGCCGGGCGCAGCCCCACCTTGTGCTCCAGGACCTCGCAGCCTTCCAGTTCCGGGACGAGGCCGATCGCACGGCTGAGCATCTCGGTGGCGGTCTGCGGGTCGGCTTCGAGGTTGAAATCGTGGTCCACGTCGGTTCCGCCAACGAAGATGTCATCGCGGCGCGGAATGATGTAGCTGACGCCTTGCGGATGCTCGTCATAGCAGAGCCAGTCGGACAGTCCTGCGGTGTTGGCCAGGCGGATCACCTGGCCGCGGATGGGGTAGACGCTCTGGTCGTCCCCGGTGAGCTCGCCGCCGCGCAAGCCGGCTGCCAGCACGACGGTGTCGGCATCGTCCTTCAGCTCGTCGAAGGAATCGACCGTGCGCCAGATGAACCGCACGCCCAAGGCCGCGACCTGGTCCTGCAGCCAGGACAGGTAGGTGGGCATGGTGATCACCGGAACCGTGGCATGCATTCCGGCGGCCGCAATCGGCGGGATCGCTTCTGCCGGTGCTTCGGCGGCGTTGGTGACGATCTTCGCCCAGGAGCGGTCCTCGTCCGCCGAGCCCTCCAAGTTCAGTCCGTAACGCAGATCGATGCCGGTTTCCGCGATGCCCGACAGCTGCTCGAAGCGTGCCAGGGAACGGGCGAGCAGCAGGTCGGCAGCTTCGGAGTTCTCCGAGTGGTAGGGGAACCAGATGGCGGCGGCCACCGCGGAGACCGTCTGCTGCGGCTGCTGGTCGGCGATCACGGTGACCTCGTGGCCGGCGGCGGCCAGCTCATGGGCAGTGGACAGGCCGATGACCCCGGCACCGATCACGGTGACCTTGCGGGGCTGCGCGGCTTCGGGCAACGGTGCGGAAAGCATGGAATCCTCTCGGGCAGGCGGTGCTGGAAAAGCGAAGGCCGGTGCCGCGATCCCGAAAAGTTCAGGATCACGGCACCGGCGATGAGGTGCTGGCTAGAGCAAGGTGGCCGCGGCGCGGTCGATGATCCAGCGGGTAGCTTCAGTGCCGTGCACGGCCGAAGCAGGGACGGCAACCTCGTTGACCTCGTGCTGCGCGGCGGCCAGTGCCGGGGCCTTCTCGGCGCCGGCCACGAGCAGCCACACCTCCTTGGCGGTATTGATCGTGCCCATGGAGAGCGTAACGCGGTCCGCCGGCGGCTTGGGGGAGTCGTGGACTGCGATGACTCCTGGCTCATCCGACCGGGTGTGGTTGGGGAAGAGCGAGGCGACATGCGAGTCCGGGCCCATGCCGAGCATCAGCACATCGAAGGCCGGATTCAGCGCGCCTTCTTCGGCTTCCTCGGCCAGCTCCCGTGCGTAGGCTGCGGCGGCCTGCTCTGCTGTCTCGTACTGGTCGCTGGCGCCCATCGCGTGCACGGTGGCGCGGTCCAGCCCCAGGTCGTCGAGCGCGTCGAACAGGGCGGCAGCTTGGCGCACATTGCGGTCAGCCGAATCGGAGGCGACGAAACGCTCGTCGCCCCACCAGAAGTGCACCTGCGACCAATTGACCGAGGTCTTGGCGGGGTTGGCCGCGACGGCTTCCAAGGCGGCGATGCCCAGCGAACCGCCGGTGACCACCACATGGGCGACACCGCGGGCCGCCAGCGCATCGGCGATCGTGGTGATCAGCCGGGCGGCGATGGCGTGGGCGGTAGCCTGTGCATCCTCGTGGATGAGAATCTGCCTAGCGATCACTGGATCTGATGCTCCTCAGGTTGGTCAGGGCCAGGCCCTTCGTGATGACCTCGCCGAAGACGTCGTCGGCGTCCAGGCGGCGCATCTCCTCGGCCAGGCATTCTGCCACCGAACGCCGCGGCAGCGAGATGCGCTGCGGCGCGCTGCCGGGCAGGTACAGGTGGGCAACCGCGCCGGAGGGGCGCGAGAGCTCCACGTCGCCGTCTTCGCGGGCGAGCCGGACGCTGGAGAGCCCGCCGTTGGACTTGTCCGCGGCGATGGTCACCGGGACGTCCAGGCACAGGGTCAGCCAGGCCGCCAGCAGGGTGGTGGACGGCGAATTGTCCGAGCCCTTCACGGTGATGGCGGTCAGCCCGTCGGTGCCGATCAAGTCGATGATGCTCGCCAGCTGGGCACGCCACAGGGTCAGCCGGGTCCAAGCCAGGTCGGTGTCTCCGGCCCGGTAGGTGGCAATGCGGCTGAACAGCGCGGCGGTCGGGTCCTCGGTCTCCGCCGAATCCGTGATGCGGCGGTGCGCCAGCCTGCCCAGCGCGGTGCCGGCCGGATCCTGCGGCACCCCATGCGGCCACCAGGCCACGATCGGTGCATCGGGCAGCAGCAGCGCGGAGATCAGCGCCTCGTCGGCCACGACATCCGGGCCGTAGGTGCGCATCACGATCACTTCGGAGGCGCCGGCGTCCCCGCCCACGCGGATCTGCACGTCCAGGCGGTTGGCCTCGGACTTGTTGCCGCGCACCACCACGATGATCCGGCAGGGGTGCTCGCGGCTGGCCAGGTTGGCCGCCTCGATCGCGTTCTCGGCGAAGCCCTCGCGGGTGATGACCACCAGGGTCAGCACGCGGGACAGCGCCACCACGCCGTGGGTGCGGCGCGAGGAGATCAGCTTCTTGGCCACCTTGGAGGTGGTGGTGTTGGGAAGATCGATCATCATGGTCGTCGCCACGTCCTTCCATCCTTGGCCATCAGCTCGTCGCTGCTTTCAGGTCCCCAGGAGCCCGGAGCGTAGGGATCCGGCTGGGTGGGCAGCGAGGCCCAGTACTCCTCGAAAGGATCCAGGATGCGCCAGGACTGCTCGACTTCCTCATGGCGCGGGAACAACGGCGGTTCGCCGAGCAGCACGTCGAGGATCAGCCGTTCATAGGCTTCGGGGGAGGACTCGGTGAAGGCGTTGCCGTAGCCGAAGTCCATGGTCACGTCGCGGATCTCCATTTGGGTGCCGGGCACCTTGGAGGAGAAGCGGATGGTCGCGCCCTCATCGGGCTGCACGCGGATCACGAAGGCGTTCTGGCCGAACTCGTCGTCCTCATGGTCGGTGAACAGCAAGTTCGGGGCCTTCTTGAACACCACCGCGATCTCGGTGACGCGCCGGCCCAGGCGCTTGCCGGCACGCAGGTAGAACGGTACGCCGGACCAGCGGCGGGTGTTGATCTCCAGCTTGACCGCGGCATAGGTCTCGGTCTTGGACTTCGGGTTGAAGCCCTCCTCGTCGAGGAAGCCGACGACCTCTTCGGCGCCCTGCCAGCCGGAGGTGTACTGGCCGCGGGCGCTGGCCGCCCCCAGGTCCTCGGGCAGCTTCACCGCGGTGAGCACCTTTTCCTTCTCGCTGCGCAGGTGATCGGCGTCGAAGGAGATGGGCTCCTCCATGGCAGTCAGCGCCAGCAGCTGGAGCAGGTGGTTCTGGATGACGTCGCGGGCGGCGCCCACACCGTCGTAGTAGCTGGCCCGGCCGCCGATGCCGATGTCCTCGGCCATGGTGATCTGCACGTGGTCCACGTACTTGTTGTTCCACAGCGGCTCGAACATCTGGTTGCCGAAGCGCAGCGCCAGCAGGTTCTGCACCGTTTCCTTGCCCAGGTAGTGGTCGATGCGGAACACCGCATCCGGCGGGAACACCGACTCCACGATCTGGTTGAGCTCGCGGGCGCTGGCCAGGTCGTGCCCGAAGGGCTTTTCGATGACCACGCGCTCCCAGCCCGGGTTCTTGTCCTTGGCCAGCTTGTGCTCGGAGAGCTTCTGGCACACCACCTCGAACCAGCTTGGCGGGATCGAGAGATAGAAGGCGTGGTTGCGGCCGGTGGAGCGCGATTCGGCCAGCTCGTCCAGGGTGGCGGCAAGCTGCTCGTACGCGCCGTCATCGTCGAAGGCGCCGGAGATGAATCGCATGCCGGCCGCCAGCTGGGCGAAGACTGTTTCGTTGAAGGGGGTGCGGGCGCTGGCCAGGATCCATTCGCGGGCCTGGTCGGCGAAGTCCTGCGCCGTCCAGTCGCGGCGGCCGAAGCCGACGATCGCGAAGTTCGGGGGCAGCAGGCCGCGGTTGGCCAGGTCGTAGACCGCTGGCATGAGCTTCTTGCGGGCAAGGTCGCCGGTGATTCCGAAGAACACCAGCGCGCCCGGACCGGCAATGCGGTTAAGCCGCCGGTCGCGGGCGTCGCGTAGTGGATTGCTCATTCGTGCCTTACTTCGCTGCCTCTAGCAGGGCGGCGATTCCCGCCGCGCGGTCCGTGAGGTTCACGCGCAGCACCGGACGGTTGTGCTCGGCGTCAGCCAGCACCGCGCCGTCGCCGATAGCCTGGGCGGTGATCAGCCCGCCGAAGGTGTACGGGCGGCCAGGGATCTCAAGGTCTTCCTGGTGATCCGCGGTGACCTGCAGGAACACGCCCTGTGCCGGGCCGCCCTTGTGGTACTGGCCGGTGGAGTGCAAGAAGCGCGGGCCCCATCCGAAGGTGACCGGACGGCCGGTCTTCTCAGCCAGAGCATCACGCAGCGCTTCGAGCTGCTGGTCGGCGGTGCGATCCAGGTAGGCCTGGATGGCGAGGTAGCCATCGTCCGGCAGCTGCGCGGTGAGCGCATCCAGGGCTGCTTCCAGGTTCGCGGCCTCGGTGCCGTAGAGCTCGACCGGGCCGTCCACGGCATCCGGTGCGCTCTGCGCCGGCGCTTCGAGCATGGAACGCGCGGCCACCTTCGCGGCCTCGACATCCGGCTGGTCGAACGGGCTGATGCCCAGCAGGTAGCCGGCCACGGCGGTGGCGTACTCGAAGATCATGAACGCGGTGCCCAGCGGCGCGCTGAAGTGCACGGCGGTGGAGTCCTCGTCGATTTCCTCCGGCAGCTGCTCGTAGATGAACAGCGGCAGCACATCCTGCGCAGGGTTCTGCAGCTCGGGCGCATCCACATGCGCGGCAACCGGCAGCACGCCCTTGCCGTCCTTGCCGGTGGATTCGGCGATCAGCTGCTCGGCCCAGTCGCCGAAGCCCGGCAGGGCATCGCCCACGCAGGCGATGAGCAGCTTGTCGCGGCCGGCGGTGGCCATGGCCGCCCCCAGGTGCAGCGCGAGGTTGTCCTCGTCGTCCATTGCCAGCACGTCGTTGATCAGTCCGGATTCTTCCACCAGCGCTTCGATGTCGGCGCCGGCCAGGCCCGAGGGAACCAGGCCGAAGGCGGTCAGCGCCGAGTAGCGGCCGCCCACATTCGGGTCGGCGTTGAAGACCGCGCGCACCCCTTCCGGGTTGTCCATCGGCGAACCCGGGTCGGTCACCAGCACCAGGCGGGTGGCCGGGTCGATGCCGGCCGCCTCGAAGGCTGCGGTGAACGCACGGCGCTGCGAATCGGTCTCCACCGTGGAGCCGGACTTGGAGGCGACCACCACGACGGTGTGCTCCAGATCGGTTTCCACGATGCCCTTGACCATCGACGGATCGGTGGTGTCGCAGATGACCAGGTCCACCTCGTCGTGCGCGGTGATGACCTCAGGGGCCAGCGAGGATCCGCCCATGCCGCACAGCACGATGCGGGTCAGTCCTTCCTCCTGCAGCTCGTCGCGCAGATCCAGGATCTGCGGGATCAGCTTGCCGGCCGCCTCGAAGGGGTTGACCCAGCCCAGGCGGATGGAGGATTCGGCCTCGGCCGCCGGACCCCAGATGGTGGGATCCTGCGCGGCAATGCGGCTGCCGATTTTCGCGTCGATCAGCTGCGGCAGCAGCGCATCGACGGAGGCCAGAGCCTGTCCAGAAGTTACCAGGCCAAGTTCCATCTATTTGGCTCCCTTCAGGGCCTCGGCCATGTCCTGGAGCAGCTCGTTCCAGGCGACGTCGAACTTCTGCACGCCCTCGACCTCAAGCAGGTTCACGACCTCGTTGTAGTCGATGCCCAGGGCGGCGAGCTTGTCCAGCACGCGGTTGGCGGCATCGTAGCCGCCGGCGATCGCGTTGCCGCGGATCTCGGCTTCGGCCGCGGTGGCATCCAGGGTCTTCTCCGGCATGGTGTTCACCGTCTGCGGGGCGACCAGTTCGGTCACGTACAGGGTCGACGGGTAGGCGGGGTCCTTCACGCCGGTCGAAGCCCACAGCGGGCGCTGCACGTTGGCGCCGGCAGCGCTCAGCACCTCGTAGCGGGCCGAAGCGAAGGACTCCTCGAAGACCTGGTAGGCCAGGCGGGCGTTGGCCACGCCGGCCTGCCCGCGCACTGCCGCTGCCGCGTCGGTGCCGATGGCATCCAGGCGCTTGTCGATCTCGGTGTCCACGCGGGAGACGAAGAAGGACGCGACCGAGTGGATCTTGGACAGGTCCAGGCCGGCGGCATGGGCCTTCTCCAGACCCAGCAGGTAGGCGTTGATGACCTCGCGGTAGCGTTCCAGCGAGAAGATCAGGGTCACGTTCACCGAAATGCCGGCGGCAATGGTTTCGGTGATGGCTTCCAGGCCTTCGATGGTGGCAGGGATCTTGATCAGCACGTTTTCGCGGTTCACGCGCTCGTACAAGGCCTTCGCCTGGGCGATGGTCGGTGCGGTCTCGTGCGCCAGGCGGGGGTCCACCTCGATGGACACGCGGCCGTCGAAGCCGTTGGAGGACTCGTAGATGCCCTTGAACAGGTCGCAGGCCGCTGCCACGTCGTCGCTGGTGATTTCCGTGATCGCGTCCTCGACGGAGCGGTGCTTCTGCTCGGCGATCGCCTCGCCGTACACCTCTGCCTTGGACAGCGACGCGGCGAAGATTGCCGGGTTGGTGGTGACGCCGACGACGTTCTTCTCTTCGATCAGCTTGGCCAGGGAGCCGCTGGTCAGGCGCTCGCGCGAAAGGTCGTCCAGCCAGATGGAGACGCCGGCGTCGGACAGGGCCTGAGTATTCGGGTTGCTCATGATATGTACTTCAGTTCCTTAATTGGCAGCGTTGTTGATGGAGGTTTCGGCGGCAGCGATCACTGCCTCGGTGGTGATGCCGAATTCCGAGTACAGCTTCTTGTAGTCGGCGGACGCGCCGAAGTGGTCCAGCGAGATGATTTCGCCGTGGGCGCCAACCAGTTCGCGCCAGCCCTGGGCCACGCCGGCCTCCACCGAAACGCGGGCGGTGATTGCTGCCGGAAGGACCTCTTCGCGGTAGGCGGCATCCTGCTTGGCGAACCATTCCAGCGACGGCAGCGAGACGACGCGCGCCGCGATGTCCTTGGCCGCCAGCGCTTCGCGGGCCTCGACGGCGAGCTCGACCTCGGAGCCGGTGGCCAGCAGGATGACATCCGGCGTGGTCTCGGCGCCGTCGCGCACGGCCTCGGCCAGGATGTAGCCGCCCTTCAGCGTGCCTTCGGCGCCGCGGAAGCCGGTGGCCGAACGGTCGTAGATCGGCAGGTTCTGGCGCGAGAGCACGATGCCCGATGGGGTGGTGGACAGTTCCAGCATTCCGCGCCAGGCGTAGGCGACCTCGTTGGCATCCGCCGGGCGGACAACGTCGAAGTTCGGGATGATGCGCAGCGAGGCGAGCTGCTCCACCGGCTGGTGGGTCGGGCCGTCTTCGCCCAGGCCGATGGAGTCGTGGGTCCAGACGAAGATCGACGGGACGCCCATCAGCGCGGCCAGGCGGATGGCCGGACGCTGGTAGTCGGAGAAGATCAGGAAGGTGCCGGAGAACGCGCGGGTCGGGCTGGAGAGCACGATGCCGTTGACGATCGACGCGGCGGCGTGCTCGCGGATGCCGAAGTGCAGCACACGGCCGTACGGGCTGGCCGACCAGGAATCGGTGGAGCGGCGCTCGGGAGCGAAGGACTTCGCGGTCTCGATGGTGGTGTTGTTCGAACCGGCCAGGTCGGCGGAGCCGCCCCAGAGTTCTGGCAGCTCGTCGGCGATCGCGTTGATGACCTTGCCCGACGCGGCGCGGGTGGCCATGGTGGAACCAGGCTCGAAGGTAGGAAGCTTCTCGGTCCAGCCTTCTGGCAGCTCGCCAGCCTGCAGGCGTTCCAGCAGGGCGGCCTCTTCCGGGTTTGCAGATTTCCAGGCGTTGAAGGTCTCGTTCCACGAGGCGTGCAGCTGCGCTCCGCGGGTTGCGACTTCGCGGGCGTGGGCCAGCACGTCATCCTCGATCTGGAAGTTCTTCTCCGGGTCGAAGCCCAGCACCTTCTTCAGGCCGGCAACTTCCTCGGCACCTAGCTTCGAGCCGTGGATGCCGCCGGTGTTCTGCTTGGTTGGCGATGGCCAGCCGATGATGGTGCGCAGCGAGATGATCGACGGGCGAGAGGTCTCGGCCTTGGCGGCGCGGATGGCGGCGTCCAGTGCGGCCATGTCCTCGACGTATTCGCCGGTGGCGGTCCAGTCAACGCGCTGGGTGTGCCAGCCGTAGGACTCGTAGCGGCCCAGCACGTCCTCGGTGAAGGCGATGTCGGTGTCGTTCTCGATGGAGATCTTGTTGTCATCGTAGATCACCACAAGGTTGCCCAGTTCCTGGTGGCCGGCCAGCGAGGAAGCTTCGGAGGTGACGCCTTCCTGCAGGTCGCCATCGGAAGCGATGACGTAGACAGTATGGTCGAAGGGGCTGGTTCCGGCTTCGGCGGCTGGATCCAGCAGGCCGCGCATGCGGCGCTGGGCGTAGGCGAAGCCAACGGCGGAGGCCAGGCCCTGGCCCAGTGGGCCGGTGGTGATCTCGACGCCGGCGGTGTGGCCGTACTCAGGGTGGCCAGGGGTCTTCGCGCCCCAGGTGCGCAGCGCTTCGATGTCTTGCATTTCCAAGCCGTAGCCGGAGAGGAACAGCTGCAGGTACAGGGTCAGCGAGGTGTGGCCTGGGGAAAGCACGAAACGGTCTCGGCCGATCCAGTTCGGATCCTTCGGGTTGTGGCGCAGGTGCTTCTGGAAAATCAAGTAGGCGGCAGGAGCCAAGCTCATTGCGGTACCGGGGTGGCCATTGCCAACCTTTTCGACGGCGTCGGCTGCCAGGACACGGGTGGTGTCGATGGCCTTACGGTCCAACTCGGTCAGTGAGAATTCTTCAACTAAGGATTCAGTCGCCACAGCGGCGTTCCTTCCATTCAGGCTTGGACGGGAGATGCCTCCCGCTGACACGCAATACGCCGTCGCCTCCCCATGCCTCCGATATTGCTTAAGTTAGAGGAATGCAGGTCGCGACGGCGCAATCTGAGTCAACTCTATCGCGAAACGGCGCCTTCGGGCGCTGGATTTAGCAAGATGACACATAATTATTCGGTTTGCGCAGGGGTGCGACCCGATGTGACCTTTCATGCCTTGGCCTGAGCCAAGCGCTCAGTCATTCTGCGCAATGGTGCACAGGTCGTTGCAGGTGTGTCCCGGATGGCTGTATACCCGGAGTTGCTGACGCGTTGCCCTGGGGAGGTGTACAAAAAATGAATCTTGTTTCCATGTTGCTTACCGCTTGTGGAATTTGTCCTGGTGCTGCGGGTGCCAAGAATATCTGACGTCTATTAAAGGCCGAGGTCCTGTGGCCGCTGCCTCGGAGGCTGCCGCCTGTGCAAGTGGCCGGTGCGTGAACGGGCGGGGCTCTTGGCCCCCGCCTGCTGAACTGGAGGTAATCGCAGTTTTGAGTGAAGGACCGGCCCGGATAGCCGATTCGAACGCCGGAGATCGATCTGAGCACCCATCGGGTGCGGCGCTTGGTACGTAGCCGGTTTGGGCATTGCAACTATTTAAATTGAGCCAAATCACCCTTTTTGAATGTGATCCTCTCCGTGGGGAGTTTCATTCAATTTCTATCCAGCGTAGAATGAATGTGTCTGTCTTGTACCCGTGAAGAACTGAGTGCGTTTAATTGAAGACTCAAAGTGTCGCCGCAGCATCAGTGCCACGCGCATCGCGTCAGCCTGATGAAACTGCCGGCGACTTTCTGAAGCGCAAGGCCAATGCGTATGTGGCGTTGACGAAGCCTCGCGTTATCGAGTTGCTGCTAGTGAGCACCCTTCCGACCATGATCTTTGCCGAGCGGGGCTTTCCTTCCGTCTGGCTGATGATTTCCACCCTCGTTGGTGGAGCTATGGCCGCAGGCGCATCCGGAGCATTCAACTGCTATATCGATCGCGATATGGACAAGTTGATGAAGCGTACCAAGGGGCGCCCTTTGGTGACTGGTGACCTGACCCCGAAGGAAGCCTTGGTCTTCTCTTGGGCCCTGGCAATCGCATCCTTGGTGATTCTCTGGGTTGGCACGAATCCGCTGACGACCGCGTTGGGCCTGGCGGCCATTCTGCTCTACGTGGTGTTCTACACTTTGATCCTCAAGCGCCGGACGGCTCAGAATATTGTGTGGGGTGGCATCGCCGGCTGCATGCCTGTACTGATTGCTTGGGCTGCAGTGACCAACACAATTGAGTGGCCAGCGATCATCCTGTTCCTGGTGATCTTCCTCTGGACACCGCCGCATTACTGGCCGCTGTCCATGAAGTACGCGGATGACTACAACGCGGCTTCGGTGCCAATGCTTGGCGCGATCGCCAATGCCCGCCGCGTTTCGGTGCAGGTCGTGCTTTATGCCTGGGCCACCGTCGTTTGCTCGATGCTGTTGGTTCCACTGGGTGGCGCCGGCATCGTGTATACCGCAATCGCGGGCGGCGCAGGTTTGTGGTTCGTCTACGAGTCCCACGTGCTTTACCGCGAGGCGCAGAACGACCACAAGCCGGCTGAGATCAACCGCAAGGCCATGAAGGTCTTCCACATCTCCATCACCTACTTGTCGATCGTCTTCTTGGCATTGGCCATTGATCCGTTCGTGGGCAGCCCGCTGTTCGGCTGAGTTCAACTCCGCAACGAAGCTTCACAAGCGCCTTGCTTGGAACCCAAATTCGTTTGGTTTCCAAGCAAGGCGCTTTTCTTTAGCTTATGCACGCCGGTCTCTAGTGCATTGGATGCATCTGGGCCATTCATTCAACCGGAGCAGAAACTGGGTCCTTTGATAATTCTGGCTTAGTCGACGCAACTCCCGGTTGTGCCTGTCCAGCACCAAAGAAGTCATAACCTGCCATTCACTGGCGGGCTGCCGACCTCTACGCGCTCGGTTCCAAAACGGACAGTGATGAATGCGGCACGGAACTTGCTGCAACCTTTGATCTCCTGGAGGGTAACTCCGTTGCGGGAGCTCGTATTCTGTGTTTGCGGCGATGATCAACAGCGGATTGCTGGATACCCGTCGCTCGATGAACTCACCGCCAGAGGCACGTGATTTCTCTGAAGTCCATCAAGCTATCAGGCGAGAAATGTGGCAACGTCATGGTAGCGGTATAGGTTATCGAAGACGGCGAGGCTTTGGCAGCAGAGCGCTGTGAAAAAGAAGGACGGGAGCGGCAAGTCGAGGATGGCGTGCCGTTGCCGGTTTGATGAAGCGAGAATGCAGTTGCAAGCTGATTCGAATTGCCAGGGGCACCAGCTTGCTTTCGATGGCGGAGATCTTGGGCGCGGGTCGTTTGCTGAGCGGAGCTGCCTACCTATAGGACTCACTGGATTGCTGGGGTCGTAGACCTCGGAACAACAAGAAGATAGTTAAAGCGATTCGGGGGTTGCCGTGCACTTTGAGTGCAGGGCAACCCCCGAAACGCTTACGCAGAATGCTATGAAGCGATGACCCTGTATCCCGGAAGGATAGCGGCCCGGTCCCAGACGTTTGCAGAAGCTGAGAGCAACAAGCTGGCGCCGAGCATGTGAGAGAGAACCAGGGCAACCGGCAGGCCATTGAAGTGCTGGATGTATCCGATCGCTGCCTGAATCGCGATAGCGGCCACGAGCCACCAAATGGCGTTGCGAAGCTGGCTGTTTCCGCCCTGCTTGTAGGCCAGGATGAGAACAACAACGGTGGCGGCGACCAGCAAGTACACCGGAGCCGTGTGCAGCCGGGTCACGAATAGTGGATCGAACAGGTGACGAGGAGCATCGGCATCACCAGCGTGCGGTCCGGTGCCTGTTACGACAGTTCCGAACGCGACAGCGAGCAGCGAGAAGATCCATGCGGCAAATGAAATCTGGCCGATGGACTTGGTGCTCCGCGGAATCTCCCGGCTTTTCAGTTCCTTGGCCGTACGGTTGACCTGGAACGTGGCCATGATGACCAGAGCCCCGGAAATCAGGAAATGCACCGACACAACCCAGGCATTCAGACCAGTCCATACGGTGATGGCGCCGACAAGGGCCTGAAGTGCGATGCCGGCGAGCAAGCCGACGGCCAGTTTGTACAAGGTACGGTGCGTCGGGCGCATCTTCCAGATGGAGACCAGGAAAGCAACGGCGATAACCAGCAGGACGAAGGTCAGCAGGCGGTTGCCGAACTCGATGATGCCGTGGATACCCATTTCCGGAACAGGAGTCATCGAGCCGGGGACGCAGTTGGGCCAATGTGAGCAACCGAGTCCCGACTCGGTAAGCCTTACGGCCCCTCCGGTGACGATAATGCCAATCTGCGAGATCAAGGATGCGATCGCCAGACCATGCACGAGGCGGTTTACCTTCGTGGGCAACTTATCGGCCCAGCTCTGTTTGGCTTGGACTGAAGTCAAGGAAATCTCCCTCTTGGAATTGAGTGGTGGTTAGCTCCATTTGAACAGCTTGATGGCTGCAAAGGAGCCGGCTGCTGCCCAGAGGATCAAGAAAATCAGTCCAGCGATGCTGAACTGGCCATGGATGAGGGCATCGCGCATGGCATCGCCCAGCGCTGCCGAAGGCAGTGCATTCAGCGTCGGCTGTGCCCAATCTGGGGCCATGCTCAAGGGATACAGGACACCGCCGGCGCCGGCCAGCAGGATCCAGGCAAGGTTGGTGATGGCCAACGTCGCTTCAGGGCGAACGGTGCCAGCAATGAGCAGGCCCAGCGCGGTAAACGCCGCTGCACCCAAGAGCAAGAAGAGGATACCCGGGAGGATTCCCCAGGGGTTCGGATGCCAATCCAGGAACAGCAGCGCGACTGAGCAGATCAAGACGACCTGGATCAACAAGACGGACAGCACTGCAATGACTTTGCCGAAAATCAGTCCGGTTTTCCCCAATGGGGTCGTTGAGAACATGGTCAGCACGCCGTAGCGGCGGTCAAAACCTGTCCCGATTCCCTGTCCGGTGAAAGCCGTTGAAATGACGCACAGGGCGAGCACGCCGGGTACAGCTGCATCAATGCTTCGGTCGGCCACGTTATTGACGAGATCGGTGAGGGTAAGCACGAACAGCGCAATGAGCGGCATGACAACAGCGAGAATGAGTTGCTCGCCATTGCTGAGCATCTGGATGGATTCGTATCTGCCTTGGTTCAGGATTCTGCGCAGTGGCGAGGCAGCATTGGAGCGCGTGAGTGCTTGGCTCATGCTTTTTCCTCCTTGATCGCGATTTCGAGGAAAACGTCTTCGAGGCTTCGAGACTGGAGATTAAGCTCGATTGGCAAGATGCTTTCCTTCAGCCACCACTGCGTGAGCCAGTTCAAGTGTTCGGGGGAGTTGACCCCGTCGAGGCGGTACTGGCCGGAGGCGGTTTCTTCCAGACGCAATCCTGCCGGCGGTTCAGGCAGCCGCAGGCCAGCTGGGGCCGAGAAAGAGACCGGGCGGGTGTCCTGGTCTTCGGCAGCGCGGGCAGTCAGCTCGGCAACGGTGCCCTGCGCCACGGTGCAGCCCTTGTCGATGATGTAGACATAGTCGCTGAGACGCTGTGCGTCGTCCATGAGATGGGTCGTCAAGATGATGGCCTTGCCAGCATCGCGAAGTTCGGCAATGAGGTCGAAAACCACCTGGCGCGACTGCGGGTCCAATCCGGCGCTTGGCTCATCGAGGAAAAGCACTTCCGGATCTCCGGCCAACGCGACTGCCAATGCGACGCGCTGTTTTTGGCCGCCGGATAGACGCCGGATCGTGCGGGTGCCGAATGACTCGAGATCAAGGCGTGTGATTCACGCATCAATGTCAATGGGCTTCTGATAGAGGGATGCGACATGCCGCAAGAGCGGAATCGGGCGCATTGACGGAGGCAAACCGCCATCCTGGAGCATGACTCCGACGCGGGAGCGCAATTCGGGGTTGTCGCCGAAGGGATTCTGGCCCAGGAGTTCGACTGTGCCGCCTTCGGGCTGAAGCAGCCCCTGGGCACAGGCCAGAGTCGTGGACTTGCCGGCTCCGTTAGCTCCTAAAAGCGTGGTGACCTGACCGGGAAAAGCTTTTAGGGACACCGACTCCAGGACTCGCAGCATGCGATTGTCCAAGGCGGGGACTGGACCTAAATCTTTGGCCAGCTCGTTGATGACGAGGCTGGGGGATACAGAAGACACTAGAACATTCTACGACATGTCGAACTGGCTGAGTTGAGTGGTTGGTCACCAAGCCTCGAGTTCCGCTTAAGGGGGCGAGACAATGGAAGTGCAAGAGGTTTGAGGCAGGCAACGCCCTAGTCGGGCTAGCTTGCCCTTAGTAAGTCCTTCCTTACTAGACCTAGAGTAAAAATTTACGCATGATTGTGTTGTGTATTCATCAAATTCAGAATCAGCTAGTGGCTCCGCTGCCGCGACGCTTGGCGCAGTTGGGGATACCGAGGAGCGCACGCGTGACCGCGTCCTATACGCAGTATTAGAGGACGGACCGGTCAGTGCCGCCGAGCTTGGAAACAAGCTGGGCTTCACGCCTGCTGCGGTCCGCCGCCACCTGGACGCGCTCTCGAAATCGGGACTCGTCGAGGTAAAACTGGTAGCCAACCAGAAGACCGGTGCTGGACGCCCGTCTCGCCGCTACGTGCTTTCGCACCGCGGTCAGACGAAGCTGGGCAACGACTACTTGGAGATCGCTTCCGATGCATTGAAGATGCTCGGGGATGCGGCTGGCGAGGACGCGATTCGCAAGTTTGCGCGTAATCGATTCGCATCCATGGAGGAGCGGTACGCCAAAGCACTGGTCGGCGTTGAAGGTTTGGAAGCACGAGCCGAAGTGCTGGGCAACCTGCTCAGTGCCGATGGATTCGTCGGATACACCCGAAAAGTGGATACCAAAGTGGCATCTGCTCTGATGCATAGCGTGCAGCTATGCCAGGGGCACTGCCCGATACAAGACTTGGCACGAGAGTTTCCGGTGTTTTGCGACATGGAAACTGAAATGTTCGCCCGCTTGCTGGGCGTCGACGTTCGACGACTGTCGACACTGGCCGGCGGAGGACACGTGTGCACGACCCACATCCCTGTGGGGCGTGAAAAGGCGCCAATGCGCGCCGAGAAGAGAACTCGAATTCAGTTCACGAAGCAGGAGAGGCCGCGATGACGGATCAGATTGCACAGGAGTCTGCCGACCCGGGTGTAATTTCCGAGATTCTGGAGAAGAACCCCGAACTCCACGGAATCGGCAATTACGAGTACGGCTGGTCAGATAAGAACGACGCGGGTGCAAATGCGCGCCGTGGCGTTGACAAGGACGTAGTGGCGAATATTTCTGCCCTGAAGTCCGAGCCAGAATGGATGCTGGAGCGTCGCCAGAAGGCGCTGAAGTACTTCGATCGCAAGCCAATGCCTACCTGGGGTCCAGACCTCTCGGGTATTGATTTCGACAACATCAAGTACTTCGTGCGTTCCACCGAGAAGCAGGCAACCTCGTGGGAAGATCTTCCAGAAGACATCAAGAACACCTACGACAAACTGGGCATCCCCGAGGCTGAAAAACAACGCCTGGTTTCCGGTGTTGCCGCCCAGTACGAGTCCGAGGTCGTCTACCACCAGCTGCGTGAGGACCTTGAAGCACAGGGCGTCATCTTCCTTGACACCGATACCGGTCTGAAGGAACACCCGGAGATCTTCCAGGAGTACTTCGGCTCGGTCATTCCAGCAGGCGACAACAAGTTCGCTTCGCTGAACACCGCCGTATGGTCCGGCGGCTCGTTCGTGTACGTCCCGAAGGGCGTCCACGTGGAAATCCCGCTGCAGGCTTACTTCCGTATCAACACGGAAAACATGGGCCAGTTCGAACGTACCCTGATCATCGCCGATGAGGGCTCATACGTGCACTACATCGAGGGTTGCACCGCGCCGATCTACCAGTCGGACTCGCTGCACTCGGCTGTTGTGGAAATCATCGTGAAGAAGAACGCCCGCGTCCGCTACACGACGATCCAGAACTGGTCCAACAACGTGTACAACCTGGTGACCAAGCGTGCTATCTGTGAAGAAGGCGCCACCATGGAATGGTTCGATGGCAACATCGGCTCAAAGGTCACCATGAAGTACCCGGCTGTCTACCTGGTGGGCGAGCACGCCAAGGGCGAGACCCTGTCCATCGCCTTCGCCGGCGAAGGCCAGCACCAGGACACCGGATCCAAGATGGTCCACATTGCACCGAACACCTCCTCGGCAATTGTTGCCAAGTCGGTAGCCCGCAATGGCGGCCGTTCGGCCTACCGCGGCCTGGTACAGGTCCAGGAAGGCGCCAAGGGCACCAAGAACTCGGTGGTCTGCGACGCATTGCTGGTTGACCAGATCTCGCGTTCGGATACCTATCCATACATCGACGTCCGCGAGGATGACGTGACCATGGGCCACGAGGCAACGGTTTCCCGCGTGTCCGAGGAACAGCTGTTCTACCTGCAGTCCCGCGGCCTGGCCGAGGACGAGGCCATGGCAATGATCGTGCGCGGCTTCGTCGAGCCAATTGCACGCGAGCTGCCGATGGAGTACGCGCTGGAACTGAACCGCCTTATTGAACTTCAGATGGAAGGATCGGTCGGCTAAGAATGTCGGAGACCACCACCCATATCCCAGAAGAGAAGGCGCGCATCGGCGCACCATCGATTCCTGGTTTCACCGAAGAGGGCGAAGACCTTTCGCCGATCAACGACAACGGCGGCTCGCCGCTGGCTGGCGCCTCCACCAAGGCGCACAGCCATGGCGGCGGCGTTGGCGTTCCGGATTCGTCGCGTGCTGGTCGACCGACCAGCACCAACGTTGATGATTTCGCCAAGCTGACCGGCCGTGAAGAGGACTGGCGCTTCACCCCGCTCAAGCGCCTCAAGGGCCTGCATACCGATGAGCTCACCGGCGCAGCTCCGAAGATCGAGCTGACCGGCAACGACATCGCCAAGCTGTCGGTTGTTGCGGCTGACGATGCCCTGAACGGCGTTGCGCACACCCCGGATGACCGCGTGTCGGCAAACGCCTGGAAGTACGCTTCCGAGACCCACGTGGTTACCATCCCGAAGAATGCCGAGGGTGCCAAGGCAACTCTGCGCATCACCGGCGAGTCGCTGGCAGCGGCAGCCCAGCACGTGATCGTTGTCGCCGAGGAGAACTCCGAAGCTACCGTCGTGCTGGATCACGTAGGTTCGGCAGTGCTGGCCCAGAACGTCGAGTTCGACGTCCAGGCCAACGCACGCCTGACCGTGATCTCGCTGCAGGCTTGGGAAGATGACGCAGTCCACGCGTCCTCGCAGCAGGCACTGGTTGCAGCTGGCGCTTCCTTCAAGCACATCGCCGTGTCCTTCGGTGGCGACCTGGTTCGTGTGAACCCATCGGCCCGCTTCACTGGCGAACGCGCTGAGATCGAGCTCTACGGCCTGTACTTCGCTGATGCCGGCCAGCACCTGGAGCACCGCCTGTTCGTTGACCACGCTGTGGCCAACTGCAAGTCGAACGTGCTGTACAAGGGTGCATTGCAGGGCAAGGACGCGCACACCGTCTGGGTTGGCGATGTGCTGATCCAGAAGGCTGCTGTGGGCACCGACTCCTACGAAGCCAACCGCAACCTGGTTCTGACCGATGGCGCCCGCGCCGATTCGGTTCCAAACCTGGAAATCGAAACCGGCTTGATCGATGGTGCTGGCCACGCATCGACCACCGGCCGCTTCGACGACGAGCACCTCTTCTACTTGATGGCTCGCGGTATCGATGAAAAGACCGCTCGCCGCCTGGTAGTGCGCGGATTCCTGAACGAAATTGTTCAGCAGATTGGCGATGAGGCTCTGCAGGAGCGTCTGACCGAAACCATCGAAGAAGAATTGGCTGCAACTAGCAACTAGCTAGTGCCTGCTTCACCAGCTTTTTAGCCTTAGCGCTTTTTAGAAAGAAACGGAACGACGTATGTCTACTCTGGAAATCAAGGACCTGCACGTCTCGATTGACACCGAGCAGGGCGAGAAGGAAATTCTCAAGGGTGTAACCCTGACCATCAAGACCGGCGAAACCCACGCAATCATGGGCCCCAACGGCTCGGGCAAGTCGACCCTGGCATCGACCATCGCTGGCCACCCGCGCTACAACGTCACCTCCGGCTCCATCACCCTCGACGGTGAAGATGTCCTGGAGATGAGCGTTGACGAGCGTGCAAAGGCTGGACTGTTCCTGGCTATGCAGTACCCGGTAGAGGTGCCAGGCGTAACCATGACCAACTTCCTGCGTACCGCAAAAACCGCAATCGACGGCGAAGCTCCTAAGCTGCGTACCTGGACCAAGGACGTCAAGGAAGCGATGACCAAGCTGAAGATCGATGCCGACTTCGCGCAGCGCAACGTGAACGAAGGCTTCTCCGGTGGTGAGAAGAAGCGTGTCGAAATCCTGCAGCTGGAACTGTTCAAGCCTAAGTTCGCAGTGCTGGACGAGACCGACTCAGGCCTGGATGTCGACGCTCTGAAGGTTGTCTCCGAGGGCGTCAACCGCGCGCAGGCCGAGAACGAGATGGGCACCCTGCTGATCACCCACTACACCCGCATTCTGCGCTACATCAAGCCAGAGTTCGTGCACGTGTTCGTTGACGGCAAGGTAGCCGAAGAGGGCGGTCCAGAGCTGGCTGACCGTCTGGAAGAAGAAGGCTACGACCGTTACCTGAACGTCAAGGCCTAAGGGTACAGTCATGAGCGAATCGACCGAACAGAGCACGGGAGCCGCTACGACTCCTCTGGAAGACGTTGAGGAAGCGCTCAAGGACGTCATTGACCCGGAATTGGGTGTCAACATTGTCGACCTGGGCTTGCTATATGGCCTGAAGTACGCTGATGACGGTGTGCTTTTGCTGGACCTCACGTTGACCACTGCCGCCTGCCCGCTCACCGATATCATCGAAGAGCAGGTTGCCAAGGCGCTGGAGAGCGTTGTAGACGACCACCGTCTGAACTGGGTCTGGATGCCGCCTTGGGGTCCAGAACGAATCACCGATGACGGTCGCGATCAGATGCGAGCCCTGGGCTTCAACATCTAATCACGCCTGAAGAGAACAGAACCGCGTATCACCGAAAGGGTACGCGGTTTTGTTCGTTAATGCTGAGCCTCTGCTGTATTCGCCCTGAGCATCCTGCTGAAAGGGTCGAAAAATCAGAAAAACGTGCGTAAAGTTGCGTTTAATTAAATTAGGCATACCTCTAGGAGGATTGAGATGTCCAGCATGACTGGAACAGCACCAGATGCGAGTGCCCACGCAGGACGTCCGCTAGGAGAAATCGAAGAGGCGCTCAAGGACGTAATTGACCCCGAGCTGGGAGTCAATATCGTTGATTTGGGCCTGCTCTACGGGTTGCGTTTTAGCGACGACTCCGTTCTGGACATTGACCTGACATTGACAACTCCTGCGTGCCCGCTGACCGAGATTCTTGAAGCGCAGATCGATGAAGCACTGAAAGATCTCGTCGAGAATCACATTATTACTTGGGTTTGGACGCCGCCGTGGGGTCCGGAGCGCATCACCGATGATGGTCGGGATCAAATGAGAGCGCTAGGGTTCAATATCTAACTTAACAGTCATTGAAATCCAGATGAAGGGTTGACTCGAATGCAAGGGCGCTTCCGGTACCACCGGCAGCAGCCATGAGGGCTATGGCTTGCTGGCCATCCACTTGGGCCTGCTGCGACTGCCAAAACAAGCGTGTAGTCAGAATTGCACCGCTGGCACCGTATGGATGGCCCAATGCCAAGGCTCCGCCATTGAGATTCACGTTTTGCTCTGGAATTCCCAATTCATCGAGGCATGCGAGCGCCTGAACGGCAAAGGCTTCATTGAATTCAATGAGGGGAGTGCCGGATGCGGTGGCAGACGGCAAGAGACTGATCAGCTTTCGGTAAGCCGGCACTGCCGCCATTCCAAGAATCTCGGGATCGCAGGCACCGTGCGCTGAGGCCAGATATCGCAGTGCAAAGTTCGCTTTCAGCGCCCGGCGCATTTGTCCGCTGACCAAGATCACCGCGGCCGCCCCGTCATTGATCGGGCAGGAGTTTCCCGCCGTGACCGTGCCACCGGGTACGAAGGCGGGCTTGAGTGCTGCGAGCTTTCGGAGTGTCAGCCCGGACCTGGGGCAGGCGTCAGACGCGATTCGTCCGCTACTCGTGCCGATGGAAACGAGCTCATCCGCGAAGAGTCCGGCAGATTGAGCGCGCAGGGCACGTCGATGGCTGCGCAAAGCGAACTCGTCTTGACGTTCCTGGGTAATCGCCTTGGACTGGGCAATGGCTTCCGCGGCAACGCCCATGTCGGGATCTGGATCGGGAGCCGGGGTGAATCGCGCACGCGAGTATAGCCTTGGCGGATCGACAACGGATGATTGCTTTTCGACGCGCCACGGAGCCGTACTCACGGACTCCACTCCGCCTGCCACAACAACATGGGCTTCACCGCAGCGGATCATTCGGGCACCGGCTGCAATGGCGTCCAATCCACTAGCGCATTGGGCATCAATGCTCGTCGCGCCGACAGTGTTCGGCAGTACCGATGCCAACGCAGACACGCGGGCAATATTTCCTCCCGGACCAGCCGCGTTTCCTGCAAACACATGGTCGACTTGAGCAGGAGAAATTCCGGTTCGTTCCAATAGCGTATTGATCACCTGCGCAAGCAGATGATCAGCACCAACCCGGGAGAATTCTTTGCCTGCCCTGACGATCGGGGTACGTGCCGCGTCAATGATGTATGCCTTGTTCATCTGAGCCAGTCGCTCCGTTCGATGTCCAAGCCCTGGTCATTCAACGCCGCGGTATTCAATTTGCCGCTGAAGGTTTCCGGCCACGATCTCAGGTACGTAATCCGGTGAGGGATCTTGTATCGCGACAAATGTTGCCCGAGGCCGGAGACAAGCGTGGACCGACTGCGTGGTGGCGAAACGGTGTACGCCACCATTTGGGGTTCAGGACCCGATTCATCTAGTCGTACGATGGCGTTGGGCAGTCCGACGGATTCCAGTGCTGCGCTGACTTCACCGGGGTGGATATTGTTGCCGTTGAGATTCATCATCTCGTCGTTGCGGCGAGCGAGCACGACGCGGGCTGAACCCGACGCCAGCATCGCACGATCTCCGATGCCGATCGACTTGCCGCATCGGGAAACGGACGCTTCCGAGCTGGCATCGTAGCCTTTGGCATTGAAAGGGCTATCGATATAGAGCAGGCCGAAACCGGTAGCAGAATCTTTGCCATGGATGTGTGCCCGAACTCCTGGAAACAACTGGCCTTCGAAATATGGTGATGCGGGCTGGTCGGGTTTGCGTTCGCGATAGGCGATGAGGCTGTGTTCGCTGCTTCCGAAGTATTCAACGCAACGTGCCATAGGGGCGATCTCATGAAGCAATTGCACTGTTTCTTGGTGCAGCGCCTCGCCGCCACTGACAACTACTAGCAGGTTGGACAGAAAAGTCGGCTCGGCCAGCTCAAGCACCCTCCTGAGAATTGTCGGGACACTGACGATGCGGGTGCAACTGGACTGAGAGAGCAACGACCTCATGCCGTTCAGATCCCATTTTCCGGTAGCCAAGAATGTGCCGCCAGAATGAACGGATTCGACCATCGCGTACAGTCCCAGGCCATGGGATATTGGACTCGGGCAGAGCGTGGCCTGATCGAGCGAAGCGCCCAGGATTCGGGAACCTGCACTCAAGGATTCTTCCCAGGAGCCAACCGTCCGGACTACCGGTTTGGGCCGCGATGAGCTTCCCGAAGTGCATATGACTAGCAAGTCGCGGGAACCGGATAAGTTTGCCGCGGACGCGACGTAGTCGTCGTCCGCCGGCGACTCTGGAAATGCCATGAGCCTTGATACCCCGGGCAATGTCGTCAAATTGGGAGATTCAATCATGTACTTGCAGTGAAGGCTCGCTGCCATCGTGCTTGCCAAATTCTCGGGCCAAGCGGGGTCAATGACAACCAACGTTTTGCCACTGGCCGCAATGGCGTAGAAGGCGATGGCCATTTCTATTGGGTCGCTGGTACGCGCACCAATGCGAGTGCTCTGCAATGAATCCAGCTGCCGGGCGATAGCGCTGCTTCTCCTCTTTAGCTGCCCGTAGGTCAGCTGTCTTCCAGGAGTCAGCACGGCAAGGCGATCCGGTTGTTGGTCGGCCCACCTCGCCAGCGACTGCCACAGTTCCACGGAACTAGCCCATCAACCCGCGGTAGCTGCGATGCACGGTCAATGCCACCAATGTCGTCACGACAGCCTTGAAGACGTCCCCTGGCAGGAAGCCGAGCGAGCCCAGCAGCGAAGTTCCCAGACCAAGCCCGGTAGTAGCCGCGGTCCACGGAACTCCGAACAAGTAGATGACAACGACGCCCCCGAGGAGCACCGAGATCAGTCCGGACACGAATCGGACACCCTTATTTTCATTGCGCAGGACCCAGTATTTGAAGAGTGCTCCGATAACGAGGGAGCCGAAAATCCAGCCAACGAGGTAACCTCCGGTCGGCCCGAAGAGGACGCCGAGCCCTCCGCGTCCACCAGATAACAGGGGCAATCCTGCCAATGACAGGACAACCACCACAAGTGAGGCCAATGCTCCGCGCCACGGCCCAAGCAACGCACCGGCCAGCATGACACCGAGAGTTTGCAGGGTAATCGGCACAGGGATGATTCCCAGCGTTATGGGCGGGAGGAGCCCCATAGCGGCGATCATTGCGGCAAAGACCGCTACATAGACAGTGTTGCGCGTCTGCGATGTTGAGTCGGTTTTCGTTGGCATAAGAATTCCTTGTCAGTGCGAGTGAGGTTGAAGGACAAATGGACTAGCGTCGGTATGGAGCTGAATCGTAGCCGCGGGCGTCGAGCGCCTCAGCTGTTTCGTCTGCGATTTTTAGTGACCTGATCACTAGCGGAACGCTCACGGCCAACGGGTTGTTGCCCAGGCCACGAGCATGCTGTGCCTCGCTAACTTCCAGATATACCTTTTTCAATTCCGGAATGAAGCGAATAGTCATGGATAAACCCAAGGCGATTTGCGCAGGATTCGCCCCGATGAAACGTAGGGGAGATGCAACCTGCTGGAACAGTTCCAGCATGGCGTCGAAGCTTGTGGTCAGGCTGACAGAATACGCAAACAAGCACATGGTCAGGAGCCGCAGAACCGAAACTATGGCATTGCCCCAATCTGTTTGCAATCCCAGGAGAACAAACACCACGCTGAGGATCATGGCCAACGACATCAATGGCATGCGCAGTTGCTTGAACCCAACCTTGGCCGACAACAGCAGGACAATGCTCAGTATGAATGACAGCAACAAGAGTTGCCACGAGTCAATCAAATAAAGGCTGATGCTCAGTACCAATAGGGCTCCGAATTTCCATCCGGGTTTTATGCGAGCTAGGTACGAAGAATTTTTGGAAGCGATCATGCGTGGCTCCATTGGCGGTAATTCGCGATCGCTTCATCAGGTCGACCATCGAATGCGATTCGGCCATCGGTGACAACGAGGACTCTGTCGAAATCCTCGAGGATTTCCAAATCGTGCGTCACCACTATCGCGCGTTGCTCCAATTTCGCGATCTCACGTTGGAAGGCAAGGCGGTTGCGCAGATCCAGCATCGTGGTGGGTTCATCGAACACAATGGTTCGAGGCTGCATGGCCAAGACGGAAGCGAGCGCAACCATTTGCTGCTCACCGCCCGAAAGCGTGTGGCTTTCACGGTCCGCAAGATGAGAGATGTTCAGCTCTGCCAGAGTCTCGTGTACACGCTTCTGCCTTTCGGCTTTTGGAAGCTGCAGATTCTTCAGGCCGAATGCGATGTCCTCTGAAACCAGAGGCATGATGATTTGATTTGCCGGATTCTGAAAGACGAAACCCACATCGCGACGTATTTGCTTTGCATGCTTTTGCGTATCCCGGTCGCCAACATACACGGCTCCTTGCGTGGGCAGTACAAGTCCATTGATGAGCCGCGACAGCGTACTCTTTCCAGCGCCGTTTGCCCCGATAATTCCGATGCGTTGCTCGTTGAGCGTAAGGCTGACATCTTTGAGCACGTCGCGCTCTTCAAAGCTGACCGTGACGTTTTCGAATCGTATTGGCGGTAGTTCCACGAATGCTCCAGCGCGAGGATCATAGCTTGAACATCTGATTCGTTGAATGGGCAGTAGTTCATGCTTGCGTTATCGATGACCGGAGTGCCATCGATAACGAGCATACTTGATCACCGTTCAATTGTCTTGATCAGTGTTCAATATATTTCCTATGCGACGAAGAATTGCTCGTAGATCAGGCCTGCGGAAAGGAGGATCATGATGATTCCGGAACACAGTGTTACCACGCGGGCCGCCATCGGCCGTGAGCGGAGCAGTGCGCTCGCGGCCAATGCGACGAGGAAGTAGACGGGGATTGAAACCGAGAAATGCGTCAGTCCAAGCAGGCCTGTTTGCAAGGACAGCGGAAGCGGCTGGGACGAATCCAAGTACTGGGGTATGAGGGCCACATACAGCAATAGGGCCTTGGGATTGGTGCCACTGGTGAGCAGGCCTTTAATGAATTGGCTGCGAGGCGACCGTTGTTCAACTTTATCGAGCAGGGCCACAGACCCCTTGGACGGTTGAGGCAAGGATTGAGAAGAATTTCCGGTCAGCGCTTCAGGTTCTGGGAGTGAAGCCGCATCAGGATTAAAGAATCTCGCGGTCTTGCAGGAACGCAGCGTCGCGACTCCCAGCCACAGCAAATAGAGCGATCCGGCCGCGGTCAGCCACAAGAGAATGGATGGGGAACTCGCTACCAAGGCAGCAATTCCACACACCAAGAGGGCTGTATGAACCAAGTAACCTGCGAGTAATCCCCATACGGCTGGGCGAAAGCCCGCTTTACCAAGTGCCGAGGAAATGATGTATGCCCAGTCTGCTCCGGGCGTGCAGGCCAAGGTAACTGATACCAGGAGGAATCCGGCGAACTGTGCGAGGTCCAATGCTTCTCCAAAAATCCATATTTCAGTGATGTGGCAACCTTAGGCAAAAATTTGTGAAATGTGCTTGCTGAATTTCTGGGGATATCCGTCCGGAAAGCAAGAAAAATAGTACCTGAATGAGTTCTGCGCAAATTATTTGTGCAGTAATCTGAATTCATGGATGATTTAGATCGAGCGATTTTGGCCGAACTGCAGAACGACGGGCGCATGAGCGCGACTGCCGTAGCGGCGAAAGTCGGACTATCTGTGGCTCCCTGCCATCGACGGATCAGAGAACTTGAACGCAAGGGGGTGATCAGCGGATACCAGGCGGTAATTGACCCCGAGCTCATAGGTCTGGGGTTCGAAGCTCTGGTTTTCGTCACCTTGAAGGACCGAGCGCAGCTGAAGCACTTTGAATCAGCCGTAGAGCGTGAGGAGCTAATAGTTGATGCTCAACGCCTTTTCGGCGAACCAGATTTCTTGCTACGTGTCTTCGCCACTGACCTGCCGCATTACCAGCGGGTATACGACGAGGTGCTTGTGGAGTTGCCTGGGGTGGAAAAGCTGACAAGCACCATCGTCATGCGGAATATCAAGGAGCGAGCCATGCTGCCGGTTTAGGAGTTCTTGTCCGCCGGCTTGCCAATGCGAGTTACCGCAGGCGTCAACAGCAGAGAAGTAATGAGCACAATCGCGCAGATCCATAGTGCCTGAGGCAGCTTCAGCGTATCGACGACGAAGCCGATAAAAGGCGGCCCACCTAGCATCGCGCCATAGCCAAAGGCGCTCACGATGCTCACAGCCTTGGGTCCAAGCCGTTCACCGCGGGAAGCGGCAATGCTCATTCCAAGGGGGAATCCCAGTGAACTGCCCAAGCCCCACATCATTGAGCCGAGGCCCACGAGGTACGGGTTTGTTCCGGTGATGAACAGGGCAACACCGAGCAGGCCGATAAGTCCCATGATCAGGAGAGTGTTCTTCGTACCGAGCCGGTCCACTAGTCGACCACCGACAAAGCGTCCCAGCGTCATTGCGGCGACGAATAGGGTGAACATGAGCGCACCGATTCCATGTTCGAAGCCGTGTCCGTCAACTGAAGTTACGGCGATCCAATCATTGGCCGCACCTTCTGTGAAGCTCAATCCGGCAACCATTACACCCAGTAATAGCAATAGCGAGTTCTTCCTGGTGGCCTGCGCCGGACCTTGGCGGGCATCTTGGTTGATAGGAACGAAGTTCTCGTTTTCCCAGCAGGTGACGCCCCTATGGGCAATGTAGGCGAGAATGGCAATGAGTACTGAAACTAGGGAAAAGTGCCAGACGCTAGGAATGTGCATCGAGATGGTTGCAGTTGCCAGACCGGCACCTATTAGTGTTCCCAAGCTGAAGAAGCCGTGAAGGGAAGGCATGATGCTACGCCCCACTCGTCGCTCTACCTGCGCTCCGCTGACATTCATCATGATGTCCAGGCAGCCAAAGGTGATCCCGTATAAGAAGAGTGCAATGTAGGCAAGCGAGGCATTCGCCGTTATGGAGATAGCTATGCCGAGCATGACTAGGCATGCTGCGAGTCCAATGGGTAGGCAGCACAATAATCGTCGCGTCGGTACAAATTTGCTGATAGTTGGAATGAGAGAGATGCCGAGCAGCGTGCCGACGGTGCTGCAGATCAAGAACGACCCAAGGCTTAGGCCAGAGAAGTCGAAAACGGTATCGATGATCGATAGGCGGCCCGCCCAAGTCGCAAAAGATAATCCTGCAAGAAGGAATATTAGGTTGATGCTGGTACGTTCCGTGATTCGCTGTCGCGCGAGGTGGGCGACCAGTTGGACCATCAGAGACTATCCCTTTCGATATCTACAATTCCTAGAGTTTATCTCAAAATAGCGGGATAAGTTACTGTTCAGTCCGGATTCCGTTTGATTATGCGCCGTTGCACCGCTGGTGGTCATGAGATTCACAGAATCGAGGGCCAGCACAGGGCAAAGGAATTGGTTCTCGGGAAGCAATCTGCGCCAGGTGCATGGGGACGGAGCGTATAGCCATGGTGACTTTGCTCACCAGCAAGTAGGCTCTAGGTAAATAATCGTTCACTACATACCATCCGAGGTGGCAATAATCCGATGGGGTCAGAATTCGGCAGTGTACTGATAATCGGTGCGGGGCTGGCTGGATTGGTGGTTGCAGCCGAAGCACTTGATGCCGGTCTAAAAGTCCGGATCCTAGATCAGGAAAACTCGGCGAATCTTGGCGGCCAGGCCTACTGGTCTTTCGGTGGATTGTTTTTGGTTGACACCCCGGAACAACGTCGTTTAGGTGTCCGCGATTCATTTGATCTTGCGTGGTCGGATTGGCAACATAGCGCTCAATTCGACCGCCTGGGAAATGAGGATGTGTGGGCGCATCGGTGGGCGAAAGCTTATGTCGAGTTCGCGGCCACTGAAAAGCGATCTTGGATCAAGCGAAAAGGTATTGATCTGACACCAGTAGTGGGCTGGGCTGAGCGCGGCGACGGGCGTGCCGAGGGCCATGGGAATTCGGTACCGCGATTTCACATCGCGTGGGGAACCGGGACTGGCGTATCAGAACCATTCGCCGACAGGATCCGCGAAGGACTGCGCATGGGGCAAGTTCAATTGCTCAATCGCCATCGAGTCACCGAGCTGGTGACTACTGGCCGCTCGGTCACCGGTGTTCGTGGCGAGGTCCTGTCGCCAGATGACGCTCCGCGGGGACAGGGTTCCACCAGAACCGTCCTGGGCCAATTCGAATTTTCGGCTGAGGCAGTGGTCGTTGCGACTGGTGGAATTGGTGGGAACCACGACCTGGTGCGAAAATTCTGGCCGACTAGGCTTGGCGATGCACCAGAACACATGATCACCGGGGTTCCGGAATACGTTGATGGAAGCGGCATCGAGCTAGCGCAGGCATCTGGTGCACGTTGGGTCAATCGGGATCGAATGTGGCATTACACCGAGGGAATTCAGAATTGGAACTCGATTTGGCCGTCACACGGAATACGAATCCTGCCTGGTCCCAGTTCCATGTGGTTCGACGCAGAGGGAAACCGGCTCAAAGCGCCATGTCTTCCGGGGCATGACACCCTGGGCACGCTGAAGTATCTTCGAACGGATCCAATTGCGCGAAAGTACGACTACTCGTGGTTCGTGCTGAACCAGCGAATAGTTGAGAAAGAATTCGCTCTGTCCGGCTCGGAACAGAATCCGGACCTGACTAATCGGGACAAGGCCGGGGTTGTGAAAGACCGGATCTTCGGCAAAGGGGCGCCGGCGCCGGTTCGAGACTTCTTGGACAAAGGCGCTGACTTCGTTTCGGCTACTACCGTGGAAGAACTTGCTACGAAGATGAATTCCATAGCGCCAGAAGCATTTGTTGAGCCGGAGCGTCTCCGCCAGCATTTGCTTGTCCGGGATTCACAAATTGAGAACCCATTCAGCAAGGATCAGCAAATTCAGTCGATCCGCAATGCGCGCAAGTACATTGGCGACCGTCTCACCCGGGCGGTAGCTCCTCACAGGATTCTTGATCCTGCTGCCGGGCCGTTAATTGCAGTGAAGTTGCATATTCTGACGCGAAAATCCCTAGGGGGATTGCAGACGGACCTTTCCGGAAGAGTTCTCAAGGAAGATGGAAGCATTTTTGACGGACTCTATGCAGCCGGTGAAGCCTCTGGGTTCGGTGGGGGTGGGATGCATGGATATAACGCGCTCGAGGGCACTTTTTTGGGAGGGTGTTTGTTCAGTGGACGTCAAGTAGGTCGAGCACTGGTAGGAGCGCTGCAATAAGGAATGGAAACTGTGGTCAAACTATGGTCAAAAACCTGTTTCCGAGTAAACAAAAAGAAACCGCCGTTCACTTGTTTGACCAAGTGAACGGCGGTTTCTTGTCCGTGCACCCGGCGCGACTCGAACGCGCGACCTAGAGATTAGAGGCAAGGCGATAATCGTGTCTCACATGTTCGCATCTATTCATTGATTGACTTGGAGATTCACCACTTTCTGAGGGTTCCAATTAGTTCGCGTGAGACGCTGTTATGAAACGTTTCCGCTGGGTAAACGCTGGGCTACGGTCCTGGGTTCTTGGTGGCGAACTGCTCCAACACCGCGGCATGGTCCGGTGCATTCGTATTCTTTTGGACGTAGTGCTTTGTCGTGACGCTGGCCGATGAGTGGCCCAGCTGGGCTGCAGCTGCTCCGACACCTTCGGCGTTCGCCAGGATTGTTCCCACGGACTTTCGGAACGTGTGCGGAGTGACCCACTCGAAACCGATCGCTTCACGCGCCATGTTCCATTGTTTCCTGTAGCTGCTCGGATCCCTGAGCTTGTCCACCGATGAAGGGAACACGACATCATAGGGGTTGCGGATCGCTTCGGTGGTTCGCCTGAAAAGCGTGTCCCGCGCGAATGAGGGCAGGCTGTAGGTGAGTCTGGATCCCTCGCTTTTCGGGAGGGGTTGCCATTTCACGCCTTGGCCTTTCACGTAGACCAGTGTGCCGTTGATGGTCACTGTCGCGGGGGTGGCTGCCAGGTCGACATCGGACCAGCGGATGCCTAGGGCTTCGCCGATGCGGCAGCCGGTGGCAAGCATGATGTCCACTACTTCCAAGAGGTCTTGGGGACGTTGCCGGCCTTGGGCATCTTTGGTCTGTTGCCAATGTTGCAGGCCGGCGCGCAGGGCTTGGGCTTCTTCCACGGTGAGTGCGCGGACGGTCTTAGTTTCGATCTGGATGGGGGACACGTCGCGGATCGGGTTCGACTCTAGGGCTCCGTGGCGTACTGCCAGCCCTAGGATGCCTGATAGGACGCTCTTGGACTGCTTGGCGGTGCTGTGTCCGCTGCTGGACGCGAGGGCGCGCAGGAACCGCTCTAGTGCTGGCACTGTGGCTTCGCGGACGCGCAGGGAGCCGATGCCGGGGATTACGTGCGAGTCGAGGACTTGCCCGTAGCGGTCGAGGGTGCGCTCCGCGAGACGCTTGTCTTTGACCTCGGTCCACCATAGTTCGATGACGTCGTTCAAACGGGTTTCGCGGGTGATGTCCGCGCCTACTGAGTTGGCGCGGTCCTGCATGTCGATGATGAAGGCGCGTTCAGCCGCGGCGCCGGAGCGACCTGGGACGGTCTTTTCCAGTTGCCGGGTGACTCCGTCGAAGTCTCTGAATCGTGCGATGGCACGCCAAACACCGGGCGAGATCTCTTTGCGGGAGATCTTCCCCCAGGAACCTATTGGGAGCGGTGGGCGTGGCATGGTTCCCCCATTCTGTTGCTCTTAGCCTTCAGCTTCTATCCACTGGGAAGAAACTCCGGAGTTGGTCGGGTTCGGTTTTTGTTCACCCGAACCAGGGTGCAACACGTCTTTGCCGACAAAGTATTTTTTACTGGCCCGGTCATCTGCGGACGGTTCAACTTGGACCCAGTCGTGAGCGTCGAGGTTCAACGCATCGGCGGCCGCTTGCATGGCCGGCGACGGGTGGTCTTTCAAAAGCGCCTGGATCTCCGGGGAGTCTTTTGCGATCCGGTGTTTCTTCGCCAAGACTTCGGCCTGTTGTTCAGTGGCAGTGCTAGCCGTGGCCGGTGGCCACACGCGGGTATCGACTTCGCGGTGGGTATCGGTAGTGCTGTCCGGTCGATGCTCAACGGTATCGTCCGAAAGATCGGCACTAACGTTGTTCCGGGCCGTACAGGTAGGGGCATGGTTGTTGACCACGCGAACGGGCTGAGCTCGTATTACGGGCACTTGTCCGCTTGGGGCAAGCGTCCCGGTGACGAGGTCAAGGCCGGTGACCGTATCGCATCTTCGGGCAACACAGGCCGATCCACCGGCCCGCACTTGCACGCGGAGCTGTGGCGCAACGGGGTCCCGTTCAACTACCGCAACTATTTGTACGACAACGGCGGCGTGTTGAATCCGGGGCTAAGCCAGGTCATGAACCTGACTCGGCAGCCTGAAGCGATCCTCACTAGCCGGCAGTGGAGGGACATCTCCACTCTCGCGCAGCGGGGCGCACAGCAGTTCCCGGACAGGATGACGCTCGTCGTGGATGGGCATGAGTTCACTGCTTACGTCTCTGATGTGGCGGATGGGCGGATGCGCTCTGCGAAGCGGGAAGCACGCCGCGGCAACCGGCAGATGACCGGACAAAGATAACCCAACGTGTAGCCAAAAACAGGTATCACCGTAGACTGAAAGAGGAACTTTTCTTTCGGGTGCTACAAGGCCGCCAGTAAACACCGCAGCTGGTGGCTTTACCCGTATCCATGTGTGGAAAAATAACCCAGACGTGTTCATCTGCGTTTTTTCACTGTGTGTAGACGGCAATGCCGGGGGAGAATCTGATCCCGACCGCAGCCGAACCCCGCACCCCCAGGGCAACCTCGGGGTTTGTCCCGTAATCGAAGGTGCTTTGCTTATGCATAAATGTTATTGTGAGTGAGCCGACTTGGATCTAGGTATTGGGGTTGGGGGGCCGGTTCGATTCCGGTCGTAGTGTGTGTAGTCGCTGTTATCGTATTTTTCATGATCCTAGACGTAATCATTTCCCATCTGATAAGTGGAGAATTTGCCAGGATACTGAAGATTGCGAGGGAGTTGCTTATGGGTATTACTACGAATGTGTTATACGACATGGTAACTCGACTATCCGCCGCAGGTGGCTTCTGCACCAGTTCCTAGATTCATGAATGCGAAGAACCATCCCACTGTTTTACAACGGTGGGATGGTTTTTTAGGTAATGAGTGACTTTCACGTCGATCACTTACGACTTATTGTACGCGTTCAATTGGTCTAGGTATTCGTGTGAGGTGTGGCGTTGAGTTGCACACCATACCCGGAATTTACCGTAATCTACCCGGCGTTTCCGCTGGGTTTCCGCTGGGTTGAGCGTATCTGGCCGGTAATTGAAAACCGTCCGATTTGGCATTATGCCTAGTCGGACGGTGTTTCTTTGTGCCCCCGGCGCGACTCGAACGCGCGACCTAGAGATTAGAAGAACCTCCAAGCGGTTTCCGACCGTTTCCACCACCGTCAAAATCCGCATGCCTTCGCGGTATTTCGGGGGAGTGGGTACTGGGTTTTACGCTGCTTCCTATCAAAACTGTGGTGCTAATTGTGGTGTAAACCTGGTGATCCAAATCGACAAGGTAATGTCTCTTTTATGGAAACTGCAGAACTTGATTACGCCTTCTTGGCCGACTTTGCCCAGGTTAGTGACAATAAACTGACTACAGTAGGGGCGAGCTACACACACGTATATACCAGCAGTGTCCCTGGTGGGCATCTACTTTATATTGCAGGTCGGATTCGGTGTCCTGAAAATCTCCAAGAAGTTCCGCTGAAGATCGTGGCGTCACCGCCCAACAAGGAATTCGAGATCGCCGGTGAACTAACCCTAGGTCACCAAGGAGAGATCCGTCCTTACGATGGAAAAGTCGGTTTGCTGTTCTCGATGGGAATTAACCTTCCGCTTCCAAGCGAAGGCTTATACGAGATCAACCTATTCCTAGAAGATCGTCTTGTACGCCGACTCGCATTCTCTGTTGAGCTTCGCCGCGGGTAGTCATGAATCTAGAAATCACTCGCCATGCGAAAATGAGGATGGAGCGGCGTGGGGTGACCATGGATGATGTTAGGAGTGTTATCAACAATCACTTTATGACTCTTCCAGGTGAAAACGGCTCCACTGTCTACCACGGACGTGTACGTGATGTCGAAGTCATTTGTGTCGCTGGTATTGTAAAATCTGGTGATTCGAGTACGCTCGTAATCAAGACCGCTTGGAAAAGAGAACAGCCATGATCCCTTATTTCGAACTCGAAATGGACCATGATGCCAACGCTGCCTACATTCAACTCACAAATTCCCCTGTCTCAAAGACTGTTGAGGTTTCCCAACAAGTCCTTGTTGACCTTGACGAAATGAATGTAGCTGTCGGCATCGAAATTTTGTCGCTTCACGCTGAGGTTCCGTTTAGTACACTGCGAGATCAGTTTCACATACATTCCGATGTGATTGCCCAACTTCAGATGGTGCAGCCCACTGTCTCCTCGTTTGCAACTTTCTCCACCGGAACTGATGGAGTTTCCTCTAATCAAAGTAACTCCATGTTCAAAAGTACATTGATTAGTCACTAAGCCTGAACGCAGAAAACCGCCCCACCCTCGTTTGAGGGTGGGGCGGTTTTTGGTTCCTATGCTTCGTGCTTACCTGGCTTATCGGCAGAGTACGAATCCGGTGACTTCGCGTAACCAAGCAGCCAGCCGATTTTAGGGCTGATGTAGGTTTCGAATAGTCGGACGGCCACGTAGTAAGCCATGGTTAGCAGGAGCGTGATCAGGGCGGTGAGCGCCCCTTCAAACTCCTTATCCAGTGGCAGGTTCGCGCTGGCAAACCAGCCGAGCACGGAGCCGACGACGATCGGCACCACGGTTCGGACGATGGATGCCCAGAGGGCAGAGAAAGCTTCAGACACGATGCGTCTCCTTAGTTGTTGTCGTTGAGCCAGCGCTGGATGGCCTTGCCGGTTTCCTTCAACGGCTTGCCGTCCAACCGCCACTTGCGGGTGTCGTAGTAGACCTTGCCGCGGTGGCCCAGGTCGTCGGCCAGCATGCGCTGGAACTCGACCCAGAACCAGTACCCGTCCTTGCCGTCCTTCTTGAGCGGGGTGCCCTTCTTGACACCACGGGCAGCGAACGGGGTCACCTCGTAGTAGCCGTTGCGCTGCATCAGCGTCATCGTGTCTGTGATGGTCAGCTTCTCGAACTTGCCATCCCACCGCTGGTTCTTCGAATCCTCTTCGAAGATGTTTTGCAGGAGGATCTGCAGGGCACCGATCTCCCACGACTTGAAGTTGCCGTTGATCTTCAGATCGGCGTAGTTGTCCGGGAAGTTCGTGGAACCATCCGGGGTGTTGGTCGGCGACTGGTCCTTGACCTTCGGCCGCGACGCCACGGGCACCGTCTCGCCGGTGACCTTGCCGCCCAATTCGCGCTCCCACAGGGCCACGGTGTCCTCGACGCTGCGGTTAGCCGCCGTCCAGGAGAACTCGACGTGCAGGTGGTCGGTGTGCGGGTTCACGCCGGTGTACTTGTACCATCCGGTGTACTTGTATCCGCCGGAGAAGATCTTCCGGTTGAAGATGATGCACTGGATGCCCAGCTCCTTGGAGTTCAGGCGCAGCTGCTCGGCTAGCTCCTGGAACACCTCGATCTTGTCGTACCACTTTAGGCCGAGGTCGAAGGCGCGGCCTTCACCGTGCAAGCTGGTGGTGCGGGTGGATCCGCGCACCGGCCGACAGTTGTAGATTCCGGAGTTCCGGCCACCCTGTTCCTTGTACTTGGCCAGGAACCAGGACATGGCGCCCTTCGCACCGGTGGTTGGGCCTTGGGTGCAGGTCTTGGCGCCGGCATAGCCTCGGTGGATCGCCATGCTTACTTGCCTCCTAGCGGCTTGATGCCCTTCGCCGGTTCGACGTAGTCGCGGTGGTCTGGGTCGGTGACTTCTTCGGGGTTCGGGTCGTCGTAGTCGTCCTGGTCTATGGCTTCCATCGGGTTCAGATCCTTAGCCACGGCGGGCTCCTTTCGGGTATGCAAAAGCCCAGTCACGCTTTGTGCCTGGGCATAAGAAAAGACCGCTAACGGCGGTCAGTCGATGGTGATGTTCGGTCGTGGCGGTGGATGCTCGGACTGGCGGTAATGCTGCCAGCGGCTAGTCAGGTCATCCCAAGCGGCGGTGAACAGGCGGACAGCATCACGCAGCCGGCGGATCGTTTTGTCCTGTTCCCGGATATGGGTCTCCAACGAGTCCACGCGTCCGGTGAGCTTCTGCCGTTCTTCTCGCTCAGCATTCAGATCCGTGCGCAACCGTGTGTAGTCCTCGCGCAGGTCATCAGCAACAGCCAAAGCCATCTGCTGTGACTTCTCAGCCACAGCAATATCCGCATCACGCTTCCGTACCGGCGCTTCCTTAGCGAACTGTCGATAACCCCAGAAACCGCCTCCACCAAGGAGCGCCAGGACAGCGACGATGATTGCAACGATGGAAGTTTCACTCATGCTTGTGATCCTCCACCTCAGCCAAAGTCCGGCGCACTGACTGCTCGATCATGATGATCGAAACAGCCCGGATCACAGAGCCGAGGCCCAGCGATAAGGGCACACCCCAGGAGAAAGCGGATCCGGGGTAATGCCAAGCGACACTGATCGCGTAGGTGGCGAAACCTCCTGCCGCGAGCCACCACCCGAACTGCTCGATGCTCCAGCCGTGCGATACTTTGTCACCCCACCAATTCAACCCGACCAAGCTCAGGAACCCACCAGTGCCGAGGAACCCGGAGACCAGGATGATCACCGGGTCTGGCATCTTGTCCATGCTCTTGGACGGGATGAATTCGGGGATGAACAAGCTCGCAATCACCAGTAAACCGAAGATTACGGCGACGACAGCCACCGTCATATCCAACGGGTGAACCAGCAGGCGGTCCCACCACCTCGGCGGGTTACGGGACGGCTGAAAAACATGGGTAGGCATTGTTTACCTCGCTTTATAACTTTCGCGCAACGATTGGATGATCAATTTTTCAAAAACCTCAACCTTGTGATTAGCTGGGAATTCACGCATTTATCATTCATGGGGGAATTTCATATGCGCACCCGCAATACGGACAAGTACAACGAGTTCGGACATCACATTTTTCCGTCACTCGACGAAGCCGTATCCATCCCGCTGAGCGACGGACTGAATACGATTCAGGTCAACGGGCGCGAATTTGACTATTTCTACCGAGATCGCGGCAGCAACGTCACCATCGTCACTTTCAGCGCAGCAATGCCGCAAAGCATGAATGAATACCCGTTCTTCTCCGGACGGAAAATGACCAACGAACTCAGCGCGAACTGGCTATCCTTCTCGGACCCTGCGAACGGCGGAGAAGAGAACCTCCCCACTTTCTGGCACCTGGGAACAAGCAGAATAAACTCCGTCGAGATCATTCCAAGGATTATCCAGCACGCGCTTGATACCGGCTCCGGCAAGCACCTGATCTTCTTCGGATCTTCCGCCGGAGGCTTCGCAGCACTCAACTACAGTCGAATGTTCCCAGAATCCGCTGCGCTCGTCATGAACCCGCGAGTCAACGTTCTCAACGAACCCAAAAGACTTCCCAAGTACGGGCCAGTCGCATTCCCAGGCATCGATGTAGTGGACCTGAATAAGCAGCTTCCCCTGAACCTGGCTAAGGTCTATTCGGCTCCGCAACCGAACCATGTGTTCTATCTGCAAAATCTGCAGGATCAGAACTACACCCGGCACCACTACTCGCATTTCAAGAAGAGCGTGGAAGGGCGTTCAGAAGTTCAATTCATCACCGGCAATTGGGGTGCGGGGCACGTTACGCCACCCCGCACCGCCTATATCGAGCCACTGAAGTCATTGGTTCAGTCCGCTCCACGATGGACGACAACTTACGACCCATACGAAGGACTATTCTTCTAGAGCCTTCCGCCGCATGCGCGCAGGCGCCCCCTGTGAGCGCTTGGCTTACTTATACGAGCGCCTTCAAAGCGACCACATCAGCCTGTGACAGCACTACTGGCATTATCGGGCGAGACTCCAGTACAGCGGCCATTTTGGTGTGGCCACTGGTTAGCATGTGCAGACCGTCAAAGTTATCAGATGCACGAATCGTGGCATCATCATCAGATACAGCAGCACTGAAGTTGAAAGCGTCTTTCAAACCGAGCGGCTTGGTACCAAGCCACGAGTTGTAGGCCTTTCGCACATCATTCACAGCATTGCTCTTATTGTTCGCCGGCGTGATGTAGGCTGCATACACGTCAGGGGCGAGCTTGTCTCGGACGATCGGAAGCACTCGCCCAATATTGGCCTGCATGGTGGACAGTGAGACGCCTTCCTGAAGGTCATTCTGACCAAGGAAGTACACGACACTGTCCGGCCGAGCAGACCCGGCGTAGTGGCCCCATGCGGGTGATGCTGGGTCATCCCACGAGTCCGAATTCGAACCATGCACCGCCATGAAATAAGGCAATGCCTGATTGCCCCGGCAGAACTGGGACAGCCACGAGTCAAAGACGGGGAGTGTGGTTCCAGTTCCAACTGTGTTTGAATCGCCGAAGCCAGCAACAACATTTGTATCTGCCGGTACCTCAACTTCCAGATACCAGTCAAACGGCATATCAGTAGCGGCAGCCCCGGTGAATCCAGTGGCAAGGCTTGCGTCTGCACTATTAGTGGAACGGTATCCACCACCACGTGACAATGCATTGACCTGCCCAGCAGTGTTCGTGAATCCGAGGCTGAGCAGCTGGTAGCGGTCTTCAAGAATCGTGATGTTGAACCATGGAGACACATACTCTGTACCATCGGTTGGGGTCGTGAACGCTGGGAGTACCTGCAAAGGGGTGCTAGTGAAATTCGCGCCGGAAGCTGGCCCGAACCACGCCCCAGTGAAGCTCACGGCACCGTTGTACGAGGTGCCGTTATAGTAGTTCCAGTTGCGGATATGCAATCGAGCACGCTTTCCGGCCACGCTGTACTGGACTGGGAAACGCACCGTGGCGTCAGAGACAGTTTCGGTAGCATTGCCAGTCTGCTGGGTGAGTGCGAGCGGGACGTTCTTGAAGCCGGAGCGTGCAGTAGACGAGCCAGACGGAGACGGTTGAGCGGAAGGGTGGACCTTGTACCAAAGACCATAACCCGTAGAACCAGCTGCACGAATGTAGATCGACGGGCCAGGGGCAACAGCAACGAAGCTCGTCCACGTCTGAAGTCTCGTGTTGCCGAGGATCTCGGTTTTGATCTTGCCAGCATTCGGGGCTGGCGCGCCCATGTTCCCGGCAACCGTACCGTTCCAAATCGTGTACTCAGAATTCCACGTAATGTCGTCGATATGCGCGATCGTGGTCAGTGCAATGTTGCCGAAGTCAGCGCTCGCGCTGAGTTCTTTCCACGGGCTGAGCCGAGCACCGTTGCTGATGCTGGACGACCAGACGCGGCCCTCTGCACCGTATTCAGTCCATGTCTGTATCGATGCTGAAGACCCGATCGGCATAACGAACACACTGCCAGGCTTAGCACCAGTTGGCCGTCCGCCGATTGTGTCAACAATCGCCTGTGTTGGAACACCCCACGAACCAACGTAGTCCAGGCCGAACCAAGTGTCTAGGTTTGTTCCGCTGGCCAACTGCCCCATGTAGGTGTTGCCGGTGTCGCCCTTGTCGCCCTTACCGCCTTTGAGGTTGGCGATTAGAATCCATGCCACTTGTTACTCCCATCTGGAAAGATTGTTGGTTGATGGCTGGAACCACCATTGGCCTCGTTGCGGATTGGTAGGTGGGTTTTCGTCCACCCAGACGAGCAGCTGATTACCTCCGCCACCGCCACCACTGTTGCCTCCGCCGTGGTAGAGCAGGTCGCCGAACGTTCCTCCTGCGTTGGGAACTTGGATTTTCAGACCGAAGTCCCAGAAAGTCCCCTCGGTTTCGTTCCAGACGATGCCGACGTCATACCAGGCTTCGTAGGCGAGCTGGTCCGTGGCGTTCAGGTTGACGCTGAAAGAACCGTCCGAGCTTGGGGTGACTGGATGTTCTTTCGTGGGAAGCACGAAGTCTTTGGAAAAACCTGACACTCCGACGTTGGGGCGGTTGAGCCGGAAAACCAGTTGCCCGATCTCCTCGGACAAGGTTCCACCAGCTATTTCCCGCAGATGGCCGGTCACTGTAGGCATTGCGCCTCCTTAACGAGAAAACCCACCGGCTAAGCGGTGGTTTGTGCGAGTTGTGATTGAAGTTTGAGTTCTGCGCTGAGCTTCTTCAGCTCGAACCCCTGCGCATCGAGCTCCTGCCGATACTCCACGATGATCGATTCCGCCCGGAATACTTGTCGGCGCAAGTTCTCATTCTCGGCTTGGAGTTCCTCGACCCACGCGAGTGCTTCAGCCAAAGCTTCATCATCGGCCGGTTGTGCCATTTTCAGTCCTTCTAAGTAACGATTCGGTAGAAGTAGCCGTTGGAATCGCAATGAACATTCGCTGTTGCCGTCGTTGTTGTTGGCAAAGAACCGATTTTCAAACGTGTCGGTGAAATCTCAGTGCCGAAACCACTCCCGATGAAAATCCTTGGGAAACGGGAAATTCCTGTGGCTTCCAACTCGCCATTCACCCACACCTTAGGAGCATCCAAATCGATTGCGTTAGCCCGTGCCGTCACGGTAGACCCGCCCGCCGTGAGCTGAGCCTTACCAGACGCGCTAGTGCTCTCCACCACGGCATCCTTCGTAGTTGCCGTAAACCGGAAACCCAGGAGCCCCGAGGTGATACCAGCACCGTCAAACCCGATGTTCCCGCCTGGGCTGGACTGGTCAATGACCAGATCACCAACGGTGATGCGCCCCTCGGCGGTGACGTTCAGATCGTTCTTGATCGTGGTCACGCCCTCAACCGACAGGGTGCCCTTGGTGGCCATAGGCCCGGTCACATCGAGCTTGCCCGTGATCGTGGTGTCTCCACCAATATCCAGAACGCCGTCCAAAGTGGTGGGCCCGGTGACGTTCAGCTCTCCCGTGATGTTCGTGTTACCGCCGATAGTCGTCGTACCCGTAACGTTCAACGGACCAGTAATCGCCGTACTGCCAGACAAGTTGATCTGCCCAGACGCATTCAACGTCCCAGTAACCGATAGAGTGCCCGAAACCGTCGCCGTACCAGCAACACCCAGCAACCCATCAATATGAACATTCGAACCCTCGGCCCAGTGCGTGTTGCCGCGTTCAACCGTTGTGGACGGAAGGTCGGTCTTGGTGCCGTAGTTCCTTTCCTTACGCCGTTGCCGAGTGATGTTCTCTCCGGTGAGGTCAATGACTCTTGCCACTGCTAACCTCCCTTGGGTTGGAACTCGATCTTCACGAAGTCACTGTCAATATCGCCGGAGTACTTGAGCACCCTCCATTCACGCCAACCGGTGATGAAGTACGGGTCATCGCGGATATACCAGCGGACAATCGTGCCAGGACGCAGCTCCCACAGGTTCCCAAGAATTGGAGAATCAAGTTTCAACTCGAAGCCGGCCTGACGCACCGCCTGATTATTCGCAACCAAAGCAGACACAGCCTGCTCGTAAAGCTCAGGCCCCTTCTTGGTGTTCTTGAACTGCTCCACCCGTTCCAACGCCGGATAGTCAGCGATGTTCGCGGACTGTGATTCGCGCACCAGCATCCCAGGACTCTTAGCGGTTTTCTTGCCGGATCCTTCACCGACCGCAAACATCTGTGTTGCTACGTCGCGGGCATCAGTCTTGATCCACAATCCCTGCGCTGGGGTTTCCGGAGCCGAGAAGTTCACCTCGATCGTGTTCAACGACAGATCACCAGTACGTAAGGTGAAGCGCACACCGCCCGCACCGTCCCACTCTGGGCGGAAGTCCACATCTGGGCCATCGGTGAGGTCCATGATTTCTTCCATCGCAGACAGCGCCGTGTCCATGTTGTACCCGTTGTAGGTGCGAGAGCGGCCACCACTGTAGTCGTTCTCGTACACCATCGGCACACCACGCCCAGAACCAGCCACCGCGAGTTGAATTATCCGCTTCACGATGGTGTCGTACTCCAACCCGGAATACGTTTTCTCCCAGTTCACGATGTCCTCAGTACGCACTTCACTGATCAGACGCGCATCCCACAAAGACCAAATATCCTCGTGAGTCAGATTCAATTGCTGAGTATCGCGCTCATAGTGGGCTTCCCAGATGATCCCCGCATAGACCACAACATTGTCGTAATCCACGACGATGGCACGCTGCCCAGGATACGAATCATTCAACCCGGCGACCGCTGCCACGTCAGGATCCGACAAAACCAGCGAAGTGGATCCGCCAGCACTGTGGTTGAACGTCCGCTCCCACGACGTGGACTGAGGTCTAAGTTCGACACGGTCAGCCCAAGTCTTCGAGGAAACACTCCACACCCGGTAACCCACGCTGGCCTCCTAAATGTAAGTGTCGCTGTATTTGGCCGTGAACAGCCCCGCGGTAATGGTCATGTTCTGCGACAGCCCCGGATTGACCGGCGAAAAGTTCGCGGTAGACAGACCGCCGCGAACCACCGCACCGCCGGCCCGTAGAATCCCAGTCCTGAAATCAATCGTGTGCGGCGACCCAGAAACAAGAGCCTGGGTAACCACCACTGATTTTCCGTTCAACGTCAGCGTGTAACCACCCGCTGATGTACCAGTCACCGTGACCACCGGCCACGCAGGAACCCTGCCACGGTGGAACAGTGCTGCCGGAGTGCTGGAAGAACCGGCAACCGTGTACGACTCGCCATATTTGAACGGGTCGATCGCTTCCAGAGGGATCTGGAAGTTGAGGTAGGAATCCGTCTCGAAGCTGGTCTTCACCGGGCCGCGGGGATCGACCATGGCCCACTGCGTTGGTCCGTGGCCTTGCACCAGGAACTTGGAGTTTCCGCGATGCCCCAGCGCGGTGAGGATCCCCGCCGCCTGGTGCAGGTAGTCGTGGTTCTTCGAGATGACGCGGCCTTCGTAGGTGATCAGGCGGTTGCCGTACTCGATCGGGGTGCTGAAGCTGCCGTCGCCGTTCGTGCGGTCGGCGCGCTGCCGGCGGGGTGGCGGGCTGTCCCACCACCCCTCGATCTCGCCCAGGCGCTTCCACACGCCGTCTCGGGTGGCACCGGTCAGCGGGTAGCCGTCGAGTGTGACTAGCTCGTTAGCCAATGCGCATCCCTACCTTCGCGAGCTTGTAGCTGATAGCGTCGGTGACTTCGCGCGCCACCCGGGTGGCATCGGTCGCACCATTGATCTGGATGCTGATTTCCGGGAGGCTCGATCCAGCCGGGACCGCCGTGGCCACGGTAGACTGCATGACCGAAGCCGTAGGGATGCCCACGGGGATGCCTCCGATCTCGCCGCCGGTGGCGTGGCCACGGATGGAACCTGCCTGCAGGCTGGCGCGGAACTGGTAGACCGCGTCGTGGCCGCCCATGAGCTGGACTTCCTTGGCGGTGAGCATGTGCTCGCCGTTGGAAGCCCAGATCGGCACATCATCCGACGTGCCGGAGCCGGGCCCGAAGATCGCACCGCCGGTGGCCTTCGTCTGGCCACCGGTTCCACCGCGGCCGGTGGATACATGTGTCTCCGAGTAGATCGAGTTCTCATGCGTGGTGATCCACACGTGAGCCGTCTTCCCGTCCACCTCATCGACCGCTGCCTTGGTCTTTTCAGCTTCCAGACGCGCCGCCTCAGACATCCACGACTCGACCTTGACATCCTCCGGGATGCCCATGACCTCGCGCGCCATCTTGTCGGCGGCTTCGCCCGTGATTCCGAACTGGCCAGCTGCGTTGATCAGGGATTCATACGTCGACTGCAGGGACCCTTGAAGCTCCTTCTCGGAAGCATCGCCCTCGGCGAGCGCCCGGAAGTAGTCTTCGCCGGATTGGGCGAGTCCTTCGAATGCTGCCTGGTTGGCTCGTCCCTTTTCGGTGGTTACGTCGAGGGTCTGGCCGTTCTTCGTGATCGATTCTCCGACCTCGTCGATTGCGGCTTGGTAGTCGCGGTAGGCGGCGTTCTGGTCGCGTGTGATGATGCCGGCTTCGAAGAGGACATCGAGGAACTTCTTGATGTCGTCTACGGTGCCTTCTGCGGTGACGCCGACTTCTTCGAGTGCTGTTTGGGCCACGTCTGCACCTTGCGCGGCTTCGAGAGCAGCGGGCTTGGTGCCGGTGAGAGCCCAGTTAAGCAGTTCTTGCTTCTCTATGGTCACGCCTGCGGCATCCGCCTGGCCTTGGAGCCCGCCGATGAACTCCGGGAACTGGCCTGCGACCTCTTCGAGGGTCTGTCCGTAGTCCGCGCCTTGCTGCGCTGCGACCTGGAAGCCCTTGAACGCCTCTGCCTCGGCGCCGGAGTCGAGCAGTTGCTTCAGCGCGGTGTCGTATTCGCCGACAGCCTTTGAAGCGAGCTTCGCGTCCGAGTCGAGGATGCCACCGAGTGATGCCACCCAGTCCAGCGCCTTGAGACCGCCAGGCTGGTTCAGTGTCTCGATTGCCTGGCCGATGCCAACGATGCCGGCACCGCCGTTACCGCTGGCAGAGGACAGGTCGTTGAGACGCTTGGTCAGCGCTTCTACCGAAGGCGCACCGTTGGTGAGCTTCTCGATGTAGTCCGCGGAGTCGCCCAGCTCGTCCAAACCGGTGCCTGCGATCTGCGCTGCGAGCTCGAAAGTTCCCAACGCAATGGCAGCAATGCCGGCCGCTTTACCCACCTTGCCCAGTACCCCAGGAACCTTGCTGCCAGAGGATCGCAGGTCCTTGAACGCGTCGACTGTCTCCTTGACCTTCGGAACCATCGTGACCAGCGCGCCACCGGCGAGCGCTCCGCCGCCGACGATGCCGGTGAGGATGCCTCCGATGGAGAGGACTGGTTCTGGGATGGTGCCCACGGCGTCGATGAAGCTCTCGGCGGTTTGGACGAGTCCGCGGAGTACGTCGTTGGCGCCGGATCCTGCTTGGAGGAAGACGGTGTCGAAGGCTCCGCCGAGTTTTTCGAGGTCGCCTGCGAGGTTGTCTTGCATGGCGGCTGCGGTTTCTGCTGCGTATCCTGCGTCGTTGACGGCGTCTTCCCATTTCTGGATGCCTTCGGCGCCTTCTTCGTAGAGGACGTTGGCGGCGCGGACTGCGTCGGAGCCGAAAATGGTCTTGAGCGTTGCCTGGCGTTGCTCATCGGACATGTCCTTGAGGGCTCCTTGGAGGATGCCAGCGTATTCGGACATGCCGACGAATTGGCCTTGGGCGTCGTAGGCGCTGATGCCGAGTTCGTCCATGAGCTCCGCGGCTTGCTTGGAGTTCGGGGTGAGCGACTGCAGCATGGTCTTGAAGCTGGTGCCCGAGTCGGAGCCGGTGAGGCCGGCTGCGGCGAAGGCGGTGAGTGCTCCGGTGGTTTCCTCGATGGTGAGGCCGACGCCGTTGGCGACGAGGCCGGATTGGTTGAGGGCCATGCCGAGGTCTTCGACGCCGCCCTGGGCTTTGCCTGCGCCTGCTGCGAGGAGGTCGGCGATGTGGGGGACTTCTTCGCCGGAGAGCTTGAACTGGGTCATCGCTGATGCGGCGATTTCGGCGGCCTTGGCCACTTCGATGTTGTCGGTGGCTGCCAGGGACAGGGCGCCGGTCAGGCCGCCGTTGATGATGGCCTGGGTGTCGACGCCGGCCTTGGCGAGTTCCTTGATGCCTCCGGCGGCTTCGGATGCGCTGAAGGCGGTGTCCGCGCCGGCGCCAACTGCTGCTTCGCGGAGCAGATCCATGTTGCCGGCGGTTTCGTGGGTGGCTGCCTGGACTTCGGACATGGACTTGTCGAAGTCGGCGTAGGTGTGGAGCATCTTGCCGAAGGCGAGGGTGAGCGCGCCGCCGGCTATCGTGACTGCGGGTGCGAGGGTCTGGTAGGCCTCGGCCTGCTTGGCCACGGCCGCTTCGGTGGCGGCGGCTGCTTCCTGCGCTTCGACGTTGGCCAGGTACACGGCGTCGGAGAATGCGTCGACGCCGTGCGCCGCGGCCTGGGAGGACGACACGATCTTGCCGTTGGAGTTCACCAGCTGGCCGTTGGCGTTGTAGAGCAGGCCGGCGGCCTTGGCTGCCTTCTGGTCAGCGTCGGCGACGAGCTTGATCTTCTTCGCGGCTTCTTCGGAGAAGCGTGCGTTCTCCTGGGTGGCCTTGTTGGCGTTCTGGGTGGACTGCGTCAGATCCTCGACGGACTTCTTCGCGTCCTTGAACCCCTTGATGAAGTTCGACACCGTGGCTTCAAGCCTGGCAGATACTCGGCGCTCGGCCATGTGCCCTCCTTCGGGTTATGCCGGCAGGTCTCGGATTGGCTTATCCGCGGGCCTGTCGTAGCTGGTGTAGACCCGTTCGCCGGGGTCGGGTTTGTATGGCTCTTTGCCGATTCCCTGGGTGGAGCGCTCACGGGCTGCGCAGGACTGGCAGACCTTCTTGTGCGCCGTGTACCAGCCGTCGTTGTCCGGGTGGTGGGCCAGCTCGGTGGGCTGGCCACAGTAGCACAGGCCGTCCTCGTAGATGGTGAGGACCAAGGACAGAAGGTAGTCCTTGTCCGTCCAGTCGCCGCGCTGGCTGGAAAACCAGTGCATGGGCGGCTTCTGGACGGCTCGGGCTGTGCGCAGGACGTTGACTACTGACCGGAGTCTTGGCTGGTGCCAGAGGCATCGGGCAAAAAATCTGCGTCCGGGGCTGGCGCTTCGGACTGCACCTGCTGACGCTTGGCCAGGAGCTTGGAGAGCTGGGCTGCACCGAGCTTCGCTTCCAGGGTGGCGACCAACGGGATCGTCATCTTGATGTCGCGCTTCTCCAACGTCGGGGACTCCAGCGCCACGATGGACTCGGCCAGCAGCGCCCGGTTCAACGCGACCCGCTGCGCCATCTGGTCCTCGCGGGACGCATCGTCGGAGAGCGGGTGCTGGTCGACCAGTTCCTTGATCTTGTTCTGGGGGAGTGCGCGCAGGTAGAAGGTGACCTCGGAACGGGCGAAGGCCTTCATCAGCTCCTCGCGTTCCTTCTTCAGCTTGGCCAGCAGCGGGGAACCTCCACTGACCTTCTCGATGCCGATCGCATCGGTCTCCACGCGGATCTGGCGGGCCAGGTGGTTGATCTTCGCGACGAGGTCGCCGCGCTTGTACACGGTTTCCGAATCCTCGGGCAGGCGTGCGTCGTCGATCCACGCCTCGAAGTCGAACTCGGCAGGGTTCAGTTCAGTCATGGTGGGCTCCATTTCAGGTGTGCGGGCTCTTTATGGGGATGGGGAAGCCCGGTGACGCAGGAGCCCATCCACGTCACCGGGCTAGTCAAGGGGTGCCGGCTAAGCGCCTGCAGGCACCAGCACTTCGCTGACCATGTTCTGGCCCAAGAACTCGACGCGGCGCTTGATGTTGCCATCGTTGCCCGGCCGGGTCGGCGAGTCGGTCTTCAATTCGCCACCGAGGAAGATTTCATCTCCCGCGGCCCAGTCCTCGGTCGAGTCCTTGTCGGTCTCGCGCATGTAGATCCACACGGTGGTGTCCTTGACCATGACTGCCTGGTAGGCAGCATCGAGTTCTGCGACGTCCGCTCCGGAGCCGGTGGTCAGCCACTCGCGGACGAAGGTCAGCGCGGTCTCGTAGTTGCTGGCGCCGAGCGCCTGGGCGTTGCCCTTCTGGCAGGACACTTTCTCGTTGAACCGGTCCGACGCGGTCGGCGACCAGGTGATGTCCGATTCGAGAACCACGCACGAGAAGTCGATGCCGGCGTTCAGCTCAGTAGCGGTAGGGATCGGACCAGCTGGCTTGGTAAGCAGCATGGCCCACTTCTTCTTGCCGTCTGCGGAAGTCTTCACTTGGCATCCTCCTCAGCGTTGCTGGCCGGCTTGGCCTTCGCCTTCACGCCGGTATTGCGAATGGACGGCACTTCGACGAAGCCGAGTGCCGGATTGGTCAGGTAATGCTCCGGAACCAGCCGGATTTCCCCGCCCCCTTTGGGTCGGGCTTCCACAAAGCCAGGCTTAGCCATGGTGATGTGTCCTTTCGGTTAGACCCGAGAGCCCATGAACGGGTATTCGTCCACGAGGTACACGGGGTTGATGGTTTCCACGGAGACCCGGTTATCCGGTTCAGCCGTGAGTACTTCGACTTGGCGAAGGCGAGAGAACTTCCAGCCAGCAACCACCGGCCGCTGCCGGTTCAACGCAGTCCGCGAGATACGGGCCAACGCGTTCAGCCCTTCCAGCGACAACGCCACGACCGTGCAGCGCAACGTGAACGCCGTCTGGTCCGGAATGTCATCACTGGACCGGTCGCCGCGCTCACCCGAGGTCTCCTCGCCCCACCCGCCGTGCAGCACCACGTACGGGAAGTCGGAGAGCTGCGGAGGACTGAACAACTTGGCTTCGTGGAGATGCACCCGCGTGCCGGCCGGGAACATGTCCTTGACCCCTTGGAGCACTTCCAGACTCATATCAGCCCCTCCAAGACATCCAGCAAGTACTTCTCGAAGTTCGGAGCTTCATCGGCGAGCGCTTCGGCTGGGTCGCGGACTGTGCCGCCACCGCCGAGCGAGCCGCCGAAGTAGGCGAAGCCTGCCAGACCAGCGGTGTTGGCTCGGGCTTTGTTAGGACCAATCTCCGCGGCAATATTGGTTCGCCCAAAAGCGCCGGAGCTGATCTCCTCGAAGTCGACTGACCGGGCTGCATGGCGGAAGGAGGACGATGCCCGGAAATCCCGCTGCATCGCGTTCTTGACGTTGAGAGCGCCCTTGCGGACCACGCCGCGCACCTTCGGGATGATTCCGTCAGGTACGAGTCCGAGGTCTTGGGATAGCAGGCGCAGCTCGGAATCGTCGAGGCTCACACGCTCACCGCCCTCCATCGTTCTGCCGTGCGGTGGGTGCCCTCGGCCAGCTCAATGAGCTTGGCCTTGGTTCCCGGCCGAGGCAGGTCCAGCTGGGAGCTGGTGATCTCCACAAGGTCTCCTTGCATTGCGCCGGAGCCGATCGGGAGTTTCACCAGGGCGTTGGTGACTGTGAATTCCGTGGCTGCCAGCACGAATTCTGCTGGCTGGGTGGAGTCCACTTCGTACCCGCACTTGCCGGTGTAGATGGTGCCGTAGGTGGCGACCTCGTGCCCCAGTGCGGGGTCGTAGGTGTTGCCAGTAGGCCGCTTAATGGTGCATTCGGCGATCATCAGCATCTTGGCGCGTTCGCGGCCACGGCGTGCCGCGGCTATGGCTCGGCGTTGCACGCTCACAGGCTTCCCACCACCTTGGCGCCGTAGTTTCCGAACCGCTTGGCGAGTCGCTCACGCGTGCGCTGGGGGAGGGACATCTCGGTGATCGCGTCCACGGTGTCTCCGGTGGCGTAGGACTCCTTGTAGTCGTCGATGGCCACCGAGGACAAGCGGCCGTTATCCAGGGCGAACCCGTCCGCGCCTTCCGACGCGTTCAGGAGGCCTGAGATGACCATTCGGCAGACCATGTCCTTGATGTCAGCCGGGAGCGCTGGCAGGCCGTGTGTGTAGTCCACGGTAACGATCTCTGCACCGTCTTCGCCCCAGCCTGACGGCCGGTAGAGTCCGCCGGCGGCCTGCTTCCAGTCGACCACCGGCTGGCCGGCAACAGTGACCGAGTGGATCTCTGTTACCGGCAAGCCTGGCAGCCGAAGGAGGCGAGCACGGCCGGCCAGGAGGGCGACCGTGCTGCGGGTGGAGACGATGGGTGAGCCTGCCGCGTCGACCACCTCGGCCGAGGCCGAGTCGATCAGCACCTGCACGATGGGATCGGCCAAGTTCACATCCGCGGGAAGCGGATATTGTTCCAGATCCGGGACAGTGATCAGTGCCAACAGGCCCACCTCCTACTAGTCGTCGGAACCAGCTGGATCCGCGTCCTTTGGATCAGCAGGTTCCTCGGTGTTTCCGTCCTTTTCCGGATCGGCGGTGGTTTCCTTCTGCCCGACCAGATCGCGGATCTCGGTCTGCTTCAGGCCTTTCAGATCGTCCTCGGAGATGCCGATGGACAGGGCGTATGCTTCCCAGTCCTCGCGGGAGGAGTTCCCGCGTGGCTTCTCCAAGGTGGTGGCCGGGGCAGTGGACGCTACCTCTACCACCGGCTCGGCACCGAACTTGCGTTCCCATGCGGCGTCGATCTGCTCGGCCGAGGCTCCTTCGGGAACTTCCACGATGGTGCCGTTGGCCAGCAGGGACGACGCGACATGTTCACCCAGGTTGGTCATCAACGTCTTGGACTGTCCGATGTATGCGGCCATTGGGCTACACCACCGCTGCGGTCCAGTGGAAGACTGCGTCTGGACGCAGGTTCTTCGCACCGTAGACGTGCAGGCCGCGCAGGCGGTCGCCGAACTTGGACTGAGCGCGCATGGCCTCGGTCTTGTCGATCTGCGAGGCGTAAGCCAGCGCCGAACGGTGGAAGCCAACAACCTGCGGGACTGTCACCTGTGGCAGGTTCTCCGACTCGTAGGTGTCGAAGGTCAGGATCTTGCCATACGAGGCATTGCGCAGGCCCGCGGTGGTAGCCGACTCGTTGGCCTTCATCAGCTTGGAGTCGTTCTCGTCCAGCAGCGCGGCGAACTCCGCGTTGAAGATCAGCACGCGCTCGGAAGCAGGAACCTTGGCCTTCGCCATGGCCTTCTTGATGTCGCGGATGACGTTCCAGGCGGTTGCGCCGTCAGTTGCCGGTGCGGCTGGCGTGACAGCAGTACCCTGGGCGATCAGCAGAGCTGCCAGAGTCTTGTCTGCGTCCTCGACCAGGCCTTCGCCAGCCGACTTCGAGTAGGCGTTCAGCAGGCGAGGCTTCGCCTGTGCCGCGTCGATGTCGTCCACGATGAAGTCGAAGGACTTCTCGTTGTCGATTGGCAGGATGATTCCGGTGTCAGTGACTTCATCAGGGTTAGTTACACGGCCGGCAGCCTTGTAGTCCTTGATGATGATCGGGCTGATGCCGGTGATATGCACCGACGAGCCCTGCTTGGCTTCGCCTTCATACTCGCGGTTGGCAAGACCGGCGAAGATAGCCTTCTGGCGGAATTCTTCCAAGATCTTGGCGGACCAGATCTCGGGGATTGCATTGGTGATTGCCACGGCAATCTCCTTTCAGAGTTAGAGTTTGACCTTGCCCTCGTCGTACGCCTTAGCGATTTCCTCCGAGGACATGTTTTTCAGATCGTCACGGGTGTACTTCTTCGCCACCTTGCGTTTGCCGCGAGCTGAGTCGAATTTGGGACCCGAGCCGCTTTGCACGGCCAGATACGGTTCCCGTTCCAGAAGCTCGTCAATCGCCTGAGCGATCTCGTCTTCGTCTACGTTGCCGTCCTCGTCCACCTCGAAATCTGCGAGGTCGAGCAAACGGATGGCAAGAGCCGGGTTCTGCAGTTTGCCTGCAGCAGCCGACTTGATCTCCGAACGCACAATGCGTTCGTTGGCCTTGTTGAGGATCGCCGCTTCGCGCTGTTCCCGCTGCTGCTGTTCGGCCAGCTGCTCCTCGGACTTTCCCGCGGAGTTCTTGAGCCGTTCCAGCTCGGCCTTGGCTTCGCGTTCAGCCTTCTTGGACGCTTTGACGCGGTCTTTCATGGCGCGCAAGGCCTTCTGGCCCTTATCACCGAGAGCGTCGGTGCCATCAACTTCTTCCTCGTCCTCGTCCGATTCGTCTTCAGATCCGGAATTGTCCTGATCTTCGCCGTCCTCGTCTTCGTCCGAGTCGTTGTCTTCGTCTTCCTCGCCGTCGGCCTGCATGACTGCATCGCCGAAGGTCTGGTAGTGGAAGCCCAGCAGTGCCTCGATCCCACCCGGTGCGGTGAGGTCGATACCGTGAACGGTCTTAGGCATGGGATGATTCCTTTCAGTCGGTCGCATTGCGCGACGCGGCGGTCCACGACCCCGTTGCAGGGTCGAGTGAATAGCTCGGCTTACGGCCACCGAGGTAGCCGACACCGGGCCCACGGACAACACCGTCCGGGTTTTGCCCCAGACCAGTGATGTATCCGTAGTCCTCAAGCATCCGGAGCGCCTGCTCACGGTTGCCCTTGGAACGCTTGTAAATTTCTTCCGGCATCAGACGCACCCTCGTAGCGCGTCGATACCGGCTGCCCGAGCTTTTCTTCTTCTCAAGCAGCTCCGTAGAACCCCAATAGCCACGCTTGGTGGTGCCGTAGTAGGTCGCCAGCGCCCCGCCCTCGGTCGTGTACGCCCCGGACTGGGCATTGACCACCTGGAAGATATCCGCGCCGTCACGGATGGCCTGAGCGGCCGCTGGTTTGAAGTACTTGTCCTGCTCCTCGGGACTCAACGAGTTGAAGTACCGGTACGGATCACTGGTCATTTCACCGGCGAGCGCTTCGCTGACCGGGATATGCCGGCAGTCGCAGCCGGGGTGGCGTTCGAATGCGTCTTGGGCGCGATAGGTTCGGCCGGCGAGGATTGCGCAGCGGCCGCAGGATGGAGGGTTGAGCATGCGGACGTAGTGCATGCGTACTGGCGGGGTTGCCATGGCCACGCCTTCGGCTTGCCTGGAAGCGTCGGCGATCTGCATCTGAGAGCGCAGGAGCAAGTTGTCCAGGCCGATGCCCATGGAGCGGTCGACGGTGTATCCGTGGCCGATGGCGCGGAGTGCTTTGTAGGCGGGGGACGCTATCGAGTCTTCGAGTCCGATGGGCCGGCGTAGCTGGTCGCCCAAGGGATAGGCGATTCCGGCGAATCCTGCGGCCAGTACCTGGTGCTGTGGTGCTGGCGCGTCTTGGGCTTCCATGACTGCTGTTGTGTACTCGATGGAGTCTTCCGCCACGGCTTGCTGGGCTTGGGCCACAATGAGTGTTGCCGCGGCCAGCTTGGCTTGCCATGACTCGATGATGTTGCCTCGGTCGACGGCCACCCACAGACGCGTCAGGTCTCGCAGGGCTCGTGTTTGAACCTGCTTGCCGTAGGCGTAGTGGGCGGCCGCCGCCTCGATTATGGTCTGAGCCATTTACAGGCCTCCTTGACGCATCCTGTCCTCTGCTGCCAAGAACGGGTCCATCTGGAGTTCCTTCTGGCGCATGGCCATGACGCGGGCAACCTGCACCGGGTCGGTGAGGAGCTTCTCGTAGACGTACTCGGTCGGAAACCCTGCAGCCTTGTACTTGGTGCCAACGTCGGCCATCTGCGATTCGGAGCGGTACTGGATGTTGTCCCAGATGATCGTTCCTGCGCGAAGCGCCTCGATGCGGTCGTTGGAAGCGGCGCGGGCCGCGGCCATGAGCCGGAAGGTCTTCTTCACACCTACGGAGGCGTAGAGGATTCGTTCCTTCACCTTGGACACCAGACCGGCTTCGGCGATATTCAGCGATTCAGCCGCGGTGTTGATCATCTTCGCCACCAGGTAGTGCGGTGGGGTTCTGGTCTGGGCCGCGATGTGCTCGACCAGCTGCGAGATGACCTTCGAGAAGGCTTCGAGGTTGGCGGCTGTCCATTCCTCGATGCGTGCGTCCTGCCCAGGCAGGAAGATGATCTTCTCCTTGAGCAGCTCGTCCAGCTCGACATCCTGGTAACCGGCTATCTGGCCTTCCTTGTCCAAGACCGGCACTTGGGGAACGTCCGCATTCACGGCCACGCGGGCAGGCATGGAAGCCTGATCGAGTGCGTTCATCAAGTAGGCCCAGACGAGGTTGATCGCGTCCTGCAGGGCGGCGACACCGGCGATGTCCGACATCGGGTTATCGTCCAGCAGGGTCTTGTTGCGGATCTCGGTCAGCGGCACCTCGCCGAGGTGGTGTTCTGCTGGCTGGTGCTCGTCGTCGCGAGGTTGCCAGCCGCCAGTCGGCGAGATGCGCTCGGTGTTCTCGTAGCGCTGCTTGCCATTATCCCGCTTCATCTTCACGAAGTGGGTCTTCGTGTAGTAGGTGGCGAAGTCGTACTTGTCGTCTTGCCACATGACCAGTCCGTCGCGGTCGATGCCGGTCACAGGATCAGTGTTGACGATTGCCGACTGAGGGTGCTCCCAGGTGACGCTGGGCGCTTTGTCCGGAGGGTCCGCGGGGTGCACGAGCGAGAACGCCCGGCCGCCGGCCATCTGCATGGTGAACGCCTCGGAACTGCCCAGATCCGAGTTTGAACCCAGCCAATCGCGCTGCAGCTGCTCGTCGATCTTCAGATCCTCGCCGTGCGCACGGAACCCGAGAACGCGCATGCGCTCCGCTGCTGCGTCTACCACAGGCATGCACCAGTTATCGCCGAAGCCTGCGAACTGCTTCTTGAAGTACTCGTCGAACTTCTTCGATGCCCAGCGCAGGGTCTCACCCTCGCCCTGGTAGCGGTTCACGTACTTCTCGATCTCCGGTCCGCGGTGCTGAAGTTCCCGCGCCAGCTCGTCGACACGACGGGCCACTGATTCCTGGTCGAAAATATCAACTGTCATTGCGCCCTCCTTCGTGTACTGGAACCTGTTGCGACGAGATTGCGCTTCTGCTCAAGCGAGGTACGGACGATGCCGTCCAGTCCGGTCACTGCAGCCTGGAACCCGTCAATACGAGCCGTTGAAGTGCGCCTGTTCGGCTTCACCGGGCGAATGTTGTCCGCGTCATCGGTCTTGACCTCCACGCGTGACGCCATCCACCGCATGGCCGGGTTATCGTCGTGGCGCATCTCCTTGGCCTTCCACATGCGCTCCATCTCCTTGGAAGCAGGAGACAAGCCGTAGAAGGTCTGGGCGACCGGCACAATATCGATTCCCGACAGCTCGGCATCGAGTTCCTGCACCAGCTGGCCAGCGAACATGCGGTCATAGGAGACGCGCTGCATGTCGAAGTGCTTGCAATCGCCTATAACTGCGGATTTCACGGCGCTGTAGTCGATGACATCCCCCTCGGTGGCTGTCACGTAGCCGCGATCCACCCAGTCACGCAACGGAATCAACAGCTGCTTCTCCAAATCATCGATACGCTCCTCTGGAACCCAGAAGCGCGTGAACAGATCGAACTTCATACCCGGCCGATTGGACTGGGCCCAGACCGTCCACGCGGTGAAGTCGCTCGTTGCGGACAAGTCCAAGCCACCCCAGGCACGCCGGCCACGCAGCGGAGTACGCTTCGCGCCGCCCAGCTCATCCCATCGGTTCAAATCCACCCAGCGCGCCGAACCCGGCGAGCGCAGGTTCAGTGCGAGCTGCAGGAAGGTCTTGAGCGCGGCGGGGGAGCCTTGGGCCTTGGTCGCTTGGTCTCGCATGTAGGCGAGCGTGGGCGACTTTCCAAGGCCGGGGTTTGCTTTGTACCAGGTCTTTTCGGCGTATGGATCGTCTTTTTCTTCGGCGGCCCAGATGACTCCGTAGAACCGTGGATCCTTGATGATGCCGTTGGCGATATTGATCGTGTACGTGTGCTTCTCGTCGTACGGTGTGCCGTCTTCGGCTTCGTCGGCGGTGGTGATGAACAGGATCAAGGGCTGGTCTCGGGCGCCGGTGCCGGTTTCGATTGCTTCGATCAGCTTGCCCTGGTTGCGCAGGGTGTGGATCTCGTCAATGGAAGCTCCGGAGACGTTCAGGCCGTGGGCGGTCTCTGCGACCTTGGACAGGACGCGCAGGATGCCCAGTGTGCGTGGAACGCGGACTACGTCGGTCAATGGCTCGATGCGCTTGCGCGCAGCCGGTGAGGACATCAGCATGGCTTTTGAGTCGTCGAATACTCGGCGTGCCTGGTCCTTGGAACCGGCAGCGTTGTAGACCTCGGCTCCTGCTTCGCCGTCTGCGAGGAGCAGGATGCCGGAGAAGCCTGCAGCGAAGGTCGATTTTCCGTTCTTACGCGGAATTTCTACCCATACTGAGCGGATGACCCGGACTACGCGGTCTATTTCTTCGTCGTGGTACACCCAGCCGAATACTGGTGCGAGTACCCAGACGACCTGCCATGAGTCCAGACCTTCGCCCAGACGCATGCGAACGCCTGCCCAGCGGCCTTTCGTGTGCCGGAAGGAGCCGAGTGCCGTCAAGGCCTTGCGCGCCCGCCCTACGTCGAACCACGCGCCCGGATGCTGGTCTGCTTGGTTGGCGACGGTGAGCGGTTCGCGCTTGAGTGCTTCGATGATCTGGTCATGCTCGACGCCCAGCTCGATCAGCGCGTCATAAGGCACTGGCAGCCGGTCGAAATCGTAGTCGAGCATGCTCCACCTCCATTTCTAGAGGTGCAATCACCCTCCCCAGCGTCTAATCGAACGGATCGTCATCTTCCGAGGTGTCTTCGCGACCAGGAAGCCCGGTTCGCGCAGCCGGCGACAGGCCAAGCTCGCGGACGTAGGTCTTCAGCTGCGTCCGGTACTGGCCGGCAATGGTGGTGTGCGGGTTCTTGCCAGGGCCACGCTGGCCCATGGTGATCAAGCCTTCACGCGACAGCTCATGCTCAGCCCATTCGAGACGGGCCACGCAGATGCACATATCCACGACCAGGGAGAAGTCCACGGCGCCGAGTCCCACGCTGTTGGCGAGCACCGGAACCACCCGATCCCACTCTTCCTTGGCGCGCTTCTTCACAAACCGAGTGCCGTTGATGGCCTGCCGCTTGAGTTGATACGAGACCAACTGCTTCTCATATCGATAGATGCGCTGCTGGAAGTGCTCAATCGACTCGCCGTCTTCCCGTTCGGGCTCTTTCGGCTTCTTCGGGGCCTGTGCCTCGGGCAATTCACGTGACCAGTCCGGTTCGTCGAATTCCACCGGCGGCAAGACCACCGATTCAGGCTGCGGACGGTGCCCCGGATTGCCCTCGCGCACCACAGAAAGCGCCGGTTTCGGCATCGGACCAGGCATAACGGCGACACCCCCTGATCAAAAAGCTCTAACCTGCGGGACTACGGATTTGCCTGCCCGGCGGCTAGTCGTAAATGCCGGAAGGGGGTCACCCCCACCCCCTTTGAGGGGCATCGATCGGCATGAAGTCAAGGGTTACGAGGCGTGTCACTGCTTCGCGTTCCACCCTCCGGGCTGATGCTCGGCGGTTTCACTCTTGTGGCAAGGCGAACACAAACCGCGGCCGTATTTGGGATCGTCAGGGTTCAAGCCCTTGGATATCAATCCCTTTCGGGATACCGGGTAGTGGTCGGCTTCTCGAGATGGTCTCTTCATGCACAAGACGCATATCGGATCACGCGCGAGAACTTCTTCACGGAACCGGCGGTGGCCACGGCTGGTGTACCCACGCCATCGAGACGAGCCCCGGTGTTCTTCGGCTGCCTTCTCATGCTCGGCGCACCGACCACGACTGCCGAAAGCTTGGACCAGCTCGGTGCAACCAGGTTGCGTGCAAGGTTTCTTCGGCGCCGAAGGCAACGCTGCTCACCTCACTGCGCCCGGGTACGACGAAGCCCCGAACCACTGCTGTGATTCGGGGCTATCGCTTGAGCCAGTAAGGCCATTCAATCAGTAAATTTACGCCACTATGTCAAGTCCGTCAAACTCGACCCAGACGGGGAGGCCGAGCACCTCGACGCTGGGGACGAGAAGCCTTCAACATCTTCGACCAGGTATCCCACTGCACCGCATGATGCGCATCAGCTGAGCACCGCACAGTCTTCACACCATCAGACCTCTCGGCAATGAGCAGCTGGCCCTTGCATCCGGGGCGCTTGCAGAACTGATGCGGGATCTCGACGGTTGTCTCGACACCGTACGTCTTGGCCGCGATCTGATCGGCTGCTTCGGCAACCCACCAGTACGCCTGGCGGGTGAAGCTCTTATCCGGAGAGCCTGCGATCTTCAGCATCTGCCACTTGGCCAGCCACTCGGCCAAGCTCGGCGTGGTCTGATCGGCCGGCAACGACAGGCCCGGATGATCATCGACCAGCCGGAGCGCTACCGACCAGATGTTGTCGCGCACGATCATGAGCGCATCCGACACAGAGACGTTCAACGGCAGCGGCGCTTCCGTGCGCTGGGCGTGACGCTCGCTGTCACCACCTCGCGACGGGTGCAATGCGTCCTGGGCTTCATCCCAACGATCGGCAACCAGGTGAAGATCGGCACGCATCCGGTCATCACAGGTAGGGCAGAGATTCAGATCAGTCGATGCAGCCGGTGGCACCTTGTCCTGCTCCGCCACCAGATGAACCACGCACACCCCAGCACCTTCACGAGCGATCGACTGGCAACCCCAGCAACCGCAATCCGCAGCATCCTTATGCTCTGGCAACTGTCGCACCTCCTCGCAGCACTTGAAGAATCCGGCCAGACACCCAATCCGAAGGGCGCCACACCTCAGCCACCTGACCACCCAAGCGGAGATCATTCAGCCACGATTCCTGCGCTGGACTCACTCGGCCGGCCTGGGCCTTCAACTCGGCAAACATCAACTTCTTCGTCCGGCCATGAATCAGCACCAGATCCGGGAAGCCAGGATTCGACCGCCGAGAATCATGGGTGTGGTACTGCTGCGTGTAGCCCAAAGACTTCGCAAGGTTTTGCACATGCGACTGGAACTCCGCTTCACTCCACAAGAGGACAGGGTTCTTGAACGGCTGTTGGTTGTACTTCATTAGTTCTTCCTCCTCCGAGGTCTTCTACGTCTGGAACGGGGCTGAGCATTGCTCGAAGGCTTAGCAGGCAGGCGGGAATCAGCAGGAGAGTGATCTCGCCACCCAGCCCTACCAGACCCAACCCGGCCCGTCCCGACCCGACCCGTCCCGGCAGATCCAGATCCGACACCCTCAGGTTTCTTGATGATCAACTGATTATTTTTTGATTCGGAGTTGATCGGTGACTGCGCGGGGGACGAGCCGGTGGTATCCGTTGCGTCGTCGCCGGCCGGAGTCTCACCCTGGTGGGGAGTCTCTACGGCTTCGCTTTCAAGTGCTGCGATCATTTCCGAGTATTCGATGCCGTGGAGCTCGGTGGCCATGTCCGAGGTGGACAGGCGTTCTTTCTGGGCCGGGGATGCCGTTGCCTCAGAGCGCTCAACCTTGCTTGCTGCCGTCGCATTCTTGCCGGTGGTGGTGGACGAGCCGGAGGTATCCGTTGCTGCGTCGCTTGCCGTTGCATCAGTTGATGCCGGACCAATCACTGGGGTTGATGCCGGAGCTGGTTCGGGAGCGTGGAGCTCTACACGTTCAGTCGAGACCTTGACCAGGATTCCCGCCTTGTCGCGCAGCCATGCGGCCGCGTCGGCAGTGAAGTACGGGGAGCGTGGTGCCGGTCTGAGTTCCTTATCCCAGAAGCCACCATCCTTTCTGCTTGAGTTGCAGGACGTGCAAGCAACCACGAGACGCTCGATCGGCGTCGGGTCGCTGTTGTCCAGGTCCTTCGGATCAAGGTGGTCAATGGTGCCGGCCTTGATCGACTTACGGTCATTGCCGAAGGTGACCAAGCGGCCACACCACCGGCATTCGGAGCCATCACGCTTGATGATGGCGCCCTTCTTGGCAAGGTCGTACGTGTCCGCACGGCGGTTCTTCTCCCGCTCCTTGTCCGACTTGAGGATCATGTGGAAGAGGTCTTCCTCTTCCACGAGCTTGAGTACCCGGCGCATACTGCCGTTCTCCTCAATCTCCTTCTCCTCGAAGATCCCGCAAGACAGTGCTGCCTTGAGAAGTTCCTTGTAGCGGCTGAGACCGGCCATCTGCTTGGCCGTGCCAATCTCAACGATGTAATCGCGGTCAAATGCGGCCGATTGCGTGGCGCACCTGTTCACCCATCCGTACATCTCGTTGAGCAGACGGTCGTCAGCCTCGTCCATCTCCAAGACGCGCAATACCAACGGGTGATTCGCCGATACGTCCGACTGCTTCAACCACGACATTGGCGATCCTGTTCATGTTCTTGGGCTTCGGCAGTTTCCGGGCCTGAGCCCTGGCTACGGCGAGCGCGTCATTTGGGTGCTTGGAGTCTGCGAGGGCGTTGCCGCGTTGGAGGGTGATCCAGCGGCGGGTGTGCGGGTTCCGGCAGACGTAGATCTTGTCGGTGTCGTCGGTGAGGGCTCTTATGAGCATCATTGGTGGGCCTCGATTCTGATTACCTGCTCGGGGTCGCTGCGGTGCTTGATTTGGATGCCGTTCCAGGTGAGCTCTACGACGGTGGCGTGGAGCTGGTGGGTGAGGTAGGTGATGCGCCCGTAGAGCTGCGGCTCTCCGGGGGCATTCACGACGGCGTGCAGGCCGATGTGCTTGGCGCCGAGTTCCCCGGTTTGGATCTCGTCCATGTCGCGGAGCGGGTCGAGGCGGGGCACTGGGCCATCGTTCCTGGGTCGCTTTGGCTTCGCTGGCTCAGTCACGCTGTGCCTCCTGATCTGTACATCACACGGGCGGGGAATACTGGTGTAGCTGGGCGTCCTTCATCGTCCATCCAATGAACTGCCGGGCCCCCTGTGCGCCACACATTCCAGAGGTGTCGGCCCGTTTTGTCTTCAATCAGGGTCCCAACATGCAGCTCGGTATCGCTGTTCACTTCCGGCAGCGTGGCGGCGAGATAAGCGGACAATGCGACTTTGGCCATCTCGTCGCGCCACTGCTCCTTGGTTCTGTCATCGTTTTCATCCCACGGAAGTTCGGGGTTCCACCACTCCCACAGTGCTTTAGCTGCTGCTTCGAGCGCTTCGGGGTTGATCGGGTGCTGATTAGTCATTCGGCACACCAGCCAGAGCTCGGTCGATAGCGTTCACGACACCTGCGATGTTCAATCCGGTATTCATCGGGTCGTATGAAGCATCGCACCACGTTCTGCGGAGTTCACGCACCCGGTGGATAGCGTTGTTCGCCTTGAAAAGTTCGGAGTGTTCCCGCGAGCTCCGGTGTGCCCAGCGCTTGTTTGCATCAAGCGCAGCACCCAGATTTTGCTCGGCTTTGCGCTTGGACTCTCCGAGTTCCTGCAGGCCTTCCCAGACTGCGGACCAGTCGCCGTCTCCGTCCTCGTCAATGAGGTGGTGCAGTCCGGTCGCGTCGAGGGCGGCCTGGCACTGCTGTGTGATGATGCGGTCCAGGGTTTCGATTGCGTTCTGCTTGCGCTGGATGGTCTCTCCGGCTTTGCCGGCGTGGCTGATGATGTTCAGGACGGTGTTCTTGTCCAGTACGGATCCGGTTTCTACCAGTGCGCGGTACCGTTTCAGGTCGTCGATGGTAATTTCTCTGGTCATGGTTGTACCTCTGGTTTCTTCATGCGGCCGGTGATCGTGATCTTGTCGGATGGTTCCAACACGTGCGTTTCTGTGCCGACGAGGGCGGTGACGTGCTTCTTGGAGTCCGTGGTTTCTTCGCCGGTGAGGTAGCCGTGGAGGACGCCGCGCAGGGTGCCTTCAGTACCTGGGAAGCTGATCGTCTTGCCCAGATCGGTGCCGTTGAGGCGGCGGGCTTCGATGACCGTGCTCATGGCTGCAGCTCCTTCTTCAGGTCCTTGATCTTGTCAGGCTGGAATCCGAACCAACCCTTGATATCTTCGGTGTCGCGGTCCAGCACCAGGACGTAGGGCATGGTCGCTGATTCGCCCAGCTGCTTGGCGATGCGCCTCAGCTCGTCGATGGACTCCTTATCAGACGGATTCACGACGATCTCCTGGAACGGGATCTCGGCCTTGTTCAGTGCGCGTATGGTGGCCGTGCACTGCCCGCAGGATCCGGGCTTCGTGTACAGGGTGACTAGCTTGCTCATGCTGCTGGTCCTTTCACAGCTTCGAGCGTGCTCGCCGCTCTTCTCATTTGGTTGATCAGCCGGGTGACGGCCACGGCGCCCTCTGGGGTGAGCTTGAGGGTGTGCATGACTTCTCCTCGGAACCGAGGCGCGTCGTGCGCGAGGACTGCGTGGAAGTAGTTCTTCTTGTCCGCCATGGCGCTGTACCGGTAGATCGACTTCTTGCGCTGCTCCTTCTCCGACCAGCGCGAGGACTCCTGCTTGTAAATCCACTTGCGTTCCAGGAGGATCGCGCGCAGCTCGTTCTCGCCGATCTTCAGATCTGATGCCAACGTGCGGATCGTGATCAGATCCTCGTCGGCCACGAACGTGTCCACGTAGTCGACCTTCGGCGCGTCCTGCTGCACCTTCGACTCCAGCGCCTTGACCCGCGCACTGGTGATCTGCAGCGCCTGGGCCACGATGTCGTCCTCGGTCATCGGCGAGCGCTGGTAGCTGCCGGTTTTGCGGATGGAGGGGAGTACTTCGTGTGTGAGCCAGCGTTTGAAGGCTTTGGCTTCTGGTTTGCGGGAGCGGAGGACGAGTGAGTACATGCCGGCTTCGGTCACGCAGGTCATTTGCTGGTTGCCACCAAGGGTGTCGGTAGTAACGACGCCCTTTTCGTCGTCGTCCAGTGTGGCTACCGCGTCTCGTGCGTTGCGGATGTCGAGTACTGCGCATAGGTCGTTGGCGATGAAGTGGGGTTCGCCGTTGATCAGCACTGTGCGCACTTCTTCTTCTTGGTAAATCCAGCTCTGCATGGTGGCCATGGATTACTCCTTACAAAGTGGGTGGTTTGTTAATTTCTTGACAAGGTTTTAGCTGGTGGCTGGGTCTGGGGCCGGCGTGGTCGTGTTGCCGCGGAATATGATCACGCCTTTCGCGGCCTTGAGTGCTGCTACGGCTGCTGCTTCGGCGAGTGCGGCTTCGTTGTCCGGCCGGCCGGTGCTCCGCTGGCGCAGCGCGTATGCCAGGGCGGGCAGCCGGCGGTTCCAGCCGTCGCGGGCTTCAATGAGCTTCACGTCGAGGTCGGAGCCCTCCTCTGCGCGGATGGGCATCAGCAGACCGATGAAGGACTCTCCGCAGGTGATCAGCATCCGGGTTCGCGTGGCCGTTGGCTCGATCGCCAGCGGTTCCTTGTAGGCTGCGGCCGCGTGCGCGAAGAGCTGCAGGAGCTTGCCGTTGGCCAGGATGCGGGAAGGCACCTGCTTGGCAGCGGATACGGCCTCTTCGAACAGCCGTGGCAGGTTCGGGAATACCTCTGAAGTGTTTCCGTTGGGCACGATGTACGTCTTGCCGGGGAACAGGCCGGAGATGTCGGTGAAGATCAGTTCCTTGGTGGAGATCTTGATCTGCAGGGAATCTCCTATTTCGTCCTCGGGCTGGTTTTTCGATGCCTTGAACACTTGGAGGAGTTCCTTGACCACGGTCGGGTCGAGGTCGAAGGAGTCCTCTTCCGGGTCTCCGGTGAGCCCATCAGCTTCCCAGACGCTGACGATGGCCAGGGCAGCCGACGCGGTGTTGGTTGCCTGCACGTAGACGTTCTGGTCATCGGCCATGAAGTGCACGACGTCCAGCCCGGTGGCCGCATCGTTGTGGACGTGCGGTTGCACTGCGATCAGCGCGTGGCGCAGATCCGCGGTGTTCACTGTCAAGATCATGGCTCCTACTTCCTGAGTCTTCTTCGCTCGTCGGCCGTCTGGCCGCCGCGGATGCCGTATCTGGTGTCTGATTGGACTGCGTCGATCAGGCAGTCGAACCGGACTTTGCACCCTCCGCAGAGGTTCTTACCTTCGATGGCTGCTATGCGGGATTCGCTGGCGGGATGCCAGGGATCGCCCTTCTTCTTGAAATCCCAGTTCTTGCAGAGCGCTTCGGCTCGCCAGTCCTGGTCATCGGCAACCATGTCCGGGGCTTGGCGGGTAATGCTTGCCATGCTTCGGGTGGCCATGGCTATTCGCTCTCCTTGTTGCAGTCAATGCACAGGCCCTGCCATTCGGAGTCGGCCACGACTTCCTGGTTGCAGCCGCCGCAGGTCGCGGTGACTTCGTCGGGCACCGCGACCAGGTCGTAAGCTAATTCGCGGTTTGGATTCTTCTTGGCGAAGTGCTGCATGAGGTCCACCTCATCTGGATCCAGCTCGTATCCCAGACTCTCGGTGACGTAGTTGTAGTACCGGACGTACATGTTCCATCCGTTGAACCAATGCAGTCCCTCATTGCTAGATCGTTCGAAGGCTCTGATGTTGCCAAGACCATTGGAGAGTCCTGCGACTTCCAGGTACTTCATGATGAAAATGAGCTGAGCGAGTGTCATCTTTTCCAGATTGCGCCGGGCCTTCAATGTCCACTTCGCGATTTCCTCTTCGAAGTCGTCATCGAGCTGATCCTCGGCCTGCTCGGGCGTGGGTACATCGATAATCTGCCCTATCCGTGCCAGGGCGTCCGCGTCTTCCTCGTTCGCCTTGAAGATCGAGTCAACCAATTCATGCTTAGCCAGGGACTCGGCCAAGTCTTTCGACTGCAGCACGCTGATTACGTACTTGTCTCGGGATGCGCGGATGATCGGCAGTTTCGAGGCCATACGGTCCTGGTACTTCTTCTCGGCGATCTCCTCGGCCGTGGGCTCCGGCGCCACGTACTCCTCGGTCTCCTTCTTGGAGAACCAAGTAGGCTCCGACTCGTAGTAGTCGATGCGCCACTGGTGGCCTGCCGCTTGATGCTCCTCGAATGACAGCTCGTCCTCGATGCGCCTGTACTGGTTGGACCACGAAGCATGTTCAGGTGCTTCCTCGGCGCCCAGTTCCTGCAGTTTCTCCCGGTTGCGGTCTTTCGCCACCGAACGCTCGGTTTGCTCGATGATGCGCTCAACGGTATCCAAGCTGGCACCGTTCGACAGGTCCTCGATACGGGCCACGGTACGCTCGTAAATCTGAGGATCATCAGACTTCTCTTCCAGTTCCTGCAGGCGCTGCACCGTCTCCAAGGTGAGACGGCCGGCAGAGTAGGCCTTGGAGACGCCGTCGTCCTTCTGGGCGACCTTGGCACGGGCCTGCACCTCCTTGCGAGACATCTTGAACTTCTTGCCCACCGTCGTGATGTCCATGCCCAGATCCAGCAGGCCCTGGATGCCCTTCGACACCTCGGCCTCGGTTAATGGTCGGTGGTTGCGGCCGGTGGTCAGCATGGTCTCGATGTCAGCGCGAGCGCCACGCTCCTCGGTGGGCTCCGGGAGCACCACGCATGGAACCTCGGTCAGGCCGGCCTGCGCAGCCGCGGCGCGGCGACGGTTACCGTCCTGCACCACGAAGTCGCCCTCGCGGTCTGGATGCGGGTAGACAAGCAGCGGGTTCAGCAAGCCCAAGGACTTGATCTCTCCGGCCAGCTGGGCCAGATCGCCCAGGTCCTCGCGGATGTTGTCAGGGTGCTGGTGCACTGCGGAAAGGGCAAGAACTTCGAGTCTGCCGTTGAATTTAGCCAAGAAAATACACCTCTAGTGCGTCAAAAAAGTTTGATAAGGAAAATGCGGGGCGGTCAGCTGATGCGATCAGCGCGCAGTTCGGCGGTTATCCAGTCCCCCAAGGCCAGGACAACCCACGCGAACGCGGCGATCGCACACAACCCGCTGAATCCCGAAGGCAGCTGCGCGGTCAGCGAGCAGAGAAGCAGGAGCAAACCGATGCCAGGCATATGAGCCCAGAACATGCGGCGCACCGCGAAACGGAGAACGTCTGCAGAGCTCACGGGAATCACCCTTCGAACAAGGACTGGGTAGGAACCGGGGGAGGAGCGGGAACCGCGGAGAAGTCCGCGATCTCCAACCCGTTCACGTGCAGGTGGCCCACTCCGTGGTCTCCGTCCGCGATGGTGCCGACCTCCACATAGACGCTGCAGCCGCGGTACTTGTTCTTCGCCCAAGCACTCACCGTCGCCTTCGCGGCCTTCGCACGTTCAGACTTTGGCGAGTCCAACCAGGACGTGTGCAGCGTGGCAGACGGCCGGCCGGAGCCCTTCGGATTGATGATCACGCGCCCATCGACCCGGCTCATCGCACTACGCCCTTCTGCTTCAAGACCTCGTCGAGTCTCTTGGTGACCTGATCTGCCACAGACTTCGGCGTGGCCGCCACCGGGCCGCCCAGCGATACGCGGATAGTCTGCCCACTAGGCTGGACCAAAGCATTTTCAGGCGAGCGCATAGACGGATGGCCCGACTGGCGAATCATCTCGGCCACTTGCTGGCCACGAAGCTTGTCGATCTGGTCGCGCAGCTCGTCGAGGGCATCGTCCAAGCGGTCGATGTTCACCAACGTGTGGTCGATGACGCCGTTGATGTTGCCGGTGGAGTCGAAGCCTGGCCACTGCTTCAACGCAGTCAGCAAATGGATGGTGGCTTCCTTCGCCCGGTCGTAGGACTCTTGGCGAGTAACGACAGCTTGCGTCTCGGCCAGACGTGCAGGGCCGTCCAGCTGGTGATTCTTCCGGAACCAGAACTTAGACATCGGACTCTCCTCTTCTCGCTTTGCACTTGCGGCACTGACACTGCTCGTCCGCGTTGGGGGAGAAGCCCAGGGCGAACTCGCCCAGACCGTCCACCGACGCCAGCTTCCGTCCCATCTCGTTTGCCACGCGGTTCGCGACCTTCGCGGACTCCACACGCTGCTTGTTCAGCTTGGCCTCGGTATCGCGAAGCTCGGCAGTCTTGGCGTTGGCCTCGGCCCCGGTGAGGAGGAAGTACATTCCGCAGCCGAGCGTGCCGATCGCGGTCAAGCCGACACAGGCAAGGATGACGGTGAGGATCAGATCGCCCATGATGGCTGCACCTCCACACGCTGGTTATCGATGTACGCCTGCAAGTCAGACGCCGCGATGCGGATGGTCTTGCCTGTCCGGCCGATCATCACCTTGGGCAGGTCGCCCTGGTCGATCAGGTTGTAAATGGTCTGCTTGCTCACTGAGAGCAGCTCGCCTGCCTCGATCACCGAGTACAGCAACCGGACAGGACGCTGGGACATCGGAATGCCTGGTTCCACATCGATCACCCGCTCACCTCTGCGGGTCTGCGGGAAATTGACTACACTGGTCATTGAAATCACGCCTTTCTTACCGTTGGTTATTGGTTTCATCGCACCCAGCAGCTGCTACTGCTGGGTGCTTCTTATTTGCCCGAAATACGGGGCTTAGACGCTCCGCCGATAGGATTCGAGTACCCCTACACGAACCATCTACCAACGGAGGAAGATTATGGATGGATCTGACCTGGCGGCTTGGATCGCAGCTGCTGCCTCGACGTTGACCCTGGTTTATATGGCCGGGCAGAGTTTCAAAGCACGCCGAGATCAGCCGGTACCAGAGATCGAAATTCGGCCAATCGGAACAGCTGATTACCAAGGCAAACAGTTCCGCTTGGTAGAGATCGTCAATCGTGGCTCTGGGATCGCACACTTTTACAACCCCCTGATTGTTCATGGCGGAGACATCATCGTTGCCGATGGATTCTCGCATCCGGACGTTCTGCCCCCCGGTGATAGGCAACGACTCATGATCGATTCGAAAGATTTCGACGCGGCTTACTGCACTTACATGACGCAGGGTCCAGGTCGCGCCCGTCTTCTCACCATCGGCTGGTATCCGCTCAACCATTTCGGCCCGCTCGGAGATATCCATCGGCAGCAACAGTCCGCTTTCCAGCGATTGAAGTGGAAGAGACGAGCCACACTAGGTCCCGCCCAACTCGTCGGCCCAAAAGGCATATTCCAGCTAATCGCCACACGACGACACCGGGGCCAACTAGACCGAATACCAACTGCGCAAGGGGTAGATCGCTCAGGAAAGCCACTGCCATCGACAGAATGAGAACTGCCATCACGACAATCGACCACCGCGGGTCAGCCAGCGCATCGACATCGGCCCGAAGCCAGTGTGCTCTCAGCCTCGAAGATACTTCCGACGTCGACACCTCCCGCGATTGTTCATGCATCTGCTGGTGATTCTCGATTTCTTGGAAGTAGCTCTCTTGCAGTTCGAAGTCCTCGTCGGTGACGACTGGACCGCCGATGCCGACGTGGTAATCGCAGCCCGGCTCCGGGCATTTGAACTCACTCATGACCGGCCTATCTGGTGCGCCTCGAAGGTGTGCCGGACGCAGGTTGCGAGCGGGTTGGACTCCGGGTGGTCGGCCTCGTGGTCGGCCGGCACCGGGTGGAGGTGCTCGCAGACGAACAGATCGCGTTCGAACTCGAAAGGCGTCTCGTACGCCTCGGAGCTGGACAACAGCGAATCCAAGTTCGTGTGGACCTGGGCGCGCATGGAATCCTGCTCTAGTGCTTCGCGGACCTCGTCGATGCTGTTCGAGCTGTTGCCCACCGCGTGATGCTCGACGGCTGCGGTGCTGGCAACGCGGCCAGCGTCAGCCTGGGCCGGTGCGCAACCGGCGAGCACGAGGGCTGCGACTGCGAGGGGTGTGAGGTTCTTTTTCATGCCACCCTCGATTCCGAAGCCGTAGTTTTGGTGTTAACACCACTTGCAACACGAGGCGCGATTTCATGCTCTTCAAGGGTGAACAATTCCTCCCAGGGAGTGAAGAGGCGCGCCGAAATGAGTAGGGCCAGATCTTCCGTCAGGGTTTTCATCTTGCCGGTTTCCAGCTGGTGAATGGTCGCCTGCGACCGGCGCACCAAGCCAGCCAGATCACGCTGGCTGAACCGCTGATTGATTCGCTTGCGCCGCAGCGCAGCCGGATCTATGACACGCATCCAACTCTCCTTTCGAACGAGATTGAGATGTCGACGTGTTCCACGCATAACCAGTATTCCCTTCGCTTTTCATTTTGACAACCTAAGTACACACCGCTTCGCACTAGCTTGTCAAGGCGAAAAGTGAAATCTCCCCGTAAACTATGCGGGAGTAGTGTTTTCTACTTTTCAAGAAAGTCGTTTCCACTATTGAGCAAGTGAGAGTTCATCTAGGAAAGTCGTGGTTGTGAACGAGACAGAAACCCTCAAGGGCCTAATTGAAATGGCGATCGAGCGACACCAGACGTCCGCTCGGCAGCTAGCCTTCAAGGCGCAAGAAGCCGGTTTCAAGATCGTCTATACGACGATCAACCAGATTCGCAACGGCATCTATAAGTCGAAGCCTAGCGAGGTGACTCTCAAGGCGATTGCATACCTGGCCGGCGTCGAGGAATCCGTAGCGTTCGCAGCAGCGGGACAACCAGTCCCCGGCCCGCCACTAGCCGACGAACTTCCACCGGGTGCAGACAATCTCTCGCCGAAGTCACGGAAGGCCGTTGTCGAAATGGTTCGGGTCCTCGTCGACCTTGAAACGATTAACAATGACACTCAAACAATTCGTGAAACGGGCCGCGAACAAGCTCGCGGAAAATTTGAACAGGCTAAGCAGGAGCGGCGGGCAGTTCGGGCTAGTTGGACTGCGGATGATCCAGATGGCTCGAAACAGAAGACCCTTGATCTAATTCGCAAAGCTAGCGAAGCGAGGGAAGAAGCGGATCCGGAAAACTTCTCCGTTGTCGAACTCCATGGTGACGAAGCCAGGAACATCCCAGTACCGCCACGCGAGCAACTCGCGGCTCACCCGAAGGTAAAGACTAAGCGCGAGCAGCTCGACGAAGAAACCGCCGAGCGTGGCGATTATCCAGGAGGTGAATAATGGCCAAGAGCCGCAAGCCCCATGATCGGTTAGTGCCAGGAGCGTTCTGGCACGGAGAATGCGCTGGTTGCAGTGATGATTCGCGGGCCGTGAAGGTCGATTTGGGAGAGGGCCTCAGGACGGTCACACGGGTAAAGCGCTGCAAGTCCGTGGGAGACCTGGTCGTCGACTTTAGCGTCGGAGTACAGAGTGAGCATCCGGACATGCCTAAGCCCGCGGATGTTATTCGCGGTTGCAGTAGCCATGCGAATTACCATTGGCACCGCTGGGATTTCCAGTACCCTCGACGCGATCTTCCGGCGGAGTCGCTCTGTCAGCTAGACTCTGTCCTACAGGTCCACAACTGCTTTATTGATTCGACTCATCGCATCTCTGGGCAGGCCGTCGATTGGAGAGAACAGTGGTTGCCAACGAGCAATTAGCGCGGCGCGCAGCTGTTGCGGCGCGCTTGAATGCGGATCTTCTCAGTAAGAAATTCCATGACCGCCTCATGTCTGTAGCGCCCGTTGATGAAGATGGTGACGCGGTGGTTATGGCGGCGGACAAGGATGAATCTGCTGTAGTTACTGTTCATCGATTCGAGAAGTCGCCGCACGAGACAATCGCCCTGGCGACGTTGATGGATGACCAGATTCGCGTCATTATCATGAAGCATACGCCGGAGGCGTCCGGTGGTGCCGTGTCCATACCTGGTGGCCTGTCTGTCGAGGGATGGATCCGCTTGATGGACGAATCGAGAAATCGCGCATTCAATGCCGACGGTACGGAGTTCAAACACGAACTTGAAGGCATCTCAATCGCTATGCTTTAGCATCACCTTCTGACAGTTTGACGAATTCATTCGTCATACTTGGCGAAACTGATATTCGAACATATGTTCTAGTTATGCAGAATGTATGGGGCATGCTGCGCTCACTCGCGCACGTCATGATTATTTGGAATCGTCCGTACCCGGACATAGTCGCGGCCACTGACGGTCGGCGCATTTGGATTGACCCGAAACTCACGTCAGTGGAGCGCAAGTGCTTTCTGGCCCATGAGTCGATCCATATCCAGCGCGGCCACACCGGCTGCCAGCCGCCGGCTATCGAGCGGCAGGTCTGCCTGGAAGTAGCTCGATTCCTCGTCAGCTTCGAAGCGCTGCAGGACGTTGCTGGTTGGTCCCGGTGCCCGATCGAAATGGCCGAGGAGCTCGGAGTCACCGAGCAAGTACTCCTAGACCGCCTGGCCACCCTCGACGGCGACCAGATCCAGGCGCTGTGGCCACCGGGCGATCACATCGCCTAACCACTTATCCACATCTCGTAACCAACCGCGCCAAGGGGGACTATTTGGCGCGCACAATTTCCCCAAGGAGGGAAGATCCATGACTACCTCAGGGCAAACCAGGCGCAGCAACAACGAAGGTACGGTGCCGCGTCAGCGGAAAGACGGCCAATGGCAATCGAACTACGTTGCCGGCTACCTCCCAAGTGGCAAGCCTGTCCGCAAATCCGTCTACGGCAAGACCAAGGCCGAGTGCGCTGCCAAGCTACGCGCTGCGATCAACAAGGCCTCGGGTGGCTCGGTGGCCCTATCGCGTGCGCCGAGGATGATCGAGTGGCTGGATCACTATCTTGACGTGATCGCGCCCAACGACATCAAGGAACGCACTATCAACGCGCATCGCTCCAAAATCGACAACTACGTGCGCGGCCACAGGATCGCATCTAAGCGTCTAGACAAGCTCACCCCGACCGACATCGATATTCTCTACCAAGATGCGCGGGGGAGCAGGAAGCGCTCCACCAAGCGAGGGTCTACTGCAGACCCGCTATCACCAAGCACAATCCTTGGCCTTCACCGAGTCCTACGGCGAGCGCTCAATGTTGCTGTGAATCGTGGTGTCCTGGGTAGCAATCCGGTTTTGCGTGTTGATGTTGCTGGGCGGTCTGATTTTGAGCCGCAGGTTTACACGACCGGGGAAGTGCGGAAGATGCTTGCTGCCGCGGTCGAGCTGGATGATGGTGCTCGGTGGATTCTGAATCTGACGCTTGGCCCGAGGCAGGGTGAAGCGCTCGGTCTATCCTGGTCGGACATCAATTTCGACACCGGGCGTATCAAGATTGTGCGTGAGGTGTTCTCTCTACCTTGGAAGCATGGTTGCGCCGAGGTCTCCGAGTGCGGGCGCAGGTACGGTTCGAACTGTCCTGCTCGGAAGGGTGGCGGATTCTTTACGGGTCCACCGAAGAGTGCTGCAGGCAATCGAAGCGTGCCAATGCCGGACCAGCTTTTGTCGGCTCTGAAGGAGCACCGCAAAGTCCAGGTTCTGCAGCGCACGGCAGATTGGGCGCCGTACACCGACCAGGCAGGGATGGCCCACGAATTGGTGTTCTGCCGGCCGAACGGCCAGCCGATAGATCACCGTGCCGACTGGCAAGCCTGGAAGAACTTTCTAGAGTCAGCCGGAGTCCCAGACGGGCGCGTCCACGACGGCCGGCATACCGCGGCCACGACACTCCTGCTTCTTGGCATCGACCCACGCGTAGTGATGGAGATTCTCGGATGGTCGCAAGTCGCAATGCTGACCAGGTACCAGCATGTGCTGGACGAGATGCATGATGATGTCGCCAAGAAACTCACCAGCCACTGGACCCCTGAACCAGAACCGACGAGCAACATCATTTCCCTTGCAGATGCCCGGAAGCAACGCCTCGGCGGCGGCGCTTAAAAACAAAACTGTGGTAAAACTGTGGTAATTTGCCGATTATCGACCCAGATTTGAGGGCAAAAAAGAACCGCCGCTCACTTGTTTGACCAAGTGAACGGCGGTTTTCTCTTTTGTACCCCCGGCCGGATTCGAACCGGCGACCTAGAGATTAGAAGGCTCTTGCTCTATCCAGCTGAGCTACGGAGGCATAACCGAAAATAGTTTAGCTCATTGTTCCCCAAAAATACGACTTGAGGCCGTTAGGCTGGTGAGATGTACGCGCATCATCATCTGATCTGGGGTAGTTAAGTTGCCGAAATTGAGAATCGGTGGCATTTTGAGCATCGTTTACTTCTGTGTACTCAGCATGGCGCTGGCCTGGGCGGTTGCACTTCCACTTTGGCGAGGAGATGGCATTAACGATGCCAGGTTGCCGGGCATCGCCACGGCCATGATGTTTACCCCGACAGTAGCTGCTCTAATGATCGCAATTGCAGAGCGACGGGTGAAGAGCTTCCCCGTGGATGTCGGGCTGTGGCCTATCAAGCGACCTGGAAAGTTCCTAATTGCTCTGGTGCTGTCTTACATGATTCCGCTAGCTCTCATTCTCCAGGCGCCGCTCGTAGGAACGTGGCTAGGCGTATTCCCCGGGGATCTGGAGAACTTTACAGTTCTGCACTTCGTTTCCGGCGAGGCCGGACCAGCCAAGTACCTCGTAGGGCAAGCCGGGGTGATAGTTATCGCCAGTCTCTTCAACACGCTGTTCGCCTTAGGCGAGGAGATCGGGTGGCGTGGTTGGCTTTGGGTTCGGTTGCAATCGTACGGACAGCTCCCTGCCATCTTGATATCCGGCGCTATCTGGGGCGCTTGGCATGCGCCACTGGTTCTGTTGGGGTACAACTATCCGATGGCGACGGGGCCATGGGGTGTCCTGGCCATGTGCGGCATGTGCATCGTATTTGGTGCATTCCTTGGTTGGTTGCGAACTTACAGCGATTCCGTGTGGCCAACGGCCTTAGCACACGGCGCCTTCAATGCGAGCGCCGGACTCGTCTCGCTATTCATGGTGCTGGGACTACCACTGGATGCAACAAAAGGATCTATTTTAGGGTGGTCCGGCTGGATACTCCCAGGTCTGGTCATAGCAGTAATGATTCCGTTCGGGGCTTTCAAGCAGCAAAGAACAAAGAACTTATCCCCACTCCGCTGATTCCAATACCATCGTCACTTTTAGTGGGCCACCATCAGATCCAATGGCAGAAAAAGTTTCTGGCATTCGGGTCAAGAAGGAGACAGGTTCATGAGTGACCTTGTGACAATCCGAGGCATTGTTGGAACGGAGCCTCAACTCAGCATTACGCCGAAGGGCGTTTCAATCCTGAAATTCCGCGTAGCTACACATGAGCGTAAACGCGACCTTGAAACCGGGCAGTGGGCTGATGGGCCGACCAATTGGTATGCCGTCTCGGCCTTCCGCACGCTGGGGGAGAACTCCATGGAATCGTTGGCGCAAGGCGACCACGTTATGATTTTTGGAAAACTGCAGATCCGGGACTTTGAACGCGCCGATGGAACTCGCGGAATCAGCGCAGACATCGAAGCGTATTCAATTGGTCACGATCTTCGTTTCGGGACCAGTTCATTCAGCCGAGTGCGGGCAGACACCGGCGAAATCGATCGAGTTCAGCATCCATCACGCTCGGCGGACACCGAAGGAAGCTGGCAAAACGATGATGGGGAAGCGGCCTAAACAAGCACGTTTTGGTGGTGTTCGATGGTTTCGTGTGAATCCGGGCACCACCGACTCAAAATAGTGGTGTGTGGATTCGGAAATGACCACGGTAACCGACTAGCCTTAAAGGTATGGCGGAATTCATTTACACGATGACCAAGGCCCGCAAGGCCGTTGGTGACAAAGTCATCCTTGACAATGTCAGCATGTCGTTCTTCCCCGGTGCCAAAATTGGTGTCGTGGGCCCAAACGGCGCTGGTAAGTCAACGATCCTGAAGATCATGGCGGGACTCGATACCCCGTCGAACGGTGAAGCACGTCTTTCACCCGGCTACTCGGTAGGCATCCTCCTGCAGGAACCACCACTAAATGAAGAAAAGACCGTTCTGGGCAACGTCCAGGAAGGCGTCGGAGAAATCTACGAAAAGATCACCCGATTCAACGAGATCTCTGAAGAGATGGCTCAGGAAGGCGCCGATTTCGACGCGCTCCTGGAAGAGATGGGGAAGCTGCAGGAAGCGATCGACGCAGCCGACGCATGGGACATCGACAACCAGCTAGAGCAGGCAATGGACGCCCTGCGCTGCCCACCGGGCGACGAGAAAGTCACCCATCTCTCCGGTGGTGAACGTCGACGCGTAGCATTGTGCAAGCTTCTGCTGCAGAAGCCGGATCTGCTGCTGCTCGATGAGCCCACTAACCACTTGGATGCCGAGTCCGTCCTGTGGCTGGAACAGCACCTGGCATCGTACCCAGGTGCCGTATTGGCCGTAACCCACGACCGCTACTTCCTTGACCATGTCGCCGAATGGATCTGTGAAGTTGATCGTGGTCGCCTGCACCCATACGAGGGCAACTACTCCACTTACCTGGAGAAGAAGCGCGAACGCATGGAAGTACAGGGAAAGAAGGACCAGAAGCTTGCTAAGCGCCTGGCAGAAGAGCTTGAATGGGTTCGTTCGAATGCCAAGGGCCGTCAGACCAAGTCCAAGGCCCGTTTGGCACGATACGAAGAAATGGCAGCGGAGGCCGAGCGCACCCGCAAGCTGGACTTCGAGGAAATTCAGATCCCACCAGGCCCGCGTCTTGGCCAGGTAGTCATCGAGGCCGAGAACTTGAAGAAGGGCTTCGGCGATCGTGTGCTGATCGATGGCCTGTCGTTCTCTCTTCCTCGTAACGGCATCGTTGGTGTCATCGGTCCTAACGGTGTTGGCAAGTCGACTCTCTTCAAGACCATTGTTGGACTTGAAGAGCTTGACGGCGGAACGCTCAAGATCGGCGACACCGTCAAGATCTCCTACGTCGACCAGAACCGCGAGAATATTGACCCTGAGAAGTCGTTGTGGGAAGTAGTCTCGGATGGTCTTGACTACATCAACGTCGGACAGGTTGAGATGCCGTCGCGTGCCTACGTTTCGGCCTTCGGCTTTAAGGGTCCAGACCAGCAGAAGAAGGCAGGTGTGCTCTCCGGCGGTGAGCGCAACCGACTCAACCTGGCCTTGACCCTTAAGCAGGGCGGCAATCTGTTGCTGCTCGATGAGCCTACTAACGACTTGGATGTCGAAACTCTTTCGTCGTTGGAAAACGCATTGCTCGAGTTCCCGGGCTGCGCTGTCGTGGTCTCGCACGATCGTTGGTTCCTGGACCGAGTCGCGACCCACATCCTGGCCTACGAGGGCACTGAGGAAGATCCGGCGAACTGGTACTGGTTCGAGGGCAACTTTGACTCCTACGAGAGCAACAAGGTTGAACGACTGGGCGCCGATGCGGCCAAGCCGCACCGTGTCACCCATCGCCGCCTGACCCGTGATTAATAGCAGGTCATAAAATTAGCCGCCACGAATGTGGCGGCTAATTTTATGCTCTGTGTGGCCCGCATCTGTTAATTCGATGCGGAAGCAGCACGCAATTCGGAGAGCTTCAGATACTCTCGATCCTGGTAGACCAAGTGTTGCTGCAGCCGTTGACCGTGGAGGACTTCGTGGACTTCAGCCGCGATCAGTCGGGAACCTCCAATGCTGATCGAAGAATGAATGCTGGCCCGAAAGGCAACCGGTGCTTCAATAAAGTGCGGTTCACCGGTCGGGAGGATCCGGAAGTTTTGATCACGCGTGAATCGCGGGGCACCGGGCTGGGCAAAGTTGCCAGCCAACTCTTGCTGGTCTTCTCCAAGTAAGTGGATGACGAAGCTTTGTGCAGCAAGTACGGCGCCGGCGGCTCCTGATTCTTTGGCCAGCGAAAACGAAACGGCAACTGGATCGATTGACAGCGACGCCAGAGAAGAGATCGTTAAGCCGTAATATGCCTGGTCGATGGTTGCTGTTATTAGTGCTACTCCAGCCGGGTGGTGACGGAAGGCTGTGCGGAAGTCACTTGATAATTCGCTCACTGAGTACCTCCTTTGCCTGAAGTTAGAGTGCCAACCCCAGTAACTGATGCAAAAGCCCGAGCCTTTGCCAACAACTTTGAATACCTCTACCCTAAGACCTCAAGTAAACTTGAGGTCAAGAAAGGGGCAGGTGATGCTTCACACAGCGGAACATGGCGATTGTGCAAATGAATATCCCGGGCAAGAGCTGCTCAGTATCGGTCAAGTCAGTGACCGCACTGGCGTGGCCAGGTCCGCTCTGCACTACTACGAAGAAATTGGCCTGATCGCGGCTACACGAACGGCTGGAAATCAGCGACGCTTTCCCCGCCACCTGTTGCGGCGGATCTCTTTGATCACTGTGGGTAGCAAATTAGGTATTCCACTCAGCGACATCAAACGCGCCTTGGCGCCAGTGCCTATGGGGAAAATCCCTACAGAAAACGATTGGTTGCGGGCAACTGAAGAGTGGAAGAAAGTTCTCGAAGCGCGGCGACGTGCTATTGAGGAACTAGAAGATCGGCTTATGGGGTGCATCGGATGCGGCTGCCTATCGATGCAGGCCTGCAGCCTGCTGAATCCGGAAGACCAATTAGCGCATGAGGGCGCGGGAGCGCGGCGATTGGAAACTCCTGGAGCTGTTGCGAACGAATCGGAATAGCAGCAGGCCAGGCCTTGGAGCTGGCTCGAAATTTCCATGAATGCGGGGTTGACTTCGATGCGACCCGTTCCGAATTCTCGCAATGAACCCAGATCTAGCTAGAATGCCACCATGAGGATTGCTCAAATATTCCGTTTTCCTATTAAGGGGTTGCCGGGCGAAAAAATTGACTCGGCGGCCGTGAGAAAAGGAAGCGGTCTGGAAGGCGACCGTCGCGTTGCCTTTGGCAATGGCACCATCATGCATCGCGAAGACCAGTGGGAGAGCTGCCTTAGCTTCACGATCCTAAAGAACAACAAGAGCTTGCAAAAGTGGCGGGTCCATTCTCGGCCTCCGCTGATCACCATGACAGCCCCTGCTTCGACCGGTGCGGCGCCTCTCAGCTTTGACGTGAATAACCAAGCTGACATGGATGCCGCTCGTGCGTACCTGTCGAAATACTTGCCACCGCAGGGACCTATTCCGCGGAAATTAGTGTCGGCCCCGCAAGGAATGTTCGATTCCCGTCTGTCTGGCATTTCGATCATTAACCCGAATACGGTTGCGGAACTATCGAGAGTATCAGGTGTGCACATGGATCCGCGCCGGTACCGGGGGAACCTGTTGATTGAGGGGGTGCCGGCCTATGCCGAGTACGGGCTAATTGGAAAAGTGCTGCGCATAGGTGATGTCCGTATTGCTATCACCAAGTCGATCGCTCGTTGCTCAGCGACATCTGTAAATCCGGTGTCGACCGAAGTGGATACGAATGGACCACGTTTGCTGGCGACTTACTTTGGCCATATCCACTGTGGCATTTATGGAACTGTCTTGGAACCAGGCGTCTTGGAGACTGGCGCTGAGATTCAAATAGAAGACGATCCATCCGGAGCTGAAGAACTCGTGCCATCCAAGGTTTCGCCACGGTTCATGACCGTATTGCGGAATCAGGAGTTGGGTGCCGGAGTGGTCGAACTCCTGCTTGAAGATCCCTTCGGATGGATTGACGGGCACTATGAAGCCGGGATGCACTTGAGGGTTCACCTGCCGGACCCTCTGTGGAGAAATTACACCATTACATCCGTGGCTGGCTCGAGGATTGGTATCGATGTACGTGTCCAGGGCGAAGCCTCAAGCAAAATCGCACAATTGAATGAGGGCGAGCAAGTTCTTGTTTCGGGGCCCTACGGGGTCTTGACCTCGACCAAGGTCCTGGGAGCCTGCACCGCGATTGTCAGCGGAGGCATTGGCATTACCCCTGCCTTGGGGTTGCTCGGCGATGCGGCCGCGGCCAATGACAGCCGCAAGTTGCGGATCATTCATGTTGAACGTGGAAGAGCCAGCGCTCTGTACTCCCGTTTGGAGCAGATGGCTTCTGAACTGAAATCGTCAATCTGCCTGAACCGAATCGACACAACTGAGGGCAGGCCCGGGCCTGCTGAGATAGCGCAGTATCTACAGGGTTGTGACAGCGTAGTGGTGTGCGGACCGGAAAAATTCACCAGTATGGTTTTTGAGGCATGCGAACGAGCGGGAATTCCGGCTTCGCAGATTCACCGTGAAGTCTTCGCCTCGCCCACTACTGATCTGGACAGGCTATTCGAGGACTATCCATCCGCGGAGGTCACTTGTCGTGACAGCCGAAGGTCATTTACTTGGAGTGCCAAAGACGGCGTATTGCTCGAAGCACTCGAAGATCAAGGCGTTGAACCTGCAAGCCTTTGCCGTTCGGGTTCGTGCGGCGAGTGCGCTGTGAAGCTTCTGAGGGGCAGAGTCTCGTACCCGTTAGAGCCAAGCGCCCGCGTGGAACAAGACCGGATCCTCACCTGCATGGCTGTGCCAGCGGGCGACATTGAATTAGGAGCATGAACTGCACGGGCGCTGCGCTTCAGATAAGTAACTAGTGTCCGTCCGAGAACTCGGGCAGGCGAATCATGCCTTCTTGGGCGACGGTAGCGACCAGCTCGCCGGCTTTGTTGTAGAACTTTCCAGTTCCAAGCCCACGGGCTGAAGACGCCGATGGAGAATGAAGTACGTAGAGCAGCCATTCATCAACACGGAAATCTCGATGCCACCACATCGCGTGGTCGAGGCTGGCGATGCTCAACCCGCGATGAACCCACGGCACACCATGGGCTCTCAGTGCGGGTTCAAGCAACATGTAGTCGCTGGCATACGCCAAAGCTGCGCGGTGAAGCGACAAGTCATCTGGCATTGCCGACGTAGTGCGGAGCCAGACCGCGCTATCGGCGATCTTGCTCGAATTGCCAGGTAGATAAATCGGTTCGGAAACATGACGTACGTCGAAGGGCCGTTCGAATGCCCATTCCTTGGCTACCGGGTGGTCAAAGTGGCCCACGAGATCCGCTGTCGTCGGAAGCGACTCCGGCTCTGGGACATCGATGGGCATCGGATCATGATGCTCCAAGCCGATGGCAGGCTCTTGGAACGAGGTGATCATCGACAAGATCGGTTCGCCGTTTTGGTAAGCGTGCACTCTGCGAGCGGAGAATGAGCGGCCATCGCGCAAGCGCTGTACGCCGAAGGTAATGGTCTGGTTCGGGTCTCCCGGGCGCAAGAAGTATCCGTGCAGGGAATGGATGGCACGGGTCGGCTCGATGGTGCGCGTGGCAGCGATTATGGACTGGGCTAGAACCTGTCCTCCGAAAACGCGGGGTCGATTCTGAGCAGGGGTATGACCGATGAAGATATCCTCATCTGTGCGCGCCTGGTCTTCTCCATCCAGGTTCAATAGATCCAGCAGGATCTGGGTGGTGCCTAAGTCTTCGGTCACTGTGCGGGCTCCTCGTCATGCGCTACTGGAACTGAACCAGGGTCAATGTTACTTGAAAGTAACAATTTCTCATGGAAATTCGGTCTCATAGGAAAACTATACGTATCCTCGGTCGATATCACGCCATGAGCAAACTCGCCGCACATCGCTGTGGCTACGTGAGATTATGAATGTATGGCGAGTGATGCAGTGAATTTCGACGACAGCAATTCAGTAAGCGACTTAGCGAACTTTATTAGCCGCGCGAAGACGATTGAGGATGGCGCGGCCCAATTCGTCGCCCGAAAGACGGCTTTAGCAGTCTATGTACCGATTCTTGTCCCTGCTGATCTAGGGCAGGGTGGTTACACCATTCTCGGGATGCGCGTGCATCGCCTGGCCCAGCCTGCGGAAGTCAATGCCAGTTACTCTCTGGCTTCCATTCAAGATCGCCTTGCCCGCATGGGGGAGACGTCCGTTGAATTCTCCCTCCCGCCGGTTGAAGAGAATCCAAAATGGGCCGGGATCTCAGTTCCCGTTTCCGGTTGGGAAGACGCTGGGGCCGTAGCGAACGACACATTGTCGTCCTCAGCTCAAAGCGGCATCGACGCCGTGGCCCAGGCGTTGCCCGAAAACCCTGGATTGCCGGTGCTAGTGCAGGTGCGCCAGCGAATCTGGTCGACACAGGTGCCAGACGTGGGAATGGAAATTCCGATGGGCGCTGCATTTGCCATGCATGCGCTGGGATTCTTGATTCCTGGCGGACAGTGCCGAGTACTTCGCAACGGCAGCTGGACTCGACTGAGCAACGAACGAGGGCACGTCCTGGTGCGCAAGGCTTCACTGCTCGTCTAAGCCGAATTAGAGAAATGGGCTAGAATTCGCCGTTTGGCGGTTCTAGTCCATATTTTCTAGAGCAGGCTCTGGTGTCCGTCCGGAGTGTTCAGCAGCGAGTGGGCTGCGCGCTCAAAATAATCGCGCAAAGTATCTGCTTGCAGCATCGGCAGCTCGAGTTGGTCGATAGCCTTATTCATGTGGCCCAGCCACACGTCACGATAGTGGCTGTTCACTGGGTAGTTGGCATGGCGCATGCGCAGTCGCGGGTGACCACGATGCTCGGAGAAAGTCGTTGGACCGCCCCAGTATTGTTCCAGGAACAGCTGGAGTCGAACCTGTGCAGCATGAAGTTCCTTTTCCGGATACATCCGCCGGAAGTCTGCATCTTCGGCAACTGAACTATAGAAATTCTTCGTTAACTGCGCGAATACCTCACGGCCGCCGACTTCTGCATAAAAGGTTCCCGGGAAGTCGGCAACATCAATCGGTGCCTCTGCGGCATCCAAGAACTCTTGGCTGGAGCGGCCTAGAACCAACGGATTGCTGAAGGGATCCTTCTTGCGGTCGGAGGCCGTGGGCTGGTTTTCAGTCATTCGTAAATTTCCTCAGGAGGCGCTAGGGGCAACCGGCTCGTGGAGAACCGGGAAGTTGACAGACCGGGCGATGAAGCAAACCTTGTTTGCTTGGGCGTGGAGCGAATCGGCAAGCTCGCGCTGGGATTCATCGGCAAGATGGACTGTGGGCCGCAGCATGACCTGGGTGAACTCACCGCTGTTATCTCGGTTAAGGCGCAAAGTTCCATAGGCATCATCCGTGTAAGCGGTCACATTCACGCCATGGGTGACTGCTACATGGAGGTACGAGAGCATGTGGCATTGGCTCAGGGCAGCTAGCAAAAGCTGTTCTGGATTCCAGCGATCGCGATCCCCGTGGAAGGTTGGATCCGCGGTGCCTGGCAATTCTGGCAACCCCGATGCACGCAATACATGGTCGCGACCGTAGCTTCGGTAGCTTTCGGTTCCGGTTCCACGATTGCCGGTCCATTCGAGGCCCACCCGGTATTCATGTTGCGAGAGGTCCATGAATCCATTCTCCCACTTTTAACCACAAGGTGGTGGCTACTTCCGCATTGAGCGGAAGAAGCCACCACCTGAACGACCCTAGATTCCTGGAACCAACGCATCGGCCTTGCGTGCGGCTAGCGCGCGGACGACGTCGGCACGCGACTCCACCAGCAATCGGCGCATCGCGGCGTGCTTGGAGCCCAAGGACTCCAGGAATTCATCCGTCTGCTTCAAGGTTTCCTCCGAAACGTTGGAGCTAGGGTAGAAGCCCAGCAGGATCTGCTTGGCCATCTCGTGGGAGTAGGATTCCCAGGCATTGACGAGCAACCCGAAGTACTCCTCTGCGTAGCCGGCGATCAGCGTGTTGTCGTGCACGTTGTTGAAACCGGTAATAACTGCGCTTTGCTGATCGTTGGACAGGTTGGCTGCGGTTGCAGCCGCGAATGCCTCTGCTTTCGATTCAGCAGTGGGTCGGGAAGCCCGCGCTGTGTACCACGACGCCTTGCCCTTGGCGGTATCGTCGTTGGCCAGAACGGCGTCGAGATCGGCATCGCTCATGTAGCCGCCAGCACTCAGCGCAATGGCCAAGGACCAACGCAAATCGGTGTCCACTACGAGGCCTGCCAAGCTTGCCGAGCCGTCGAACAGGCTTTTGACCTGGTCCAGCTGCGCGGTGGTGCGCGAGCGGTGGGCAAAGGCCTTTACGAACTGCAGCTGTGCGTCCGAACCGGCTTCAGCCTCGGAGGCCAGTTGCCACAGACGGTCTGCAGCCTGAACCGAAAGCTCTTCGCTGTGTTCGGGCGCGACGTAGAGGTCCAGTGAGGTGTTCAGCTGGCGCAGCAGCACCATGATCACGGTGGAATCTACTTCGTGGCCAATGTTGTTCAGCAGCAATTGGACGTATGTGCTCGCAGGTGCTTCGGCATCTCGCACAGAATCCCAGGCCGCAGACCAGACCAAGGTCCGAGGCAGCGACTCTTCGAAGTCCTTCAGATGCTCTGTGGCAGTGGCCAAGGAAACTTCATCCAAGCGAATCTTGGCATACGTCAGGTCATCGTCGTTGAGCAGGACCAAATCCGGACGTTGCCGGCCAACAAGCGCTGGAACTTCGGTGAGTTCGCCATCGATATCAAGTTCCTCGCGGTGCACTCGCTGCAGCACGCCAGCCTCGCCCAGCGAGTAGAAGCCTACGGCTAGACGATGCTGGCGCAGGGTCGGATGCTCCGCCACTGCGGACTGGCGGATGGCGAAGGAAGAGATGGCGCCGTCTTCATCGATAGCTATCTCCGCCTTGAGCGTGTTCACTCCAGCAGTTTCCAGCCATTGAGCGCCCCAACCGCTCAGATCTCGGCCGCTGGCTGCTTCCAATTCCTTGAGCAGGTCTGGCAGCTCGGTGTTTGACCAGGCGTGCTTGGAGAAGTACTCGCGCACGCCTGACATGAATTCTTCCTGGCCCACGAAAGCTACCAGCTGTCGCAGAACGCTAGCGCCCTTGGCGTAGGTGATGCCGTCGAAGTTGACCTCGACGTCTTCCAGATCATTGATCGGGGCGACGATTGGGTGGGTGGATGGCAGCTGGTCCTGGCGGTAGGCCCAGTTCTTCTCCAAGGTGTTGAAGGTGGTCCAGGCACTGGTGAACTCGGTGTTCTGCGCTGCGGCCAGCGTGGACATGAATTCGGCGAATGATTCGTTCAGCCACAGATCGTTCCACCACTTCATGGTGACCAGGTCGCCGAACCACATGTGGGCCAGTTCGTGCAGGATGGTGATGGCGCGGCGTTCCACCATGGCGCCGGTGGGCCGGGACCGGAAGACGTATTCTTCGAGGAAGGTCACTGCTCCCGCGTTCTCCATGGCTCCGGCGTTGAACTCCGGCACGAAAAGCTGGTCGTACTTCTCAAACGGGTACGGAGTGCCGAAGTTCTTCTCATAGAATTCGAAGCCCTGTCGGGTGATAGTCATGATGTTCTCGACGTCCAGGTATTGCATCATTGATGCGCGGGCGAAGACGCCGAGCTCAATGGTGCGTCCGCTGGAGGAAACCAGGGAATCGCGGGCCACTTGGTAGGGGCCAGCAATCAGGGCGGTGATATAGCAGGAGATGCGCTGGGTCGGCGCAAAGTCCCAGGTAGCGGAATCGCCGTTTTCGATTGGCTCGGGAGTAGGTGCGTTGGAGACTACGTTCCAGTATTTTGGTGCGGTTACCGAGAACTGGAAAGTGGCTTTCAAATCGGGTTGTTCGAAGACGGCGAACATGCGCCGGCAGTCCGCAACCTCGAACTGGGTATACAGGTATACTTCCTGGTCCACTGGGTCAACGAATCGATGCAGGCCCTCGCCGGTGTTCATGTACAGCGCGTCTGCGTCAATCACCAGCAGGTTTTCTGCGGCGAGGTTCGGCAATTGAATGCGGATGCCATCGGAATGCTCGGCAGGGTCCAGCTCTACTCCGTTGAGATTGATCGAGCGTACCGAATCGGTGACTGCATCAATGAAGGTCGACGCGCCGGCAGTGGCGGTGAAGCGAACAACAGTTTTTGAAGAAAAGACGCGCTCACCCTGAGTGAGATCCAGGCTTACCTCGTAGCTGTCAACGTTGAGCAGATTCGCGCGTTCGCTGGCCTCCGCGCGAGTGAGGTTCATTCCTGGCATGGGTTCTCCAATTCTTGGTGATGGTTATCCATCAGCGGAAGTTGTGAAACGAATATTGAATATCTGTCCATTGTGTCACCTGCGACGGGGCATTGCGCAAGTCATTGGGCCGAACAATTTACTCAATTTTCCAATAACTCCCGTAAATTGCGTGCTTTGGGACGAGCGCAAGACTTATTGGGTTAATACTCCAAGGTGTGAGGCTGCGAAGTAGCGAGAGTGTGTGCTGCGGTCGCTATCCTAGATAGGACAGTAAAAGACCCCTCCCAAGTAAATGAGGCAATAGATTATGCGCGTGCATATCGCCACTGACCATGCAGGACTCGAGCTCAGCGATTACCTGGTGAAGCACCTGACGGCCAAGGGCTACGAAATGGTCAACCATGGGCCGAAGTCTTACGACCCAGAGGATGACTACCCGGCGTTCTGCATCAACGCTGCCTTAGCGGTCGTCGAAGATCAGCGTGCCGGCGTGGACGCGCTGGGCATCGTTTTGGGTGGATCGGGAAATGGCGAACAGATTGCGGCTAACAAGGTCGAGGGTATCCGTGCTGCACTGGCATGGAACTTGGACACCGCCAAGCTCGCCCGTGAACACAACAATGCAAATGTCATCGCTGTAGGCGGGCGCCAGCACTCGGTGGAAGAAGCAGCAGAACTTATCGAGGCCTTCCTTGCGGAGCCATTCAGCGAAGCTGAACGCCATGTACGCCGCATCAGCAAGATCGCAGCATACGAGACTACCGGCGAGGTCATCGAGTAGTCGTGCCGGAAGGACATTCCCTTCACCGCCTTGCCCGCCAATTCGACGATGTCTTTGGCGGGCAAAGGGTTCTCGTCTCGTCCCCGCAAGGCCGTTTCAGTTCTGATGCGGAACGAATCGATGGCCACCAGTTAGAGCACGCCTTTGCCAAAGGCAAGCAACTGTTCTGCCGTTTTTCCAACGATTTGTATCTTCGCGTGCATTTAGGACTCTATGGTGCCTTCAGTTTCGGCGGCGATCAGCACTTTACTGGTGCCTCGTCGATCGGTGCGCCACGGAAGATTGGCGAAAGCGAAACAGGCACCACTTCCGACGCTGAATCGTATAACGGGCCGCCTGCGCCGGTTGGCGCAGTACGGGTACGAATCGTTTCCGAGCATGGTTGGGCGGATTTGCGTGGGCCGACGGCGTGCGAGGTGTTGGATCATGACCGGGTTCAAGCGCACCTGAATAAGCTGGGGCCGGATCCATTGATTGGTTCTGCGGTTCGGTTTAGAGCCGCCAAGGGCCAAGCGGACATCGCGGACTCCGAAACATTGCTTGAAGCAGGGCACAAAGAATTTCGTGCCAATCTGTTGAAGACGAAGACTCCCATCGGCGTCGCGCTAATGAATCAGTCCGTCATCTCCGGCGTTGGGAACATTTACCGTGCCGAAGCATTATTCCGGAATCGTATTTCTCCGGCGCTGCCAGCGAATGAGCTAAGTGCTCAGAAAACCAAGAAACTTTGGTGGGACATCGTCTCCGTCATGGAAGACGGTGTTCGCGATGGCAAGATCATTACTACCTTGCCCGAGGACCGGGACCCTCAGGGCGTGATTTGGCCGGACAACGCGTATTACGTTTACCAACGGCAAGGCATGCAGTGTCGTAAATGCTCGGCCCGGATTTCCCTGGCTGAAGTCGCGGCTCGGAAGTTGTATTGGTGCCCACGCTGTCAGAAGAGGCCTCGTCAACGCCACTCGACTTAGTCGGTAAGTGCCACGATGAGACGGATGGAATTCTTTTCGTTCCGACTTATCGGCGTGTTTTGCCGGCCAGTCCTTCGTACGGGTGCTAGGGGAGAGGACCCAAGTGAGACGTGGAATCCTCGATTTGCAAAGCAAGAGTTTTATGGTCTAGACTGAATCTTGTTCGAAGCGCAGGTGCTTCGAAATGGGGATGTAGCTTAATGGTAAAGCCTTAGTCTTCCAAACTAATGACGCGGGTTCGATTCCCGTCATCCCCTCCGTTTGAAAAGGTTCCGCTGTGCGGGACCTTTTCGCATACCCGGCAGAAAATCAGTTCTTCCAAACTTTTTATTCTGAGGTACTGGCCGCTTCAAACGGGCTGCCCTTATCCGAGCGACATCTCCAAATGATCGGCCTTGGATGTTGCTTCGCGGTTTTCTGGCGAGCTCATCCATCGAGTGCTTGAAATACGCTTTCGATTGCTTGAACATTTTGCCGGATTTCCAGATTGTGAACCGGGAATCACCAACGTGCCTCGGTGCACGGCAGTTGCCCATGGTTACTGCCGGCTTTTTTGAAGGCGCAGCGTACGTGCACAAATCCTTGGAATATCGATTTGGCTATGCTTACGGCTCTGGCAGTGGGTTCCCTTGAGGGATCTCGGCGTCCGTTAACCCGGGAACGAGGATTCCGAAGGTTGAGAATACACTTGTAATTCAACTCACGAATATGCGATTTCTGGAACGAACCAGGCAGGTGAAACGAGAAAAACCGCGGAATTACGCGGATGTCATTGTGCTACTTGCAAAATCCTCGATTTTGCTTTTGGTTCGAACCCGTGTAACTTAGTTTCTTGTGATCAGCACGGGAAACAAAAAATTCCCGAACCGATTACAAAGCGGTTTGTCCAGATGAAACAAGCTTTCTTCTGAACTTCACCGGGGTGTAGCTCAGCTTGGCTAGAGCGCGCGCTTTGGGAGCGTGAGGTCGCAGGTTCGAATCCTGTCACCCCGACTTT
>NZ_BJNE01000006.1 GCF_006539525.1 Glutamicibacter nicotianae | reverse complement strand
AGCAGACTTGTTTTTCCTTAGTATTTCGAGCTTGACTAGGAATTTTGTTAATTTGGTACAACAAAACCGCCAGAAAAGTGTCTTGGTTCACAAGTTTTTCTGGCGGTTTCGTGTAGTGCAGCTGTTCGCGGGCCTTACTTGACCAGTTCAGCCACTGCCATGTTCTTCTTGCCGCGGCGCACGATCGCGTACCGGCCATGCAGGAAGTCCGACTCGGCCAGTTCGGTTTCGATGCCGTCGACCTTGGCGTTGTTCACGTAGGCGCCACCTTCGGCTACCGTGCGGCGCGCTTCGGACAATGACTTGCTCAGGCCCGATGCCACCAGGACATTCAGGATGCCCAGATCGTCCGCGGCGACCTTTGCCGAAGGCAGCTCGGCGATGACCGATTCCAGGGTAGGAAGATCGATTGCGCCAAGATCGCCGTTGCCGAAGACCGCAGCCGAAGCGGCGATCACTTGTTCGGTGGCCTGCACTCCGTGAACCAAGGAAGTGACTTCCCAGGCCAAGGTGCGCTGGGCGACGCGCTTGAACGGGCGCTCGGCAACCTCGGTTTCCAATTCCGCGATCTGCTCGCGGGTCAGGAAGGTGAAGACCTTCAGGCGGTCGATCACGTCGGCGTCGGCGGTGTTCAGCCAGAACTGGTAGAAGGTGTACGGGCTGCACATCTCGGCATCCAGCCAGATGGCGTTGCCCTCGGACTTGCCGAACTTCGTGCCGTCGGAGTTGGTGATCAGCGGCGTGCCATAGGCGTGCACCGAGTTGCCCTGGACCTTGCGGATCAGGTCGGTGCCGCTGGTCAGGTTGCCCCACTGGTCCGAGCCGCCGGTCTGCAGGGTGCAGCCGTACTGGCGGTTCAGCTCCAGGAAGTCGTAGCCCTGCAGCACCTGGTAGGAGAACTCGGTGTAGCTGATGCCCTCGTCGGAGTTCAGGCGCGCGGCCACGATCTCCTTCTTGACCATGGTGCCTACGCGGAAGTACTTGCCCACGTCGCGCAGGAAGTCCAGGGCCGACAGCTGCGCGGTCCAGTCCAGGTTGTTGACCAGGCGCACCGCATTCTCGCCTTCGGCGGAGAGGAAGCGGGAAACCTGGGCCTGGAGCTTGGCGACCCATTCGGTCACGGTTTCCTTGGTGTTCAAGGTGCGCTCGGCGGTCTGCCGCGGGTCGCCGATCAGGCCGGTGGAACCGCCCACCAGGGCCAGCGGCTTGTGGCCGGCCAGCTGCAGGCGTCGCATGTTCAGCAGCTGCACCAGGTTGCCCAGGTGCAGGGACGGCGCGGTGGGATCGAATCCGCAATAGTAGGTCACAGATTCTTCGGACAGGGCTCGTTCCAGCTCGGCTTCGTCGGTGGACACGTGCACCAGGCCGCGCCACTTCAATTCCTGCCAGACGTTCTCGAAAGATGCGTCGTTGCTCTGTCCCGCAATCACGGGATTCTGCTTCGTATCAGACATGCTCACTGTGACCATTTTCTGTCTTCGTTCTGCCCCGAGTGCACGCATTTGCCTGCGTGCACCTGTGATCGCGCCGGGAGTCGGGGTTGCGTTCCCGGCACACAGGTTCAAGGTTATCGCCTGCCGGCGGGCTCGTGCCACTTGCCCGGCCCGCCCCTTGGTCACATCTGCAACCGCGCGGGCCGCTAGGCTTCCATGCCCTCGGGCAACTCGCGGGCGTGGACCACGTGCAGCCGCTGGGTGGTGCGGGTCATCGCCACGTACAAATCGCCGACGCCGCCGTCGACCTCGTCCACCAGCTCGGCAGGTTCAAGGATCAGCACGCCGTCGAATTCCAGGCCCTTGGACTCGCGCGCGGTGATCACCACGATGTCCTGGCTCAACCCGCCCGAGCCGCTGCCGACGCGGTCGCCGTAGACCTGCTCGACCGCCGCGCGGATGCGGGCCAGATCCTGCTGCGGCACGATGATCGCCTGCAGTCCCCCGGCCGAATATTCCAGTTCTTCGCGCAGCGCGGCCAGCACCGCCTCCTGCACTCCGTCGGCCGTGGTGCGGGTCAGCACCGGCGGCCAGTCGCCCTCGCGGACCGCCTGCGGGGTGGTGATGCGCAGGCCGGCGGCCTGGGCAACGCGCACCGCCGCGTCGGCGATCTGCGCGGGGGTGCGGTAGTTCACGGTCAGTTCTTCGAGTTCGAAGCGGTCGCCGAAGAACGGCTCCAAGGCCTGGGACCAGCTGCTGGCGCCCGAGGCGGCCGAGGTCTGGGCGATATCGCCGACGATGGTGAAGGACTTCATCGGGCAGCGGCGAATCAGCAGGCGCCACTGCATCGGCGAGAGCTCCTGCGCCTCGTCGACGACGATATGCCCGTAGGCCCAGGTGCGGTCGGCCACCGCGCGTTCGGCGGCGGTGAGCCGCACGGCGGTTTCCTGGTTCACCCCGGCTACCTGCTCCGCGGTGACCACGCCGTCGATGCCGGCGTTTTCCAGCATCGTGTGCATATTGCGCAGGGCGGCCTTGGCGTTCTCCACATCGGCCTCGTACTGGGCGGTGCGGGAGCCTTCCAGCGGGTCGGCGAAGTCGCCGAGCAGCCCGGCGGCCTCGTCCAGCAGCGGCACATCGGCCTCGGTGAACGGCGAGCCGGCCCGGCGGTACAGGGCGTCGCGTTCGTGCTCGGCCAGATGCGGCGCCGCGGCGGCCAGAAGGTGCGGGGTGGCGAACAGCTCGGCCACCAGCTGCTGCGGGGTCATCGGCATCCAGCACAGGTTCAGCGCCACGCGCACATCGTGCGATTCGCGCACCTCCTGCGGCAGGTAGGAGCGGTCGGTGGTCGAGGACTGCCCGGCCGATTCCTCCAGCTTGCGGCGCAGCTGCTCGGCCAGCTCGCCCACCAGCACCTTGACGAAGGTCTCGCGAGCCTCGTTGTACGGCTTGCGGGTGTGGCGGGCGCGTTCGCGCGCGTTCTTGACCATCTTCGGGGTCAGCACCAAGCGCGTACCCTCCACCACCAGGGTCCGGTCTTCCGGGATCAGCCGCTGGCGGTTGCGCACCGCGTTGGCGATCACCTTGGCCATGGACAGCTGGCCCTTGAGCCGGGCGACGGTGCGGTTGGCTTCCGGCACGGCGTGGATTCCGTGGTAGAGATCGCCCACCGAGGACATGACCACGCCGGTCTCCCCCAGCGAGGGGAGCACGCGTTCGATGTAGCGCATGAAGGAGTTGGAGGGGCCGACGATCAGCACGCCGGCGTTCTTCAGCCGATCGCGGTATTCGTAGAGCAGGAAGGCCGCGCGGTGCAGGGCGACGGCGGTCTTGCCGGTGCCCGGGCCGCCCTGGACCACGACGGCCCCGGGCAGCTGGGCGCGGATGATCGCGTCCTGCTCGGCCTGGATGGTGCCGACGATGTCGCCCATGCGGCCGGTGCGCTTCTCGCGCAGGGCGGCCATCAGCGCGCCTTCGCCGTGGTGCGTGTGGCCCTCGTCCAGCCAGGTCTCGTCGAGCACGTCGTCCTCGATGCCTGCCACGGAGCGGCCCTTGAGCATCAGGTGGCGGCGGCGGCGCACTCCGCGCGGATTCAGCGCGGTGGCCTGGTAGAACGGGGCGGCTTCGCTGGCCCGCCAGTCGATCATCAGCCGGTTCAGGTCCTCGTCGGACAGGCCGATGCGGCCGATGTAGCGCGGCGTGGCCGCGGAATCGGCGTCGCCGGGCTGCTGTTGCCGGCCGTTGGCCGCCATGTCCAGCCGGCCGAAGACCAGGCGGTCCTCGACGGCGTCGAGCTGGGCGATCCGGTCCTCGTAGAGCGTGGCGAAGGAGTCGCGTTCGGACATGTTCTGGAAGGTGCCCACGGCCCCCTGGGCCCGGGTGCGCTCCAGCTGCTCCAGCTTTTCGGCGCGCAACTCGTCCAGCCGCGCATACAGGCGGCCCACATACTCGGATTCAGCTAGCAGATCGGCCTCGATGGTGTCGGTCAACCCAGTTTCCCCTCGCGCTCAAGATGTGCCCGTGTGCAGGGCGCAGGGCCCCGCGTGCAACGGTTCCCGCGTAAAAACGCAGGACAGATAATAATACGCGCCTTTTCGCCGGCGCAGGTAATCCCGTGCGCCGTTGCCCGCGCGCGGTCCGGGCCCGCCGGAGGGTTGTTCGCCAGCGGCGTGGAACCGTGGCGGATTGTTACCCGCCCACACAGGTTCAGGAATGCACGACCTGCAAGGACACGACCTGCTGCCCCGGCAGCTTGGCGCGGCCGCCCAGGCCGTCGAGTTCCAGCACGACGCCGACGCCGGCGATCTTCGCGCCGGTCTGCTGGAGCAGGCGGACCGCCGATCCGACGGTGCCGCCGGTGGCGAGCACGTCGTCGAGGATCAGCACGCGGGTGCCCGGGGCGATCTCGTCCTTGTGCACCTCCAGGCAGCTGGTGCCGTACTCCAAGGTGTACTCGTCGCGGTAGACCTCGCGCGGCAGCTTGCCTGCCTTGCGGATGGTCAGCATGCCCTTGCCCGATGCGTAGGCGGCCGCCGCGGCCAGCACGAAACCGCGCGCTTCGAGGCCCGCGACGATGTCGAACTGCCCTTCGAAGGGTGCGATCAGCTCGTCGACCATGCGGCGCAGGCCGACCGGGTCGGCGAAGACCGGGGTGAGGTCCTTGAAGGAGATCCCCGGCTGCGGGTAGTCGGGCACGATCTCGCACAGTCGGTCCAGCAGGTCGCTAATGCTCTCAGAAGTAGTCACGTCTGCCAATTTTAGTCCCTTTGCGTGCAGCTTTTCCCACGCTCGTGCATAATCATGAGCACATTTCGGGCGGCGCCTGCGCCGCGTCGGGGCATTCCGGAAGCTCCCGGCGTGGCCTACCGGGCCATCAGCCGATCGCTGGGCCAGGGCAGCAGCTGCGGGTCGGCGGCCGAATCGGCGGCCGCGGTGACCTGCACCGGCCCGGCTGCCGGGCGTCCTGCCATCCAGGCGGCCAAATCGAAATCCGCGCCCGAGAGGACCCAGGATTTCGAGCCGTTCCCGAGCACGATCGGGGTTTTCCCGTGCGCCTGAAGTACCAGGCGCGTTCCTTCCGGGACGCGGGCTTCGAGCGCACGGAACAGGTGCGCGCTGAAGGCCGCCGGCCAGCTGGCGGCAGGGCGGACGAATTCGTCCAGGTCGGTGGCGTGAATCAGCATCTCGCGCCAGGTCGCGTACATCAGGTCCGCGGCCGTGGCGCCCGGGCGGTACCCCACCGGCTGCTCCCAGACGTCTTCGACGCCGGGCAGGACGGCGCGCAACTGGGCCAACCCGTCGGTGGCCAGGGCACGCAGGGATTCGGGGCGCATCAGCGCGGTCATGTTGATCGCCTCGATCCGGCCCTCGGCGCCGCCGTCGTACATCGAGGGCAGCTGGTCCGCTCCGACGTGCTCGAATTGGCGCACGGCGGCCTTCGCGAAAGAGGCCAGGTGCGCGATCAGCTGGGCGGTGTTCCACCCCGGCAGCGAGCTCGGCTTGGTGTACTGCGTGGCCGGAACCTCGCGCAGCTGCACGGTCAGCTCATCCAATGCGGTGGTGACCTGTGCGATCAGTTCGGCCGGAGCCAGGAGTTGTGTCATGAAGCACACTCTAGCGCGAACCTGGGACAAATGCGCAAGGGCAGGAGGCTGTGGTTGAAACGGCAGCGGCCGCCGGGCGGGATGCTTCCCGATCGACGGCCGCTGCCACGTGGACAGTGCTACTTGGCCCAGGCCTTGATCTCGGCCAGCTGGCGTTCGAACTCTTCCAGCTGCGCCGCGACGGCGCTCGGGGCGGTGCCGCCCTGGCCGTTGCGGGCGTTCAGCGAGCCCTCGGTGGAGAGCACCTCGCGCACCGCAGGGGTCAGATGCTCGGAGATCCCGGCGTAGTCCTCGTCCGTCAGGTCCCACAGTTCCACGCCGCGCGATTCGGCCAGCTGCACGGCCGCGCCGGAGAGCTCGTGGGCGTCGCGGAACGGCACGCCCTGGCGGACCAGCCATTCGGCGATGTCGGTGGCCAGGGCGAAGCCCTGCGGGGCCAGCTCGGCCATGCGCTCTGTATTGAAAGTCAGCGTGCCCATCATTCCGGCGACCGCAGGCAGCAGGAGTTCCAGGGTGTCCGCGGCGTCGAACACCGGCTCCTTGTCTTCCTGCAGGTCGCGGTTGTAGGCCAGCGGCAGCGCCTTGAGCGTGGCCAGCAGGCCGGTCAGATCGCCGATCAGTCGACCTGCCTTGCCGCGGGCCAGCTCGGCGATGTCCGGGTTCTTCTTCTGCGGCATGATCGAGGAGCCGGTGGAGAAGGAGTCGTGCAGCTTCACGAAGCTGAATTCCTTGGTGGCCCAGAGGATGACTTCTTCGCTCACGCGGGACAGGTCCACGCCGATCATGGCGGCGATCCAGGAGAATTCGGCGAACACGTCGCGGGCTGCGGTGCCGTCGATCGAGTTGTGCACGGCGGAGTCGAAGCCCAGCTCGGCGGCGACGAAGTTCGGATCCAGGCCCAGGGTCTGGCCGGCCAGCGCACCAGAGCCATAGGGCGAAACGGCGGCGCGCTTGTCCCAGTCGATCAGGCGCTGCACGTCGCGCAGCAGCGGCCAGGAGTAGGCCAGCAGCAGGTGCGAGAGCAGGATCGGCTGGGCATGCTGCAGGTGGGTGCGGCCGGGCATCGGCGCATACGGGTGCGCTTTGGCCTGCTGGACCATGGCGTCGAGGGTGTCGATAACGCCGCGGGCGATGATCCGCGCGTGGTCGCGCAGGAACATGCGGCCCAGGGTGGCGATCTGGTCATTGCGCGAACGGCCGGCGCGCAGCTTGCCGCCCAGGGTGGTTCCTGCGCGCTCCAGCAGGCCGCGTTCCAGCGAGCCGTGGACGTCCTCGTCGGTGGGCGCGGCAACATAGGCCTCGGAGAGCACGTCTGCTTCCAGCTGGTCCAGCGCGGTGATCATGTCTGCCAGCTCGGCATCGGTGAGCAGGCCAGCGCGATTGAGCACCTTGGCATGGGCACGGGATCCGGCAATGTCGTAGCTGGCCAGGCGCCAGTCGAAGTGGGTGGACTTGCTCAGCGCTGCCATTGCATCCGCTGGGCCGCCGGAGAAGCGACCGCCCCAGAGCGATCCTTCATTTGTTGACGAGGCCATGGCCCGTTCCTTTCTGCCGGTAAAAATTGCACTGCACCCTACTCTAGCAAAGCTTTATGCAATGCAACTCATATTTATGCAACGTTGTGCCAATTCATGCATCGCATGATTTCCGCCGTGGCCTGCGTGGCGAGGATCGATGGAGCTCTGGAAAACGCAGGAAACCTTAAGTTTTGCCTCTTCCAGTCCTCAGCGCCCGGGCGTATGGTGTGATCATAGAGCCGATACGGAACGATCTTCGGAGGTACCAAATGGAAATCCAGCTGTACCGGGGCGACATCACCACCCTGAAAGTTGATGCCATCGTCAATGCGGCTAATCCTTCACTGCTCGGTGGTGGCGGCGTCGACGGCGCCATCCATGCAGCCGCCGGCCCCAGCCTGCTGGCCGCCTGCCGGGAGATTCGCGCCAACCGCTACCCCGACGGAATCCCCTCGGGCATTGCCGTCATCACCAAGGCCGGGAATCTGCAGGCCAAGTGGGTCGTGCACACCGCAGCTCCGAATCTGGCGCTGATCAAGCCGAACCCGAAGATCCTCGATGATTGCTTCGTGAATTCCCTCTACGTCGCCGCCCGCCATGAGGCCCACTCGGTCGCGTTCCCGGCGATTGGCGCAGGTGCCTTCGGATGGGATCCCGAACAGGTTGCCGACATCGCCCATGTAGCCATCAGCCGGTGGGTCGAGACCAACAAGCACATTTCACCGATCCACAAGATCATTCTGGTGGCCCATACCGACGAGGTCCAGGCAGCTTTCGAGCGCGCATTCTCGCTTGACGCCGTGGAGGAGCTTGCCGCCTGATCCGGCCCGATCGGCATCAACGCACGAAAACTGCCGCGCACTTGGTACCGAGTGCGCGGCAGTTTTGCGATCCCAGGCAGCTAGGTCCGGGCGAAATAGGCGTTGCGTTGCGGCAGTTGCAGCGGATCGAGGTGCTTGGGCAGGATGATGTGGGGCAGTCCCCTGACCTTGACCACTTTCAGGTAGCCGCTGTGCACCATGGTGTGGTGCGCTGCGCACAGCGGGCAGCAGTCCTGGAGCCGGGTCCGGCCTCCCTTGGCCCATGGCCTGAAGTGGTGGAATTCGAGCAGGGCCGGGTCCTGCGTGTAGCCAGGGACCAGGCAACCGCCGTCCCGGTCGCGGGCGGCAAGCTTCATCCAGCGCGGGAAGTACCTGGCGTCGCGGCCGATGTCCATGACCATCCCGTCAGCGTCGTAGATCGGGCTGAGCACCTTCGCTTCGCACAGCACGGTGCGCAGCTGCGGCGCTGGGATTTTCACGCCGTGGGCGCTGACGCCGGTGAGCGATGCGAGATCCTGGAGATCTTCGAGGTGCGCGTGCACCACGATTTCAGGGATGATGCGTTGGCCGTTGCTTTCCCTGCCGGTATTGCGCAGGATCGCGTTCAGCGCGTTGAGCCGGCGTTCGGGTACCGAGCAGGTGTCCGGCAGGCCCGGTAGCGGGTCCTGCGGGTTCGGCCTATCCGGCGGGTCCGGATCCGGATGGGCATCATCTGGCGGGGTTCCATCGGGTGGGGTTCCATCGGGTGGATCGTCGAGCCCAACTCCCGCCCAGTCCGGGGCCGGCTGGCCGCTGTGCCAGAGCCCGTCACCCGCGGGGTCTTGGCCGGTCGCGCCATTCTGCGTTGGCTGGTCGCCGGGTTCGGGCGCGTCGGGGGCTTCTGTGCCGTTGCGGGCGGTGGGCCGCCCGGGAGCCGCTGGATCGCCGGGATCTCCGGGTTGTTGATTTGAGCTGCTGTTGCCGGAGGGTTGGCCGTCTGCCGGGTCATCGCCGGCGGCATCTGCTGCGTCTGCTGCTTGGCGGGCGGCGGCCCCGGCCTTGGTGCGCTTGTTGTCGGCCTGCGTGATCAGCGATTCCCAGAGCTCCGCGTCGATCTCCCGCACGCGCACGATGAATTCATGCACGCCGTTGACCACCTTGCCTCGGAAAAGGCCCAGTTTCGGGGTCTTGCCCTGGGCGTGCGCGTCCTTGTAGTCCTTGATCAAGCCGTTGATGCGCTTTTGGCGGATGCGGATCCGGTCTTCCTTCAGATGCGTGGCGGCGTGTTCCTCCAGCAAGATGCCGTCGGCGGCTTTGGCGGTCGCCGCGGTGGGCAGGCCGTCGAAGGTGGTGTCTTCGGGTTCGAACTTGTCCAGCGCGCGGGCGGTTCTCAGCACTTCGCGCGGGTCCGGGGCGTTGTGCAGCGCCGGCAGGGCCCAGCCGGCGGGCGCGGACGACGCCGCGGTACTCGTATCAGCGGTGGCCGAGGCGGCAGCCGGCAGGCCGGGGGCGGGGGCTGCGAAGTGCTCGGCAAGCAGGGTGAAGCGCGGGGCGCAGGCGGCGCCGGAGATGTCCTTGCGGGCATGGATCAGGTGGGCGTCCTTGACGCGGCGGTCGGCCTCGAAATAGTTCAGATCCAGCAGCTGCGAGAGCACGGTGGCGGCATCCAGGTAGACGGTGCGGCCGGGCGCGAATTGGGGCGGGGCGCTGAAGTCGGTGGTGCCCGCGCGCAGGTGGTCGAACTCATCGAGGTCCAGGGCGTGGGCTGCGGTGGTTTCCACCAGGCTTGCGGCGATGATGAGGGCGCGGGTGGTGTGCTGGCCGAAGGCTTCGGCGAAGTAGGCGTGGGCCAGGGCAAGGCGCGGATCGGTGCTGCGCGAGGCCTGGGCGCCGAGGTGCTGGAACAGGTTCAGGCACGCGGCCTCTTCACGCAGCAGGCTGGCCGCATCCAGCGGGGTTCCGCTGGCCAGCTGCTCTGCGGTGCTGGCCAATACGGCGGCCAGGCCGGTGGCCGGATCGGCAGGCCCTGCGGTGCCTTGGGTGCCGACGTGTTCGTGTTGTTCCATGCACCGATCATCCGGCGCTACGGGGCGGGCATGGCGAAGCCGCCGCGAACTGTGGAGAAGTTCGCGGCGGCTAGGGTGCTGGTGCCTAGCGGGGCTCGGCCAGCTGCAGGAAGCGGGCGGCGACTTCGGCGCCGCCGTCGACCGAGCGGGTGGTGAGCATGATGGTGTCATCCCCCGCGATGCAGCCCAGGATCGAGGGCATCTGCGAGTGGTCGATGGCCAGGGCCAGCAGGTTCGCGGCGCCTGGCGGGGTGCGCAGCACCACGATGTTGCCGCTGGCTTCGGCGGTGACCAGCTGCTCGGCGCAGATCTTCGCCAGGCGCGCGTCGAGCACTTCCTGGGTGATCGCGGTCTGCGGGGAACGGTCCCCGCCCTCCTGGCGCACCGCGTAGATCAGCTGGCCGGAGTTGTCGCGGATGCGCACCGCGCCGATTTCCACCAGGTCGCGCGAGAGCGTGGCCTGGGTGACTTCGAGCCCGTCCTCCTTGAGCAGGCCCAGCAGCTCGGCCTGGGACTTGACGGAGTTGTTTCCCAAGAAGGCGCGGATGCGGGCCTGGCGGGCGGTCTTGGTGCTGGGCTGGGCGGACATCCTAGAGCTCCACCCGGTCGTCTTCGGCCAGGCCGGAAGCGACCATCAGCCAGGTCATGACCGCCTTCTGCGCGTGCACGCGGTTCTCGGCCTCGTCGAACACCACCGACTGCGGGCCGTCGATCACCTCCGCGTCGATCTCGTAGCCGCGGTAGGCGGGCAGGCAGTGCAGCACGATCGCGTCGTCCTTGGCCAGCTTCATCGCCTGCGCGGTCACCGAGTAGCCGGTGAACAGCTTCAGCCGTGCTTCCTTCTCGTCCTCCTGGCCCATGGAGACCCAGGTGTCGGTGACGACCACGTCGGCGTCGGCGAGCGCGGCGGCGGCATCGGTGGTGATCATGACCGATCCCCCGGTTTCCGCGGCGCGCTGCTGCGCGGCCTCCACGATGCGCGCCTCGGGCAGGTAGCCTTCGGGACCGGCGATGCGCACGTGCATGCCGGCGGTCACCCCGGCCAGCAGGTAGGAGTTGGCCATGTTGTTCGCCGCGTCGCCCAGGTAGCTCATGGTCAGCCCCTTGGTCTTGCCCTTGTGCTCGCGCACGGTGAGCAGGTCGGCGATCAGCTGGCAGGGGTGGTAGTCGTCGGACAGCGCGTTGATCACCGGCACCGAGGAATTCGCGGCCATTTCCTCCAGGCCCGACTGGGCGAAGGTGCGCCACACGATGGTGGAGACCATGCGCTCGAGCACCTTGGCGGAGTCGGCGATGGACTCCTTGTGGCCCAGCTGCGAATCGGCGGAGTTGATGACCAGCGGGGAGCCGCCCAGTTCGGCGATGCCGGCGTGGAAGGAGACCCGGGTGCGGGTGGAGGTCTTGTCGAAGAAGACCGCGACGGTCTGCGGGCCGGCGTACGGGGCGTAGCCGTACTTGTCGGCCTTCATCGCCGCGGCCAGATCCAGCACCTTGGACTGCTCGTCGGGGGTGAAATCCAGGTCGGTCAAGAAGTGGCGGGTTGCGCTCATGGGGTGATTCCTTTGCTCGTCTCAGGGGTGGTGGCGAGGTTCATGCCGGCGGCTAGCTGGCCGCGCTGATCAGCTGCGGCAGGGCGGCGATCAGGGTGCCCAGCTGCTCGGTGGTGATCACCAGCGGCGGGGCCAGGCGGATGGTCTGCTCGTCGGTGGCGTTCACGATGAAGCCGGCATCCAGCGCCGCGGCCACCAGCTTCGGCGCGTTCGCGGAAACAAGTTCGAAGGCGGTGAGCAGCCCGGCGCCGCGCACCGCACAGATGTCCTCGATGCCCGCCAGCTGCTCGCGCAGCCACTGGCCGGTGGCGCGCACATGGGCCAGCAGGTTCTGCGCTTCGATGGTGTGGATGACCGCCAGGCCCGCGGCGCAGGCCACCGGGTTCCCGCCAAAGGTGGTGCCGTGGTCGCCCGGGGCCAGCCACTTGGTGTTCTCTTCGCCGAAGACGATCATCGCGCCGATCGGGAAGCCGCCGCCCAGGCCCTTGGCCAGCGTCATCACATCCGGGATCACCGGTGCGGAGGCGAAGAACGACCCGGTGCGGCCCATGCCGGTCTGCACCTCGTCGAAGACCAGCAGCGCGCCGGCCTCGCGGGTGATCTGCCGGGCGGCGGCCAGGTACTCGGCAGAAAGCAGCCGCACCCCGGCCTCGCCCTGGATCGGCTCGATGAACACCGCCGAGACGGTCTCGTCCACCGCGGCGCGCAGCGCCTCGATGTTCCCCGCCTCGATCCACTGCACGTTCTCGGGCAGCGGGGCGAAGGGGGCGCGGTACTTCTCCTTGTAGGTCAGCGACAGCGCGCCGAGGGTGCGGCCGTGGAAGGCGTGTTCCAGGGCGATCACCTTGGTGCGCGGTGCGTCGGCGGTGCCGGCATTGCGCCGGGTCAGCTTCAGCGCCGCCTCATTGGCTTCGGTGCCGGAGTTGGCGAAGAACACCTTGGAGCCGGCCGGGGCGGCGGAGATCTCCAGCAGTTTCTCGGCCAGCGCGATCTGGCTGGGGCTGGTGAAGAAGTTCGAGACATGGCCCAGGGTGGCCAGCTGGCTGGAGATCACCGAGGCGAGCAGCGGGTGCCCGTGGCCGAGGGTGTTCACCGCGATGCCGCCGAGCAGATCCAGGTACTGGTTGCCGTCGGCATCCCAGACGTGGCAGCCCGATCCGCGCACCAGCACCCGCTGCGGGGTGCCGAAGACGCCCAGCAGGGAGTTGGAGTAGCGGTCGGCCAGGGCGGCCGAGGAGAGCTGGCTCAGCCCGGCCACCTCGGCGGCTGCGCTGCCGGCCAGCGCGGAATCGGTGGTTGGGTCGGCGTGCTCGCTCACTTGGCGTCCTTCTGTGCGGTGTTGCTTGCGGTGTTGGCGGCGGGGAGCACCTGGGTGCCCACGCCGGCGGTGGTGAAGATTTCCAGCAGCATCGAGTGCGGCTGGCGGCCATCGACGATGTGGGCCTGCCCCACGCCCTCGTCGACGGCCTTGAGGCAGGCGCCCATTTTCGGGATCATGCCCGATTCCAGGCCGGGCAGCATCGTGCGCAGCTCGTCGTTGGTGATGGAGCTGATCAGCGAGGACTTGTCCGGCCAGGCCGCGTACAGCCCCTCCACGTCGGTGAGGATCACCAGCTTGGCAGCGCCCAGCGCGGTGGCCAGCGCCGCCGCGGCGGTATCCGCGTTGACATTCAGCACCGCGCCGGTGGGCTCGCCGTCGGCGTCGAACTCCGGGGCGACGGTGGAGATCACCGGGATCATCCCGGCGTCCACCAGCGAGTCGACCTGGTCGGTGCGCACGCGGGTGACCTCGCCGACCAGCCCCAGATCCACCGGCAGACCGTCGACGATGGTGCCGGTGCGCACCGCCTGCAAGGTGGCGCCGTCCTCGCCGGACATGCCCACCGAGTAGGGTCCGTGCGAGTTGATCAGGCCGACCAGGTCGCGCTGCACCTGGCCGGTGAGCACCATGCGCACCACGTCCATGGCCTCGGGGGTGGTCACCCGCAGCCCGCCGCGGAATTCCGATTCGATCCCCAGGGTGTCGAGCATCTTGTTGATCTGCGGGCCGCCGCCGTGCACCACGACCGGGTTGATTCCGGCGTGGCGCAGGAACACGATGTCCTCGGCGAAGGCGCGGCGCAGCTCGTCGTTGACCATCGCGTTGCCGCCGTATTTGATGACCATGGTGCTCCCGGCGAAGCGCTGGATCCAGGGCAGCGCCTCGATCAGCGCTTCGGCCTTGGACTGGGCGGTATCCAGGTTGGTGCGGGCGGTGTGGGCCATAGCTGAATTCCCTTGCTTCTGCCTAGCTGGAGTAGGCGGAGTTCTCGTGGACGTAGTCGTGGGTCAGGTCGTTGGTCAGCACGGTCGCTTCCTCGGTGCCGGCGTTCAGGTCGATCTCGATGCGCACATTGCGCTCCTCGAGGCTGACCAGGTTGCGGTCCTCGCCGACGCCGCCGTTCTTGCAGACCATCACGCCGTTGATCGAGACGTTCAGCTCGTCGGGTTCGAAGGCCGCCTTGGTGGTGCCGACCTCGGAGAGCACGCGGCCCCAGTTCGGGTCCTTGCCGAAGACGGCGGTCTTGACCAGGTTGGAGCGCGAGACGGCCTTGGAGACTTCCAGCGCGTCGGCCTCGGTGGCGGCGTTGAAGGTGCGGATCGCGATGGTGTGATCGGCCCCTTCGGCATCCTCGATCAGCTTCGCCGCCAGCTCGCAGCAGGCGTCGGTCAGCGCGGCGGTGAAGTCGGCCAGGTCCGGGGTGGTGCCCGAGGCGCCGGAGGCCAGCAGCAGCACGGTGTCGTTGGTGGACATGCAGCCATCGGAATCCGCGCGGTCGAAGCTCATCGCGGTGGCGGCGCGCAGGGCCGCATCGGCCTGCTCGGCGGTCAGCTGCGCGTCGGTGGTGAGCACCACCAGCATGGTGGCCAGCGCCGGGGCGAGCATGCCCGCGCCCTTGGCCATGCCGCCGATGACCACCTGGCCGGAGCCCGGGGCCCCGACGATGCGGGAGACCAGCTTCGGCACGGTGTCGGTGGTCATGATGCCCGCGGCCGCCTGATCGGCGGCGTTCTGGTCACTGGCCAAGGCGCTGGCGGCTGCTTGCACGCCGGGAAGCAGCTTGTCCATCGGCAGCTGCACGCCGATCAGCCCGGTGGAGGCCACCGCAACATCGCCGGCGGAAACCGAGAGCAGCTGCGCGGCGTATTCGGCGGTCTTATGGGTGTTGGCGAAGCCTTCGGCGCCGGTGCAGGCGTTCGCTCCGCCGGAGTTGAGCACCACCGCGTCGATGCGGCCATCGGCCAGCACCTGCTTGGACCAGTGCACCGGGGCGGCGGCCACGCGGTTGGAGGTGAACACGCCGGCGGCGGTGAACTGCGGGCCGAGGTTTTGCACCACGACCACGTCGTTCTTGCCGGTGGACTTCAGCCCTGCCGGCACGCCGGCGGCCGCGAAGCCTGCCGGGGCGGTGACGCCGGTGCCGGATGCCGAGGGACGGGTGGGGGTGTAGGCGAGGCTCACGGTGCGACTCCTTGCATGAGCAGTCCGGTGTTTTCTTCCAGTCCCAGCGCGATGTTCATCGACTGGACGGCGGCACCTGCGGTGCCCTTGGTCAGGTTATCCAGCGCGGCGGTGGCGATCACGCGGTTCGCGTGCGTATCGAAGGCCAGCTGCAGCTGGACGTGGTTGGATCCGAGCACCGCACCGGTGGTCGGCCACTGGCCCTCGGGCAGCAGGTGCACGAACAGCTCGTGAGCGTAGGCCTCGGTCCAGGCCTCGCGCAGCTGCGCTGCGGTGACGCCCGGCTTCACCTTGGCGGTGGCGGTGGTCAGGATGCCGCGCGGCATCGGGGCCAGGGTCGGGGTGAAGGAGACGGTGACTTCTTCGCCGGCCAGCTTGGAGAAGCCCTGCTCCATTTCCGGGATGTGGCGGTGCGATCCGCCCACCCCGTAGGTGCTCATCGAGCCCATCGCCTCGCTGCCCAGCAGGTGGGGCTTGAGCGACTTGCCGGCGCCCGAGGTGCCCGAAGCCGAGATGATGACCACGTCGTCGGCTTCCAGCAGCCCGGCGGCGAAGCCGGGGGCCAGGGCCAGCTGGGCGCCGGTCGGATAGCAGCCGGGGACGGCGACGCGCTTGGTTCCGGCCAGCTTTTGGCGCTGCCCGGGCAGCTCGGGCAGGCCATAGGGCCAGAAGCCTGCGTGCTCGGAGCCGTAGAACTTCTCCCAGGCGGCGGCCGATTCCAGCCGGTGGTCGGCGCCGGCATCAATGACCAGGGTGTTCTCGGGCAGGGCGGCGGCCACGGCGGCCGAGGCGCCATGCGGCAGGGCCAGGAACACCACGTCGTGTCCGGCAAGGTTTTCCACGGTGGTGTCCACCAGGACCCGGTCGGCGAGCGCATGCAGGTGCGGGGCGATCGAGCCGAGGCGCTGCCCGGCCTGCGAATGCGCGGTGATCGCGCCGATCTCTACCTCTGGGTGCGCCGCGAGGATGCGCAGGACCTCGCCGCCGGCGTATCCGCTGGCGCCGGAAACAGCTACTGAAATCGTCATGACCAGATTCTACCGCGAAATATTCACGCACGCTAATAAATATTCATAAAATTCTTCGTCACGTAACCCGACATCCACCCGCGCGGCGCCCGCACGGCCGCCCGAAGTCCTACACTGGCCGTAGAGACCGCCCGGCATCGAGCGCATCGAGCGCCGGGATCCAGATACGCAGAGTTTCGAGATCTGCAGAGCCAAGGAGCGCCATTCCATGCAGCAGCAAGCCATCGTGGTCAACGAACCGTCCGACGCCAGCGGACTGGTGCCGGCAGAAATCCCGGTCCCTGCCCCGGGACCGGGCCAGCTGCTGGTGAAGATCGCCGCCACCGGAGTGAACTTCATCGAAACCTACCAGCGCAGCGGCGTGTACGCGGTGGACTACCCCTTCACCCCGGGCACCGAGTTCTCCGGCGTGGTTCAGCAGATCGGCGACGGCGTGCAGAACTACAAGGTCGGCGACCGGGTGGCCACCGCCTCCGGTTCCCGGGGCTACGCCCAGTACGCGCTGGTGGATGCCAAGCGGGCGGGCAAGGTGCCCGACGCGGTGAACCTGAATATCGCCGCCGCGCTGCCCCTGCAGGGCATGACGGCGCACTACCTGGTGCATTCGAGCTACATGGTGCGCTCCGGCGACGTGGTGCTGACCTATGCCGGCGCCGGCGGCGTGGGCCTGATCCTCACCCAGCTGCTCAAGCTCAAGGGGGCGACGGTGATCACCACCGCCTCCACCCAGGAGAAGAAGGACCTGGCCAAGGCGGCCGGTGCCGACTACGTGGTGGACTACGACCAGGTGGCGGCCACCGTCGAGCAGGCCACCGGCGGGGCGGGAGTGCATGCGGTCTACGACGGCATCGGCAAGGACACCTTCGAGACCTCGCTGGCGGCGCTGCGCCGGCGCGGCACGCTGGTGCTCTTCGGCGGCGCCTCCGGCCAGGTGCCCGACTTCAATCTGCAGCGGCTGAACGCCGGCGGCTCGCTGAGCGTGACCCGTCCGAAGCTCGACGACTTCCTGGCCACCGAGCAGGAGCTGCACTGGCGCTTCGGCGACATCTTCGGCTGGGTCGCCGCCGGCCAGATCGATGTGCGCATCGGCGCCGAGTACCCGCTCACCGAGGCCGCCGCGGCCCACGCCGCGCTGGAATCGCGGGCCACCACCGGCAAGATCATCCTGGTTCCCTAGCACAGGATCCCCAGCCATGAACGAGCATCAATCCGGCCGGCACGCCGGCATCGGCCCCGCCACCGACGAGGAGGTGCCGGCGTACCTGCAGGCCCTGGGCATCCCGGGGCTGATTGACCTGCACGTGCACTTCATGCCGGATAACGTGCTGGCCAAGGTCTGGTCCTACTTCGATGGCGAAGCGCAGCGCACCGGGCACCCGTGGCCGATCAGCTACCGGATGCCCGAAGCGCAGCGCGTCGCCGCGCTGGAGGAACTGGGCGTGATCGCCTACGGCACCTTGAATTATGCCCACCGCCCGGACATGGCCGCCTGGCTCAACGAGTACTCGCGGCAGTTCGCGCAGCGCCATCCCAAGGCGATCCGTTCGGGCACCTTCTACCCGGAGCCCGGGGCCGCCGAACTGGTGCGCGCCGCGCTGGCCGAGGGGGTGCAGCTGTTCAAGGTGCACGTGCAGGTGGGCGGCTTCACCCCGCTCGATCCGCTGCTCGAAGGCGCCTGGGAGCTGGTCGCCGAGGCCCGGACGCCGGTGGTGATCCATTGCGGGCATGGGCCGCATGCCGGCCGGTTCACCGGGATCGAGCCGATCCGCGAACTGGTGGCACGGCATCCGCAGCTGGTGCTGGTCATCGCCCATGCCGGCTTGCCCGACTACGTGCAGTTCGCGCAGCTGGCCGCAGAAAATCCCAACGTCTACCTGGATACCACCATGGTGGGCACCGGGTTCATGAACCGCATCGCCCCGCTGCCGGCGGAATATCCGCGGCTCGTGGCCGGGCTCTCGCACAAGATCGTGTTCGGCTCCGACTTCCCGAATATCCCCTATTCCTACAGCCACCAGATCCAGGCGCTGGAATCCTGGTCGCTGGGCGCGGGATGGATGCGCGACGTGCTGCACGATACCCCGCGCAGGCTGCTGCAGGCGGTGCGCAACAGTTGAGAGATGCATGACAGTTCAACCATATTCTTGCGGCGGTCCGCCCGCGGCACGCTTTAATGGTTGATGGAACCCCGCGTTCCGCCCCTCCAGGATCCGCTTCGCTTCCGGACCGCTCTCCCCCAGCGGACCGACACGCACTTTAGTGAAGGGACGGATCCGATCAGCATGGATAACGGACAAACTCCAGCGCCGGATGCACCAATCCACCCACCCCAGTTCCCCTCCGGTGCCCTGGCGCCGCCTGCGCGCACCCTCATGGACATCCTGCAGGCCACTGCAAAGGCCCACCCCGGCGCTCCGGCCAGCGACGACGGGCAGCGCGTGGAAAGCTACGCGGAATTCCTGGACGAGGTCAAGGATAAGGCCCGGCGGCTGCACGAGCAGGGCCTGGGCGCGGGCGACCGCATCGGCGTGCTGGCGCATCGATGAGAATTCGGCATTCCAGGAAATCCAGCCACTGCCTGGTCAGCGGAAACCAGGCCTTGAAGACGCTTTCCTTGGCGCTGAAGATCAGCCGCTCCCAGAAGATATCCGGATAGCGTGCCGATAGGTCTTCGACCATCGGCCGCTCTTCGGGAAGCGAGATGATGTCGAGGATTTCTTCTGGCAACGGGACGTGCAGCTCGGCGTCGATGCCCACGCCACGGATATCATTCGTGGAAGCTGCCGCGGCTGCCCGGAAGCCCGCGCAGTGGGTCATGCTCCCGGCAACGCCAGCTGGCCAGATTGGTGCCCGCTTCTCATCCGGGACCAGGGCAGCGCCTTTATGGCCCAGTTTTCGAAGGGCTCGGCGAGCGCACACCCGGACGGTGCGGAATTCACGCTGCCTGTCGGGCACCGCATCGGCGATGTACCGTTCTTCTTCGGGATAGTACGGGCCTTCCACCAGCTCGATGCGGGTCTAAACGACCCGCACCGGCGGCGGAAACAGGTCCTCGAAGATCTTGCTGGATTTCATCAGAAGCGGGAGGATCCGCCAGCGCCCGAGAAGCTTCCGCCACCGGAGTAGCCGCTGGATACTCCGCCGGAGGAGCTCGCCGCTTCACGCGAGGCAGTTACTGCGCTGACGCCTGAAGAATATCCGTGGTGGTAGCCGCTCACCCGCCAATACATCGAGGCGGGATTCAGGACATCCAAGATGGTGCCGGAACGGCCGTCATAGGCACGGGTTTCGTACCGGGATTTCTTGAGCTCCGACTGCATATCGGCCTTCTCTTCCGCATTCTCCGCGTACACCTCGATTTGCGCTTGGGCGAAGACGTCCAGCTTTTCGGTCAGCTCTGCACGCAATGCGGATAATCCATCGAGTGCCTGGTCCACGGTGATCGATTCTTCGGTCAGCTGCGCCGTCAGCTTGTTGAGCTCTGTGGTTGCTGTTTCCCGGTAGGAAGCCAGAGCGGCAGCGCTGCCCATCAGCTCCGGCTCGACGTCATTGAGCAATTCCCTGATATCGTCCAGGTCTTCTTCCAGCGGCTTGGTCTGCGCATGCCAGGCATCTTGCCATGTGGCCGAACGGGTATAGAGCGCGGCCGCGGCGATGATGGCGTCATCCGTCAGGTCCAAGGACTGGGTTGACTCGCGGAATTCCTTGGCCTGGCGCACGCCGTTGGTGCCCGAACGCTCTTTCTTGCTCTGTTGCTCCAGCGACTGCTGCGCTTCGAAGCAGTCTCGGTATTTGGCCATGAACTTGCTGAAGCGCTGTTCCAGCTCGGCGGCATGCCCTGAAGCGGACGGCAATGTACGGGCCGCCAGTTCGGTTTCTTCCAGATCCATCGTGACGTTGGTCAGGTGCAGGGTGCCTTGGTGCAGTTCTTCGGCGAAGGTTTTCCGCCGTGCCGACCGGGTATGCAGCACGGCTCCGCCGACGCTGGCGGCAACGAGTCCACCGATGCCGGTGGTAATCCACAATGCAGGGTGCTGGTACCAGGGACGATTCATGATCACGGATGCCTTGTCGGCTACGGCGATGACGCCATCGGTCCAGCGGGACAGGTTGAAATCGTCGTAGCCGGCTTCATGGATGCTCTCCATGGAGCTCTCGGAAACTTTGCGGTCTTCACCGAAGTACGTGCCGATCTGCCCGTCTCCCTCTCCTTCGATGGACAAGGTGATGATGAACAGGCCGTCGGCCCAGTAGTCGCCGTAGTCTTCGGGCTTGCCGGATATCCATTCGGGATGCGTTGACTTGGCGTAGTCGAGAGTTTTGGTGTTGATGTCGTCGGAGTATTCCCCGTTACGGGCGTAGATCGCCACATCGGTCGGCTCATTGAAATCGAGTTCTTCCAAGGCATCACGCAGCCGCTGCTCATTGAGCTTGCCCGTGGAGTCATCGATGGTGACCGATTCCAGGTTCTGCCCCGCAGCGACCTGTACTCCGATGGCCGCATGCGCGGCAGGCAACGCCCCGGCCAGTCCCAAAGAGAGCATGGCTGCGGCACCGGCTATCCGGATGTTCCAGGTTCGTGGGCTCAAGTTGCGTCTCCTTCATGGGGATTCCGGATTATCTCCGGCTGATGGCCTTTCTCCCATCCTAGCGATCTTGGATGCGGCACGGGTCATCATTAAGAAGGCTTTTGGCGCATCGAGCCCGCAATGCGCCGGCACCTGGCACGGTTTCGCCAAAAGTGATGGATTCCTCAAGCTGGTCCATTGCATGCCTATTCTTGCCTAATCAGCGGATGGGAATCCTCCGGGCTCAGCAGGAAAAAGTGAACGGTCGGTTTCAACTGTGCATCGCTGCCACGAATTCGGGGATAAAATTGCAGAATGACTAGCATTGACGATTCAGGGGCATCCGTCCTTTCAGAACCAGAGCGCGAAATCCTCACCTGGGACACCTTCGGTGCGGCATCCCGCGAGCTGGCACAGACCATTGTCGACGATGGCTTCGAGCCAGACATCGTCCTGGCAGTTGCCCGAGGCGGCCTGCTGCTCGCCGGCTCCATTTCCTACGCCCTGGGTGTCAAGGCCTGCGGTGCGCTGAACGTGGAGTTCTACACCGGCATCGGCACCGTCCTGCCTGAACCAGTGGTTCTTCCCCCAATGCTTGATGACGGCCACCTGCGCGACAAGAAGATCCTGATCGTCGACGACGTCTCCGACTCCGGCCGCACCCTCGAAAAGGTTGTCGATCTGGTGTCCGCCTGGGGCGCCGATGTGAAGACCGTTTGCCTGTACACCAAGCCACGCACCATCATGGTCCCGGACTATGAATGGCGCCGCACCGATAAGTGGATTACCTTCCCATGGTCGGACTTGCCACCGATTACCGCTGGCGGAACCAAGTAATGTTCTTCAACTTCAGCAGGGAACGACGAAATTTCGTCGTTCCCTGCTTTTGTTTTGCCGTGCCTGCCACGGGAATGGAAGAGGCCAGTGTTCCAAGCAATGCCCGCAAACTCGGTGCGACTCAATCAGATCAAGTCCAAATTTCGGTCTCCAGTCCAAGCCATGGCCGTCTTTACTGGGAACTGACGGTTCTTGCCATGAAACCGCTTGGCTCGTGAAACGAAGCTTGCCTTCCTGCCGTACCGGCATAGGCTGAAGCCATGGGTCCTTCACTGGTGCTAACGCCGATGGCCACGACAGATACGGATTTCGTTGCACGCCTCGCGGCAGATGAACGCGTCACGGCCTTTATCGGAGATGGCAGCACCTGGAGCCACGAATACACCGCGCAACGCGTGGAGCACGCCCTGAGCGATCCGTCGATCTCCTGGTTCATCGCGCGCCGCCAGAATTCACCGGTTGGCCTCTTCACCGCTACCGAACGCGGGCAGGCCACCGAAATCGGCTATTGGATCGACCCGGAATACTGGGGCCAAGGCTTGGCGAAGGCAGTCGTCGGCGAAGGGCTCTCACAATTGCAGGAATCCGGCCGCAGCGCTTTTATCGCACGGGTGGACGACGCGAATATCGCGTCGCTGAAAGTGCTTGTCCGCTACGGGTTCATCGCCCAGGCGAGGGAAGGACCCGGGCTCATTACGCTGACACTGGCTATGCGCACCGTTCAGATGCCGCCTGCCAGCTAGGGCGTGAACGTTTCCGACGGGCGAAGCGGATCGGGTGCTTCTTCCTCCACCGACACGCTCGGCGTGGGCGGCTCATCGAGGTGGGTTCCTGCGCCGCGCTGGATGAACAGCACCGCCGCCCATCCGGCCGCGATGAGCACGGCAACGGCCAAGATGCCGAGGAAGAACACCAGCAGCACAGCACCGCAAGAACGCAATCCCTTCACTTCCAGCCTCCTGCTGCATCTCGACGTCGTGTCGGTTCATCCCAGATCAAGTGTAGACCTCAAACATGCAGTCCCTGTGCACGGCCAGAACGCGAAATGCCCTGCTGCTATCCCGATTCCCGAGATAGCAGCAGGGCATGCGGCACATTCAGGGCCTAGCGCTGGGAAGCACCGAACTTCTCGGTAGCCACTGCCACCGCGGCGGCGCGGGCCTCGGACGCCTCATCGGCGGTCAAGGTGCGGTCGGCGGCACGGAAACGCAGGCCGAAGGCCAGAGACTTCTTGCCGTCTTCGATGCCCTGGCCCTGGTACACGTCGAACAGCGCGATGTCTTCGAGCAGTTCACCGGCACCTTCACGCACCGCGTCGCGCACATCGCCGGCCACGACGTCCTGGTCGACAACCAGTGCCACGTCCTGGGTAGCCAGCGGCTGTGTGGACAGGTGCTGCTGGGCGACCACCACGGCAGGTGCAGCGGCCATCATGGCAGCGGCGTCCAGTTCCATGGCCACGGTGCGAGCTGGCAGGTCCGCATCCTTCAGCAGCGCCGGGTGCAGTTCGCCGGCGTAGCCAACGATCTCGCCAGCAACCTTCAGCGCCGCGACGCGGCCCGGGTGGAAGGCCTGGTGGCTGCCCTGGGCAACCTCCAGCTCAACGCCGAGGATATTCGCCGCGCAGTAGGCGGCATCCAGTGCGTCGGCCCAGTCCCAAGCACGCGGTGCGAAGCCGGCAGCAGGCGTTGCCTCGCGGCCGGTGAGCACTGCGGCCAGGTGCCATGGCTGGTTCGGGACGCCGTTGAACAGCTCGGCCAGGACCTCATCGCTTGGCTTGGCGCCCAGCGGAGGCAGCACCGAGGAGCCCAGCTGCTCACCTGGCAGGAAGACGAGTCCGCCCTCGTACAGCGCCAGATCGCGGAAGCCGCGGCCGATGTTGCGGCGGGCGGTTTCCAGCAGTCCTGGCAGCAGCGAGGTGCGCAGGAAGCGGAATTCCTTGGAGATCGGGTTGGCCAGCGAAATGGACTTCACCTCGGTTCCCGCCTGCGCGGCACCGAAGGTGCTGTTCTGCGCTTCGGACACGAACGGGTAGTTCAAGACCTCGGTCAGCCCTGCATCCGCCAATCCCTGCAGCAGGCGGCGGCGCTGGGACTGGGTGCGGGTCAGGCCGCGGCCCGGAGGTGCCACCGGCAGGGTCGCCGGGATCTGGTCGTAGCCGACGACGCGGGCTACTTCCTCGACCAGGTCTTCCTTGATGGCCAAATCCGGGCGCCAGCTTGGCGCGGTGACGGCGAAGCCCTCGGAGTTCTGCTCGACGCTTGCGCCGATGCCTTCCAGCGCAGTGATGGTCTGCTCGTCGGTGTAGTCCACCCCGACCAGTGCGCCAGCGAATCCTGCCGGCAGCTGGATCGTGGTGTCGGCAGGAATCTGGCCCGCATCGGTGACCTTGGCGGTTTCGGTGCCGCCGGCCAGCTCCACCAGCAGGTCCACGGCGCGCTGGGCGGCGATCTGCATGATGCGTGGGTCCACTCCGCGTTCGAAGCGCTTGGAAGCTTCGGACGGCAGCTTGTGGCGGCGGCGCGAACGGCCGATGGACACGGCATCGAAGTGGGCGGCTTCGATCAGCACGCGGCTGGTCGAATGCGAGACCTCGGTGGCCGCGCCGCCCATGACGCCGGCAATGCCAATGGCGCCGGACTCGTCGGTGATCAGCAGGTCCTCGACGGACAGCTCGCGTTCCTTGTCGTCCAGGGTGGTGAGCTTCTCCCCTGCGGCGGCACGGCGCACGGTGATGGCGCCCGTCAGCTTGTCAGCGTCGTAGAAGTGCAGCGGCGCGCCGAGTTCAAGCATCACGTAGTTGGAAATGTCGACAACCAGCGAGATCGAGCGCATGCCGGCCAGCTGCAGGCGCGATGCCATCCAGCGCGGGGTCGGACGGCTCGGGTCGATGCCGTTGACCTCGCGGGTCACGAAGCGGGTGCAGCCAGGCACGCCGTAGATCGGCGCCTCATCGGCCAGCACGACCTCATGGCCGGCTTCTGCCGCGTCGGAGACGACCACTTTCGAAGCCGGATCGGTGAAGGAGGTGCCGGTGGCCAGCGCGTACTCGCGGGCTACGCCGCGGATCGAGAAGCAGTAGCCGCGGTCCGGGGTCACGTTGATCTCCGCCGCCTGGTCATCCAGGCCGAACAGCTCCATGACGTCGGTGCCCAGCTGAGGGTCCAGGCCCAGGCGGGAGAGCACGATGATGCCGTCGTGGTCATCGCCGATGCCCAGCTCGCGGCTGGAGGCGATCATGCCGGCCGAGGTGTGGCCGTAGGTCTTGCGCGGGGAGATCTTGAAGTCCCCGGGCAGCACGGCACCGGGCAGGGTGACAACAACCTTGTCGCCTTCCACGAAGTTGTGCGCGCCGCACACGATGCCCTGCACGCCGGACGGGTCGATGCCCTTGCCGGCCAGGGTTTGCTCGGCCCCTTCGGGAACCACGCGGACCTGGCACCAGTTGATGGTCTTGCCGTTGGAGGCGACTTCCTTTTCCAGGGACAGCACCTGGCCGACCACGATGGGGCCCGAGAGCTCATCGGAAGGGCGGTGGACGTCTTCTTCCTCCAGGCCGACCTTGACCAGGTCTGCCATGACGTCTTCAGCCGAGGCGTCGGCTGGTACCTGCGCGTACTCGCGCAGCCAAGATAGTGGAATACGCATTGCTTAGATCTCCATCCCGAAGTGCTGGCTGAAACGGATGTCGCCCTCGATCATGTCGTGCATGTCGGGGACATCGTTGCGGAACATGAGCGTGCGCTCGATGCCCATGCCGAAGGCGAAGCCGGAGTACTCTTCCGGATCAATGCCTGCGGCGCGCAGCACGTTCGGGTTGATCATGCCGCAGCCGCCCCACTCGATCCAGCGCGGACCGCCCTTGGCACCCGGGTGCCAGATGTCCAGCTCGGCCGATGGCTCGGTGAAAGGGAAGTAGGCAGGGCGCAGGCGGATCTGCGCTTCGGCGCCGAACATCTGCCGGGCGAAGTGCTCCAGGGTGCCGCGCAGGTCGGCCATGGTCAGGCCCTTGTCCACGGCAAGGCCCTCGAACTGGTGGAAGACCGGGGTGTGGGTGGCGTCCAGCTCATCGGTGCGGAAGGTGCGTCCAGGGCACAGCACGTAGACCGGCACATCACGCTCGAGCATCGAGCGGACCTGCACCGGGGAGGTATGGGTGCGCAGCACCAGGTGCGCGTCGGCAGGCTCCACGAAGAAGGTGTCCTGCATTTCGCGGGCCGGGTGATCCGGCTTGAAATTCAGCGCATCGAAGTTGAACCATTCGGATTCGACTTCCGGGCCCTCGGCGATTTCCCAGCCCATGCCGACGAAGATGTCAGCGACACGGTCCTGCAGCACCGAGAGCGGGTGGCGGGCGCCGACGCGGCGGCGGCGGGCTGCCGCGGTGACGTCCACGGTTTCCTCGATGAGGATGCGGGCGGCTTCGGCTTCTTCCAGCACCACGGTGCGGGCGGCCAGCGCCTTGTTGACCCGTCCGCGGGCCCCGCCCACGAGCTTGCCGGCCACGGCCTTTTCGGACTTGTCCAGCTTGCCGATCTGCCGGTTGGCCAGCGACAGCGCCGACTTTTCGCCGGTATGGGCCAAGCGGGCTTCCTTCAGCTCGTTCAGGTCGCCAGCTGCCTCGATGGCTGCCAGGGCGGCGTCGACCGCATGCTGGATGCCTGCTTCATCGGTTGGGTGCGGAACATTTGACTCCCCGACAGGAGCTTGTTCAGTTGTCTGATCAGACATGGGATCGATCGATCCTTACTCTTATCTTGTACTTACGCGTAGAATTCTCTGCTTCCATTCTATGGCTAAGGGCCCGTGATCGTTTCACCGATGACGGGCCCTTGGCGTGAAGCTTCTTACCTTGAAGCGGGGTTGCCGCTTTCTAGTGAGCTTCCTTGGCGGCCTTGGGTGCGAATGCAGCCACGAAGACCAGGCTCAAGACCAGCAGCGCACCGCCGAACACTGCGGAGTAGAACATGGCGTGGTTGACCTTGCCGGTGGCCTCGTAGGCGGCGGCGCCCTGGATCATGTCGAAGGTGACGGTGTGGTGCTCAACGGTACCCGGGGTGTGCGAGGTGACAGCTCCCGGGAAGGTGACGTGCAGGTTAGCTTCGGTGAAGGAGGAATCCACGGCTGCCTTGTCGCCCGGCATCGAGAAGGTGTATTCCTGCCCGTCGTCGCTCAGGTTGATCTCGAAGCCGAAGAGGCTGAATGCGTCGGCCAGCTGGACGTAGGTCATCGGGCTGGTGGTCTCGAAGCGCAGGCCCACGTTCTCGCCATCATCAACGTTGCTGTAGGTCCACTTGTCCCCCAGCTGCTGTTCCATCGCTTCGATGTCGATCTGGCTGTTGAGGACTTCCTCGAAGCTGACGCCGTTGAGCGTCGACTTGTGCAGGGTCAGCTGCATGGCCCCGGCGACCTTGTCCTTGCCCAAGATGTCGACTTCTGCGTTCATGTTGACGCAGCCGGAAAGTGCTAGGACGGCGGCGAAGGCCAGAGCGATAACGCTCATAATTCGCTTCACGAAGTGTGCTCCTCAAAAAATATCGGTGATAGGCAATATGCCAGATGCTGGCGTGGTATCAAGCTTACGGGTGTTCAGCGCTGCGCCCCTGCACGTGCCTGGGCCAGGCATGCCGCAACGATCGGCGCATCGGCTGGAATCCATGGAACGATAGCGCCCAGCGAGTCATCGAGCTGGAGCCAGGCCAGCTGGTCATGCCCGTCCAGGGGTGCTGGTTCGCCCTCGGCGATCTGGGCGAACCACATGCGCATGGCGGCCTTCTCGTTCAGCTGCCAGCCTTGCGGATGCGGGCCCGGGATTGGGGCGCCAAGACGCAGCTGCACCCCGAGTTCTTCGCGCAGCTCGCGGTGCACGGCCTCGATTTCGCTCTCCCCCGGTTCGACCTTTCCGCCGGGAAATTCCCAGAGCCCGGCGAGGGCCGCTGGGCGGTTGCGGCGCGCGGCCAATAGCTTGGTGGGCTTCGCCAGGTCATCGACGATGGCCACGGCGACAATTTGCTTGAGTTCAGTGCTCATGGGTGTTCAGGATGCTCCTCTGCGCCTAGCGCTGGGCGCGGGCCGAGGCGTACAGGCAGACGGTGGATGCGGTCCCCACGTTCAGGGATTCGGCGACACCGTAGAGCGGCACTGCCACTCGGTAGTCGGCGGCATCCTTCTCGTGCTCGTCCAGGCCTTGGCCTTCGTTGCCGAACAGCCACAGGGTGGGCGCTTCGAGCACCGGCTGGCCTTCGGGCGCGGCGGTGCCCGGTTGGTGTGCACGCAGCACGGCGGCATCCTGCAGGGTATCGAGGTTGTGGGCGGCATAGCCGTCGGCTGCCAGCACTTGGCTTCCGGTGCTCTTCGCGGCGGCGACCAGGTGGTCGAATTCGATGTTGCTCAGTACCGGCAGGTGGAACAGCGAGCCGGCGGTGGAGCGCACGGCCTTCGGGTTGTAGATGTCCACGCTGCCCTTGGTCAGGATCACCGCATCAGCTCCGGCGGCATCGGCGGCGCGCAGGATGGTGCCGGCGTTGCCCGGATCCTGCACGCGGCAGAGCACGGCGATCAGCTTCGGCTTGGTGTCCAGCACCTCGCTCAGCTGCGGCTGGGACATGGCGACGACCGCGAGGATGCCCTGCGGGGTCTGGGTGTCGGCCATGGCGTGCAGCACCTCGCCGGTGACGATGCGGGTTGGCACCTTCGCCTCGTCGAGCAGCTGCGCGAATTCCTCGTGGCTTTCCAGGAAGCCGCCGACGGCGTAGACGCCTTGGACCAGGTTGTCGTCCTCCAGATGGGCCTTGAGCGCTTCGCGAACAGCCTGCGGGCCTTCGGCGAGGTATTCACCGGTGGCTTCGCGGCCCTTGATCTTGGCCAGCCGCGCGATGGCCTTGACCCGTTCAGCGCGTGGATTGGACATCACTTCTGGAGGAAAACTGCTCATGACTCGAGAATACCGGTAGATGCACGCAAAGGACGGGTCCGCGCTATGCGCGGGACCCGTCCTTCGTTGTGATCTGTCCTACCTGAGCCTCAGCTCAAAGGGAGAAGAGATTTACTTCATCTGCTGACGGGATTCTCCGCCAGCTGGTTCGAAGCCTGCAGCCTTGGCAGCTTCGATGGAGTTGAACCAGTACTCTGCTTCAGTCTGCTCGTACCAGGTCGAACCTGGAACGTGGTACTTGTTCGAGCCGGCGTTGCCCTTGATGACGAAGCCCTCAGGAGCGTCTTCGCCTTCAACAGCCTTGATTACGCCTTCACCCTCGACAGCCTTGGCAGCAGCCTTTGGAGCCTTCTCAGCCTTAGGGGCAGCAACCTCAGCAGCAGCCTTTGGTGCGTTGACGTCAGCTGGAAGAGCGTCCTTTGCAACCTTCACCAGGGTGGCGAAAGCGTTCGAGTCCGAAACAGCCAGCTCTGCGAGCATGCGGCGGTCAACCTCGATCTGGGCAGCCTTCAGGCCCTGGATCAGGCGGTTGTAGGTCATGCCGTTGGCGCGGGATGCAGCGTTGATGCGCTGGATCCACAGGCGGCGGAAGTCGCCCTTGCGCTTACGGCGGTCGTTGAAGCTGTAAACGAACGAGTGGAGCAGCTGCTCCTTGGCCTTACGGTACAGGCGCGAACGCTGACCGCGGTAACCCTTTGCGCGTTCCAGAACGACGCGACGCTTCTTGTGGGCGTTTACTGCCCGCTTCACACGTGCCACGTGTGTACTCCTTCAAGTCAGTTCCCCAGTGCCCGCAATGCCGCGGGATGGGTGAAATCTATGGGTGGTGGGGTATTGCTTCCCCGTAGTGCGAAAGGGAGAGCTTAGAGGCCCAGCATCCGCTTGATGGTCTTCACATCGGCCTTGGCGACGATCTGGTCAGAAGCCAGGCGACGGGTAACGCGCGAGGACTTGTGCTCCAGGTAGTGGCGACGGTTGGCCTGCTGGCGAGCGAGCTTACCGCTGCCGGTGAGCTTGAAGCGCTTCTTGGCGCCACTGTGAGTCTTGAACTTCGGCATAGCTGCCGTTCTCCTTACGTGCTCCACCCGGTAAGGCACCGGGTGGGGATCATCCGAAGCGGGCCCCGATAAAGGTGACCGCTGTTGTTCTCTTGTAGTTGGATCTTCCCGGAGGAAGTTCCTTCACCGTGAACGGTGACGGGCCCGAAAGCCCAACAGGCTTGGCTAGGCGTCGCCTTCAGCTGCCTGACGTGCCTGCTCCAGCTTGGCGCGGGCGTCATCATCCATGGAAGCTGCGACATTCTGGCCCTCGGTCTCAACCGGAGCGTCGGTGCGGATCTTGCGCTTGGCCGAATTGCGGCCACCCGACTTCTGCTGCTGCTCGCGGCGAGCCTCTGCCTTGTTCTTCAGCGGACCAACAACCATGACCATGTTTCGGCCATCGATGCGCGGGCTGGACTCAATGACCCCAACTTCGGCGACGTCTGCTGCAAACTTTTCAAGCAAGCGGATGCCCATTTCTGGTCGCTGCTGCTCACGACCACGGAACTGGATCATGGCCTTGACCTTGTCGCCTGCGCCCAAGAAGCGCAGTGCGTGGCCGACCTTGGTCTCGTAGTCGTGGGTGTCGATCTTCAGGCGGAAGCGGACTTCCTTCAAGACCGTGTTGGTCTGGTTCTTACGAGCTTCGCGAGCCTTGACGGCGGCTTCGTACTTGTACTTGCCGAAATCCATCAATTTGCACACTGGAGGCTTGGCGCTGGGTGCCACCTCGACCAAGTCCAGATCGGACTCGAGAGCAAGACGAAGCGCGTCCTCAATGCGGACGATGCCTACCTGCTCACCATTAGGGCCGACGAGACGTACCTCTGGCACGCGAATGCGCTCGTTAATGCGTGGATCGCTGATGTGTCACTCCTGAAATTCGTAATCCATGACCGCAAACAAAGAAGGCCTCCGTCTGCGATTGCAGGCGAAGGCCAGAAAGAACGACATAGCCGAACACGGGAAAGTTCCCGCGTAAGCGCTAGGGGATCGCATTGCTGCGATCCTGCCGAATTACCCGGAAGCCTGAAACGGCGACAGCGGGTGGGAGTTGGCCTCCACTTGCATGGCTCAATACTAGTACGAATCCCTCGTCCAGGGCTAACTGGAGAACTGCGAGAAGTACCGGCATCGAGTCGGTCTGTGACAAGCTTAGCAGTATGACTAACGAAGACACCAACTCGCACCAGCACTCCGTGGACCAGCAGGTGCGCGATATCGCTGAAGTTGCAGCAGTTGAAATCATCACCACCGCCGCTGTCCACCTGATGAGTGCAGCTGCCGTCAAGTGCGGCCTTGCAGAGGGCGAAGATGCCAATGAGCTGAAGGATCTCGATGAGGCCCGCAAGCTGATCACCGCACTGGCAGGCCTAGTCACCGCCGGTGCGCCGGAGATCGGCTCGCAGCACGCAGCGCCTTTGCGCGACGGCCTGCGCAGCCTCCAGCTCGCCTTCCGCGAAGCTTCGATCATCCCCGATGCACCAGGCAAGGGCCCGGGCGAGAAGTTCACCGGACCGGTCAACTAGGTAATATTGGCTGAATTTTAAGAGATTAACATCATGGACTCGTTTCCTTCGGGAAACGGGTCCATTGTTGTTTGGATCACCGGCTAGGTTGGAAGCATGAAGATGCTCGAACAGCCAGTGCTGGACGCCGGGGCCTACCGCCTGCGTCCCTTCCAGCCCAGCGATATCCCCACCGTGCGGCAGGCGTCCGCCGACCCGTACATTCCTCGGATCACCACTGTCCCGGCACAAGGGACCGAAGCGGACTACGCGGCATTCATCGAACGCCAGCATCGCCGGGTCGCCGAGGGCAGCGGCTACTCATTTGCCATCGCCGACGCGATGACAAATGCTGCCGCCGGGCAGATCGGCCTCTGGCTGCGCGATGCCCATCAGGGCCGGGCAAGCATCGGATATTGGATCGCCCCAGGGTTCCGGCGCCGGGGCATTGCCAAGCAGGCATTGACGGCGCTGGCGGGCTGGGGCTTGGAGCATCCGGGCATCGAACGGGTGGAGCTCTACGTGGAGCCCTGGAACGAGGGGTCGTGGCGGACCGCCGAAGCCTGCGGCTTCCAGCGCGAAGGGTTGCTGCGCAGCTGGGAACGGGTGGGCTCCGACCGCAAGGACATGTACATGTACTCGCGGCTCAGGCCAGCGCCTCGCGCCTAGGCGATCGTTTCCAGGCGACGGCGGCGGGCACGGCGCACGCGACGGCGGATCTGCTGGGCGATCAGCGCGATCACTACAACCAGCGCGGCCATCGTGCTGATGCCGATGAAGGCAGGGGCCGGACCGAGGTTGTCGACGAAGATGCCGGTGATTGGAGAGCCCAGCGCGGTACCCGCGGTCATCGCCGAACCGTACCAGCCCATGGCTTCGCCGCGGCGCTTTTCGGCCACCAGGTCGGTGAGCCATTCGGAAGCCGCCGACAGAGTTGGCGCGCAGAGGAAGCCGGGCAGGGCGGAGAACAGCGCCAATGACCAGGTATCCCACGCGAAATACATCGGTATGGTCAGCACTGCCATGCTCAGCAGCAGCACCAGCGGAGAGATGACCCGGGTCATCGACCCGTAGATCAGGCCGCCCATCAGCGAGGCGCCGCACCAGAAGAAGAACACCAGCCCAAGCTGGTGGCTTTGCGCCGACGCATCCAGTTCGGCCACGATGGCCACCTCGGTGCCGGTGAGCAGCATGCCCGCTCCGGCCGAGGCGATGAAGACCGCCAGGACCGAAGCGCTGACCCAGTTGAAACGGTTCTTGAAGTTGCGTCCGCGCTGCTTGATCCGGGCACGGGCGGATTTCATGCCGGCGGCAATCAGCTCGCCTTCGACTTCGGGCACGCCCATCGGTGCGGCGGCAATGAAGCTGGCTTCCGCGCCCAGGCGTTCTTCGTGCACGTTGGCCCGCGAAGCAATCGCCTTGGGGTCGTCGCTGCGTGTTGGCGGATTCAGTATCATCAGCGCCAAACCGGCCACCGTCGAGGTTACGCCAATTACGCTCAAGCCGATGACGCTGCTGACCTGGGTGGCGACAATGCCGGCACTGGCCGGGCCGACGATGAACACCAGTTCGGTGGCGGTTGCGTCCAGGGCGAAGGCGGTACGGCGCTGCTCACCGGTGGTCATGATGCCCAGGGCGGTACGCACCACGGAGAAGACCGGCAGTGCGAAGAGCCCGCCGATGAAGGCCAAGGGGTAGACCCAAACCAGCGGAACATGGGGCACCGTGCACCAGACGAGGGTTTCGACGATCACCGAGGGGATCATCGCGCGGCGCAGTCCCCAGACATCCACGCGGGCTCCGCGCCAGGGGGCGCCGATGGCGATGCCCAGGGTCATGACTGCCGTGACCAGGCCCGCTGAAACCCAGGATTGGTCGAGGTTGTTCACCAGATGCAGGAGCAGCAGCATGCTCAAGGCAGAGTGCGGCAGGCGGGCAATCATGCCAATCAGCAACAACAGTGAGATCTGCGGCTGGCGCAGGATCTGCCAATAGCTTTTCATGCCCGGAAAGTTCCTTATCTGGTCAAAAGGAGCCCGCCGGTCTAGCTCGGCGCGCTGTGCAAACTGAGTTCGAGGGAATCCACTGCTTCAGCGAATTCGGTGTTCTGGGACAAACGCCCGTGGATTGCGCGAGTTGCCTCGCGTGCGTCGTTCTCGCTCGTTCCAGGAGCAAAGACGAACTGCAGGTTGAGTTCCGGTCCGGAACCTCCGCCAAGGACAACTTGCCCGTCCTTGCTGCGGGAGCCGACTCCCCTGCCCGGGGCAACCTTGACGGTCTGCAACTGGCTGAAGCCTTCGGTTGCATCCTGCACCAGGTTGGCGATCTGCTGATTCTGATAACTCGGAATCCACTCGATCTGCTTAGCCAGGTTCCAGACCCCGGGTCGTCGAAGCACGAAGGTGAAATCGCTTCCGGGATCGAGGACCAGCAGCTGGCATTCCTCGCTGACTGCCGAGAGGGCCGCCCGCGGGGCGTAGACCGCCACCGGCCGAGCTTCCTTGTGCCACGTCTGAAGCCGTTCAACTGTGGTGAAGATCGGCAGGGCCATGCGGCCATCCGGAGCCTTGATCTTCACCAGCGCCATATCGGCTTCCTTATCGGAGGCGAAGCCGTGTTCAGTCATCGCTTCTTCACCGAGCTGGGCGACCACCGCAACGAAAACGCGCGCCTGTGACAAGGATTGATGCACTTCGCCCTCCCCCGCGGTGCCGGCTCGCAAGGCTGCCAAGGCGGCAACGACATTGGCGTCGGCCTTGCCGTCGTCCTTGTCGAAGTTATGCAGGGGGTTGCCTTCGCCGCTCAGGTCGCGGCCTTCCCAATCCTGGCCGGCAGAGTCGGTTTTTGAACCTGCCTGCGCCAGCGCAGCGACAATATGTCCCGGCAGATGGCGTTTGGGTGCAGATTCAGGTTGCTCGGTGCTCATAGCTCCATGCTATCGGTGGTTTCGAGGTTGTTGGCAGGAAGTTCCAAAACTGCATTCATGAGCTTGGACACCCCGAGCGGGGCATTTCAGATTTCATCCCCTGCCAGCTGTGCGCCATCGCTGCCAGGAGAAGGTATTGCAGGAATCTGGCTTCACAAATGGAAAGGCGATTCAGAAGCAGGGAGCTTCTGAATCGCCTTTCGCGGATGGTGCTTGGTGCCTAGCGGCGGCCTGCCACATCGAGCGCTTCTTGCAAGGTGAACTGGCCTGAGTACAGCGCCTTGCCCATGATGGCGCCTTCGATGCCTTCAGGAACCAGCTCACGCAAGACGCGGAGGTCTTCGAGCGAGGAGATGCCGCCCGAGGCGACAATCGGCTTGCTGGTCTTGGCAGCGATTTCGCGCAGCAGTTCAACGTTTGGACCGCGCAGCGTGCCGTCCTTGGTCACGTCGGTGACAACATAGCGGGCGCATCCGGCGTCTTCCAAGCGAGCTAGGACGTCCCACAGGTCGCCGCCGTCCTTGGTCCAACCGTGGCCGGACAAGGTGGTTCCGCGCACGTCCATGCCCACGGCGATCTTGTCGCCGTGGCGGGCGATGGCCTGCTTCGTCCATTCCGGGTTTTCCAGTGCGGCGGTACCGAGGTTGACGCGGGTAGCGCCGAATTCCAGTGCACGTTCCAGGGAGGCGTCGTCGCGGATGCCGCCGGAGAGCTCGACCTTGATGTTCAGTTCCTTGGCAATGCGCTGGACGATCTCGACATTGCTTCCGCGGTCGAAGGCTGCGTCCAGGTCGACCAGGTGCAGCCATTCGGCCCCGGCGTTCTGCCAGGAAAGCGCAGCTTCCAGCGGGTCGCCGTATCCGGTCTCTGAACCGGCTTCGCCCTGGACCAGGCGCACTGCCTGGCCGCCGGCGATATCTACCGCAGGCAGGAGTTCGAGGATTGGTTGCTCGCTCATGATGTCCTTAGTGAAGAAGTAAAAAGTGGTTAGTAGGTCAGGGCCCAGGCTGCGATCAGGCTCATGCCTGCAAGCACCCAGAGCGCGATGATCCATGAAATATGGGCCTTCTGGTTCTTCAGCGAAATGGCCCCGCCGATCAGGAAGGCCCCGATAACACCCAAGATGAGGCTCCACATGCCTAGAGTGTCCCCAACCAGTTGCGCAGCAGCTGTGCGCCAGCGTCGCCGGACTTCTCCGGGTGGAACTGGACTGCCGAGAGCGGGCCGTTCTCGACGGCGGCCACGAATGGCGTCCCGTGCGTCGACCAGGTCACCTGCGGCGGGGTCATCGCTGGCTGGGTGACGTCGAATTCCCACTTCTGCACAGCGTAGGAGTGCACGAAGTAGAATCGCTCGTCCTCGATGCCTGCGAAAAGCTTGGATCCTTCCGGCGGGCGCACCGTGTTCCAGCCCATGTGCGGAATGACATCCGACTGGAGGCGTTCAACCTTGCCCGGCCATTCGCCGATGCCTTCGGTTTTCACCCCGTGCTCCACGCCTTCTTCAAAGAAGACCTGGTGGCCCACGCAGATCCCCAAGACGGGCAGGCCACCGGCGATGCGGCGGCCGATCCAGCGCAGGGACCCGGTTGCGGTCAACTGTTCCATGACCGAGGCGTAGGCGCCGACTCCCGGGACTACCAGTCCGTCGGCAGCCACGATCTTCTTCGGGTCTGCGGTCAGTTCCACCTCGGCGCCGGCGGCTTCCAAGGCGCGCACGGCGGATCGGACGTTGCCTGAACCGTAGTCCAGGACAACTACTGTTTTCTTCTCCACTTACAGGGCACCCTTCGTGGATGGGATCTTGTCGCCCATGCGCTCATCGCGCTCTACGGCTTCGCGCAAGGCGCGGGCGAAGGACTTGAATTGCGCTTCGACAATGTGGTGCGGGTCGCGGCCCGAGAGCACCTCGATGTGAGCGCAGATCTGTGCGTGGAAGGTGATGGCTTCGAAGACGTGGCGGGTCATCGAGCCGGTGAAGTGCCCGCCGATCAAGTGGTATTCCTGACCAGCAGGCTCGCCGGAGTGCACGAGGTATGGCCGGCCCGAGACATCGACGACTGAACGGGACAGCGCCTCGTCCAGCGGAGCGTAGGAGGTGCCGAAGCGGCGGATGCCTGCCTTGTTGCCCAGCGCCACGCGCAGCACTTCGCCGATGGTGATCGCGGTGTCCTCAACGGTGTGGTGGACATCGATGTGGGTATCGCCGGTAGCACGCACGGTGAGGTCGATGAGCGAATGCTTGGAGAGCGCAGTCAGCATGTGGTCATAGAACGGCACCGAGGTGCTGATCTCCGAGACGCCGGTTCCATCGAGATCCAATTCAACGAATACGGACGATTCGCTGGTCACGCGTTCCATGCGGGCGCGACGTGCGCCAATCAATTCGGCAGACATGTCTTCCTTCGCTTGTCTTTGATTACTTCTGCGAGCCGAGCAGTTCGGCAAGTCGTTCCAAGAAGGCTGTGGTTTCTGATTCGGTTCCGGCCGTAACACGCAAGGTCCCCGGAATTCCATTGTCGCGGATGATGATGCCGGCTTCCAACAGGCCTTCCCAAATAGCGTGGGGGTCTTCGACGCCACCGAAGAAGACGAAGTTGGAGTCGGAGACCGATGGCTTCAGGCCCAGTTCCTTCAAGCGCGCGACGATGCGGTCACGCTGGGACTTGATGTCTTCGACCTGCGCCAGCAGCAACTCGATGTTCTTCAAGGCGGCGATCGCCGTTGCCTGGGTCACGGCCGACAGGTGGTACGGCAGCCGCACCAAGCGGATGGCATCGGTGACCTCTGGCGCGGCGGCCAGGTAGCCGACGCGTGCGCCGGCTAGGCCGAATGCCTTGGACATGGTGCGCGAGACGATCAATCGCTGGCGGCCTTCAAGCAGACTCAGTGCGGACTTGGTGCTGGCCAAGGAGAATTCGGCGTACGCCTCGTCAACGATCACCATGCCGTTGTGCTCGCTCATGGCTTCGTACACGGCCGTGATGACATCAAGGCCAAGGGCGGTGCCGGTTGGGTTGTTCGGCGAGCACAGGAACACGATATTCGGTTTGTGCTCGTGGACCTGCGCGGCTGCAGATTCGGCGGACAGGGTGAAATCCTCGGCGCGTTCACCGGCGATATAGGTGGTATCAGTACCACTGGCCAACAGCGGGTACATGGAGTAGGTGGGGCCGAAGCTCATCACGGTACGGCCTGGACCACCGAAGGCTTGCAGGATCTGCTGCAGGATTTCATTCGAACCGTTCGCGGCCCAGATGTTCTCCTTGGTGAGCGAGTGGCCGAGGTAATCGGCAAGAAGTTCACGAAGCTCGGTGAACTCGCGGTCGGGATAGCGATTCAGACTTGCCGCTGCCTTGGCCACTTCCTGGGCAATGGCGTCTACGACTACCGGTGGCAACGGATGGGTGTTCTCGTTGACGTTCAGCTGGATCGGCACGTCAATTTGCGGTGCGCCATAAGGGGATAGCCCGCGGAGATTCTCACGCAAGGGCAGCTGACTCAAAAGTTCACTGCGGTCATTCACGCATCAAGTCTACGTGCGCAGCGAGCCCGCCAGTGAATCCGCTACGGCTGCAGGTAACAAACTCTAGCCAGCGGGGGAAGCTAACCGGCGAGGACCGGAATCGACAAGGTATCTCCAACCTGGATTTCGCTGCCGTCCAAGGCGTTGAGCTCCGCGATGTGGCCAACTGCGGAAGTCACGTCGTAACCGGTGGCATAGTCGCGAGCCAAACTCCATAGCGTATCCCCGGGGATCACGGTGACATCGATGGTTCCAACCCCAGCAGGATCTTCTGCCGCGGCATGCGCGTCAGAGGCGAACATGGAGAAGAAGAAAGCAGCAGCGATCGTGAGTGCGAAAACGGGCATCCCCACCAGCACAGCCCAACCGCGGCGGTTGATGCGGATTTTCAGCGGCGCTTGGGTCTGATCTGAGTCAAGTGCGACGGTAGCCATGACGTTGTCTCCTCAAGAAATTCAAGTGATGCGAATTTTTATTCGAAAGAACGGATTCGAAAACTTGTTCGAACCTCGTATATCTGTTCTAACAGAGATTCGCGGAACTTGTCCAGAAGTTTTCGAACAAATCTTTGAAAGAAGCTCGCTTATCTACTAAGATTTCGAAGTAGACGAGCAATGAAAACATCTCACCATCTAGCTCCGACAGTTTGGACACGCAAACTTTCGAATGATTGCTAGGGAAGGCAAAATCTCATGTCAGCATCACAACGCACTCCCCGATCGAATGCACGTTCGCTGACGATTCGCCAAAAGAAGATCCTTGAGACGATCCAGCGGTCTATCGGCAAGAACGGTTATCCGCCATCGATGCGTGAGATTGGCGACGCTGTCGGACTCAAGAGTCTTTCGAGCGTGACCCACCAGTTGAGCCAGTTGGAAAAGCTCGGCTATATCCGTCGAGACCCACGCCGTCCGCGCGCGATGGAAATCCTGCTTCCGCTGCAATTGTCCGACGATGCCGAAAAGGCCGAGGTCTCGGAGCCGGTCGAGCCGGCTGCCAGCGAAGACGCCAAGATCATTGAGCTGAGCACTTCTGCTGACACCACCATGGTTCCGCTGGTTGGCCGTATTGCTGCTGGCGGTCCGATCCTGGCAGAACAGTCCGTCGAAGATGTTTTCTCGTTGCCTCGTCAGCTCGTGGGCCACGGGGAACTGTTCATGCTCAAGGTTTCCGGCGATTCAATGGTTGACGCCGCGATTTGCGATGGCGACTGGGTAGTTGTCCGCCGACAGCAGACGGCAGACAACGGCGACATCGTCGCAGCCCTGCTGGACGAGGAAGCGACCGTCAAGACCTTCCGGCAGCGTGATGGGCATACTTGGCTGCTTCCACAGAACTCGCGCTACGAACCGATTTTGGGTGATGCAGCAAAGATCATGGGACGGGTCGTCTCGGTCATGCGCTCACTCTAGATTTCGTGTGGATATTGCGCTGGTGCTTTGCACCAGCGCAATTTTCGTTTAATCAGCTACTCGCCGGCCTCGAGCTCGATCTGGGCGGCCGCGGCGAAGATCATCCAGCGCTGGACTGCCGCCGAGAGCCGGCGCGGTTCCTGGTCGATCAGATGGCCTGCAGTTGCCGTGACCAGTTGCCTGGCCTGCTCCCTGCTTGGTGCTTCCAAGCGGTGATCTTTCGCGGCGAGGGCCAGATACCGGCACAGGATTCCGGCAAAAAGGTTCCCGTCTCCCCCGCGGTTGAACGCGAGTACTCGGGCCGCGGAAGACAGCGAGTGCGTGGTCGCATCGATCAGCACCTGGGCGTGAGCCAGATCGGCTGGCTCGCCAAGCTCAAGCAACGCGCCTAGCACCGTGCCCTGGTTATATGTATAGACCGCTGGCTCCATCGTGTGCCCCTGGCTGGTCAACCGCAGCCCGTCCAGATACAGCCCACGCTCGGCGCTGAACAGGTTCTTCTCCAGCCATTGGAGGACCTGCCGTGCGGTGTCCTCCTGGCCGGTTCGGCCGAAGAACAGGGCCGCCGGCGCATTGGCCGGCGTATTCTTGAAATCCCGATTTTTCGACCAGTACAGGCCGCCGCCCAGCACCTCGTCCATGCCAGCTTGAAGCTGTTCTCCCAGCACCCGCATTGCAGTCTGAGCAGCGTGGTTTCCTTCTCCCGTCACGGCCAGCGTGAACTGCGCCAGACGGCCGCTGGCCAAGGCAAGCCACGCCATATCGTCGAAGAAGTAGTTGGGCAGCATCCCGAAGTTGCGAATTCGAATGCCACGCAACAGATGATTGGCCCGGGCCAGCTCGGCACGCGCCGATTCCGCGTCGCCTGCGGCCAGATAGGAGTGGCCGTCATCAATGATGGCATCCAGATAATGCGCCTGCCACCAATAGTTCCACTCCGAAAACGGGTGCGCGCAGCCATTGAGATCGCTGAGCAAGCTTCCGTCGCGCAACCGGTGCGCCCTGCTGTAGCTCTGCCCAATCCAGGTTCCGGGCAGCCGCAAGACGCGCCGTCCGAAACGCTGATGGGTGTCGATGGCGGCTTGGTGTGCCAATTCCTGCATGGACTCCATGGTGCCTTCCGGTTCACGCGGCATCAGTTCTTGTCACAGACCTTAGTGCATCTCCAACCATCCTGCTGATAGTGCTTAAAGAACTTGAGCTGCCCCAAATCCGAGGACAGCTCAAGTTCGTGCTCTGGCTGCGGCTATTTCCCGTCCGGGTTCAAGCGCTGGAGAACTCCGGTGATGACCTTCTTGTCGACAGTCGGCCACATCGGCGGCAGCGTCGCTTTCAAGAAGCTGCCGTACCGTGCAGTGGCCATGCGCGAATCGAGGATCGCCACCACGCCCTTGTCCCCGACCGAACGAATCAGGCGTCCAGCGCCCTGTGCCAGGCGAATCGCCGCATGGGTGGCGGCCACCTGCATGAAGCCGTTGCCGCCATGCTTGGCCACGTCCTCGGAACGGGCTTTGGAGATCGGATCGTCCGGGCGCGGGAACGGGATCTTGTCGATGATGACCAGCCGGCAGGAATCTCCTGGCACGTCCACGCCCTGCCACAGGGTCATGGTTCCGAACAGGCAGGTGTCGCGTTCGCTGCTGAACTGCTCGACCAGCGACTTCATGCTGCCCTCGCCCTGGCACAGGATCTCCACGTCCAGGCGTTCGCGCAAGATGCTTGCCGCTTCTTCGGCGGAGCGTTTCGAAGTGAACAGAGCCAGTGCACCGCCGCCGGAGGCCTTGATGAGATCCTCGATCTCATCCAGCGTCTCGGCAGCCAGTTGGCGGCCCGGCTTGGGCAGATGCTTGGCTACGTACAGGATGCCCTGCTTCGGGTAATCGAAGGGACTGCCGACGTCCACGCCGGTCCAGGACGGAGCCCCGGCGCCCATCAGACCCAGGGAGCCTGCGACCGAGTCGAACTGCGCGCCGATAGCCAAGGTAGCGCTGGTCAAGACGACCGTGCGCCCGTCGAAAAGCCCTTCGCGCAGCTTGCCGGCAACGGACAACGGGGCAACGTTCAACGTGGCTGGCTGGGTCTCGTCAGCTTCGACGTAGCCCCGGCCTTCGACAAACTCCCGCGGACGGGTGGTGTACAGCACCTCGCGGCGCTCTTCGGATTCGAGCATGCGAATCGCATCGTCCATCACCGCCTGCAGCTGGGAGCGGGCGGTCTGTCGTCCGCCGTCAGCCGGTGCATTGGCTTCGGGCTTGGACAGCGCCAACGCCAGCCGGGCCTGTTCCACGATGTCGTTCAGGGCGATGCCCATGTCTTCGCGCAGGCCATGTTCCAGCAGTCCCGTGGGCACACCGGTCAACGACTTCTCCAAGCGGTTCGCCGCCTTGACCATCTCGTCCACGTTCACTCCGCAATGGCGTTTGGCGCCGCCTGCCGCGGTGAGCACCATGCGTGCGGAGAGCGCCCCGGACACCGAGCTGGTCACGCGGTCTTGCAGTTCGTGGGCCTCATCGATGATTGCGACTTCGAAGTCCGGGAGGACCGAAAGCCCCTCGAAGGCCGATACCGCCAGCAGGGCGTGGTTGGTAATGACCACGTCCGCCTCCGCGGCACGGGCACGAGCCATCTCCGAGAAGCATTCATCAGCCATCGGGCACTTCTGCGACCCCAAGCACTCCATGGCCGAAACCGAGACCTGCTTCCACGCCTTGTCGCTGACCCCGGGCACCAGCTCATCGCGGTCACCGGTCTCAGTCTCTTCAGCCCATTCGCGTAGCTTCATGACCTCGCTGGCCAACGGCGAATAGGTGGTGCCGGCAGGAGCTGCCGGCTCATCCATCGAGAAAAGCGTGCCTTCGTCATCCGGGTACCCGCCGCCGAGCTTGTACTGGCACAGGTAGTTCGAGCGTCCCTTGAGCAGGGCCACATCCATCGGGCGCGAGAGCTTGCCCTTGAGCGATTCGAGCAACCGCGGCACGTCACGGCCGACAATCTGCGATTGCAGCGCCAAGGTCGCGGTGGAGACGATCACCGGCTTGGCGCTGGTCTGCGCGTGGGCCAACGCCGGAATCAGGTAGCCCATCGACTTGCCGGTGCCGGTGCCTGCCTGCACCAGCAAGTGCTTTTCATCTTCCAGCGCGCTGACCACATGCTTGACCATTTCCTGCTGGCCGGTGCGCATGGCACCGCCCATGGAAGTGACCGCGGCCTCCAGGAGCCCCAGGGCCTGCTCTTGCTTATCCATGAAGGTTGAAGGTCTCCAACTCTGCAGCTAGGGAATCGCGCACCTTGACGATCATCCGGGTGCCCTCCTCCAGGTGTTCGCTTTCCAAGATCTCTGATTCGCTCTGGTGCAGCTTGGCGATCAAATCCCCGCGGTTGTAGGGAATGAGCACCTCAAGCTGGATGCCGGGGCGTGGAATCGATGAGCTGATCTTTTCGAGCAGCTCCTGGATGCCTTCACCGGTGTGCGCGGAGACGACCACGGTGTTGGATTCCCGGTTGCGGATGCGTTCGACGACGAACGGGTCAGCCACATCGGCCTTGTTGACCACGATGATCTCTGGAATGTTCAACGCGTCGACTTCGCCGAGCACGGTGCGCACGGCCTGGATCTGCCCTTCGGGATCAGGGTGGGACCCGTCAACGACGTGCAGGATGAGATCCGAATCGGCGATTTCCTCCAGCGTGGATCGGAAGGCTTCCACCAGCTGGGTCGGGAGGTTGGATACGAAGCCGACGGTATCGGCCAGCGTGTAGGTCAACCCGTCCTCGGTCGCCGACTGGCGGACGGTTGGATCCAGGGTAGCGAACAGCGCGTTCTCCACCAGCACCCCGGCGTTGGTCAAGCGGTTGAGCAGCGAGGATTTGCCGGCGTTGGTGTAGCCGGCAATGGCCACGGCTGGAACCGCATTGCGCTTGCGGTTGGCACGCTTGGCTTCACGCGCAGGCTTCATGGCCTTGATCTCGCGGCGCAGCTTCGCCATGCGGTCGCGAATGCGGCGGCGGTCCATCTCGATCTTGGTTTCACCCGGTCCACGCGAACCGATGCCGCCACCGGCGGCACCTACGCGGCCACCGGCCTGGCGGGACATCGATTCGCCCCAGCCGCGAAGACGTGGCAGCAGGTATTCGAGCTGGGCCAGTTCAACCTGGGCCTTGCCCTCGCGCGATTGGGCATGCTGCGCAAAGATGTCCAGGATCAGGCTGGTGCGGTCGATGACCTTGACCTTGACGATGTCTTCCAGGGCGCGGCGCTGCGATGGCGCCAGCTCTGCATCGACAATCACGGTATCGGCACCCGTTGACGCAACGATTCCGCGCAGCTCTTCGGCCTTGCCCGAGCCGAGGAAGGTCGAAGGGTCCGGCTTGCTGCGGCGCTGCACCAGGCCATCGAGGACTTCGGAACCTGCGGTCTCCGCCAAGGCGGCGAGCTCGCGCAGGGAGTTCTCGGCGTCGGCGACGGTACCATCGCTCCAGATGCCCGCCAGCACGACGCGTTCCAAGCGCAGCTGGCGGTATTCAACCTCGGTGACGTCTTCCAGTTCCGTGGACAGGCCTGCGACGCGACGCAGCGCGCGGCGATCCTCCAGATCTTCCTGGTCCCCGTCGAAATTGCTGAGGCCTGAGGAAAAGCGGTTCAGTGCAGTAGCCTGGCCAGCGAAAATGGAATTCTCTTCTTCGCCGAAGTGCTGAACCTGCGGGCTCTGCGCATCATCGGCTGCGAGAATTCGATCGATGGCGGCCTGGATCTGGGCATCATCCATCGATGCCGAATCGTGCTCGTGTGACTCGGAGTTAGTCATGGTCTCCTTAGAAGTACTTCGCTTTCCAGAATAGTGCGGGTGGACCCCACTTTGCGACGTGGCGCGTTCAGTTTCGGTTGGTTCATCAAACATTCGTGGTCCTTTGCAAGGAGTAAAGGTCTATGGGCAGACAGGTGAATGCATGGTTACCGGTAAGCAACGGCGTGTGCGGTGTTCTGGAAAGAAGAACTGCCAGGTAATGGGAAATGACTTTGCCGTCTGCTGATTCAGCCCGGTGGGCGCGCAAGAACTGCGCGGCCAGCTCGTGGAACCGCGGGTAACCAAGAGGGCTACGTATTAGACGAAAATGAAAGTCATAGGGAAAACTCTATCAGTGATATCTGCGCACGCCCATATCGCCTTGCTCACGTTGCCGACGCTGATCTTTGGGGTATCCGTACTGGGCGATAAGCTTTGCCTATGACCTCGGATCACTACTTCACCGCCAGCCCGGCCTCGGCAGATGAACGGCGCACCATCGAAGTCGAGCTCAACGGCTCGTTGCGCAAAGTGCAGACGGCCTCGGGAATCTTCTCCCCCGCCGGTCTGGACAAGGGAACGGCGGTGCTGCTGCAGTACGTGCCAACCCCTCGCGGACGTATTCTGGATATCGGGTGCGGCTGGGGACCCATCACCCTGGCCGCCGCCGAGCAGTCCCCCCAGTCCGAGGTCTACGGCGTGGATGTCAATGAGCGTTCCATCGACCTGGCCCGCTTGAACGCCGCGGCGCTCGGCTTGTCCAACGTAGTTGTCGGCACCCCTGAGTCCGTGGATCCGAGCCTGCAATTCGACACCATCTGGTCGAACCCGCCCATTCGCATCGGCAAGGATGCCCTGCATGAATTGCTGATGCTGTGGTTGCCGCGGTTGGCCCCGGGTGGCGAGGCATGGATGGTGGTGCAGAAGAACCTGGGTAGCGATTCGCTGCAGAAGTGGCTGGTTGAGCAGCTTCCCTCGGATTGGAAGATCACCCGTGAAGCGACCGCCAAGGCCTTCCGAGTGCTGAAGGTAGCGCGTCCGGCCTGATTGCCAAAAGCAAAATCGCAGAATCGCTCGCGAGGCTATTCTGCGATTTTTGCTATAGAGCCGATCAGGTCTACTCTGAACCGATGATCCCGCGTGCAACCAGGTCTGCCGGGCCGCTGAGGATCGTATCTTCGCCGCCCTCTGCATTTCCACGGAATTCAACGCCGACGACACCGCCGGGCACCTTGACAGCCCACTGGTTGATCAGCGCGGTGCTGCGTGCCCAGTAGCGTACGGCTGCCGCGGCCGCACACGCACCGGTACCGCATGAGAGCGTCTCGCCGACCCCGCGTTCATGGACGCGCATCTGGACCTGGGCAACCCCGTCCTCTTCGATCAGCGGCTCGGAAGGAACCACGAATTCCACGTTGGTGCCGTTGGCAGGGACCGGAGATACCTCTGGGGCTTGGAACAGGTCCAGTTCTTCAAGCATCTGGACGTCTGGCAAGGCAACTACGGTGTGCGGGTTGCCCATGGTGATGCTCAAGGCCGGCAGCGCCTGCTCCCAGCCTCTGGGCTTGACCATGGAGTCCACCGATTTTTCGGCGGCTTCCTGCTCGAAGATCAATCCCCAGGGGCCGAGGTTCACCGCGTAGCCATCAGCGAGTCGGGTAATTTCCTTGACGCCGGCACGGCTGCCGATCTGGAAACTTTGCCCTACCTGGAGGCTCACGAGCCCTTCGGCAATCAGGTAGTGAGCGAAGGCGCGTACGCCGTTGCCGCACATCTCGGCGATGGAGCCGTCGTTGTTCCGGTAATCCATGAACCAGTAGGCCTTGGGATGCTCCAGGAACTGCCCTTCGTATCCGGGAACCTTGGCGGTGGGCACGGCACGGATCAGGCCGTCACCGCCAACGCCGAAGCGGCGGTGGCACAGGGCCGCCACCTGTTCGGCGTTGAGATCCAGCTGCGCTTCCGGGTCGGCAATCAGCACGAAGTCGTTGCCGGTGGCATGGCCCTTGGCGAAACGTTGTCCGGCCAGCTGACCTAATTCGGTGCGGTACATCAATGCTCCTAGAGTTTTCGTTCGTACGTTGGCTAGCCGATGATCTGCAGTGTTTTTTCCAGCAGCCCAGGTTCCAGCGGGTTCAGCCAGTTGACCCGCTCATCTGCGTTGAACCAGGTGATTTGGCGTCGCGCGAACTTGCGGGTGGCAATGACCGTCTGGTCAATGGCTTCGTCCCGGGTGATCTGCCCGTCGAGGAAGTCGATGTACTGCTGGTAGCCGATGGCGCGCGAGGCGGTCTTGCCGTCGCGCAATCCCTGGCCGAGCAGTCCCTCGACTTCCGCGGCCAATCCCATGGCATCCATCTTGTGCACTCGAGTTTCCAAGGCCTCATGCAATGCCTGGCGGTCGTAGTTCAAGCCGATCTGGATTGCCGGAGCGGCATACTCGCGTTGCGGCATGAAGGAGCTGAAGGCCCGACCGGAAATCTCGTGGACTTCAAGGGCGCGGATCGCGCGGCGCAAGTCAAGATTGCGTGCTGCGGATACCGGGTCAACCTCAGCCAGCCGGCGGCGCAGCGGTCCGTCTCCTTGAGCCTCGACCTCGGCCTCCAGCCGTTTCCTGACGTCTGGATCTGTCGGCGGGAAATCGATGACATCAAGGGCCGCCCGCACATACAGTCCCGAGCCTCCGACCATCACCGGAACCTTGCCGCGGGCACGGATTTGGGCGAAGTGGTCGCGGGCTTCGGCTTGGAAGGCGGCAACGGATGCTTCCTCGGTGATGCCCATGGTGTCGAGCAGGTGATGCTCGATGCCGCCACGCTCATTCACCGGCAGCTTCGCGGTGCCGATGTCCATGCCGCGGTAGAACTGCAGGGCATCGGAATTGACGATTTCCCCGCCCAGTTCCTGCGCCACGGCGATGGCCAAGTCCGACTTGCCGGTACCTGTGGGACCGACGATCGCAATCACCGGCAGGTTCGAAGTGGCCATATGGCTAGCTGCGCACTTTCAACGTCGGCATGCCCAAGCTCGTGCGGCCCTTGGATCCGCTCCCCGCCGGCGCTGGAACCCCGCAGCTTTCGGCCTGCGCCCGGTCCCACGCATCCCCGGCGCGCGAACGACGCAGGGAGTACTGGTCCACGGTGGGATCCGAGATCAGGTGGAATGCCGCCACTTCGGTGATCGGCAGGGTTACCAGGTCGCCAGGGCGCGGGGCCTGGGCACCTTCAGGTACCGAGAAGTGCACCAGGCGCTGGTCCTGCGAGCGTCCGGAGAAACGGTGGGTCTCTTCGGCCTTGCGTCCGGATTGGTCGGTGGCCATGACTTCCACGGTACGGCCCAGCTGCTTCGCGTTCTCCTCCTTGGAAATGCGGTCCTGCAACGCCGTCAAGCGCTCATAGCGTTCCTGCACCACTGCCTTGGGAAGCTGCTCGTCCAGGTCGGCTGCCGGCGTGCCCGGACGTTTGGAGTACTGGAAGGTGAAGGCCGAGGAGAACCGCGACGCTTCAACCACGTCGAGGGTGGCCTGGAAGTCTTCTTCGGTTTCACCCGGGAAGCCGACAATGATGTCGGTGGTGATTGCCGCATGCGGGATGCGTTCGCGGACCTTGTCCAGGATGCCGAGGAATTTCTTGGACCGGTAGGAGCGGCGCATGTCCTTGAGCACCTTGTCCGAGCCGGACTGCAGCGGCATGTGCAGCTGCGGCATCACGTTAGGTGTTTCCGCCATGGCATCGATGACGTCATCGGTGAAGGCCGCCGGGTGCGGGCTGGTGAAGCGCACGCGTTCCAGTCCTTCGATTTCACCGCAAGCGCGCAGCAGCTTGCCGAAGGCCAGGCGGTCTCCGAATTCCACGCCGTAGGAGTTCACATTTTGGCCCAGCAGGGTCACTTCGATGGCGCCGTCGTCTACGAGGGCCTGGATTTCGGCGAGGATCTCGCCCGGGCGGCGGTCCCGCTCCTTGCCGCGCAGGGAAGGGACGATGCAGAAGGTGCAGGTGTTATTGCACCCTACGGAGATGGAGACCCAGCCGGCGTACACGGATTCGCGTCGGGTAGGCAACGTGGAGGGGAAGACATCCAGGGATTCAAGGATCTCCAGTTGCGCCTTCTGGTTGTGGCGCGAGCGGGCCAGCAGCGTGGGCAGCGAGCCGATGTTGTGCGTGCCGAAAACCACGTCGACCCATGGGGCCTTCTTGATGATGGTGTCGCGGTCCTTCTGAGCAAGGCAGCCGCCGACGGCAATTTGCATATTGGGGCGTTCAGCCTTCAGGTTCTTGAGCATGCCCAGGTGCCCGTACAGCTTGTTGTCTGCGTTCTCACGCACTGCGCAGGTGTTGAAGACAACAACGTCGGCGACTTCTTCGGCCAGCTCTTCCGGCTTGCGGCTCAGCCCTGCATCTTCCAGCAGGCCAGAGAGGCGCTCGGAGTCGTGGACGTTCATTTGGCAGCCGAAGGTACGTACCTCATAGGTACGGGGTAGTTCTTCGCTGCCGATGTTGCTCAAGGTATGTTGCTCAGTCACCCTTAAAGATTACCGAAGATCGGGTGCCGCTGAAATGTAGGCGAGCCTCCGCTGGACTCCTGGTTGCCTTCACGGTTACGGCCTAGTGGCCGTCGGTGCGCGCCTTCGGGTGGAAGGCCAGGAAAAGGAATAGGCTTTTCGATAGCTGATTCGGCGTATGAAAGGGCAACCCGTGGAAAACCATTCGCCAGGCAAGCACCAGAAAACCGGCAAGTACCGACCGTTGCGGTTGTCGCGCGGCATGAAGATCTTCCACTGGTGGATGGCAGGATTATCCGCGCTTTTCCTTCTCGCCATCCCGATCGCTATTGGCATCATCCCGCCCATTGATGGACAAACCGACAGCCTGCTGTTCAATATCGGTGTCGGCTCGATGCTTGCCGGGGTCCTGGTCTTGAGCCTCTGGGCCTACCAGGGCATTGACGATTGGCTTGAGCGCCGGAGAAACGCACCAGGGCGGCATCCGAAACGACATCAGTAGCGATTGCCGAAGCGCTCTTCCCATTCCTCGCGGGCGACCTTGAACGCCATGCCGCCGTTGTAGCCTTTGCGGCCCAGCATCCCCACGAGCCGGCGCAGGGCTTTGTCCCGATCGGCGCCCATGGATTCGGGACGCAGCTTCGCGCGCACCAGTTCGCGGGCTCGCTGCTCCTCCGCTTCGTCATCGATTTGCTCCAGCGCTTCAGCGGCCAGCTCGTCGTCCACCCCCTTGGTGCGCAGCTCGCGCTTGATCGCACCGCGGGCTAATCCACGCGAGCGAGCGCGGGCAACGACCCAGGACTTCGCAAAGCGTTCATCATCCACGAGGTTGATCTCGGCATAGCGGTCGATGACCTCATCGGCAATGTCTTCCGGGCATTCATTCTCAAGGAGCTTGTCTTTGAGCTGCTTGGCGGTCTTGTCGCTGGCCGTGAGCTGGCGCAGCAAAATTCCGCGCGCCTTTTCCCGCCACTGGTCGTCGCTGAGCTCTTCAGGCTCCCCCGCTTGGCGGGCAGCTTTTCGCGCTTCGCGCGCTTCGCGGCGTTCCTGCTTCGACGGTTTGGCCGGCGCGGGCGCAGCCACAATCTGCTCCATGGCCGCGCGCAGCTCTTCGATGCTGCCCGGTTTCGCCGGCTGCTCGGAGAAACTGGCAATGGTTCGCGAGGTGCTGCCGGCCGGCATTGCAGGCGCCGCAGCGCGCTGGGATGCCCGCTGAGCCTCCCGGTCCCGCTTGGCTGATTCCCCAGCCGCTTGGGCTTCCAATTCTTCCGGGCTGGGCTTGGCCCAGTCCGGCATGTCTTCGAGGTCGCCCTGGAACTCTTTGGAAACGGACGTAGCGTCCGACCCGGAATTCTTTCCGGGTCGGACGCTACGTCGTTGGAAGCCTGAGGCCACTACTGATCGCCCTCGACGACTCGCAGTTCTGTCTCGTCTTCTTCAACTTCTTCCATTGGCAGGACGCCGAGCTTCTGCAGGATCTGGCGTTCGAGCTCGTTGGCCAGATCCGGGTTGTCGCGCAGGAAGCGGCGGGCGTTTTCCTTGCCCTGGCCCAGCTGGTCTCCGTCATAGGTGAACCAGGCACCGGACTTCTTGACCAGGTTGTGCTCGACGCCCATGTCGATGAGCGAGCCTTCCTTGGAGATGCCGTGGCCGTACAGGATGTCGAACTCGGCCTGCTTGAAAGGAGGAGCCATCTTGTTCTTGACGATCTTGCAGCGGGTACGGTTGCCGACCGCGTTGGTGCCCTCTTTCAGGGTCTCGATGCGGCGGATATCGATGCGCACCGAAGCGTAGAACTTCAGCGCCTTGCCACCTGTGGTGGTTTCCGGGCTGCCGAAGAAGACACCGATTTTCTCACGCAGCTGGTTGATGAAGATTGCGGTGGTCTTCGAGGCCGAGAGGCGGCCGGTGATCTTGCGCAATGCCTGGGACATCAGTCGAGCCTGCAGGCCGACGTGGCTGTCGCCCATCTCGCCTTCGATTTCGGCGCGGGGAACCAGTGCCGCCACGGAGTCGATGACGATGATATCCAGTGCACCGGAGCCCACGAGCATATCCATGATTTCCAGTGCCTGCTCGCCGGTATCCGGCTGGGAGACCAGCAGCGCATCGGTGTCGACGCCCAGCTTCTTGGCGTATTCCGGATCCAGCGCGTGCTCGGCATCGATGAATGCCGCGACACCGCCGGCCTTCTGTGCGCTGGCGACTGCGTGCAGGGCAACCGTGGTCTTGCCCGAAGATTCCGGACCATAGATCTCCACCACGCGGCCGCGTGGCAATCCGCCAATGCCAAGGGCGGCATCCAGGGCAACCGAGCCGGTAGGGATTACTTCAATGGGTGCGCGGGTTTCGTCGCCCAGGCGCATGACCGAGCCTTTGCCATAGGCCTTGTCAATTTGGCCCAGGACAGCCTCTAGCGCCTTTTCCCGATCATTTTTTGCTGCCATGGTTCACCTTTGCTCTTGCAAGCCTGCTACGTACTTGCTCATGATTTTTGTCCTGCAATAGACAGTATGCTTGCCCACCGACACTTTGGACTCCGATAGCCCAGAAGTGTGGACAATCCCAGTGCTTAAGTTCTTGGCGCAGTTTCCTGCGTTGTTTCCAGCATAACCCTATCCGAACAGGTGTTCGAAATTCAACACGGCGTGTTCGAAGAGTTACTGCATGGGTATTCGAATGGAACCCCTATGATTGCTTCGGCTCGATATCCACGCCAAGCCAGCGTTCAGCCGGAACATCTTGCGCCCGGCACAGGGCTTCCCAGATCTGCTTGGGCTTGATGCCCCTATCGAGCGCCTGTGCCGCAGTCAGGCTGCCGAGTTCGGTCAGGGCCATGGAATCGGCCAGCACGCGGGAGTACCGCGGGCCGAACTCGTTTTCCATATTTCGCCAGAAATCGCTGATTTTCACCTGATAATTCTCCCACGCAAAGGCAAGGAGCCCGCGCATTTCGCGCAGGCTCCTTGCATGGCTGCCGGCAGTCTCGATTACTGAGTAGCGGCGGCCTGAAAAAGATTGATGCTAGACCGAGGCCAGTGGCTTGCTGTTGCCCTTGGCGGCAAACTCGTCGGCCATATCTGTCGGGACGGTATCCGGGACCGCAATGCCCTCTGCCAGGGCAACGCGCTCGGATACTTCACGGAGCATCAATGACAATGGGATTTCCAGCGCAACGCAGATTGAGGAGAGCAGCTCCGAAGAGGCTTCCTTCTGGCCACGCTCAACCTCGGACAGGTATCCGAGGGAAACTCGTGCGCTGTGCGAAACCTCGCGCAGGGTACGACCCTGGCGCTGGCGGACGTCGCGCAGGACATCGCCGATTTCATGACGGAGTACTACCATTTTGTGCTCCTCCTTCTCGGGCTGGACCATATGGGCTTCTCCCATATCGCGCCAACGGACGACACCATTGACAGTTACGGGTTGCTTGACCATGAATTTAGCCTCTGCTCCTAGGTCCATCTCGAAGATCTAATCAAATACGGGGGCCATCCTTGCGGCCCTGCAATTCGTACAACGACAGGTCATACGATTTTGTTCCCGTACGTTCACCCTAATCACATAAATGCGAGCTACGCCACATCCGGGATGGTTTTTGCGTAATATCACAGGAAGAAAAGTATTTCGTGTCTTACTGTGAAGAAGCTTTATCCAAGATGGAAGCGAACTGGTGAAGTGCCGCTTGGGTGCTCTGCTCGCGAATTTGCGCCCGGTCCCCCACAAAGTGGTGGGCCTCGGACCCGGAGTCGGCTCCCATGGCCCATCCAATATACACGGTGCCCACGGCCTTGCCATCGTGCGGCTCAGGGCCGGCGACTCCGGTTGCCGAAATCGCCGCGTCGGCGCCGCAGGCTCGCTGCGCGCCGACGGCCATCTGCCGGGCCACCTCGGGATCCACCGAACCGTTGGCCGCCAGCAGTGCTTCGTCGACGCCCAGCAGCGAGGCCTTGACCTCGGAGGAATAGCTGACGACTCCCCCGCGCAATACGGCCGAGGCGCCGGGAACTTCGGCCAGGCGCGCGGCGATCATTCCGGCGGTCAGCGATTCCGCGGTCGCCAGCTGCACGGCGCCGTCGATGGCCTTGGCAATCACCTCGGGGGCTGCGGGCTTCATCTGTCCCTACTTCCGCTTCTTGGCGGCCGCCGCCAGCTGGCCGGCCTTGATGAGGTATTCGATGCCGGTGACCACGGTGACCGCCAGGGTCAGCAGCATCAGGTACCAGGCCGCGGTGCCCAGCCAGTCGATGGTGTGGGTGTAGGGCAGCAGGTAGACCCCGATCACGATCGCCTGCAGCACGGTCTTGATCTTCCCGCCCATGTTCGCGGCGATCACGCCGTAGCGGATGACCACCACGCGCAGCAGGGTGATGCCCCATTCGCGGACCAGGATCACGATGGTGACCCACCAGGGCAGCTCGGCCAGGATCGAGAAGCACACCAGCGCCGAGCCGGTGAGCAGCTTGTCCGCGATCGGGTCGGCGATCTTGCCGAAGTTGGTGATCAGCCCGCGGCTGCGCGCTAGGTCCCCGTCGAGCTTGTCGGTGTACATGGCCACTACGAACAGTGCCAGCGCGACCCAGCGCCACAGGCCCTGCTCGTGGTTGTCCGCCATCAGCGCCCAGATGAAGAACGGCACCATGATGATGCGGATGGTGGTGAGCACGTTGGCGATGTTCAGCGTCGGTACCGGTGGCTGGGCACTGCGGCCAGCTTGCTCGCTCATGGGTATCAGTTTCTTCCTGTCAGGTTCCAGGCGTCCTCGCCCGAATCGTCGTCATCGGAGCCGTCGAAGTAGTCCACGGCCTGCGGGCGATCCTCCAGATCCCTGGCGACCAGGTCCTCGGCATAGTCGGTGACCGGCTCGGCATGGTTCACATTGGCCTCGGCTACCAGCGCCGCCTCGGTGGCCGACGGGGTGCTGGTGGCCGGATCGTCCCCGCGCATCGCGGCCAGCACCATCGGCAGGTCGTCCGGCTGGATCAGCACGTCGCGGGCCTTGGAGCCCTCGGAAGGGCCGACCACGCCGCGCGATTCCATCAGGTCCATCAGGCGACCTGCCTTGGCGAAGCCCACGCGCAGCTTGCGCTGCAGCATCGAGGTGGAGCCGAACTGGCTGGTGACCACGAGCTCGGTGGCCTGCAGCAGCAGCTCCAGGTCGTCTCCGATGTCCTCGTCGATCTGCTTCTTCTTCTCGGCGGCCGGGATCACGTCGTCCCGGTATTCGGGCTGCAGCTGGCTCTTGACGTGCTCGACGACGCGGTGGATCTCCGATTCGGTGACCCAGGCGCCCTGGACGCGCATCGGCTTGGAGGTGCCCATCGGCAGGAACAGCGCGTCGCCCTGGCCCAGCAGCTTCTCCGCGCCGGGCTGGTCCAGGACCACGCGGGAGTCGGTGACCGAAGAGGTGGCGAAGGCCATGCGCGAAGGCACGTTGGCCTTGATCAAGCCGGTGACCACGTCCACCGACGGGCGCTGGGTGGCCAGCACCAGGTGGATGCCGGCGGCACGCGCCAGCTGGGTGATGCGCACGATGGACTCTTCCACATCGCGCGGGGCGACCATCATCAAATCGGCGAGCTCGTCGACGATCACCAGCAGGTACGGGTAGGGCTTGAGCACGCGCTTGGAACCCTCGGGAGGGTGCACCTTGCCGGCCTTGACCGCCTTGTTGAAGTCGTCGATGTGCTTGAAGCCGAAGTTGGCCAGGTCGTCGTAGCGGGTGTCCATTTCGCGGACCACCCACTGCAGGGCCTCGGCGGCCTTCTTCGGGTTGGTGATGATTGGGGTGATCAGGTGCGGCACGCCTTCGTAGGCGGTGAGCTCCACGCGCTTGGGGTCGACCATGACCATGCGCACCTCGTCGGGGGTGGCGCGCATCAGGATCGAGGTGATCATCGAGTTCACGAACGAGGACTTGCCCGCGCCGGTGGCGCCGGCCACCAGCAGGTGCGGCATCTTGGCCAAGTTGGCCACGACGAAGCCGCCCTCGACGTCCTTGCCCACGCCCATCACCATCGGGTGCTCGGACTTGCGGGCGTTGGAGCTGCGCAGCACGTCGCCCAGGGCGACGACTTCCTTGTCGGTGTTCGGGATCTCGATGCCGATGGCGGACTTGCCCGGGATCGGCGAGAGGATGCGCACATCCGAGGAGGCCACGGCGTAGGAAATGTTCTTGGACAGCGCGGTGACCTTCTCCACCTTGGTGCCCGGGGCCAGCTCGATCTCGTAGCGGGTCACCGTCGGGCCGCGCGAGAAGCCGGTGACCTGCGCGTCGACCTTGAACTGCTGCAGCGTGTTGGTCAGCGCGTCGACCACCACCTGATTGGCTTCGGAGGCTTCCTTGGCCGGCGGGCCGGCAGGCAGGTAGTGCTCCTCGGGCAGGGTGTAGGTGACATCCCCGGAGAGCTGCAGCTGCTCGCTGCGCGCCGGGATCGGCGCCTGCGGGGAAGTTCCGAGCCCGGCGGCGCGCGAGGAGACCTGGTCCATCGCTGAGGTGGTGGCTTCGGGTTCGGCCTTCAGCCCGATGTTGGCCATGATCTCGGCCATTTCGGCCTCGGCCTTGGTGGGGCGTTTGACCCCCGGCGGCGGGCCGGCCGGTTTCGGGATCGCCACTGTGGCGGCGTCTTCGCTGGCGTCGGCGGGGCCGGAGCCATCCAGCTGCGGGCGGGCGATGGCCTGGGTGGCCGCCTCGTCGGCGTCGAAGATCTTGCCGGAGTTGCGGTTGACCGCAGGCATCGCGTCGGTGGCAGGATCATCCTCGCCGATGACCGCCTGGTCGTAGGCGATATCGCCGGAGCGGTCGGAATTCTCCGTCCCATCCACGTCGTAGACTTCGGTGACCTTGCGGGCGGCGGCTGCACGGCGCTCGAAGAAGCCCGGCTTCTTCTTTTTCGGTGCCGGGGCCTCGGCCTCGGCCTCGGGATAGAGGTAGGACTGGTCGTGGTCTTCGCGGGTGGCATCCAGTTCCATCGCGGCGGTGGCCCGGGTGGCGCGCGGCGTATCCGGGTCCTGGCCGAGCAGGCGGTTGTAGCCGGCGCGCACGCGCGCAGGGATCTGCATCACCGGGGTGGCGGTGACGATCAGGATCGACATGAACACCAGGAAAATGAACACCGCCATGGCGCCCGGAACCGATATCAGCAGGCCCAGCGGGGTGCCCAGGATGGACCCGGCCATGCCGCCGGCATTCCACAGCGCTTCGAAGTCGTCGGTGACCGCCGGCGAGCCGTTGGCCAGCGAGGCGATCGATGAGCCGGAGAGCGTCATGATCAGCAGCCCGATGCCGATGCGGTTGTTCGCGGTGACAGCTTCGGGGTAGCGGAAGAGCCGGAAGGCGCCGATGAACAGGATGACCGGCAGCAGCACGGCCATGAAGCCCAGGGTGCCGCCGGCGACAGCGTGCACGCCGGTGCCGAACCAGCCGGCATCGCGCAGGCCCCACCATTCGATGACCGCGACGATGATCGCGATCAGCGCGAGGAACAAGCCGGTGCCGTCGCGGCGCAGCTCGTAGTCAGGCTTGACGGTTCCGCCGATGCGGCGGAACGCGCCGCCGAAGATCCGGGCAATGCCCATCCACACGCTGCGGATTGCGCGCAGCGGCAGGGCGAGTTCCGCATCCGGGTTCTCGGGCGTTTTCTTGGAGGACGAGGAGCTGGACGCCTTGGGTTTGCGCGTCGCAGTCTTCTTCGTCCCCTGAGACTGGGTACGTGGGGCCATACTCCAAGGGTATCGCCATACGCTGGATGCACCCCGAATTTACACGTCTGCACGGGTGCTGCAGCGGCTAGATAATCATCACGCCGCAGGACCGGGCTATGGCGTGTACTCGATCACCAGGGTGTAGCCGCCGGGGCTTGGCATGCAGGCATGGCTGTCCACCTGGTACCCGGAGGCCTCGAAGGCATCCACCGTGGCAGTTTCCATCATGGCGCAGGTGCCGGCGCTGGAGACTTCCTGGGTGTAGGCCATGGTGCTGGCGTAGGCGGCCGGGATGGCTGCCAGCGCCCACGCCCCGGCCAGCATCGTTGCCGTGGCGCAGGCGCCGAGGCGGCTTGCGGACTTCATGCGCTCTCCTTCTCTGCGTTGGAACCGGCGCCTGGACCTGGCGCCCGCCTCCCAACCTGCCACAGCGAGCGGTGCTCGGCCAGCGGCGCCCAGCTGGCAACCAGCTGGTGCTTGGGCCGTCGCTCCCCCGAGATCTTCAGCCTCGGGCGGTGCAGCAGTTGAGCCCGGCCAGGATGGCGGATCCCGCGGCGAAGCACACCACCAGCAGCCCCAGGGCAGTACCGAGGAATGGTGCCGGATTCGTATCGCCCAGGCCCATGGCGGCGATCGCCACCGCGGGAAGCATGGCGGCGACGGCAGCTCCGAGGCCGGCGGCTGCCGATTGCCGGGTGCCACTGGCCTCTGGTTTCCCCGCGGCTTGGATTTCAAGGGCCGCATGCGCCCCGCTGCAGCAGATCAACCCCATCAGCACGCCGGCTATCGCGCCGCAGGCCAGCGGCAAGCCCAATTCGCCGAGGCTGCTGCCGTAGCCATCCTGGCCGATCGGCCAGAACATCCAGAGCACCGCCAGCACGCCCAGACCCAAGCCCACGCCCGCGGCGATCAGGAACAAGCTGCCGGTCTTCGAGGTCGCGGTTCGCGCGGTATTCCGAGTCATGGCTTCAGCCTAGGACAGCGTGGCACCATTGGCTACTGGCCTGCGGATTCATCTGCCGGCGGCCAGTGAACTGACCAGCTTCGGCCGCTAGGAGAAATCCAGGCCGAGCAACGCGTTCTCGGTGACTTCCGGCAGGGCCGGGTGGATCCAGTACTGCTTGGTTGCCACCTCGCGCACGTCCAGTCCGAAGGCCATGACGGTGATCATCTGCTGGATCAGCGTCGAGGCCTGCGGGCCCATGTAGTGCGCACCGAGCAGCTTGCCGGTGTCCCGGTCGGCGATGAGCTTTGCGATGCCGGTGCCATCTTCCATCGCCCAGCCGTAGGCCACGTCCCCGTACTTCTGCACCTTGACCGTGACATCATGCCCGGCCTCGCGGGCTTGATCTTCGGTCATCCCGACGTAGGCGATCTGCGGGTGGGTGAAGACCGCGGCCGGCACGTGCTCGTGCGGCATCTTCACCATGTCCTGCGGGTTCAGCAGGTTGTGGCGCACCGCGCGCATCTCGGCGTTGGCCACATGCTTGAGCTGGAAGGGCGAGGAAATATCGCCCAGCGCCCAGACACCTTCAGCGGAAGTCGAGCGGCCGTATTCGTCCACGCTGACCTGCCCGTCGTCCGAGGCGATGCCTGCATTCTGCAGGTCCAACTGGTCGCCGTTGGGCACCCGCCCGGTCGCTACCAGCAGCACCTCGGCGCTGGCGGTGGAGCCGTCATCCAGGGTCAGCACCACCCCGTCGCTTTCCTGCACGGCGCTGGCCACCGTCCGTCCCATGCGCACGTCGTAGCGTTCGGCGGCCAGCTGGTTGAAGGGCTCGCGCAGGTCGGCATCCAGGTGGCGCATCAGCTCGGAGCGGGCCAGGATGGTGACCTTGGTGCCCAGCGCCTCGAAGACGTGGGCGAACTCCATGGCAATGTAGCCGCCGCCGATGATCACAATGGACTTCGGCTGGCTCGCCAGGCGCATGATGTCCTCGTTCGTGTGGAAATGCACCCCCGAATCAATGATTTCCTGCGGAATGAAGGGGCGCGAACCGGCGGCCAGGACAATCTGGTCCGCGCTGATGGTCTTGGCTTCTGCTCCCTGCCCGGTGCGCAGCGTGCGCTCGCCGACGAAACGCGCGTGCTGGTCATAGACGTCGATGTTCGGCGTCTGCTCGCCGCGGCGGTACTCCTCGCCCCCCTGGGCGATCGGATCGATGCGCTTGCCGAAGACCCTGCTGACGATGCCGGGCCAGTCCACGGAATTGACCTGGGCGTCGATTCCCAGCCGTGCCGATTCCCTGGTTTCCAAGGCGACGTCTGCGGCATAGACATACATCTTGGTCGGGATGCAGCCGACGTTCAGGCAGGTGCCGCCGAAGGCGCCCTTCTCGATGATGGCAATGGACTGCCCGTCGAATTCAGGCCCCGGAATGGAGTTGCCCGATCCGGTGCCGAGGATGATCAGATCGTAGTGCTTGTCTGCTTCGATAGCGGCGGAAGACGTCATGGCAGGTGTACCTTTCACGGTCAATGCTTGGGGCCCGGCAGGCAGGCGTGTGGACAGCGCTTGCCTACCGGGCAGGCTATCATCCGGGAACCGGACTTCCGCTATGTTGCAGTTCTGGCTCATCGGCCAGGCTGAACACCAGCTGCAGGATCCCGTCCACGAGCACCGGCTGTGCATGGATCCCGTAGACCTGCAGCAGGAGTTCGGGCGCCAGCACCTGGTGGGGCGTCCCCGCGGCGATGATTCCGCCGTTGGCCAGCAGCACCAGCTTGCTGCAGTAGCGGGCCGCCAAATTCAGGTCGTGCAGCACCACCACCGTGGTGGTTCCCAGTTCTCCGACCATGCGCAGCAGCTCATGCTGGTAGCGGATGTCGAGGTGGTTGGTGGGCTCGTCCAGCAGCAGGTGCTCGGCCTGCTGGGCCAAGGTCCGGGCCACCAGCACGCGCTGCTTCTCGCCCCCGGAGAGGGTCGAATAGCGGCGGTCGGCCAGGTGCCGGGCGCCGACCCGGGCCAGCGCCGAGGCAACTGCCCGGTGGTCCTCGCGGGACATGGCGGCCAGCGCCTTGCGGTGCGGTGCCCTGCCCAGGAGCACCATTTCGGCGACGCTGACCGGCAATTCGGTGGGGGTTTCCTGGGCCACGACCGCAATCCTGCGGGCCAGTTCGTTGCCGCGCAGTTCGGTGACCGGGCGCTCGTCGACAAGCACCAGACCGGCGGTGGGCTTCAGCGCCGCATAGAGCGTGCGCAGCAGGGTGGACTTGCCGCTGCCGTTGGGGCCGATCAGCCCGACCACTTCCCCGGAGCCGGCTTGCAGCCCTGCCGATTCGATGACCAGCTTTCCGCCATAGCCCACGGATATATCGGTAGCAGTAATCATTCTTCTTGCCTTCTTCCAGGTTCGTTTTTCCTACTGGGCCGCATTGAGCTTGCGAACCAGCGCGAACAGCAATGGGGCACCGAGCAGCGCCGTCACGATGCCCAGGGGCAGTTCCTGCGGCGCCATGGCAGTCCGGGCCAGCACATCGGCCCAGACCAGGAACACCGCACCGAGCAGCGCAGCGACCGGTATCAGGATCCGGTGCGTCGATCCAACGCACAGCCGGGCCACGTGCGGAATCACCAGCCCGACAAACCCGATGCCGCCTGAGGAGGCGACCAGCGCACCCACGCACACCGCGGTCACGACCATGACGGACGCGCGCAGCTTGGCCGGAGCTATGCCCAGTGCCTGCGCGGTGCCATCGCCAATGGCCAGCGCATCCAGCGGCCGCGACCAATAGGCCAGCAGCGTAGCTGTCCCGAGCACCACGACCCAGGTGATCATGACCGATTGCCCGGTAGCCTGCGCCAAGGAACCCAGGGTCCAGAACAGCACCGAACGCCCGGCGTTGGGATCATCCGAAGCGAAAATCAGCAGCGAGGTGAGCGCGTGCAGCACATAGCCCACTGACACCCCTGCCAGGACCAGACGGGTGGATGTCATCTCGGAGCCGATCCGTGCCAGCAGGTAGACGAAGATCCCCGCGGCCAACGCCCCGGCAAAGGCGCTGGCCGCCAGCGAGGCCGTTCCGATGCCGGCGGCCGCTCCGAAGAGGATCGAGGCCGCCGAGAGCGTGGACGCCCCGGAGGTCACGCCCAGCAGGTACGGTTCAGCCAGGATGTTGCGGGTCAGCGCCTGCAGCGCCACCCCGGCCAGGGCCAGCCCGGCGCCGACGGCGGCGCCCAGAAGGACCCGCGGAACGCGCAGCAGCAGGACAATGGACTCATCCGATGCGCTGAAGGCACCGGAGTCGGCTGCCCCGGACAGGTGCGCCTTGAGGATCTGCAGGACGGTGCCCGGCTCAATGGCCACCGGGCCGAGCCCTACGGCCACCGGCACAGAGACCAGCAACACGCTCAGCAGCGCGCAAATCCACAGCCATGCGTGCCGGGCGCGCCGGTCATGATCCAGATCATCGCCTGAACCGGCCAGCGGCTCCCGGTGTGCTCGCACTGCAGAATCCAACGGGGTCATGGTTGCCTTTCCAGGGTTTTGGCAGGGGAAGGGGTGCGCAGGGTCAGCGCGGAAGCCAGCGCCACCAATGTCAATGCGCACAGCACGGCAGCGGCGGCCAGGTAGCCGGAGCCGGCCAGCGCCGCGCCGGAAGCCGCCGTGCCCAGGAACAAGCCCAGGGACATTCCGGCCGCGTTCAGGCTCAGCGCGGTGCCGCGCACCTGCGTGCAGCGGCTCACCAGCAGGCTCATCACGGCGGCCGAGACCACCGCGTGGCTGGCCGAAAGCACCGCTGTGCCGGCCACCGCCAGCGGCAGCACCGGAGCGAGGTAGACCCCGGACAGCGCCACGAGCGAAATACCCAGGCTGATAACCATCACGGCACGGGTGCGGGCCGGCGAGTCTTCGGTGTTGAGCATTCGCCCGGCCAGCAGGTGGCCGAGGAAGAAGGCCCCGCCGCTGACCGACCAGACGAAGGCGAACCAATTGGCATCCAGGGAGAATTTCTGGGCATACAGCGGAGCGAGGAAGGCCAGATGCCCCATGAAGGCTCCGGCGCGCCCGAAGGAAACCAGCAGCAGAGCCCGAGCTCCGGGCACCCCAGCCAGGGTGCGGAAGGCCGCAAGGTAGCCCAGCCGGGCAGGGGCCGGGGTGTCCCCGGCGTGCCCAGCGCCACGGCGGCCGTAGCGCAGCACCGCCGGGATCAGCGCGATGCTGAGCACGGCGATGGCGACCAGATTGCCCTGCCACCCCCAGAACAGCGCCGGCAGCACCAGCAGCGGCGCGCCCACCGTGGAAGCCAAAGTCTGGGCCGTCATCACCAAGGTGGCCGCCCGGCCGGCGGCCGGCGTGGTGCCGAACCGGTCCGCGGCCGCGGTGGACAGCGCGGGGTACAGCAAGGCGTTGGATACGCCGGTGGCCAGGCAGAATACCGCCAGCGCGGCCAGTCCCGAAAAGGTTCCCACGATGGCTGCCAGGCCCATCAATCCCAACGCCGCGGCGGCCACGGTGCCCGGGGCGATGCGCCCGATCAGCGGGGCCAGCGCAACTCCGGCGAGCACCGCGCCAATGCCGGCCAGCCCGCGCAGGGTTCCAGTTTCGGCGTAGCCGGCCCCGGCCCAGTCCGCGATGGGCACCAGGAAGGTGCTCAGCACCGTGAAGGGCAGCAAGCCCAGTGCCGAGGCCAGCAGCGCAGGCCAGATCTCCGCGATAATGCGCCGTTCGCTGGGCAATTGGTGCGTGGTGTGCAGGTCGGGCTGGCTCATCAACGGGCCAGCCGGTCGACGATCAGCTCGACCCCGTCCACGGCCAGCGGACCGGGCGAGGAATAGTAGTAGTTCAGCGGCACGATGGCGCTGTCCTGGTCAATGGCGGGCAAACCCGCCAATTCGGGGCGGTTGCGCAGCTCGTCGATGACCTGCTGGTCCGTTTCCAAGTTCGAGGACCCGGTCGGCAGGTACATGGCGAAGACCTTGTCGGCTGAGCTGTTCACGAGTTCTTCGGTGGAGGGCTCGAAGTAGCGCTTGGGAACGTCGCTGAAGACGTTCTCCATGCCCAGTAATTCCATCTGCTCGGCAATCAGGGATTCATGGCCATAGGATCCCAAGGTGCCGGAGACGGGCACGTACAACGGCATGCCCCGCTGCCCACTGGCCTGCTTGGCATTGCGCGCTGCCTGCTCGACGCGGGAGCGCATGTCCTTCACCGAGCCGGCGGCTATCTGTTCGTTGCCGAAGAGCTGTCCGTAGGATTCCACATCCTTGTAGATCTGGTCGAAACCGCTCAGTCCTCCGGTGGATCGATCCTCGAATCCAGCGCAGTACCCGCTGACGGTCAGCATCTTCACTCCGGCGCTTTCCAAACGCTCTGCCAACGAATCCAGATCGATTCCGGCTGCGATATCGGTTCCGATCACCACGTCCGCACCCGAGGCCAGGATCATTTCGTAGGAGACGTCATGGGAGTCTTCGGTGATCCGATCGGCTTTGCGCACCACCGCCATGGTTTCTTCGTCGAAAGGCACCTGCATGCTGCCTGCGTAGTGCGTGAGCTTGTCTCCCGCTCCAGCGGCAGTCAATAGGGCTGGCGCTTCCGAGCCCACAGCGAGAACGCTTTCCGGGGCCTTGTCGAAGACTACTTGCCTTCCGCAGCTGTCTAGGACAAGGTTTGTCGTCTCGGCACCCTGCGGCGCGCCGCTGGCGGATCCGGCCGGCGTGCTGCATCCGGTGACCAAAGCCAAGACTGCAACTGGCACGGCCAGCTTCCAGGGGTTGAGTTTTTTCATCTATCAGTGCTCCATTCATGGCAGGCGGGCGTCGACCGCCGAATTCCAGCGAGTCCTCAGCCAACAACGCTAAACACTAATGAGAATCATTATCAATTGTCAAAATATGTCAGCACCGCGCTCTTCCCAGCCCAAGCCGTTTTCGGGCAATGAAAAGCAGCCGCACTGCCCGATATTGAACGGGCGGCACGGCTGCCGTGATGCTGCTTTTCTGTGCTGGATTGCGGGCTAGAGTCCCTCGGAAGCCAGCCAGGCCGAAGCGATGTCGGCTGCCGATTTCTTGTCCACGGTGCTTTGGACATTCAGGTTCACCAGAACCTGCGCCGTCAGTTTCTCGCTGACCGGATCGAGGACTTCCGCCAATTCCTCGGATTGATCAGCAGCCACCAATGGCACCACGTTTGACGCCAGGAACAGCGACTTCGGATCTTCCAGAACCACGAGGTCCTCGGTCTGGATGCGCGGATCGGCGGTAAAGACGTTGGCAATATTCACCGTGCCGGCGACCAGGTCTTCAACGGTCGTATCGCCCGTTGCAGAGAACTCCGCCTTCACGCCGTAGGTGCTTTCCAAGCCCTTGGGGCCGTAGGGGCGCTCAGCAAGTTCGGGCGGGCCGCCCACGGTCAATGGTTCGGAGATGCCGGCAAGGTCCTCGATGCTGGTGAGGTTGTTGGCTTCGGCGAATTTTTTCGTCACCGTATAGGAGTCCTGGTCCGAAGCCTCGGCGGCTTCGAGCACCGCGAGTGATTCAGGCAAGGACTTCTTCAGCTCGTCATAGACTTCCTCGGAGGAACGTGCTTCGGTGTCTTCCTTGTAGAACTGCAGCAGGTTGCCCGTGTATTCAGGGAAGACGTCAATGCTTCCGTCTTCCAGCTGAGGCATGTAGGCATCGCGCTGCCCGATGCTGAATTGCCGTTCTACTTCCATGCCGGCTCCTTCAAGTGCCTGGGCATAAATCTCGGCGACAATTTCATTTGAGTAGTAGGCCTGCGAACCTACCACGACCGTTGTTCCGCCATCCTGGGCGGCATCGCTTTCCGTGGCCAGCGGGTCCGCACTGGAACATCCGGCCAGTACCAGGCTTCCGGCCAGCACGAGAGCGCTTGTGGAGAAAAACTGCTTCCTGTTCATGACATTTCCCTTTCGAGGGTGATTTGGTCATCGGTATAGTGGAACTTCTTCTTCGTGCGTGCACCCAGACCGCGCGGTACGGCAGCTTTCTGGGCCATGGCAAATGCCAAGTCCAGCACAAGGGCCAGCGCCGCAACCATCAAGGCTCCACCCAGAACCATGTCGAAGCGCCGCAGGTTCAGTCCGGTGATGATGGGCAAGCCCAGGCCGCCGAGGTTCACGTAGGCGGCGACAGTTACCGTGGCCACTACTTGAAGCACCGCGGAGCGGATCCCGCCCACGAGCAGGGCGAGGCCTAGTGGAATCTCGACCTTGAAGAGTATCTGCCATTCGGTCATCCCCACGGCCCTGGCAGCGTCAATGGTTTTGCGGTCAATGGCTTCGAAGCCGGTGTAGGCTCCCGCAAGCAGTGATGGAATCGCCAGCACAACGAAGGTCAGCAGGGCCGCTTCTGGCTTGTGCAGTACACCGAGCAGCAGCACCAGCAGGATCAGCAAGCCGAAGGATGGCACCGCCCGGGCAATGCCGGCGATGCCGACCGCAATTTCGCGCCCTTTGCCAGTGTGCCCGATTGCCCATCCGGCGGGGATGGCAATCACGCCAGCGATCAGCACTGCCAGCACGGTGAACAGCAGGTGCTGCCCCAGCAGGGCAGCCAGTCCCCCATCGCCCTGCCACTGTTCAGCTGCGAAGATCCATGACAGCGCATCGGAAATCAGATTCATGATGCCGCCTGTTCAGTGGACTTCGGCGCCGGCGTTCGCCGCTTCAAGGTGCTCGCCGTGGTCCACGGCATCAGCCAACGACCCGCCAAAAGCAACAGCAGGTCGACCAGCAGGGCGATCGCTGCCACTGCGATAATGCCGGCCAGAACTTCCTCGATAATGCGGCGCTGCAAGCCGTTGGTGAACAAGTAGCCCAGGTTGGTGACGCCGACCAGGATGCCAACCGTGGCCAGCGAGATCGTGCTGACCGCGGTCACGCGCAATCCGGCCAGAACCACGGGGCCGGCCAACGGGAGGTCAACAGCAAAGAAACGACGTGCCGTTCCGTAGCCCATGGCCGTTGCCGCCGACCTGGTTGCCGGGTCGACCGAGTTCAGCCCGTCGACCACGCTGCGCACCATGATGGCGACCGCGTAGATCGCCAGAGCGAGAATCAAGTTGGCTTCGCTGATCGCGCTCATCCCGGTGAGCACGGGCAGTATCATCAGCAAAGCCAATGAAGGGATCGTGTAGAGCAATCCAGTGAGGCTCACGACTGGTCCGCGCAGGAGCTTGTATTTCCAGGCCACCCAACCCAGCGGGATCGACGCAGCGAATCCGAGAACGATTGCTATCACGGACTGGCGCAGGTGCTCCAGCGAAAGCGACCCAATGAGTCCGAGGTTTTCCAGGATCCAGTTCACTGGACTGTTCCGTCCTCGACAAGCTTGCCCTGCGTCCGACCTTGGGCATCGATAAGGACGGTTCCATGTTCCGTCTGCTTCAGGCTCAATGCCCGGGACCCACGCTGCGCACCGATGAAGGAGGCGACGAAATCATTGGCTGGATGCTCAATAATTTCACTGGGGCTGCCTACTTGGAGCTTCTGTGCGCCGGCCGCCAGAATCACTACCTGGTCTCCCAGCAGGAAGGCCTCGTCAATATCGTGGGTAACAAAGACAATGGTCTTGTCGAGTTCTCTTTGGAGTCGAAGCAATTCTTCTTGCAGCTCGGCGCGAACGATAGGGTCAACCGCGCCGAAGGGCTCATCCATGAGCAGGATGTTCGGGTCCGAGGCAAGTGCCCTGGCGACACCGACTCGCTGCTGCTGGCCTCCCGAGAGTTGGTGCGGATAGCGGTCGGCCTGCGCAGGAATTAAACCTACGGTTTCCATGAGTTCGAGGGCTCGTTTGCGTGACGCGGCTTTGGACATGCCTTGAAGCCGCGGCACGGTAGCGATGTTCTCCGCGACGGTGAAATGCGGCATGAGTCCCGAGTTCTGCATGACGTAGCCAATGCTTCGACGCAGTTCCACCGCTGGCTTGTTGGTGATGTCCTCCCCATCGATCCGAAGCACTCCATGGCTCGGATCAACCATGCGGTTTACCATCCGCAGCAAGGTCGTCTTGCCGCAGCCTGAGGATCCCACGAAGACTGTGGTGCGGTGTGCCGGAATTTGCAGGCTGAAATCCTTGACGGCAACCGTGCCATCCGGATAGTGCTTCGAGACGTTCTCGAACTCAATCATGCGCATTCCTCCTCGGCGGTTTCATTCCGAACCTTGTGCGATGCCTGAGCATGTTTCGTCTCCTTGAGCTAGCGTTGAGCCCAATTCTGCCTCAAATGCGCTGTGACAGCACCCAATGCCGGGAATCATTCAGCTTCAAACAGTTTGGCGCTTACCGTATTCCTACCAGAATGTCGGTAGAGTGAGCCAAAAGCATTTTTACGGCATTTGGAGAATACATTGCACAAACGCTCGAAATTCATGGCTACTGCCGCTTTGGCAATTGGTGCCTTGGCTCTCTCGTCACCAGCAATCGCTGACACGCAAGGTTTTACCCCAACCGGTGATTGGGACAGCGCCGTTATCATGGACACTCGCACCGGGGAGGTGCTGGAGCGGATCGATGCGGACCAGTGGGATTCGGTCATTGTCATGGACGCGCAAACGGGGCACGTCGTGCCTCAAAGTCCTGCTCCGGCAATCGAACGGCCTGACTGGCCGAAGCCTGCATTCTTGAGTTTCGTTGGATGACACTGAATTTCTACACAGGCACTGTTGGAGCTGTCCAAAAAATTATTGCCTCGAACCATAATTGGTTCGAGGCAATAATTCCGGAAGTCTAGGCTTCGAGCACTACCGGGACGATCATTGGTCGGCGGCGCAGCTTGCGCGATACCCACGAGCCGATCACGCGGCGGGTGATCTGCTGCAGCTGGTGCGTGGTGTGGTTCGGGTTGTTGCCCACTGCTTCCACAATCGCGGCTGCAATCTTCGGCTTGATCTCGTTGAAGACCGAGTCCTCTTCCGCCACACCGCGTGCGTGAATATCCGGGCCGGAGATGATCGTGCCGTTCTGGCGGTTGATCACGGTGATGACCGAGATGAAGCCTTCCTCGCCCAGGGTGACGCGGTCCTTCAAGTCATCGTCGGTGATGGTGCCGACCTTGGAGCCGTCAACGTAGACGTATCCGCATTCGACCTGGCCGACGAGCTTCGCAACGCCGTCCTTCATGTCGATGACCGAACCGTCGTCTGCCAGCAGCACGTTGTCCTCCGGGACACCGGCCTGCGCGGCCAGCCGGCCGTTGGCAATCAGGTGGCGGGTTTCGCCGTGCACCGGGAGCACGTTCTTCGGGCGCAGGATGTTGTAGCAGTACAGCAATTCGCCAGCCGATGCGTGGCCGGAAACGTGGACCTTGGCCATGCCCTTGTGGATGACCTCCGCGCCCAGGCGCATCAGGCCGTTGATCACGCGGAAGACCGAGTTCTCGTTGCCCGGGATCAAGCTGGAGGCCAGGATGACGGTGTCGCCCGGGTTGACCTGGACCTTGTGCTCGCCGTTGGCCATCCTGGACAGGGCGGCCATCGGCTCGCCCTGCGAACCGGTGGACATCAGCACGACCTTGTGGTCCGGCAGCGAGTCGATCTGCTTCAGGTCGACCAGCACGCCCTGCGGCACGTCGAGGTAGCCCAGGCGTTCGGCGATGCCCATGTTGCGCACCATCGAGCGGCCAATGAAGGCAACCTTGCGCCCGTGCATCGCGGCCGCATCCAGCACCTGCTGCACACGGTGCACGTGCGAGGAGAAGGACGCGACAATGATGCGGCGGCGGGCGCGCGCGAACTTGGCTTCGAGGACCGGGCCGATCTCGCGTTCGGCCACGGTGAAGCCCGGGACTTCGGCGTTGGTGGAGTCCGGCAGGAACAGGTCCACGCCTTCCTCGCCCAGACGCGCGAAGTGGCGCAGATCGGTGATGCGGCCGTCCAGCGGCAGCTGGTCCATCTTGAAGTCGCCGGTGTGCAGCACGGTGCCGGCCTCGGTGCGCAGGAATACTGCCAGGGCGTCGGGGATCGAGTGGTTCACGGCAACGAATTCGCATTCGAAGTTGCCAACCTGCGCGATCTCGCCCTCCACCACGATGTTGGTGTTGGCCTTGATGCGGTGTTCTGCCAGCTTTGCTTCAACGAAGGCCAGGGTCAGCTTGGACCCGTACAAAGGGATGTCTTCGCGCAGGCGCAGCAGGTAAGGAACAGCACCGATATGGTCCTCGTGGCCGTGGGTCAGCACGAGGCCCACCACGTCGTCCAGGCGGTCCTTGATGTAGGAGAAGTCCGGCAGGATCAGATCCACGCCAGGCTGGTGCTCTTCGGGGAAGAGCACGCCGCAGTCGACGATCAACAGTTTCCCGTTGAGTTCGAATACGGTCATGTTTCGGCCGACCTCGCCCAAGCCGCCGAGGGGAACAATGCGCATTGTCCCCTTCTTCAGCTTCGCCGGAGTCTGCATACGCGCAGCGTCAGCCTTGCCTACTGAACTCTCAGTCATATGTGGTTAGTCCCTTTCGTTACAGATCCCATCCACCTTCACGTAGGTCCGCGCGGATGGCATCTAGCTCTGCGTCCGACGGTGCCAACAGCGGCAGCCGGACGACGGTGTTCGGCAGGACACCCTGCCAGTGAAGTCCATATTTTGCGGCAACGGCGCCCTGAATGTGGCCCATGATGCCGCGCTGGATCGCGTCCAGCTCAAAGTGTGTGGTGCGTGCAGTTGCCAGATCTCCTGCATGCATTGCATTAACTAGCGTACGGTACTTGGCGGCCGCAACGTGAGCGGTGACCGAAACCACGCCGACCGCACCGGCCGCCATCAGTGGCAGGGTCAGGCCGTCATCGCCCGAGTACACGTGCAGATCGGTGTTGGCCAGCACGGTGGTGGTGGACTGGTAATCCGCTTTGGCATCCTTCAGCGCAATGACCTGAGGAATCTTGGACAGCTCGATAATGGTTTCCGGTGCCAGCGCAATGCCGGTGCGTCCAGGGATGTCATAAAGCATGATGGGCAGCTCAACAGCTTCGGCGATGGCCTTCACGTGGGCGATGACGCCTGCCTGGCTTGGCTTGTTGTAGTACGGGGTGGTCAACAGCACACCGTCGACGCCCGCTTCCTTGGCAGCCAGCGACAGCTTGATGGAGTGGCGGGTGTCGTTGGTGGTGGAACCGGCCAGCACCGCGGCCCGGCCGCCCACCGCCTTGGCGACGGTACGGAACATCTCGATGTTCTCTTCATCGGTCAAGGTCGAGGTTTCGCCGGTGGTGCCGGTGACAACCAGTCCGTCGCAGCCATCATCAACCAGCTTCGTTGCCAGTTTTGCGGCCAACGCGTAATCGACTTCACCCGCTTCGTCGAAGGGCGTGACCATAGCGGTCAGCACGGTTCCGAACGGGTATGCCTGATTATCAATTGCACTTGTAGCCATGGGATTAAATCTACACTCGCGCATGTTGCATTGGCATCCCTGGAACTATTCGTGGTGCGATGATTCCATGAACGATTCGGGTAGTTCCCAGCGCCTCCTAGGCGTGGATGCGGCGCGGCTTGCCGCCATCCTCGGCATGTTCGCCGCGCACGTCTTCGCACTGTATGAAATCAGCGGCGCACCCGCCTACTCCCCAACGTTTACCGGGGCTGTCGCCTCCGGCAGGGCATCGGTCCTGTTCATGGTGCTGGCCGGATTATCCCTGGGTTTGCTCTCGAAATCCATGGCGCGGAAGGGCTTTTCCCACCCTAAGGTTTACTCAGTCCTTGTGCTGAGAGCATTAATTATTGCCGTGCTCGGAATGGCCATTGGGTCAATAAATGAAGCCATCGCAGTCATTCTTGTCCACTATGGACTACTATTTCTGTTGCTTCCGCTGGTTCTGAAGCTCACAAGAATAACTATTTGGGTAGTCTCAGTCCTGTGGCTGCTGCTGATGCCGGTTCTGTGGCGGCCCTTGGCCAGCAGCTGGATGGCGAACTCTCTAGGCCATAATCCAAGCTTCGGAGACCTTCTCACCCCGCAATTACTCCTCAAGGATCTGGCCGTCACCGGATACTACCCTTTGATGATCTGGTTCGGATTCGGCTTGCTGGGAATAGCCATCGGACGATGCAATCTTCGCAGTACGAGAACTGCTGGCCTGCTTGCTGCGGGCGGGACATTTATCGCAGCAGCGACCTACGCAGCGGGACATCTGGTGAGCATGAAGAATGCCGGGGTCATAGCCCAAGAACTGGGTCTGGACTTATCCCTCGTTCCAACAATGATCACCACCGGGCGCCTGCCGGGCACCAATCTCGATCCGTTCCTGGATAATCCCGCCTACCTCTGGTTGCCAACCGGCCACAGCAATTCCTTGCTGTCCACGCTGCACAACGCCGCCTGCGCCGCCGCAATCATCGGCCTGCTGTCGCTGATTATTGGCCGACTTGGCGTGCTGGGCCGGATTCTGGCAGGCGCCGGCCGCGCACCGCTGACCCTGTATGCCGGACACATCATCTTGCTGCCTGCGATGAAAGAGAACATGGATCCGACGGCCATCTGGTGGATTCTCTGTTCAGCCACTGCCGTCTGCGGAATTTGGCTCGGCTTCAGCCGGGCATCCGGCCCGCTGGAATATGGCGTCAGGGTACTCAGCGGAGCTGACACCGATCCCGAAACGAAGATGAAGTTCTAGAACGATGGCCCGGGCTCGTACGAGCCCGGGCCATCGGCACTATGCTGGTATTCGTGATTTCTACTGGCTGACCTTCTGATCTGCTTGCCAAAAGGTGATCGCCGTACGCATGGATTTGCGGGCCCGCGGCTTATCGCCACAGGCTTCGTATGCCAGCGCCAGACGGTACCAGGATTTCCATGATTCCGGGTTCTCTTCCACGTCCCGCTGATGGATGGGGAAATCTGCGTCGGCCGCCGAACGGATGAAGCGTCCCGATGGCATGCGGGGAAGATCTTCTGGCAGCTCACCGGAAGCGGCCAGGGCCTTGCCCATCTTCTCGGTGCGCAAACCGAAGAGCACTTCGCGAATCAGTATCCAGACGCACAAGGCAGGAATCACCAAGATCGCAATGCCCATGATCTGGGCGACCAGTTCCCCGGTATTCAGCAGGCGGATGGCCTGGGTGAACGTCATGCCAATGTACAGCGCGAACAGCAGCAGAATGCCGCCTACCCAGAGTTTGGTTTTCACTGGCCCAGCTCCAGATAGCCGTCGAGCCCATAGGTCAACCCCGGACGGGAGCCAACAGTGCGCAGGCCCAGAAGGACGCCCGGCATGAACGAGGCACGGTCAAAGGAATCATGGCGCAACGTGAACTGCTCGCCGGGTCCGCCAAAGAGCACTTCCTGGTGGGCTACCAAGCCACGCAAGCGGACCGAATGGACGTTGATTCCATCGACAACTGCACCGCGGGCACCGTCGAGCTGGGTCTCGGTAGCATCAGGGCTGGCTGGTACCCCAGCGGCTTCACGCGACTTGGCGATCAGTTCAGCGGTACGCACCGCGGTGCCGCTGGGAGCGTCCACCTTATTGGGGTGATGCAGTTCGATGATTTCGACGGATTCGAAGTACTTCGCTGCCGTGGCAGCGAACGCGCTGGCCAACACGGAGCCGAGGGCGAAGTTGGGCGCAATCAGCACACCGGCTTCGGGATGCTCGCTGAGCAACGCTTCCAGATTTGCCCGGCGGGCATCATCCCAGCCGGTGGTGCCGACGACCGCATGCAGTCCATGCTCAACGGCGAAACGCACATTGTCTTCGGTGGAGGCTGGCACGGAAAGGTCAACGATGTGGGTTGCTCCGGCTTGGAGGATCTGCGACAGGTCGTCGCCTCGCCCCAAGCTTGCAACCAGTTCCATGTCTGCAGCCTCAGTCACGGCCTTGACCGCTTCCGAGCCCATTCGTCCTGCCGCGCCGAGCACGGCCACCTTGATCTGTGCACTCATGGGCTTAAGCCTATCCTCCTGAACGCACCAGTCCTGCCAACGATGACGTGATCTCTCTCGAGTTTTGCAACGACTTCTCAGCAGGGAGCAGTCGGCAAATTATTGCGGAGGCACCCTACGGCCAGTCCAACTTGTTTTGCCCAGCAAATAGGGGAAAAATATGTGTCAGGAGTTCCCAAATAGTGAGCAGGGCCATGGGTCAGAAAATTAAGCGTATCGGTTTCGGCATCGGTGCAATCCTCGCCGCGACCGTTGCATGCACTTCCTGCGGTTCTGGCAGCGAACCGATCACCCTGTCGGATGGCGAACGAGCATCAATCATCGATATCGTCCAAGAGCAGGGAACAGTTATCGATTCACCGACATGCCAGGTAGAAGTTTTCCGAATCGAGGATTCCACGACCTACGGCTGGGCTACCTGCGCACCCGATAGCCAGGAATCCGCGGATGCCGCGGCTCAAGCCGACGCCTTCCCATTCCGCATCGACGGGCAAGAACTGCGTCGTCCAAGTGACGGTTCCGACTACGAAAAAGACGTTAAGGAACTCTTCCCGGAAGATCTCCGTTCCGCCATTAATCAGCATTCGACCGGGGTGGGCGGCTAGCTCCCTTGGTGCTCGTCCCGCCATTTCTGGCGAGCGTGTCGATTTTCCCTACTGATTGTATGTGCGCACTTTTCGCACGATGAAAGGCTGGCGTGCGCCACGAGTACTTTGGGCATTTGCCCGAATCCTTGAAAACCAGGCTCTCGGTTCGCGTCGCGGGCCAGGGGCCTGACGTGGTGCTCCTGCATGGGCTCGGAGCTTCCAGCCGCTATTTCACTCCGCTGGCAAACATCTTGTCGCAGACGCATCGGGTGATCGTTCCCGAGCTGCCCGGCCATGGCAAGAATCTCGATGATGGTCGCCCGGTGACCGTACCGCGTTTTGCACACGAAGTGGCACTGGCGTTGCGCGAGCTGAAGGTGGAGAACGCAATTGTCCTCGGGCATTCCATGGGTGCGCAGGTTTCCATTGAGCTGGCTCGCGCGTGGCCGGACCTGGTCAAGCACCTGATCATTGCAGCTCCCGCGGTCAACGACCGCGAGGCGACGCTCTTCAGGCAGGCACGCCGGCTCTTCGAGGATTTTCCGCACGAGTTGAACTCGGTGAAGGCGATCGCGCTTGTCGACTACCTGCGTTGCGGCATCCCATGGTGGGCCAAGAGCTGCGCCCAGATGCTGGATTACTCCACCATCGATTTGCTCCGCACGGTGCACTGCCCGGTTGATGTCGTATGCGGCACCCGGGATCCGCTATCTCCCCCGGAATTCGGTCTTCGCTTGGTCGCCAAAACACCGCAAGCCAAGCTTACTGTCATGCGCCATGGTGCGCATGGTTTCAATTTCTCCCACGCGCCCGAGCTTGCGGCGCTAGTAGAAGCCGCGGTTTGAACCAATAAAACGGCAATGCCCCGTGAATCACGATCCTCAGATTCGATTCAAGGGGCACTGCCAGCGGATTCTAGAGGCCTAACGCGGCTTCATTCTCAAACGGTCCTACCACGGTGATCACACGATCCTTGGCCGCCAGTTCCTGAGCCAGTTGCTGCACGTCCTGGGCAGTGACTGCATTGACGCGGGACAGGGCTTCGTCGATATCTTGGAATTCGCCGGTAATCATTTCTGCCCGGCCCAAACGGGACATGCGGCTTCCGGGATCCTCCAAGGCCAGCACCGTTCCGCCGGATAGCTGGCCCTTGGCCTGCGCCAATTCGGACTCGCTGATGCCGTCCTTGGCCAAGCGATCCAACTCGTCGCCGAGCAACCCGATAACTTGAGCCGCCTTGGCCGGGGCGCAACCCGCGTACATGCCGAAGTATCCGGCATCCGTATAGGCGGCGGAGAAGGAATAGGTCGAGTACACCAGTCCGCGCTTCTCTCGGATTTCCTGGAACAAGCGCGAGCTCATGCCGCCGCCGAGCACAGCGTTCAGCACCGCGAGCACCTGGCGCCGGTCGTCGTGGCCGGTGATGCCCGAGCAGCCCATGATGATATTGGCTTGCTCGCCTGGGCGGTTGATGACTTCCAGCCCGGCCTTCGAGGTGATCTGCGCTGGCTCGCCCATGCGGCGTGGCTCCGGTACGGCCATCGGGTCCAGTTCCCAGCCAGCTTCAGCCAGCGCCTTGAGAACCAGCTCGCACAGCTTGTCGTGCTCCAGGGAACCTGCGGCAGTAACAATCAGCTCGCTTGGGCGGTAGTGCGCACGGTAGTGCTCCATGACTGCCTCGCGGGAGATCTCCATGATCTCTTCTGGAGTTCCGCCAATAGGCCGTCCCAGCGGGTGATCGCCCAGGACGTTGGCAACGAAGCGCTCGTGGGCGACGTCCATCGCGTCATCTGCATCCATGGCAAGTTCTTCGATGATCACCCCGCGTTCCTGCTCCAGTTCCTGCGGATCGATCACCGCTGAGGTGACCATGTCAGCGATGACCTCCAGCGCCATCGGCAGATCCGTGTCAAGCACCCGGGCGTAATAGCAGGTCGATTCCTTGGCAGTGGCTGCGTTCGATTCGCCGCCCACTGCGTCGAAGGACTGGGCAATTTCCAAGGCAGTTCGCTTTGCAGTGCCCTTGAAGAGCAAGTGCTCCAGGAAGTGGGTGGAGCCGTAGTGTCCTGCTTCCTCGTCGCGGGAACCGACCGGAACCCAGAATCCCACAGTAGTGGACCGCTGTCCGGGCATCGCTTCCGTCAGGACTCGTACGCCACCAGGCAGGATGCTGCGCCGGACTTCAGAGCCGCCTTCGCCGCGGTGGACCAACGTCGGGTCCGCCGGGTCAATCGGAGAAAACTGCGTGGTCTCCACCGAATGCAACGGCAATGGAATCATGGCCACGAATATACGTCCTTAATTCGTCGAGAATAGCGATTTCAAGCTAAGTACACTGTCTTTCATTCTCCCATAGAAACGCCATTTGAAGGCAATAGCTCATTGGTGATGGAGCCATCACATTCTGGGAGATTACGAGATCGAACCGCTGCTATCGAAATACCGTCATGCAGATTTGCAGGTCATGTCGCATCGAGATATCCGCGTTTCGCGGCATCAGCGCACACTGGGGTCCGCCGCGCTGGGTCGCTGGAGGCACAGGCAAGGTAAACGGTGTTCGCGGCATCTTCTGTACTCAATTCCGGATATCCCATCGATCCGGGATTATAGGAGACAGCAGTGCTCCACTCATCGAGGTCCTTGCAAGCACTAAGCGACTTTTTCTCGGCTTCGCCGATCAGCTCTTCAGCTGTTCCGGGATCGGACCAGGCTTGGTTCTGCCGCTGGATTGCCGATTGGCATTCCTCACCGATGCTAGATGTCCTTGCCGCATCGAAATTCATGCATCCACTAACAGCCAACGACATGGCGCCCAGTACTGATGCCAAGGAAAGAACTCTGCGCATGGTCTTCATGCTAGCGCCTGCTCGCAGTGGTTCTGCAGCTTATTTACGGCTTGGCGTCTGCCTTTCTGCCAGGCCAGGAAACAGCCAAGCAAGAAAAAATCCCGCGCGTCCCCAACAGAACACACGGGATTTCCAGTTCACAAGCTACTGCTTAGGCAATCTTGGAACGATCGAACGCGTCAAGGCTGATGCCTTGTTCCAAGACGACCTTCGCCCATTCGCGAGCCGAGTGCAGTGAATGGTCACGGTAATTGCCGCAGCTCACGGCTTCGGTTCCCGGAACATCCTCCCAGGTAACCTTCTCGGCAATGTCTTCCAGCGAGCTCTTGATAGCAGCGGCGACAACCGCCGGGGTTGGTTCGCCCCACAGGATCATATGGAAGCCGGTGCGGCAGCCAAATGGGGAGAAATCGATCAGGCCATCAATGCGGGTACGCAGCAAACCAGCCATGGTGTGCTCGATGGTGTGCAGGCCAGCCGTTGGAATCTCGCCGTGGTTTGGCTGGACTAGACGGATGTCGTAGTTGGTGATGGCATCGCCCTTGGGACCGTGTTCCACCCCGATTTTGCGCACATACGGCGCCTTCACCTTGGTGTGGTCCAGTGCAAAGCTTTCAACTTCAGCAAGTTCAATATCACTCATATGCAAAGTCTATCTGCTCACCGTCTGGCGAATCGAGACCTCAGTGAAGGAGGTAACCGATAGACTTCTTAGGACGTTCGGGGCAGCACTCCCCGAGCCGATTTCTTTAGAGGGGAAGTTCATGTCGGACCAGAAGTCCTTGCTCGTCTTTGCGCACGCAGACGAAGCCGTAGCCTTTGCAGATGTCGAGCACCTCGTTTCCGGTGTTGGCAAGATCAACGCATCGGTAGCCTTGGCTGGAGTGCTCGCTGAGGGCAACATCAAGAACGTCGTAGTACTGGGCACCGCCGGCGTTGTAGGTCATGCCGGTGAAGATCGCCCGAGCCTGGACACCATTTACCAGGTCACCAAGCTGATCCAGCACGATTTCCCGCTGCCTTCGGCGGATGTGGATCCCGCGGGTGAAATTCTGCTTACTGATTTCCAGGCCACCATGGCTACAGGTGACGTTTTTGTTTCCAATGACGAACAGCGCATCCACATCAAGTCTTTGGGCGCCTCGCTCGTCGACATGGAAGGCTACGCCTACGCCAGCATCTGCCAGCGCTTCAATGTCCCGCTGCAGATCTTCAAGATCCCATCCGATTACGCGGACGACTCGGCGTCGATCGACGAATGGGATGACATCGCCAAGCAGAAGAGCGTCCAGCTGCGCGAGTTCTTCGACAAGCATCTGAGCTGAAATTCAGGCACTGGCCCCAGAGCCAGATTCAACCTGCACTGGACACTCGGCTGGTTTCCAGCCGGGTGTCCTGCTTAACAGGGTCGCCTCGCGGAATTCTGCCGCTCCGTGCATGAGCAGGTCGGCCCGGGTTCTCGGAGCCCGGGAATTCCTGGCGTAAACTCACCTCAAGAAAATGTCTAGCTCAGCCGTCACCGCTTTGAGCGGCCGACTAGGAAAGTAATGCCTTCATGCTGCGAACAGGGGGCACAAGGAGGATTCATGGTAAGAGCACTGAGCTATGCAAAGCAGTCGCTGCGCGGAATCTGGTTCCGGGCCACAGTATTCACCGTAGCTGGAATCCTTCTGGCCATCGCCGCACCAGCACTGGGCAATCTCATTCCGGCGAACCTGCTGGAAGCGCTCGGCAACGATGCCGCCGCGACGCTATTGCAGATCCTGGCCACGTCGATGCTGGCTGTCACGACGTTTTCCCTGACCACGATGGTCTCGGCATACTCCACTGCCACGCAAATCGGTACTCCCCGCTCCATCCAGCTGCTGATTGCCGACCGGACCTCCCATACTGCCCTGTCTACCTTCGTGGGGGCTTTCGCATTCTCCATCGTCGGGATCATCGCGTTGTCCTTGGATGTCTATTCCAGCTCGGAAAAAGCGCTGCTGCTGTTGGGAACCATCCTGGTCATTGCCGTGGTGCTGGTGACCTTGCTGCGCTGGATCTCGTTCCTCACCACTTTCGGCCGCATGGCCGACATCATCGACCGGGTCGGCGATGCCGCCTCGCAGGCCATGTCGGACTACGCCGAGCAGCCGCTGCTCGGCGGACGGCTGTGGGTTGATCCGCCTACGACTGCCATCCCGCTGGAATGCGACCATCCAGGATTCGTGGTCAAGGTCGACGTGGCAGCTCTGCAGCGCATTGCCGAGCAGGAAAACTGCCAGCTCTGGGTCCAACGCCGCCCAGGCTCAAGGATCTTTGCCGGGCACCCCATTGCGCACCTGAGCGGCAAGGTGTCGGAAGAGAGCCAGGAAGCGATCCAGCGGGCCTTCGTGATCGCCAACCACCGGACTTTCGAACAGGACCCGCGGCTCGGGCTGCTCGCGCTGTCGGAAATCTCCAGCAAGTCCCTCTCCCCCGGAATCAATGATCCGGGAACCGCCATCGAGGTCCTGGAAGCAACGCACCGCGTACTGGACATCGCCATGCAGGCAAGGATTCCGGATTCCCCGGACGCCGGGCGGGTCCACCTTCGCCCGCTTGAGCCGCAGGACCTGCTCCAGGATGCCTTCCGGGCGACCTCGCGCGATGGCGCTTCGGACATCGAAGTCATGATGCGGATCCAGAAGGAACTCGGTGCCCTGATTGTGCGCGCCGATGCCCCATGGACGGCAGCCTTGAAGGCGCAGGCAAAGGATTCCTTCGCCCGGGCCGAGCGCGCACTGGAGCTGGAGGAAGATCGCCGCGAGGTCGAAGTCCTGCACTTCGAGGCGCTGAGCGCCACCGGCATCAGCGAGGATGCGGCACCCGCGTAGGTGCTGACCTGCCAGCCATGCCAATCGAGCTGGTCTGAAGAGAAGGAAAACCCCGATTCACCAAAGTGAATCGGGGTTTTCCTGCAGGAATCTAAAGACTACTCAGCAGCTACTGCTTCTTCAGCTTCTTCCTCAACGACTGGAGCCAGCGACAGCTTGCCACGGTCATCGATCTTGGTGATCTCCACCTGCAGCTTCTGGCCAACGCCGACAACGTCTTCGACGTCCTCGACACGCTTGCCGTCGTTGATCTTGCGCAGCTCGGAGATGTGCAGCAGGCCGTCCTTGCCCGGGGTCAGCGAAACGAACGCACCGAAGGTGGTCAGCTTCACGACGGTGCCCAGGTAGCGCTCGCCGACCTCAGGAACCTGGGGGTTGGCGATGGCGTTGATGGCCGAACGGGCAGCCTCGGCGGATTCGCCGTTGGTTGCGCCGATCAGCACGGTGCCGTCATCCTCGATTGAGATGTCTGCGCCGGTGTCTTCCTGGATCTGGTTGATCATCTTGCCCTTAGGGCCGATGACCTCGCCGATCTTGTCCACTGGGATCTTCACCGAAATGATGCGCGGGGCGTTGACGTTCAGCTCATCCGGAGCGTCGATAGCCTGGTTCAGCACGTTCAGGATGTGCAGGCGGGCTTCGCGGGCCTGGGTCAGCGCGGCGGCCAGCACCGAAGCCGGAATGCCATCCAGCTTGGTATCCAGCTGGATCGCGGTCACGAACTCGGAGGTGCCTGCGACCTTGAAGTCCATGTCGCCCATGGCGTCTTCGGCGCCGAGGATATCGGTCAGGGCAGCGTAACGGGTTTCGCCGTCAACGGTGTCCGAAACCAGGCCCATGGCGATGCCTGCGACAGCCGCCTTCAGCGGCACGCCGGCGTTCAGCAGCGACAGGGTCGAGGCGCAGACCGAGCCCATGGAGGTCGAGCCGTTGGAGCCCAGTGCCTCGGAGACCTGGCGGATGGCGTATGGGAATTCCTCGCGGCTTGGCAGCACTGGAACCAGCGCGCGCTCTGCCAGTGCACCATGGCCGATTTCGCGGCGCTTCGGCGAACCAACACGGCCGGTTTCGCCGGTCGAGTATGGCGGGAAGTTGTAGTTGTGCATGTAGCGCTTGGACTTCACTGGGGACAGCGAGTCGATCTGCTGTTCCATCTTGAGCATGTTCAGGGTGGTGACGCCCATGATCTGGGTTTCGCCACGCTCGAAGATGGCCGAACCGTGCACGCGAGGCAGCACCTCGACCTCGGCGGAGAGCTGGCGGATGTCAGCCAGGCCGCGGCCGTCGATGCGGATCTGGTCGGTCAGGATGCGCTGGCGCACGATGTGCTTGGTCACCGCACCGAAGGCCTTGGAGATCTCGGACTCGCGGCCTTCGAAAGCGTTGCCTTCGCCAGCCAGCGATGCCAGGATCTCGTCCTTGTAGTCGCTTGCGGCGTTGTCGCGCTCCTGCTTGTCAGCGATGGTGTAGATCTCTGCCAGACGGGTCGAAGCGGCAGCCTCGACAGCGGTGAAGGCATCGTCTTCGTAGTCGCGGAAGACAGGGAACTCAACGGTTTCCTTAGCAGCGCGGGCTGCCAGGTCGGCCTGGGCCTCGCACAGGACCTTGATGAATGGCTTGGCAGCCTCGAGGCCTTCGGCCACAACCTCCTCGGTCGGAGCCTGGGCGCCACGTTCCTTGATCAGTTCCCAAGCGTTGTCGGTAGCTTCGGCTTCCACCATCATGATGGCAACGTCATCGCCGGCGATGCGGCCGGCAACAACCATGTTGAAGACGGCGTTCTTCAGCTCGGAGTGCTTAGGGAAGGCAACCCACTGGGCGCCGTTTCCGTCATCAACCAGTGCAACGCGAACGCCACCGATTGGGCCGGAGAATGGCAGGCCCGACAGCTGGGTGGACATCGACGAAGCGTTGATTGCCACAACGTCGTACAGCTCATCCGGCTCGATGGACAGGACGGTGACGACAACCTGGACCTCGTTGCGCAGGCCCTTGACGAAGGCTGGGCGCAGCGGGCGGTCCATCAGGCGGCAAGCCAGGATGGCTTCGGTCGATGGGCGGCCTTCGCGGCGGAAGAAGCTGCCCGGGATGCGGCCGGCAGCGTACATGCGCTCCTCGACGTCCACGGTCAGCGGGAAGAAGTCGAAGCCTTCGCGCGGGTGCTTGCCGGCGGTAGTTGCCGAGAGCAACGCGGTCTCTTCGTCGATGTAGACCATTGCCGAGCCAGCAGCCTGCTTGGCGAGGCGGCCGGTTTCGAAGCGAATGGTGCGGGTACCGTAGCGGCCGTTGTCGATCAGCGCTTCGGCGAATTGGATTTCTGGACCCTCCATTAAGGGGGTGCTCCTTTCGATCGCTCCCATATGGTGGATGAGCGAACCGTATAGCCCTACCCAGATCTGGTCTTCGATCGAGACCCGCGCTGGGGCAGCTATTTGCCCTAGCGAAAGTCACTACCGAGGACCGGGAAACTGGCGGTCGGGACCAACGGTCAGTCAGTCCTGGGAGTTATTTTCATTCGGGGCCCGCACAGAACATGCAGACCCATGTACTAGCCTACCGGGAATTGGCAAAAGACGCAGTTCTTGAGCGATGGGCGCATGCCAGCAACTTGTGGGTTCGCCATTCACTGTTGCAGCGATGCGTTGCGATGCCTGAGCAACCAGCAGAGATCACGCGGCACCGTTGCGCCTGCGATCCGCGGGCGCAGCCAGCATAGATCTACGTCCATCACGGCTCCTCGCCAATCGGATGAGTCAATGATCCTTTGAGCCCGATAGCCTCCGGTGAACGTCCAGATCGCCCAAAGGGCAGGCAACATGGAAAGCGCTACCGTTTGGCCAGTGCCGAGGCCCGTATCGACATGGGCTGCCAGTGCCGTGAGCGCCGTCCATAGGCTCCACCACAGTCCGCGGGAAAGCGAATTGAGGCGGATTTTCTGCAGGGCCAACTCCAGCAGATCCGAATGCATTTCCCGGTTTTGCAAGCTGGCGTGCTGCTGCAGGTCATCACCCCGTTCGCGTAGTTGGACGGCGTGATTCCGGGTGTCGGCAAGTTCCTGCCTGAGCCGTGCGTTCGCCTGCTCCAGCGACGAAGTCCGGGAACCCTGTACCGACAGTTCCCGGGCCAGCTGTTCTATCTTCGTCTTGAGCTGTTTGGAGGTCGGCTGGCCGGCGAACCAGCGCCGGTTGTTTTCCGTTCTGATCGCGATCCCGGCCGTTTGCGACACATCGAAGCTGGCCGTTGCCGCACGCGCAGCCAAGGGCACATGCTCACTGTGTCCAAGTGCGGTGATGACCGGAAGCGCGCATTGGCGAATAGCTTGGATCAGTTCGCGGTCGTCGAAGGCGACGAAGTCCGCATACGACCCCCCGCCGCGCAATATGATTACGGCATCGGCCTGGCCCGGTTTGAGGCTCGAAAGCTTACGCGAGATTTCGCGCACGGCACTGGGCCCTTGGACCCTGAGCTCGGCAACTTCGACAGCAACCCGTTTCTTCACTCCTTTCGGGTGCAGTCCACGAACAAAGTCCAGGAGCACTTGGTTGTCCCGGCCACACAGCACTAGCACCTTGGAGATCTTCCCGCCCGGCTCTATAGTCTCCAAGTTCTGGCTTGACTCTAGCGGGAGGCCGAATTCCCGGGATGTTTCTTGCCTGAGCAGCGCCCAAGGGCCTTTGTCTCTCGTTGCTTGAACTGCGAGTTGACCGTGATTCTCATAGTTCCCAACGGCAACCCACACTGGATTTCGTCGCCAGGAGTCGATATTTGGCCTCGCTGTCACCGTCAGTTGGTGGCCATCTCCCAGCCATGATGGGCACATGGCCGCAGGGAATTCGACTTCCACTGCACAGTCGCCGTCAAACAGCGTCGCCCATCTCTTCGATCCCATTTTTCTGACTCGTCCCACGATTTCACCTCGAAAATGCGCCGGAGGCATTCTCAAAACACTGTCTGCCAGGCTCTTTCGCAGCTGCGTTAGGGATTGAACTTCCTGGATTGCCAAATCGCTTGAATTTCTCACCATGGCACCGACTCTAAAGGCGACCTCCGACACTATGGAAGCGCTGGATGAAGAGCTTGTGCAGGGTTGAACACCAGTTTGGCAGTAACTGATCAGCATTATTCCTATGGAGGCAGCGGAACGGCGTGGGAAATTTACTCAGAACGGGATTATTCATAGCCTGCCGATTGTTGTTCTCCATGGGCCACGCCCTGATGGACTGCGGCGATCGCCGCAGCCCAGAACATTGCCAGTCGCAACCCGCAAGACAAAGGAAATACCCTGATGGCAACTATGGTCAACGCATACGCAGCGCACTCTGCGGCTGAAGGACTCATCCCGACACAGATTGAGCGCCGTGCTGTAGGTCCGCACGACGTCTTGATTGATATCAAGTTCTCCGGCATCTGCCACTCCGATATCCACACGGTCCGCGGTGAATGGGGAAACCAGAACTATCCGCTGGTCCCGGGCCACGAAATAGCTGGCATCGTCACCGAAGTCGGCTCAGCAATCACCAAGCACAAGCTGGGCGATCGCGTTGGCGTGGGCTGCCTAGTCAATTCCTGCATGGAATGCGAAAACTGCCTGGCGGGCGACCAGCAGTTCTGCGAGCAGAGCGTGGGAACCTACGGTTCGCTCGACCGTGATGGCAGCATGACCCAGGGCGGCTATGCAACGCACGTCGTGGTTGACGAGAACTTCGCCTTGAACATCCCCGAAGGCATCTCCTTGGATGTCGCCGCACCCCTGCTCTGCGCCGGCATCACCACCTTCTCCCCGCTGAAGCACTGGGGTGCAGGACCGGGCAAGAAGGTTGCCGTGGTGGGACTCGGCGGCTTGGGCCATATGGCAGTCAAGCTCGCCAGTGCCATGGGCGCTGAGGTCACCGTGCTGTCGCAATCGCTGAAGAAGAGGGAGGACGGCCTGAAGCTGGGCGCCAGCGATTACCGGGCCACCAGCGACGAGAACACCTTCAAGGATCTGCGCAAGAGCTTCGATCTGATCATCAACACCGTCAGCGCCTCGATCGACATCAGCTCCTACCTCGGACTGCTGCGCGTGAACGGCACCTTGGTCAACGTTGGCGCGCCGGCTGAACCATTGCCGGTCAACGCCTTTGCTTTGATCGGCGGACGCCGTTCCTTCGCCGGTTCGCAGATCGGCGGCATCGAGGAAACCCAGGAAATGCTGGACTTCTGTGCCGAACATGGAATTGGCGCAGAAATCGAGGTCATCGATGCCACGCAGATCAACGAGGCCTACGAGCGCGTGCTGGCGTCCGACGTCCGATACCGCTTCGTGATCGATACCGCGACGCTGGCCTAGCCTAGCGATCCCAACGCACGCGCATCACGGGAACGGCGCCGGTGCTGCCTCTGCATTGCAGGGCGGAACCGGCGCCGTTCCCTTTCTGCCAGATTAGCGGCTATTCGCCGCGGCGCGAGCGTCGCGTGCGGGGACTGTCCGTTTGGTTCCCGAGCTCCGTGACACCGGCTCTTGTGGCGGGCGCGGGCAAGATCGCCTTTATCTCGGCGATTTCGGCCTGCAGTTGCACCACCGTACCGCGGAGATTCAGCATCTCCTTCCGGCGCCGGCGGGCAGCCCGGAAAGTCCGGATCATAATGGCAATGATCAATGGAATGGCCACGAGCAGGGCCCAGCCGCTGCGCGTAAAGAAGTCGAGAGCCACCGGCAGGGCCTGCCTGAATTCCCAGAAGGAGTTCACTCCCCCGGCGATTGCTTCCAAAGCCGATTCCAGGGGAACCAGTTGCTGGCCCACGATCGGGGTTCCGGATAGTTCCGGTGCGCTCACCGGGGGCTCGCCTGCGGTCCACCGCGGATCACCCAGCCGTTTCAGGATATAGATCCCGGCGCCGGCGTTGAGAGTAGCGAACAGGAGCACCGAGGCAAGCGCGACAGCCACCAGTTGGCGCCGGCGCCATAAACCCACAGCGACGGCAAAGGCCAGCACCAAAATCCAAATCCACAGTCGAAGTTGTTCAAGGCCAATGCCGGTCAAAATATCCATGAATCTTGCCTTATTACTCTTGGCCGTCACGGCCCCCAATTGCGTGGGAATTTATCCCATGCAAATAGCGTATCCCCGGTAGCGGACAATCCGCCGCTTGGCTGGTTGACGGAACTTGAAATCGAGATGGCCGGAAGGTTCTGTGGCATCTCTGGCATCAGATGAGGTGGCATAGCCTCCCATGCCTAATCCCCGAGTCGTGTTGGCCACCAGCTCTTGCCCAGAAGCTGGTTCCCGTTGCCGCGACGGTCCATCTTCTGGGTTAATAGGTCTGGGTCTGCTAATCGGCGGATCATCCGAACCCCGGAGGCAGGCATTGACGGAAACCAATTTCGCTGAGTACTCCTGGGAGTTCCTTGAACGGGGAACTATCTTGGCAGTGACGCTCAGCGGTCCGGCCAATCTCCGATTGATGGATCCAGAGAATTTCGCGGCATTCCAAGACGGAGAAAAATTCGAATCGTACGGTGGGCTGGCACGCCGGGCACCCTACCGGATCAAGGTGCCCAAATCCGGGCCCTGGTTTCTCGCGATCGATTTGGCAGGTCTTGGCGTGCGCGGGGTACGCCACGAAGTCAGCGTCGTACCTCCACAGAAGCTGGAGGCGAGGCGCACTTCCCGTGACTAGCCGGACGGCAGGTCCGGGAACTTAGCCTGCAAGATCGTTTGAAATATCAACGAGCTCCTGCATCCGCATTCTTGGCCAGCCGTGGACCATCTCCACCCACTGCTCCGGGACGCTTTCCAAGCCAGTGGCCGCGCCGATAAGCGATCCGGCGATGGCTGCCACGGTGTCGGTATCCACGCCTCCGCGAACGGCAGCTTCCACCACCGGAACCAAGCGGGCTTTCCCGTCCACCGCATCGGCGGTGGTGATGGCGCTCCAGGCCGCCTGGAATGCTTCAACAACCCAGCCATTGTTGCCGAAGTCCCGAGGCCGTTGGGTTTCGGCCTGCCCGATGCGCTGTTCCCACACATGGGCGCGATCTGGCTTGAGAAGCTCAAGCCCGATGCGAATATCAAGTTCTCCGGTGAGCACCGCGTGCTGAATGGCGACGGTCCACAGACCGCACGCTTCAGCGGCTTCGTCATCGAAATGGGTCAGCTTGCTGATGGCCGCCGCTGCGTCGAATGCGGCGGCAGGCGTTCCGGACAGATAAGCCAGGGCAACCGGTGCTGTGCGCATCAGGCTGCCGTTGCCTCCCGAGCGGCCGGTTCGCCTGTGGATCTGCTCGGAACCGGCGAGCGCGTCTGCGGTGTTGGGTTCAGTTCTCCCGTCAGCAGACGCGGTGCTCTGGGCGAAGGCGAGGACGGCACGGGTCTGGTTGCCGACGTCCGGTGCGTTCACCGCCCATCTGGCCCATTCGCGCACCATGTAATCGCTTGCGGCGCCATCAAGCTTGCCGTTGGAACCCAGCAGGCCCTGGGCAACGACTATCGCCATCGAGGTATCGTCGGTCCACTCCCCGGGTGCAAAGTTGCCCAGCCCTCCGCCGATCATGTCCACTTGCGCGGAATCGGGCAACGGCGCATTGAATTCATAGCCCGCGCCTAGGGCGTCGCCGGCAGCCATGCCGGTCATGACCCCGAGAATCCGATCTAGCACTTCTACTGGATAAGCCATGCGTGCCTTTCCATGGGTGGTCGCCAAGGCAGCGAAGAACTGCCTAGGTTCACTGTACCGATGCGCACCGACACCATGGCAGGCCGCGCGGTTTCGGATTACCGCAGCCACAAATGGCCAATGCCCTGCAGGAACCGGGTTCCTGCAGGGCATTGGCCGTCTTGGTTTGGGTCACGGTGTCAGGGCGAATCCAGGTGATGGCGGGGTCGTCGGGTCTGAGGGGTGCCCCGGTGGCGGTTGCGTGGGATCCAGCGGGCCTGGAGGCGCCATCGGGCCATCCGGGTGCGAAGGGCTCGGCGGCGCATCCGGGTGGGATGGGCTTGGCGGTGCGTCGGGAGCCGGCGGCTGCGCAGGAGGCTCAGGCTGGTCGGGAATACTCGGATCGCCCTGCATCGGAACACCTGATTCGTCTAAATGATTCATGGGAGCCTTCCTTACCTTCCTTCATATCGATCCGACCATTCAACGACGGATCACCGGTGCGATGCAACGGCATTCAGGCTTCGCAAAGCTGGGACAGCAACAGGCCTGGGCGGAAGCTGCCCAGCCCACCTACAAGAGCAGGCGCACGATCGGTGTCGCGATGAGGATGGTCAGGACAACGCGCACGAACCAGATGGCAACCATTTGCGGGATGTTCAGCGGAATCTGCGTTGCCAGGACGCATGGCACCAGTGCCGAGAAGAAGATGATCGCCGAGACGCAAACAATGGCGATCACCATGCGCAGCTCGATCGATTCATGTCCCGCAACCAGGGTCGCTGGCAGGAACATTTCGGCGATGCCGGTCGCCGACGCCTTGCCGGCCAGTAGCGGATCTTCCAACCCGACGATCCAGGCGAAGGGCACGAACAGGTAGCCCAGCCAGTCGAAGACCGGAGTGAAGCGTGCCACCACCAGCCCGAGCAGTCCGACGGAAAGAATGGATGGCAAGATCGCCATCGCCATTTTCAGTCCGTCCCACACGTTGGCGCCGATGTTCTTGGCCAGCGACGGTGCCCGCCGAGAGGCTCCCAGAGCTTCGTTCCAGGCCACGCGTGCGCGGTTGCCAGTGACCACCTGTTCCTTGTCGTGTTCCATGCCCAGGTACGTGGTGTCCGGAACCCGGCTCAGCGGCGGAATGCGCACCGAAATGGCAGTCACCGCAAAGGTGACGACCAGCGACAGCCAGAAGTACAGGCTCCAGTGGTCCATCAGATCCAGCGCCTTGGCAACGATCACCATGAAGCTGGCTGACACCGTGGAAAAGCCGGTAGCGATCATGGCCGCTTCGCGTCCGGTATAGCGCCCACCGCGGTACATGCGGTCGGTGATCAGCAATCCCAGCGAGTAGCTGCCAACGAAGGACGCCACGGCATCCACGGCCGAACGGCCTGGGGTACGCCAAATCGGGCGCATGATCGGCTGGCAGAAGACGCCGAGGAATTCCATCAGGCCGTAGCCCACCAGCAAGGCCAGGAAGATGGCCCCCACGGGAACGATCAGGCCTACGGGAATCACCAATTTTTCCAGCAGGAACGGCCCCATGTCCGGATCGTTGAGCCATGCTGGAGCGAAGTCGAACAGCAGGGAGCAGCCGACAACCAGGCCGAGGATGTTCAAGAACGCGAAGACGCCCCGGACCTTTGATGCCTTCCAGCCACCGGTGGCGAAGGGAAGAACCGTTCCGCAGACGAGCATCAGCAAGATGATGTACGGAACCACCGGTGCCGCGGCCGTTTGAATCCAGGTAATCAGGTGATCCAGCGGGATGGTGCTCTTGCCGTTGATGGTGATGGGCAGGAAGAAGAACACGATGCCGACGAGGCTGTAGACCACGAATCGCAGAACGACTGGAAACGTGCCTTGGGTTTCAACGCTTGAAGTTGTCATTGGATACCGCTTTTCGATGAGGACAGGGCCGTCAAAATGAATCGATGCGATATCCAATACAACGCGATCTTCGACCGTGAATGTGAGCTGGATCGCTTTTCATGTCCGGGGTTTCAGACTTGCTTTCGATCAGCTGTGCGGATGGAAGAAAGCCCACAGGATGAACGGCCCACTTTTCATGATTCTCATAGGACTAGTCTGTAGGATCGATATAGTCTGCATAGATCCTGCATCTAGCTTTCGGCTGAAAACTCGCGCTCAAGTACGTCTTGGCGCGATGCAGGGAATAACCTAGGGAGTATACATTCGCAGCCCTGGGCACTTTCCCATCGGCACAGACGTTTCAACGCAGTACGCAGCATATAGATAGTCCAGCAGAAACGAAGGCACCATTTTGAACGGCAATGCCACCTTTAAGCACCACAACGTTGCGCTTTTATCAGTGAACAGCGTTCTCGCACCAGAGGTGGTGAGCTCGGCAGAATTCGATGAGCGGCTGGCTCCTAGCCTGAAACGCCTGCGCCTGTCCAAGAAGCTTCTGGAACGTGTCTCCGGTGTCAAGGAACGCCGTTGGTGGTCCGACGGTGTCGGCTTTGACGATGCCGCGATCATGGCCGGCAAAAAGGCCCTGGATGCCGCTGGTGTCGACGCCAGCAGCATCGGACTGCTCATCAACACGTCGGTGACCCGCCGCAACCTGGAACCATCGGTGGCCTCCAAGGTGCACAACGGCTTGGGCCTGCCCTCCTCTGCCATGAACTTCGACGTAGCCAACGCCTGCCTCGGTTTCGTCAATGGCATGAGCCTGGCGGCGAACATGATCGACTCGGGCCAGATCAAGTACGCCCTGATTGTTGCCGGCGAAGATTCCAAGCCGACCCAGGAAACCACCTTCCAGCGCCTGAACGCCGAGAATTCCACGCGCGATGACTACATGCGTGAATTCGCCACCCTGACCTTGGGCTCCGGTGCCGCGGCTGCGGTCATCGGCCCGGCCGATGCGCACCCGGATGCGCACCGCATCCTCGGCGGCGTCTCGCGAGCCGGCACCGAGCACCACGAACTGTGCGTCGGAGGCCCCTCGGGCATGTACACGGACACCAAGGGCCTGCTGGACAACGGCCTGGAACTGGTGGTGAACGCTTGGAACGAAGCCCATCAGTCGGGTTGGAACTGGAAATCCATGGACCGCTACGTCACCCACCAGGTGTCCAAGTCCTACACCAACGCCATCATCAAGGCCGTCGGACTGGTCAAGGACCGCGTGCCGATCACGTTCTCCAAGTGGGGCAACGTCGGTCCGGCTTCCCTGCCGATGACCCTGTCCCAGGAAGCTGATTCGCTGAAGAAGGGCGACCGGGTGCTCTGCATGGGTGTCGGTTCCGGCCTGAACACCGCGATGATGGAGATTGCCTGGTGACCGAGCTGTTCCCCGGTGTAGATGCAATTTACTCGACGTATCTTCAAGTGCCGTCCACCTCGCAGGTTGACACCCCGGGCAGCACGCACCGGTGGCACATCCTGGACAACCATGAAGAACTCCAGCAACGTGGCATCGATCCGGTCGGCACCCTGCTGTGCGTGCATGGCAACCCCACCTGGTCCTACCTCTGGCGCAGCCTGCTGAACCACGTCAGCGAGCACTCATTGCCGTGGCGCGTGGTGGCAGTCGACCAGCTGGACATGGGCTTCTCCGAGCGGACCGGCACCTTCCGCCGCCTGGCCGACCGGGTCAACGACCTGGGCGACCTGACCGGCGCGCTGGGGCTGGCCGGCAAGGTCACCACCGTGGGCCACGACTGGGGCGGCATCATTTCCCTGGGCTGGGCCGTCTCCCATCAGGAGCAGCTGGAAAACGTGGTGCTGACGAACACCGCAATCCACCCGGCAGGCTTCGAGCTTCCCGCCGCGCTGAAACTCGCCTCCCACCCTGCGGTGCATTCCTGGGGCACCAAGACCTCCCCTGCTTTCTTGCAGGTCACCCACTCGTTGGCGCAACCGGCCTTGGCCCCTGAGGTCCGCAAGGCCTTCATGGCCCCGTACACCAGCGCGGCGAAGCGCGATGGAGTTGCCAACTTTGTCGCCGATATCCCTTTCTCCCCCGAGCACCCGAGCCGCCCTGCCCTGGACGAGATCTCGCAGGCCGTGCGCTCGCTGAAGGTGCCGGCCCTGATGCTCTGGGGCCCGAAGGACCCGGTCTTCTCCGACCGGTACCTGCGCGATCTGCTCTCCCGCCTGCCGCACGCCCAGGTGCACCGCTTCGAGGGCTCCAGCCATCTGGTGGGCGAGGACAACGACATCGCCGCCCCGATCTTCCAGTGGCTTGCCGGCGAGAAAGAATCCAGGAACACCTCGCGGGCCGAATCCCTGGGCGATTACCGTCCGATGCTTGCCGAACTCGATTCGCGCACCAATGACCATTCGGCAGCTGTGGTGGACATCAACCCTGCGCGCTCGCTGTCCTGGGCCGAGCTGGGTGAGCGGGTGAACGCCCTGGCCACCGGCTTGCGCCAGATCGGTGTGAAGGCCGGAGACCGGGTGAACCTGCTGGTGCCCCCGGGCATCGAGCTGACCTCGCTGATCTATGCTTGCCTGCGCTTGGGCGCGGTCATCGTGGTGGCTGATGCAGGCCTGGGCGCCAAGGGCATGGGACGCGCCATCAAGGGTTCCGGCCCCCGCTTCCTGATCGGCATCGAGCGTGCCCTGACCGGCGCGCGGCTCTTCGGCTGGCCAGGCACCAGGATTTCTGCAGACAACCTGCCAGCTGCCAAGCGCAAGCTGCTGGGCGTTGCCCACACCCTGCCCGAGCTCTATGCAGCCGGCGGCAAGGCAGCCACCGGATCCTCGGCCTTCGAGCCGGCCGACCCGGATGCCGACGCGGCAGTGCTGTTCACCTCCGGCTCCACCGGCCCGGCCAAGGGCGTGGTGTACACGCACCGCCAGCTGGCAGCCATGCGCGATACCCTGCGCGAAACCTACAATCTGAAGGCCGGTTCCGCGCTGGTGGCAGGCTTCGCGCCGTTCGCGCTGCTGGGTCCTGCCCTGGGAGCCACCTCGGTCACCCCCGACATGGACGTGACCGCCCCGCGGACCCTGACCGCCACCGCATTGGCCGATGCGGCCGCCGCGGTGCACGCAACCACGGTCTTCGCCTCCCCCGCCGCGTTGGCCAATGTCCTGGACACCAAGGATGCGCTGGGCCAGGCCCAGCGCGAAACCTTGGAAGGCGTCTCGCTGATGCTTTCTGCCGGGGCGCCGATTCCCGAACCATTGCTGGCCAAGGTACAGGAACTGGTGCCGCAGGCCGAAGTCCACACCCCCTATGGCATGACCGAGGCCTTGCCGGTCACCGATATCGACCTTCCCGGCATCCGCACCGCCGGCCAGGGCAATGGCGTGTGCGTCGGCACGGCTGTCGCCGGGGCCACGGTTGCCATCGCGCCGATTGATGCGTTGGGTATGGCCGGCGATAAGCCGGAATTCACCCCGAATGCCACAGGCGAGATCCTGGTGCGTGCGCCGCACGTCAAGGACCGCTACGACCGTTTGTGGATCACCGAACAGCACAGCAGCTCGATCCCCGGCTGGCATCGCACCGGCGATGTCGGGCACCTGGATGACGAGGGAAGGCTCTGGGTCGAGGGCCGCCTGGGCCATGTGCTGCGCACCGCCAAGGGCGCGATCACCCCGGTGGCGGCCGAGCACGCTGCCGAGTCGGTTGCCGGCGCTGGCCGTGCCGCGCTGGTTGGCGTGGGACCCGACGGAACCCAGGCTGCAGTGGTGGTAATGGAAACCGTGCCCCCAGCCCGCAAACCGGGCCCGGCCAGCAGCGAACTGGCGCGCCAGGTGCGCTCCGCGGTCGCTGCCACCGGCACCGACGTGGCAGCCGTGCTGGTAGTGCCCAACCTGCCGACGGATATCCGCCATAATTCGAAGATTGACCGTGCCGCGCTAGCCGGCTGGGCCGCCGCTACGCTCGCCGGTGGAAGGATCCGCAACCCGTGAGTGCTCCAGACACTGCTTCGACCCCTCGCCGCGTGCTGGTCACCGGCGCCAGCGGCATGCTCGGAGGCGCCGTGGCACAGCTGCTGCGCGACAACGGCCACCACGTGCGCACCTTCCAGCGTGGTGCTTCAGCCGGTGCCACCGATGAAGTGCGCGGTTCACTCACCGATCTGGATGCCGTGGCTGCTGCCGTAAAGTCCATGGATGCAGTCATCCATCTGGCAGCGAAAGTCTCTTTTACCGGCCAGTGGGAGGATTTCGTCGCCACGAATATCGACGGAACCAGCAATCTGCTGGCAGCCTCCAAAGAATCGGGCGTCAAGGATTTCGTTTTCGTTTCCTCGCCGTCCGTAGCCCACTTTGGCAAATCCCTGGCTGGCGCCGGTGCCGGCGACGCCGATCCGCAGCAGGCGCGCGGATTCTATGCACGTTCCAAGGCGGCCGCCGAGCGGGAGGCCCTGGGCAACGATTCGCCTGAGTTCCGGGTGGCAGCCATCCGCCCGCATGTGGTGTGGGGGCCAGGCGATACCCAACTGGTGGAGCGGGTCATCGCGCGGGCCAAGGCCGGACGGCTCCCGTTGCTGGACCATGGCGCGGCGTTGATCGACACCACCTATATCGACAACGCGGCGGCTGCCATCGTTCGCGGCTTGGAGCGCATGGACCACGCCCATGGACGTGCCCTGGTGGTCACCAATGGCGAACCCCGTCCGGTGGGCGAATTGATTGCCGGCATCTGCCAGGCCGGCGGGACCCCTGTCCCGAAGCTCAACGTTCCGGGCTGGCTGGCCCGCGGTGCCGGTTCAGTGATCGAGAAGTTGTGGCTGGCCGCAGGCTCGCGCGATCTGGTGCACGATGAACCGCCAATGACGCGCTTCCTGGCTGAGCAGCTGTCCACTGCGCACTGGTTCGACCAGCGCGAAACCCACGAAGTGTTGGATTGGAAACCTGAAGTGGGTATCGATGAAGGCTTGCAGAAGCTGGCGGATCATTACCGCGCATCCTGACACCGCTTAGCGACCAGCGCGATACAGCCCCGAAGCCTTGGGGGAAGCTTCGGGGCTGCATTCCTGCTTAGCTGGCGTTTCTCCGTTTTGGGGGAACGGGTGAAAAGCCTTGCAGTTCTTTTCAGGCGATGTTGGCAATCGCCGAGTTCTGGATAACGACGGCTCCCTCCTCGACTAGATGAGTCAAGACGCCGGCGGCCGGTGCGTTGATTTCCATGTCAATCTTGTCTACGGCAACTTCTGCAATCAGTTCGCCTTCGGCCACGGTGGCTCCGCTATCCACAAACCAGGTGGCAACGGTGCCTTCAGCATCGGGGTCTTTCTCGGAAAGTATGGGGAATAGTACCTGACTCATCGTCCCACCTGCTTCAATACCGCTTCCTTAATTCGCTCCGGCGTCGGCAATACCGTGTATTCCAGCGTCCGAGCGTATGGGATTGGAAGATCTGGATTGGCCACGCGGCCAACCGGCGTCTTCAAGATGGTTGGATCATGCTCCGCGATCCGGGCAGCGATCTCACCGGAAAGGCCAAAGGACTGGTAGTCCTCGTCTACGATGACCAGGTGTCCGGTCTTGGTTACGGAGTCGATAATCGCTTGGGTATCCATGGGAACAATGCTGCGCAGGTCGATGACCTCGACATCAACGCCCTCACCGGCCAACTCCTCGGCCACGTCCAGTGCGTGGTGCACCGAAAGCGAAAGCGTCACGATGGTGACATCCTTGCCGCTGCGCGGTACCGCGGCCTTGCCGATCTCCACGACGTGGTCCCCTTCAGGAACCGGGCCAATCGAACGGCGGTTCTTCTTCATCCACGCCAAGCCTTGGATGCCCTTGTGATACATGAACACCACTGGGTTGTCGTCGCGGATCGCCGCGGTCATCAGTCCAGCTGCATCCGCTGGGTTGCTGGGCACCACGACCTTCATTCCCGGCAGGTGGGCGAAGGTGCCCCACAGGCATTGGGAGTGCTGCGCGCCGTCGGAGTATCCGCCGCCCACTGCGGTGGTCAGCACCAGCGGAACCTTGACGTTGCCGCCGGATTCATAGTGGATCTTGGCCATGTGGTTGTAGATCTGGTCCATGCAGACTCCGAAGAAGTCCACGAACATCAATTCCACAATCGGGCGCATGCCCTCGGTGGCAGCACCGATCGCAGCCCCGATGAAGCCTGTTTCGGAGATGGGCGTATCGATGATCCGCTCTGGCCCGAAACGCTCCAGCAAGCCGGTAGTCGAGGAGAAGATGCCGCCGTAGGGTCCCACATCCTCACCCATGACGAACACGTTTTCATCGCGTTCCATTTCCCGGGCGATCGCCTCAACGGTGGCCTTGGCAGTATTCAGGCGGCGAGTGCCTGTCGCTTCCGTAGTCATTTCATGCTCCTTATTCGCTATGCGAAAACGTAGTCGCCGGCGGTGGATGGGTCAGGTTCAGGGCTGGATTTGGCGAATTCCACTGCAGCTTCCACCCGCTTGACCGCTTCGCTGCGGGTTTGCTCCACGAAGGAATCGTCAATGACCCCTGCATCGCGCAAGGTCTGCTCGTAAGTCGGAATCGGGTCGCGGCCCGGAACTCCTTCCAGATCAGAGCGGTATCCCTGGGCATCGCCTTCGAAGTGGCCCCACAGGCGCAGCGTGCTCACTTCCAGCAAGCTCGGTCCCCCGCCATTGCGTGCCCGTTCAAATGCCTTGCCGGCTTCTTCGTAGACGGATTCAACAGCGTTGTCTTCAACCCGGACTCCGGGAATGCCGTAGGCGGCTGCTCGCACCGCGTTGGATGGCACCGAGGTGGACTGCGAGCGCGGAACCGAGATTCCCCAGTCATTGTCTTCCACCACGAAGATCACTGGCAGCTTCCACAGGGCCGCAAGGTTCAGCGATTCGTGGAAGGCACCTTGGTTGGCGGCGCCTTCGCCGGCTACCGCGATAGCTACATTATTGGTGCCTCGGCGCTTCATGGCCAGGGCCTGGCCGACGGCTACTGGCAAGCCTTCGCCGATGATTCCGGAACAGGAGAATTTGGCTTTCGGATCAAACAGGTGCATGTGTCCGCCTCGACCGCGGCCTAGCCCGTCAACCCTGCCGAAGATCTCGGCGGTCATCGCATTGATCTCCACGCCGTGGGCCAGTGCGAAGTGATGCGGACGGTGCGTCGCGGTGACGGAGTCGCCGTCGATGGCATGCGCGCAGACTCCGGCGGCTACTGGTTCCTGTCCTGCGGCCAGGTGCATCTCGCCGGGAATCAGGCCAGCACCAATATCGAAGACCGGCTTTTTATCGGCGTGATACTCACGCAAGATCGTCTCTTCGTATGTCCTGATCGTTACCATCTGCTGGTAAAGCTCACGTTGAGTGTTCGAGTCCATGTCCCCTCCTTGGGCCTAGGATTCAATGATGTAATCCACGTCACACACTCAACAAGAGGAGGAATTTCAAATGGTGATAAGAGGTGTCCCCATGGCCAGCCCCAACCTGCGAGCGGCGCGCTTCAGGCTCACCAATTCTTCCGCAGCCAACGTGCGCTGCGAGGGTAGTGAAACAGCAACAGCACCGACCAAGCCATTGGAACAGATCGGGGCGGCATGGCAGCTGATCCCCAGCAGGTACTCTTCCTTATCCGACCAGATGGGAACATCCTCGGCCAGGCTGCGCTCCAGGTTGCCCTTGCTGGTGATGGTGTTGGGTGTCAGGTCATGCAGGTCATGGCTGTTGATGTAGTCATCGCGCAATTCCTCGCTCAAGTTGGCAAGTATCGCCTTGCCGAACGCCGTGGCATGCCCCGATTCATGGACGCCCACCCACAGATCCACACTGCGACCTTCAGGCCCTTCGACCATGGCGAGCAAATGGATTTCGCCTTCTTGGTAGGTAGTCAAATAGGTGGCCGCGCCCAGCTCGGCACTAAGTGAGCGCAAAACTGGCCTTATACGAGGAAGGAATTCTTGCACGGCCTCGTTCTGGACGGTCAGCGCTGTGGCGCCTATCGCATACCCGCCGTCAACCTTGGACAGATACCCCTCGAACTCCAAAGTTCGCAGCAAATGGTAAGTGGTCGGCAAAGGAAGCTCTGTCATACGTGCCAGCTTTTTCGCAGGCAAAGGCATGGTGCTGGACGCCACAGCTTCAAGCAGGCGAAGCGCCTTTTGCACCGAACCAATCAAGGTAGGTTCTGCCAACTTGCACCCCCAAGAACAGAAGAAGACCCCACAGCTTCATTAGTGATCCGCATCATACCCCAATGATGCTACTGCCCAACAGGGAGCCGATTCAACATCCATCGCACTCCAGAAGCACTTTCCCGAAAGGCGCACGAAACCTTGGTATTTGCTTTTCTGCCCTCCGGTAGAGCTGGGATATGTTGGTTCAATGCGCAAGAAGATTTCCTACCAAGGCGAGGCCGGTTCCAACTCGAATATGGCCTGCATGCAGCGTTTCCCCGAGATGGAAGCCGTTCCGTGCGCCAGCTTCGAGGACGCATTCGCCATGGTGGAAAACGGCGAATCCGAACTGGCAATGATTCCGATAGAGAACTCCATTGCCGGCCGCGTTGCCGATATCCACGTCCTGCTTCCCGAATCGGATCTGCACATTGTCGGCGAGCATTACCTGCGCATCCGCTTCGACCTGCTCGGGCTGCCGGGCAGCAGCATCGCCGGAGCCACCGAAGTGCACAGCCACATCCATGCGCTCGGCCAGTGCCGCAAGGTCATCCGCGAGCACGGGCTGATCCCGGTGATCGCCGGTGATACTGCAGGTTCGGCCCGCGAAGTGCGCGACTGGAACGATCCTGCCAAGCTGTCGCTCGCGCCGCCCATGGCAGCCGAACTCTACGGCTTGGATGTGCTGGCCTCCGGGGTCGAGGACGACCAGACGAATACGACCCGCTTCGTGGTGCTCGCCCGCAAGCAGGACCTGCCGCACCGCTCGCAGCTTCCCGACTCAGTGATTACCACCCTGGTGTTCCAGGCGCGCAACGTGCCCAGCGCCCTGTACAAGGCATTGGGCGGATTCGCGACGAACGGCGTGAATATCACCCGCTTGGAAAGCTACATGGTCGGTTCGTCCTTCGCCGCCACCACCTTCATGGTCGACATCGAGGGCCATCCCGAAGACTTGCCCGTGCGCCTGGCGTTGGAAGAGCTGGAATTCTTCACCTGGGAAATCAAGATCCTCGGCACCTACGCCGCCAGCGAGCATCGCCAACGCGTTTCGGCAGCTTTCGTCTAGGCCTGCACCCGCTTCCGGCGCCTGCAGGCATCGGGAAGCGCCAGGGGCCTATGTCCTCCACGAGTAGCGGCGTTCGGGCCTGCCGACTCCCCCGTAGCGCAGGTTCACCTGCGCCAAGTTCTCTTCGGCAAGGTATTCCAGATACCGGCGAGCGCTCACCCGGGAGGTCCCGAGCTTTTCAGCCGTTTCGGTGGCCGAGATGGGTTCGGCGGCTTCCTTGACGATGTTCTGGACCAGCTCCATGGTTTCGGCGCTGCAGCCTTTGGGCAGCGGGCGGCGCTGCTGTCCGGCGAGGCCGAAGAGCCTGTTGACGTCGGCCTGCTGCAGTTCCTGGTCGGTGGCCTGCCCCAGCGGCTGGTAGGTCTTGGCGTAGTGCTCCAGGCGCTCGCGCAGGTCCTCGCGCGAGAAGGGCTTCATCAGGTAGTGGACAATCCCTCCGCGCAGCGCACGGCGCACGGTCTCCATTTCCCGCGCCGCACTGATCACCAGGACGTCGAGTTCCGGCTGGACTTCGCGCAAACGCTGCAACAGGTCCAGTCCATTCATGTCGGGCAAGTGGATGTCGAGCAAGATCAGATCCGGAGATAGCGCGGCGGCGGCCTTGAGCGCGTCGCTCGCGGAGTGCGCCACGCCGACCACGGTAAATCCAGGCTCGCTGTTGACGAACCCTGCGTGCACCTTGGCGACCATGAAGTCATCGTCGATCACCAGTACTTTGATCACTTCTTGCTTCCTACTTCCTGAGCGTGGCGGTAAACCGGGCACCGTGGCCACTGGCTGCGGCCAGCTCCCCGCCGCGGCGCCGGCACACGAGGCGGCTGATCGCCAGGCCGAAGCCCCGGCCGCCGGAGACCGAGCTGTCCTTGGTGGAGAAACCCTGGGTGAAGATCTCGTCGATGGCATCTTCGGCGATCCCTTCTCCATTGTCGCTCACGATGACGCGGACCAACTCGTTGGTTTCCTCGATGCCGACCTTGATTTGAGGCGTGGATGCCGAGATGGCCGCGTCCATCGCATTATCGACGAGATTGCCGATCACCGTGGTCAGATCCCGCGCCAGCTGGTCCTCGCACCGGCCCAAGGCCGAGTTCGGCACCATCGCCAGTTGCACCCCGCGTTCGGTGGCGACGCTGGACTTGGCAATCAGCAGCGCAGCAATCGTGGGTTCTGCGATGCAGGCGGAGACGTCCTCGAAGATCTTGCTCCTGCTGAAGCTCACGCCATCGATGAAGCCGATGACCTCGTCGTATTCCGCGAGCTGGATCAACCCGGAAATCGCGTGCAGCTGGTTGGCGAATTCGTGGGTCTGCGCCCTGAGCATGTCGGCCGTGGCCTTGCTGTCGCCCAGTTCCTGCTCCAGCAGGGTCAGTTCGGTCTTGTCGCGGAAGGTGGTGACGGAGCCCAGGTCCCGCCTGGCGGTCTTGACCGGCATGCGGTTGAACACCAGGACCCGCTCGCCGACAAGGAATTGGCGGTCGGGCTGCTCCTGGCTGGTGTTCAGCGCGTGCCGCACCTGCGGCGCCACCTCCAATTCGTCCAGGGTCTTGCCGACACAGTCATCGGGCAGTTGCAGCAGCTCGACGGCGATGTCATTGGCCAGCATCACCCGGCTGTCCGGAGACACCGAGATGATGCCTTCCTTGACTCCGTGCAGCAGGGCCTCTCGGTGCTCGAACAGCTCCGCGATTTCGCCCGGTTCCATCCCGCGGGTCTGGTGCTTGACCCTGCGGGAGAGCAGTACCGAGCCGGTGGTTCCCAGCACCAGGGAAATGAGCAGGGTGGCCAAGGCGCTGGGAGCGATATCCTGGATCATTTCGCCGGTACTGGGATAGCTTTGGCCTGCGCTGACAATGCCGACCATCTTCCCGTCGTCATCCAGCACCGGTACCTGGGCAATCAGCACATGGTTGCCATTGCGCCAGATTTCCCCGGTCCATCCGCGGCCTTCGGCGACAGCGGATTCGGGGTGCAGGATCGAGGTTCCCACTTCATCGGGGTAGCTGGAGGTGATGACGGTGCCCTGGGGATCGGCGATGATCACGAATTGCAATCCCGAGGTGCTGCGTACCGATTCACCCATGGCAGGCAACGCCGAGCCCATTTCCGGCTCCGCTTGCGGAAGCAGAACGCGCAGCAGCGGGTTGGCGGCCAGCGATTCGGCTGCCGAGAGGCTGCGGCGCCCCTCGATCTTCTCGAAGTTATTGGTGGCCTGGGTCAGCGCGACCGTGATGACTCCTGCGAGCACCACGGCGATAATCAGCAGTTGCAGGACCAGGTACTGTCCGGCCAGGGTCATCCTGCGGCGCGGGTACAGCTGAGCGAGAAATAAACGCATGGACTTCATTGCCTCGCCCCCAAAATTCCAGAATTCCACTGCGCCCACGGCAAACCCCCGCTGGGCGGCTTGCAGCTGGCACTGTGCTACCTTATCGAAGATTTGAATGGTTCAGATCACAATTTCTGGTTACACAATGAACAGTATTTTCTTTGAGTACGCAAGAGTGACTTGCTTCACCATCGCGCATAGGTTGAAATCACTCGCAACCCCGATGAAAGCAAAGAGGCTGAGTCAACATGAAACCATTCAAGTCCTTCCGTGCGCTGACGGCGCTGGCCGCGGCTGCCGCGCTTGCACTGACCGCCACTGGCTGCGGCGTGACCTCCGAGACCTCCAGCACCGACGCTGCAGAGTCCAAGGGCCCAATCGCGAACCTTCGCATCATGGTGCCGAACACCCCAGGCGGCGGCTACGACACCACCGCCCGCGTTGCTGCCAAGGTGATGGATGACGCGTCGCTGGCCAGCAACCCAGAAGTCTTCAACCTTGCAGGTGCCGGCGGTACCGTCGGCCTGGCCCGCATTGTCAACGAGAAGGGCAACGGCGATCTGGCCATGCTCATGGGCCTGGGCGTGGTCGGTGCCAGCTACACCAACGAAACCGACGCCAAGCTGACCGAGACCACGCCGATTGCCAAGCTCATCGAAGAGCCCGGAGCGATCATGGTGTCCAAGGATTCGCCATACAAGACCATCGATGACTTGGTGAAGGCCTGGAAGAAGGATCCGAGCAAGCTCTCGGTCGGCGGCGGCTCCTCCCCTGGCGGACCGGACCACCTGCTGCCGATGCAGCTGGCTGAAGCCGTGGGCATTGATCCCAAGGACGTGAACTTCGTATCCTACGACGGCGGCGGCGATTTGCTGCCTGCCATCCTGGGCAACAAGCTGGCCTTCGCGGCCTCCGGTGCCGGCGAGTACATGCAGCAGATCGAAGAGGGCTCCGTGCGCGTGCTGGCCACCAGCGGCGAGGAGCGCCTCGAAGGCGTGGACGCGCCAACCCTGAAGGAATCGGGCATCGACCTGGTCTTCTCCAACTGGCGCGGCCTGGTGGCTCCGCCGGAGATCTCCGAGGAGGACAAGGCCAAGTGGGTCAACCTGATCACCGATATGCATGATTCGGCCGAATGGCAGGAAGCCTTGAAGACCAACGGCTGGAGCGATGCCTTCATGACCGGCGATGAGTTCTCGGCCTTCCTCACCGAGCAGGACGAGCGCGTTGCCAACGTCCTGAAGACCCTGGGTCTGGCGTGAGCGAAGTAAGCACCGCAAAGAAGAAACGCGTCGAACTCCTGTTCGCCGCGTTTCTTCTTCTCGTCGGAATCATCGTGTTTGTTGATGCGTCGCAGCTGCATGTGACGTACTCCCAGGCAGACGTGGTCGGCCCCAAGGCCCTGCCCTACGTCGTCTCGGGCATTCTTGTTCTTTCAGCCATTGCCTTGGCCATTACCGTGATGCGCGGAAACCTCGCCGAGGGCGAAGAAGGCGAAGACGTGGATCTGAGCCAGCCCTCGGACTGGAAGGTCCTGCTGCCGCTGATCGGCGTCTTCGTGCTGAACCTGCTGATCGTGAACTGGGCCGGCTGGGTCATCTCGGGAACCATCATGTTCTTCGGTGCGGCGACCTGCCTGGGCGCCCGACGCTGGGTTTTGACCCTGGTCATTTCCCTCGCACTGGCTCTCGGTTCCTTCTACGGCTTCTACCTTGGCCTGGGCATCAAGCTTCCGGCCGGAATCCTCTCGGGGGTGCTGTAAGTGGAAACTCTTGACCTCTTGATGGGCGGCTTCGCCTCGGCGCTGACCCCGATCAACCTGCTCTTCGCCTTCGCCGGAGTCCTCCTGGGCACCGCTGTCGGCGTGCTGCCGGGCATCGGCCCGGCCATGGCCGTGGCCTTGCTGCTGCCACTGACCTTCGGCATGGAAACCTCCAGTGCGCTGATCATGTTCGCGGGCATCTACTACGGCGGGATGTACGGCGGGTCAACCACCTCGATCCTGCTCAATACCCCCGGCGAATCCGCGACAGTCATCACCGCCATCGAAGGCCACAAGATGGCCAAGGCGGGCCGGGCCGCCCAAGCGTTGGCCACCGCGGCCATCGGCTCCTTCGTTGCCGGCACCATCGGCACCGCGCTGCTGGTGACCGTTGCCCCGATCGTCGTGAAGTTCGCCGTGAGCCTGGGTGCGCCGAGCTACTTCGCAATCATGGTCCTCGCTTTGGTCACCGTGACCGCCGTGCTGGGTTCTTCCAAGATCCGCGGTTTCGCCGCCCTGGGCCTGGGCCTGGCCATCGGCCTGGTCGGCATGGACCCGGTCTCCGGGCAGAGCCGCCTGACCTTCGGCTTCGCGCCACTGGTCGACGGCATGGACATCGTGGTGGTCGCCGTGGCGATCTTCGCCATTGGCGAGGCGCTGTGGATTGCCGCGCACCTGCGCACCAGCCCTGCACGCACCATTCCGGTGGGTGCCCCGTGGATGGGCAAGGAAGACTGGAAGCGTTCGTGGAAGCCCTGGCTTCGCGGCACCGCCTACGGGTTCCCCTTCGGCGCGCTGCCTGCCGGCGGTGCCGAAGTTCCGACCTTCCTCTCCTATGTCACCGAGAAGAAGCTCTCCAAGCATCCGGAGGAGTTCGGCCACGGCGCCATCGAGGGCGTTGCCGGCCCGGAAGCTGCCAACAACGCCTCGGCCGCTGGCACGCTGACTCCAATGCTTGCCCTGGGCCTGCCCACCAATGCCACCGCTGCGGTGATGCTGGCGTTCTTGACCATGAAGGGCATCCAGCCCGGTCCGCTGCTCTTCGAGAATGAGCCCGACTTGGTGTGGGCGCTGATTGCCAGCTTGTTCATCGGCAACACGCTGTTGCTGCTGATCAACCTGCCTTTGGCACCGCTATGGGCTAAGTTGCTGAAGATCCCGCGCCCCTACCTGTATGCGGGCATCTTGTTCTTCGCTACGCTCGGTGCCTTCTCGGTGAACATGCAGGTCGCCGACCTCTGGCTGCTGCTGATCATCGGCTTGCTGGGCTTCGCCTTGCGCCGCTTCGGCCTCCCGGTGCTTCCGCTGATTCTGGGTGTCATCATCGGCCCCATGGCCGAGGAACAGCTGCGCAAGACCTTCCAGCTCAGTGCCGGCGAGGTCTCGGGGCTGTGGAGCGAGCCGCTGGCCGTGGGCATCTACGTGCTCATCGCCTTCCTGCTCCTGCTGCCGGTGCTGATCTCCATCATCCGGCGCAAGCGCGGAACCGGGTCGGACGTTGCAGAAGCCCTGCTGGGCGAGAACGCAGCTGGCGGCGACCAGACCGAGCTGGCAGAGCCTGCCCACCGCAATGAGCACAGCCACGGTGCTGGAAGGAATGAATCATGACAATCGTAGTGGGGTACATCCCCTCGCCTGAAGGCGAAGCCGCCCTGGAACGGGCAATTATCGAGGCTAGGCGCAACGAGGCGCGATTGATCGTGGTGAACTCCTCCAAAGGCGACCAGCTGGTAGACGACAGGCTCATTGATGCGAAGCAGTATCACGAACTGGAAGCCCGGCTTGCTGAGGCAGGCATCGATTTCTGGATTGAACGCCATTCCCAGGGAGCCGATGCGGCAGACCAGATCCTGCACATCGCCGAGGCGCAACGTGCCGAGCTGATCGTGATCGGTCTGCGCAAGCGCACGGCCATGGGCAAGTTCCTCATGGGGAGCAACGCGCAACGGATCCTGCTCCAAGCCTCCTGCCCGGTGCTCTCGCTGAAGGCATCCAGCGACTGGTAATCCTGCCACTCCTTCGCGCGAAACGGCCGATGGCCCGCACCAGTGGTGCGGGCCATCGGCCTCTAACCCTACTTCTGGTAGGGGTTGGCTGGCGGAGTGTTGTTGCCGCCATTGGCAGTTGGATCCTGCGGCTGCTGCGGAGCCGGCGGATTTCCCGGGTGCGGGCGGTAGCCGCCGTCTGCCGGCGGGATGCCGCCGGCCAGTCGAACCAGTTCAGTGGTGTTCTCCGCGGTGCGGATCTGCGCCAGCAAGGATTCGAGGCTTGCACGGACCAGAACCAAGTAGACCAGGGACACCAATGGACCGACGATCAAGAGCATCAGGAAGCCGAGCATCGCGTCAGCCATGAACCCGGTAATCACCAGTCCGAGGTAGCCGATAGCCAACAGGACCATGATCAAGATGTAGACGATCTTGATGATCGATGGCGTGATGAACTGCCTGAAATCCAAGTCGAAGAGGGACTTCACCGTATTTCCTGCTTTCTTTAGAGAAATCGTGCTGTCACGCCCACGCTATCGAATTTCTCAGGAATCGCACAGTAGCTGGAGCGGAATATCATCATTTGTTGCAAAAAATTTCGCCAACAATTCCCGAACAGTCACTGCAGCTATTCTCCAAAGCTACGCCAGGGCCTAGACTGGTGGAATGCCAAGCCCACTGAAGCCGACCGTCATCCCTGCCCGATTGCAAGCCGGAGACGCCGTCAGGGTCATCGCACCCTCGTGTTCCCGCACCTTCGTGATGGAATTCGACAATACGCAGTGGGTCAATGAACGCTTCGATGCCATGGGGCTCAAGCTGGAATTCGGCGAGCACGTGGATGAGAATGACGATTTCGACAGCTCATCCATCCCATCGCGCGTGGCCGATCTGCATGCCGCGTTTGCTGATGCATCTGTCGCAGGGATCATCTCGGTCATTGGCGGCTTCAATTCCAACGAGCTGCTACCCTACCTCGACTGGGAGCTCATTGCCGCCAACCCCAAGGTCTTCTGCGGCTACTCGGATTTCACCGCGCTGGCCAACGCCGTGCACGCCAAGACCGGGTTAGTGACCTACATCGGCGCGCACTGGTCCAGCTTCGGCATGCGCGATCACTTCGAGCCGACCGGCCAGTGGTTCCGGGCGGCAACCCACGAGCATGCCTGGAGCATCGAGCACGCCACTGAATTCACCGACGACCTGTGGTTCATGGACCAGGACAATCGCAGCGTCAACGCAAGCAGCGGACCATGGATCCTGAACGAAGGCGCTGCCACGGGCATGGTGATCGGCGGGCACCTGGGCACGCTGAGGCTGCTGCAGGGAACCGAGTTCATGCCGTCCCTGGACGGGGCTGTGCTATTCGTCGAGGACGACGGCGCCGCGGACGTCCACGAATTCGCGCGCAGCCTTGCCTCGCTGCTGCAGATTCCTGGAGCCGAGAAAATCCGCGGCCTTGCCATCGGCCGATTCCAGCTCGAATCCAGCATTTCGCGTGACCTGCTGGAACAAATCGTTGCCAAGCATCCGTTGCTCTCCACCGTGCCGGTGGTCGCCAACCTCGACTTCGGGCATACCTCGCCGATGTTCACCATCCCCATCGGCGGCATCGCCCGGCTCGAAGCCCGAGGTCAGGTGCCCCGCATGGATTTTGCCCACGAGGCGCACCAGCTGGATTAGCAGCCATTCCCAGCCGCACGGGCTGAGCACCTGAGGCTCCCGCGTGCTTCTAGTGCTGCAGCAGGTAGCGGGACAGCTCGGCCAGCCGCGGGTTGAGCTCTTCCTTCTTGTCTTCCCGGTGCAGCCGGTACTCCAGCAGCCGTTCGACCAGGTACCACTCTTCGACGCTGGGCAGCCACGAGTCGCCGTTGACCGGGCGTTGCTGGTTCGGGTCCCAGTAGCCGAAAATTTCCAGGATCTCGGACCTGTCCAAGAAGAACTCCGGCTGCGCCGAGTAGCGTTGCATGCGATCCGGGATGTACCTACCGGCGCGGATGAGCCACCCGGCGAACGTCGAGTCGCACTCGATGTTCCGGTCCCGAACATCATTGCCCTTGTACTGTGCCAGGCGCGAGGCCATGTGCTCCGCCATCGCCGTTGGATCATCCATGAGCTTGCGCCCACGCTGGGTGGTGGTGAGCACTCCCTTGGCCTTGCGCAGATGCCCCATGCGCTGCGCAGCTTCGCGAATCCTGGCCACGGTCAGCATGTTGTTTTCGCGCTTGGAGGACCCGCTTTCGAAGTCGATGCCTTCCAGGTCTGAACGTTCCACGAGATCGCCGACAACTTTCGGCGGCATCCAGCCAGCCTTGGTGAGAATCAGCCCGTCGCTGCACAGCTCGGCGAGCACCGTGAAGGGCCGCACCAGCTGAATGAACCAGGACGGCGGCGGCCCGCCGGCCGGCTGCAAGCCCAGGCCGATTTGGGCGGCAGGTACGGACATGGCCAGGCGCAACTCCGGATCCATCGACTCGAACCAACGGCCCAGGCCATTGAAGCCGGCGCCCTGGGCGGCAAGCAGTTCCAAGCGCCGACCGGCTACTTCGGCATCGAAGACTCCGGGATTGAACGGATTCCAGCGCCCACCGCGCCAGTGCATCCAGGCGATGATCTGCTCCGCTTCATCGTCCTCGAGGTCTTCCCAGCTGTCGGGCGCTGGATTGCCGTTGAAGAAGCCCAGCTTCTCGTACCAGCCGTGGATTCCGCCGCTATCCTCCAGCGGGGCACGCAGCTCGCCGTCCACGACCCGGTAGGGCGGGTCGCCAGCCGCCTTGGCGTGCTGCGATACCACCGTGATCTTGTGCATCCAGCCGTCGCCGAAGTCGTATTCGAAGTAGAGTTCACCTTCCGCCGCCCTGAGCGCCTGGCCCAGGGTGGTGGTCTCCTGGGCTTCGCCCAGTCCGATCTCCAGCCGGCTCTGTTCCTCGTACCAGGTGATGGCCTCGTCGGTGCGCGATCGGAGATGCGGGTTGATGCTGTGGAAGGCCTGCAGGTGCGCGTGCTCCCAGCCCATCGCGCACTGCAGGGCCAGTCCCGCCTCGTCGAGCATGAGGCTGTCGTCCATGTCCATGGTGCGCCAGATCAACGGGTCGGACCCGACAAGTTCGATTCGCACGGTCAGCATTCGTTGCAGTGAAATCACACCAGTCATGGTCTTGAGCATATCTGCCCACTGCCCGAATCCAGAACGGCGAGCACGGAAGAAGACGCGGCAAGCATCCGCGAAAAGGTCGAGGGACCCGCCCGGACAAATCCCGGCGGGTCCCTCGACAGCAAAAGTGGGCGATCAGGCCTTGGCGATCGCTTCCTTCAGCGCGGACAGCAGCAACGCCACCGACCCCGGATTCGCGTTGGGGCCCATCATGCCGATGCGCCACACGGTGCTCGCGTACTTGCCCACGCCGCCGCCGATTTCAATATTGAAGCGGTCAAGCAGGTAGCCGCGGACCTTCGCAGAGTCAACGCCTTCAGGAACGTAGACGGTGGTCAGCTGCGGCAGGCGGAACCCCTCCTGGGCAAAGAGCTCCAAGCCCATTTCCTGCAAGCCAGCTTGCAGCAACCCGCCAGCTTCCTGGTGGCGAGCAGTTACTGCTTCCAGGCCCTCGGCCATGATCCGGTCGATGCCAGCCTCCAGCGAAGCAACCATCGCGACCGGCGCGGTGTGGTGGTAGGTGCGCTGCCCTCCGGTGGGACCGGTGGCGTAGCCACCGAGCAAGCCCAGATCCAGGTACCAGGACTGCGGCTTCTGGACCCGGCGTTCGAAAGCGCGGTCCGAAATCGTGAATGGCGCCAGGCCGGGAGCCACGCCGAGGCATTTCTGCGTGCCTGCATAGCCGACGTCGATGCCCCATTCATCTGCCAGCACTGGCATGCCGCCAATGGAAGTCACTGCATCGGTGATCAGCAGGGCGTCGCCCTTGATTGCTCCGAGCGCGGCAATATTGGAAACAACGCCGGTACTGGTTTCGGCATGCACGCCGGCAATGACGGTTGGGTTCGGGTGCGCTGCGGCAACGCGTTCGGCGTCGATTGGAGTTCCGTATTCATGCTCAACGCGGACCACTTCTGCGCCAACGCGCGATGCAACTTCGCACATGCGCTCGCCGAACAGGCCGTTGATGGCGATCACCGCAACGTCGCCCGGATTAATGGTGTTCACGAACGCGGCTTCCATGCCAGCTGATCCCGTCGCGCTCAGCGGCAGGGTGCGGGAGTTCTTGGTTCCCCAGAGAGTGCGCAAGCCATCGGCAACGCGGTCCATCCGTGCGATGAACTCCGGATCCAAATGTCCCAGCAGCGGCAAGCCGAGTGCCGCAGTGGCTTCTGGGTACGGGTTGCAGGGACCTGGTCCGAACAGATGGCGCTGAAGAACAGTCTTGCTCATGATGACTCTCTTTCATCTCAATGGGATGTTCCAACTAGAGCCCAGCTTATCCCTCATTTCACGGCAAAACGAAACATATCTTCCGCATTGCAAAATTTTCAGCGAGAGCTGCGCAGCTTCGGGCACGAGCGCGGAGAGATATTCCGGCAATACTGCTGGAGATTCAGGAATGGCGGCGTGCGGGTGCCAACTCATCTGCCGCAAACTGGCCGTCCACGCTTCGGGCAATCGGTGCAACGGGCTTGAGCCCCAGCCAGTGTCCCTGATCTGGAACGGATCAGGGACACTGGCTGGGGCTCTTGGCATCTAAGCGGCTTTCAGCTTACCGGGCCTGCGTCTAGCTCACCGGCACGCTCAAGGATTCAAGACGGTCATAGACTTTCTGCCCGCTGAACCAGGTTTGCTGCGCAGTGATCAGCGGCAACTGGTCGAGGGCCACTTCGAACGGGTCCGCCGAGAGCATGATGAAGTCGGCGGATTTGCCTACTTCCAGCGATCCGGTCAGTTCCTCCAGCCCCATGGCCTTGGCGCAATTGATCGTGTAGATGCGCAAGGCATCAGCCAAGGTCACCGCTTCCTCTTCCCAGAGGGTTCCGGGGAACGCCCCGGTAGGATCCTTGCGGGTGATCAACCCGTAGATTCCCTCCCAGGCATTCGGAGAGACGCTCACCGGCCAGTCCGAGCCTCCGGCAACCAGCGCCCCGCTGGCCAGCAAGGTCTTGTTCGGGTGCATCCTGGATGCCCGTTCGGCGGGAAGGACCAGTTTCATCGCTTCGGCGATCACCCCCGGGAACCACAATGACGGCGAGATGTCCGCGGTGACTTCCAATTCTGCAAAGCGCGGCAGGTCGTCCGGGTGAATGAACTGGCCATGGGCGATATGGTACTTCGGCTCGCTTAAGCCAGCCTCGCGCACCTTCTGGATAGTGTCCAGGACCAGTCGCACCGAGGCATCGCCGGTGCAGTGGATCTTTGCTGAAATGCCCCGCACTGCTGTGCTCATCAGCCAGCCTTCGAGTTCTTCTGGCGGCATGGTCGTGCTGCCGCAATGGCATTCCGGGAAACCCACGCCCTCCAGATACGGTTCGATGAAGGCTCCGGTACCGGCCGGAGGGACGCCGTCGAGGAAGATCTTGATGAAATCCGGACGGTGGTGGGCGGACCTGGTTGGCTCACGCTGCGCAATGATCCCCTCGCCCAGCGGATGGGTTCCGAAAATGAAGTCGTTGGCCTGCATGCTGGTGACCACCCAGGCGTGCAGGTTCCCCGCATCGTCCAATTCTTTCAATGCCTGCATTAGCTGCAAGGAGGCGGCGGCATCCTGGAATCCGGTGATGCCGTAGGAATGCAGTATTTCCATGCCTCGTCCAGCGGCTTCGGCCACTTGCGAGGTCGGTGTCGGGCTCAAGCTCTCGCGTGCCTGCTCGACAATGACTCCGGCGGCTTCAAGCAGCACACCGGTGGCACGCCCTTCGGCATCCCGCATGATTTTCCCGCCGTCGGGGTCAACGGTCGCATCGGTGATGCCAGCAAATTCCATTGCGCGGCTGTTCGCCCACCGGTTGTGCTTTGCATCGTCCTTGAACAAGGCCGGCCGTCCACCGGTGGCCTCATCCAGCCGCTCCAGCGCCTGGGGTGTGTTGAGCTCGCTGAACAGGCTCGAGCCCCAGCTGCCGCCGATAACCCACTGGTCCGCGTCCAGCTTCTGCGACCATGCCGCTACGGCTTCCAGGAACTCATCGAGGGTGAGCGTCGGCGCCACGTTGAGCTCGAACAGGTCCATCTGCCCGGCAAGCATGTGATGGTTGTGCACATCCATCAGCCCGGGCATGATCGCGGCGCCGCCCAAATCGATCATCTCCGTTTCTTCCCCGCGCAGCTCCAGGGCATCATCGCCAAGCGCGACGATTTTTCCTTCACTGACCGCCATCGCTGTGGCGATGCTGTCTCGCGGATCCAGCGTATGAATGGTGCCGTTGAAAATAATCACGTCAGGGACTGTGTTCACGAATGCATTCCTTTCGACAGGGACCCGTGGCGGATGGCCTGTGCAACCTTCTGGAAGCAAGGCGGGCGGCCGCCCGGCGGGTGCATTCATTCTGGCAAAGTCCGCACCTGGGATGTTGGCTTTGCGCGCAGGATTCGTTGTCATTGCACGCCAACGTCACATGGAATTGCAGGCCAGGGAAGGTTCCGTTAGCTCACATCTTGGTGCATGGTTCCGCACAACATGCTGGCAACTTGTGCGTCCCCCTTGCGACAGTCTGCCGGTTGTACAAGGGTGGAAGGACGAATGCGAAAGGAGCACACCTTGAAGAAAATCCTCATGGTCCTGACCAGCGTTTCCGAAATCGGCGAGGACAAGGAGCCTACCGGTTACAACGTCGCCGAGGCCGCGCACCCATGGAAGGTGTTCCGGGATTCCGGGCACTTCGTCGATTTTGCGTCCATCAAGGGCGGACAGCCCCCGCGCGACACGGTGGACCAGGATGACCCGATCCAGGTGCAGTTCACCCAAGACGAGACAACCCGTGCCGGCTTGTACAACACCGCACGTGTCGAGGTGGTGGATCCTGCGCAGTACGACGCGGTGTATCTCGTGGGTGGCCACGGCACCATGTGGGACTTCGCAGGCAATGCTGGCCTGCAGAAGGTGGTCAGCGACATCTACAACAAGGGTGGCGTCGTCGGCGCCGTCTGCCACGGACCAGCTGGACTACTGGATGTCGAGTTGCATCATGGCCTGAAGCTCCTGAGCGGCAAGACCGTTGCAGCGTTCACCAACGACGAAGAGGTGGCCGTCGGCAAGGACAAGATCATTCCGTTCTTCCTCGCAGACAAGCTCACCGAGCAAGGCGCTACGCATATCGCCGCCGATAACTTCGAAGAAAATGTACAAGTCTCCGAACGACTGGTGACCGGGCAGAACCCGGCGTCCGCTGCAGGTGTCGCCAAGGAAATGGAAAAGCTCCTGGCCGAGGTGATCCATCAGGAAAAGGCCGAAGAGGCCGCGGCAGCCGAAGCAGAAACTGAGGCCAAGTCAGAATAAGCGGTGACGCGACGCCGCTTGGAGCAGCGCGGACAGCGCTCGCGCCCAACCGCGGCTAAGCGGATCTTCCCCTGCCGGACAAGAAAAATCCCCGCCTCCTGAGACGGAGGCGGGGATTTTCTTGCTCTGAAGCCAAGGACTACTTGCGCAGGCCCAAACGCTCGATCAGCGAACGGTAACGCTCGATGTCGGTGTTCTTCAGGTAGCCGAGCATACGACGACGACGACCAACCAGAGCCATCAGGCCACGGCGGGTGTGGTGGTCATGCTTGTGCATCTTCAGGTGCTCGGTCAGGTCCGAAATACGGCGGGACATGACGGCAATCTGAACCTCAGGCGAACCGGTGTCACCCTCGTGGGTAGCGTAAGCCTTGATGATTTCGTTCTTGATAGTGGCATCCAATGCCATAACAAACTCCTAGAGTTGGACCGCGTTCATAAGTCAGTGCGAACGCCGAGGCATTCACAGGGGAAACTCGCAACCGCGGACTGCAGCGAGAACCATCGTCAATCATATCACCGACGGGGACGCCGGCGGGACCTCCAAGCATGGGTGAGATACGGCACCTGCACCTTCTTATCTGGCTCATGCCCCAAATGCTCATGCCAGTACCATGCCAGGTTCGCTTCGACCTTGGCCCGCGTGGTGTCCGAGGACTTGCGGTAGTAGCTGCGTGATTTGGTCAGCTCGATAATCTCATCGAAATCCAGCTCCATGGACCAATGCCAGATGCCATGCTCCGGCTTCTGGAACTGCGGTCCCAACGGCGGCTCCAGCTCGGGCCGGTGCACGTCGCCTGCATGCATGATCCGTGCCAAGCGGTGCACCCAGGGAACGGTGACATCCAGCTGGTTCCACAGCAACGTCAGCCAACCGCCGTCATGGAGCAAGCGCGCCGCTTCGGCACTGGCTTGCGGGTGGTCAACCCAATGCCATGCCTGCGCGTAGGTCACCAGGTCGGCACTGCCAGCGTCCAAGCCGGTGGCTTCGCCCGTGGCGCAGACCACCTCGATCTGCGGCAAGCGCTTGGACAGAACCGAGAGCATGTCCGCGGACGGATCTACGGCTGTGACTTCCAAGCCTGCAGAAACCAGTTGCTCGGTGAAGATCCCCGAACCGCAACCGATATCCACCGCAGTTGCCGGTCGGTGCTGCAACGTGAAATCCAGCGCTTCCTGGGGATAGGAAGGACGGATCTTGTCATAGCTTTCGGCATCCGACTGGAACGCCGATGCCAATTCTTCGCGACGCTGTGCTCCCACAACGAAGGCGCGTTGCGGCAACGAAGGTATTTCAGCCATGATTCCTAGTGGCGTTCGGCAGCCAGTACCGCACGGGCCTGGTCGACATCCTCGGTCATCTGCTCAATCAAGGCTTCGATGCCGCGGTAGGCGACCATCGGACGCAGATGGGAAATGAACTCGACGACAATCTGCTGGCCATACAGGTCGAAATCTTCCACCCCTTCTTCGGGACGGTCGATCACATGCGCCTCGACCACGCGGGAGACACCATCGAAGGTCGGGTTCGAGCCAACGGAAATTGCCGCCGGCCAACGCACCTCGGCCTCGTCGATGACCCAGCCGGCATACACGCCATCGGCAGGGATGATGCCGGTGGCTTCGGGATCCAGATTTGCGGTGGGGAATCCCAGCTCGCGTCCGCGCGCGTGGCCATGCACTACTTCGCCGCGCATGCGATGCGGCCGGCCGAGGATCGCGGCGGCGGCCTCAACGTTGCCAGCCGCCAGTTCCTCGCGCACCCAGGTCGAAGACAAGCGCCGCTTATCCCCCACGTCTTCAACGCCGATGACCTCGAAACCGTATTTGGCTCCCAGCTCCTGCATGTAGCCGAAGTCTCCGGAATTGCCGCGGCCGAACCGCACATCGTGCCCGACAACGACGGCTACGGCGTTCAGCTTCTCCACGATGATGGAACGGACGAACTCTTCAGCGCTTTGATCCGCAAATTCCAGGGTGTAGTGGATCATCAGCGTGGCGTCCAGGCCAACGCTAGCCAGGGTGTCGATGCGGTCGGCGATGCCCATGATCAATTCAGGAGCACTCTCGGGACGGTGCACCAGCGCCGGGTGCGGGTCGAAAGTGATTGCCACCGATTGTGCAGAGCGCGCTTTGGCCTGTGTGACAGCTGCATCCAGCACTTCGCAGTGGCCCAGGTGGACACCGTCAAAGTTGCCAATGGTCACGACAGTGGGCGCCATATCCGCGGGGACGGCATCCAAGCCCTTCCAATAGTGCACTTTGCTCCTTCAGAAATTCTGCTGCGGTGGATGGAAAACCCACCGAGGTAATTCTTGCACGTCTTTAGACGTGACGCTCATTACGGTTACGGTACAGCCACCACAAGCCGATGAGCGGCAGAACCAGCGGAACGTATCCGTACCCTTCGCCAAAACCGCTCCACACCGATGGATGCGCGAATTCTTCGGGGTGGGTCAGCGACAGGATTCCCACGACGATCACGCCCACCAATTCAATGGCTACCGCATACAGCGAGACCAGCCAGGCGCCACGCTTGGCCGAGGACAGCGAGAACGTGGCCAGGATGTAGATCAGGCCGGAAACCAGCGACAGGCTGTACGCGATCGGAGCCTCGTCGAATTTGCTCATGATCTGGTAGACCGCGCGGACCGTCGCCGCAAGAGCGAGGATGCCGTAGACGGCAATGATCACGCGGCCCAGGCCGGTGGACCGGCTCGGCTTGGGGGCCTTGTTGGCGCTGCGCGCCTCGGCGGCCTGCATGATGCGCGAGTTGCGCTGCTTTTCACCCATGGGGTACTCCTACTGCCAGATCTGTTCCATGCGGAACACCATAACGAAAGTGACCGCGGCTGACGCGGCCAGCACGGCGTTGGACCAGCGGCTCTTCTCGCTGATGGCCCAGAAGAACGCGATCGGCGGCATGATCAGCGCCGTAATGAAGTAGCCCCAGAATTCCACCGGGTCCCCCTGCACCGCATTGCCGCCAGCCTGGCGGATCACCGCCGCAATGCCGTAGGCAATCAGGAACAGCTCGGTGGCCACCGCGCCGATCAGCGCCCAGTCATCCGGGTGCTTGCGGATTGCTGTTGCAATCACTGCCACCAGAAACGCCAGCGCACAGACCACCGCGCCGGCGATGAAGAATCCATTCAGGGCAATCAAGCCAGGTCCTTTCGGGATTACTTGGCGGTGAAGACCAAGGCGGTACGGGCCTTGTCGCCTTTGTCTTCCAGCAACGCGACGAGCACGCCGTTGGGCGCGAACGCGGCAACGGTCTGGCCTTCGGCGATGTCCATGCTCAAGTGCGAGGCGGGGATGGTGCGGCCGAACGACAGCTCGACTGCTTCGTCGACGCTGACCGTGCGGTTGGGGAACAGCGCCGCGGCGGCCTTTTCAATGGGGAGGATCTCGAATTCCTGGGCCAACTGCTCCAAGGTGCGGGTGAGCTCGATCTTGTACGGGCCCACCTCGGTACGGCGCAGCGCGGTGAGATGCCCGCCCACGTTCAATGCTTCGCCCAGATCGCGGGCCAGCGCACGGATGTAGGTTCCGGATGAGCAGGAGACGGTGACGTCCACGTCGAGGATCTTGCCGCCGTTTTCGCGGCGCACCTCGTGGATCTCGAAACGCGAAATGGTCACCGGACGGGCCTTGAGCTCCACCTGTTCGCCGGCGCGCACGCGGGCGTAGGAACGCTTGCCATCGACCTTGATGGCCGAGACCGAGCTCGGGATCTGCTGGATGTCGCCGCGCAGCCGGGCCACCTCGCGTTCGATGTCCTCGTCGCTGACAGCTGCTGCGATGCGTTCGGAAATGATCTCGCCTTCGGCATCGTCGGTGACGGTGTTCTGCCCCAGGCGGATGGTGGCGGTGTAGGTCTTGTCGTGGCCCACGATGTAAGTCAGCAAGCGGGTTGCCTTGTTCACGCCGACCACCAGCACGCCGGTGGCCATCGGGTCCAGGGTGCCGGCATGGCCGACTTTCCTGGTCCCAGCGAGTCGGCGGATGCGGCCCACCACGTCATGGGAGGTCATACCCTGGTCTTTGTCGACTAATACGAGGCCTGATGCCTGCTCTTGCGTGTTCTGCCCGGCTTTACTCACGCCTTCCAGTATATGGGCTGTGCAGAGAATAAGCCTGCCGCGGGTTCCAAGCGTGGCAGATCCCACGTGCGGACCAATCCCCCTCCGATAGCGTGGCTGCAGACCCACCCGGACGCCGCGTCACAGAGGGACTGAAAATTATTTTGACGGGATTCCAATCCGCCAGGCATCCGGCACCGAATGCTCCATGACAGCCTGCTCCGCACGGACAGGTAAGGAACCGACGACAATAGTCGCGGCGAAGCAAGGAGAAAATCATGAAGCGCACATACAGCAAAGCCGCTGGAGTCTTCGGGCTCATCGCAGTCGCCGCCATGGGACTGAGCGCCTGCTCGACAGGTTCGGAAACCATGGAATCGCCCACCGCTTCCGCTTCGGAAAGCAGCTCTCCCATGGCCAGCGAGTCGGCCATGGATCCAGCCGGAAATCTCGTTGGCCCAGGCTGCGCAGCCTACGCAGAAGCAGTCCCGACCGGTGATGGCTCGGTAGAAGGCATGGCCCAGGATCCAGTAGCCGTCGCCGCCTCGAACAACCCGCTGCTGACCACGCTGACCTCGGCAGTCTCCGGCGAGCTGAACCCGGACGTTGACCTGGTCGATACGCTAAACGGCGGCGAATTCACCGTCTTCGCACCGGTGGATGACGCCTTCGCCGAGATTCCGAAGGATGACTTGGCAGCAGTGGCCAAGGACGCCGACACCCTGACCAGCGTGCTGACCTACCATGTGGTTTCCGGCCAGATCGCACCGGCTGATCTTCCCGGAACCCACAAAACGGTCCAGGGCGAGGATCTTGAAGTCACCGGCAGCGGTGATGATCTGGAAGTCAACGGGGCCTCGGTCATCTGCGGCGGCGTGCAAACCGCCAACGCGACCGTGTACCTGGTGGACACCGTCCTGATGCCGCCGGCCAAGAAGTAGCACCCCCGGAAACAGCAGGTCCGCCGGCATGGAGGTGGTGCGTGGAATACCTTCCATGCACCACCTTCGCCGGTGCTGCGGGAACGTGGTTCCCGCAGCACAGCTATTTCCCGAACGCCACGCCACCGCAGAGCGCCGCTGAGGCACAAATGCATGAGACTCTAGGATTCATGAGTTCCAATAGACTCGACGCCATGGAAGACGATTCCGTGCAAACGCCAGACGACTTGTTGCGACAGGTCGCGCTGGGGGCCGAATCTGCCTTCGAATCGCTCTATGATGCCATGGCATCGCGGGTCTTCGGCCTCGTGCTGCGGGTGCTTCGCGACCAGGCGCAGAGCGAAGAGGTCACCCAGGAAGTATTCGTCGAAGCGTGGCAGCAGGCCAAGCGCTTCGATCCGTCCCGCGGAACCGCTGCATCCTGGCTGCTGACCATAGCCCACCGCCGAGCCGTGGACCGGGTGCGCTCCAGCCAAGCGAGCCAAGCCCGGGATCTGCGCATTGGAATCAAGGAATTCCAGGACAGCTACGAAGACGTGGAAGAGAACGCCATCTTGCACGACGAGACCGTACGCGTTGCCCGGGCACTGCAACAGCTCAGCGCACCGCAACGCGAAGCCATACAGCTGGCCTACTTCGGCGGATACACCCACCTGGAAGTCGCTGAGCTGCTGAAAGTACCGGTGGGAACCGCTAAAACGCGAATACGCGATGGCATGGGCAAGCTTCGAGAACTGATGGGAGTGGCGTAATGGAAAAGCATGAGAACGAGCGGACCGACAGCTTCGCCCTGGAAGCTCTGGGAGACGAGGACCGCGGCAAGCTCGCGCACCAGGACTCAGATGCCGCCCAGGCCCGCCACGAGCTGGATGCCTTGCAGGAAACTGCTGGACTGCTCGGCTTGGCAGCGCAGCCGGTTGCTCCCCCAGCACGGCTCAAGAACGATGTCATGGCAGCTATCCGCGCCACCGAGCAGCTGCCGCCCGTCCAGGACCAGGAGCCTGCCTCGGGCAGCTCCCCCGCCAGTGGCTCCACGGCTGGTGCGGAACGTGAATCCGATGCCCCGGCAACGCCCCCGGCGCCGCAGCCCGGGGCACCGCGCGGCACCCAGCGCTTCTTCGCCTTGGCCGCCGGCGTCCTGCTGCTGGCAGCGGCGGCGTTGGGCGGCTTGGCCATCCAGCAGAATTCCGAGCAGCGCGAGCTGGAAAGCAAAATGGCAGCCATGGCCGAACATCAGGAAGAGCTCGCCCGGATCCTGGGGGCTCCCGATGCCAAGTCCAAGACGCAGACCTTGGATGACGGGGCAACGATCACGCTGTCCTATTCCGCGGCCGAAGGACTGATGGCGGTTTCCACCTCGGGCATGCCGGAGCTGTCCAGCGACAAAGGGTACGAGCTGTGGCTGATTTCCGCCGACGGCGCAGTCCCGGCAGGAATGCTCACGGGCAGCGATGCCAACGGCATGATCATGGTTTCCGATCCGATGCAGGGGATCACTCATTTCGGGATCACCGTCGAGCCGGCCACCGGCTCCCCCGCCCCGACGACGGATCCCATCATGCTGCAGTCGCTATGAGATCGCAGAAGATCTTGTAGCCGGTTCCAATCTGCTGTGCGTCCCGTTCCGAAAACACTGTGAGTGGTTGTTTCCCCGCATTAGGGAGGGGAACATGGAACGAAACGCATGAGGTGAGTGGCAGTGGGCTTCAAGAACAAGCGCGGTAGCAGGGTTTACATTTTCCACGCGGTAGCCGGAATATGTTCGGCAGCGCTCATGTTTTCCGTCGCCCAGTTGGCCTCGGCATTTTTCAATAGTGCTTCCTCGCCGTTTTTCGCACTGGGGTCTGCCATCATCGACTTGACGCCTCCATGGCTCAAGGACTTCGCCATCGCCACCTTCGGGACCAATGACAAGCTGGCGCTGTTCATTTCCATCGGCGTGGCGGCAGCGGTGCTCTCTGCCCTGATCGGCCTGCTGGCCAAGCGGAGTTTCGCGTTGGCCTGCACCGCCATCATTGCTTTGGCGCTGGTGCTTGCCAGCGCTGTGGCCGCCCGCGCGTCCACCAGCCTGCTGGATGTTGTCCCTACGGTGCTGGGCGCAGTCGTCGGAATCGGAGCTCTTCATTGGCTGGCCCGGCTGGCTACAGCCACCGTCCCCGAACCCGGCCAGGGCACGGCAGCTGCCGGCCCAAGCCGCAGAATGTTCTTGCGCGGCGCGGTCCTGTCCTTGGCGGCCGCGGCACTGGCCACCGCGGTGTCCACCTCCGTCTCCGCTACACGCAATATGGCTGTCGCCGCCCGCAACGCCCTGCGCCTGCCAGCGGCCCGGACGAAGGCCAAGGCCCTGCCCGAAGGAGTGCAAATAGAGGAGGCGAATATGCCCCGCTTCGTTACTCCCAACCAGGATTTCTACCGCATCGACACCGCGCTGTCGGTGCCGCAGATCGACCCCAACCAGTGGTCCTTGCGCGTGCACGGCATGGTGGAGAATGAATTCACCATCGGCTTCGACGAGCTGCTGGGCGAGGAACTCGTGGAAACGTATCTGACCCTGACCTGCGTATCGAATCCTGTCGGAGGAGATCTGGTAGGCAACGCGAAGTGGCTGGGCTACCCGCTGCGCAAGGTGCTGGAGCGCGCGGTTCCCCAAGCCGGCGCCGATATGGTGCTTTCGACTTCTCACGACGGCTTCAGCGCTTCCACCCCGCTGCAAGCCCTGACCGATGACCGGATGGCCTTGCTGGCCGTGGGCATGAACGGCGAGCCGTTGCCCTTCGAGCATGGATTCCCCGTGCGCATGGTGGTTCCCGGTCTCTACGGCTACGTCTCGGCCACCAAGTGGGTGATCGATTTGGAAGTGACGCGTTTCCAGGACAAGGCCGCCTATTGGACTACTCGCGGTTGGTCCGAACGCGGCCCCATCAAGATGTCGTCCCGGATCAACACGCCTCGGCCCTTCGCCGAGGTCCCTGCAGGGGAAGTTGTCTTGGGCGGAACTGCTTGGGCGCAGACCCGGGGCATTTCACGCGTGCAGGTGCAGATCGATGACGGCCCCTGGGAGGATGCGCAGCTGGCCGCCGAAGCGTCGCTGGATACCTGGCGGCAGTGGCGCTTCGTCTGGAAGGACGCGGCACCGGGCATGCATGCGGCGTCGGTGCGCGCCTATGATGCGCAGGGCAAGCTGCAGACCAGCGAAAAAGCCAACCCGGTGCCCGATGGCGCCAGTGGTTGGCAGCGCCTGCAGTTCACCGTGCAGTGACCCCCAGCCACCAGCACCCTAGTCGGCGCGCAGCGCCTTGATGACTTTTTCGACCCGGCGCGCCCTGGTGTCCTCGCCGCGGGCAGCCACGATGGGCTCCACATGGCCTCGCTGCTTGCTGTAGGAGAGCTTGTTCCATGCCTCAAGGAGTTCGGGCTCGGCGGAGAGCAGCACGGCCAGCGGTTCAGGGATTTCGACGGTCCGCGGCTCATCATCCACTTCGAGTTCCACATTGATCTCATCGCCGGCGCCCTTGCCCGTGGCAGCGCGGGTTTCAGCGTTGAAGGAAATCAGGAACTGGCCACGCATCGATGAAATGGTGTTCCGGTAGCTATATCCCCCGTCGACGGTGACCACGACCGGAACCCGCTTGCCACGGCCGAAACCGGCTACGACATCGTCCGGAACGACAATTCCAACGTTATTACCGCCGGTGGCGCTGAGCACTGTGGTGAATACTGGCATTATCCGGGCCTCTGTTTTGTCATCTGCTGGTGAAGGCTACGCTATCCCACAAGCTCGCCCCGGGTCTACTGGCCCCAATGCCACACGGCAGGGCGCGAGTTCTGCGCGTATCAGCCTGCGAGCGTCCAGAGCGCGTCCATTCCGAGACCGCGTCAAACAGATCGTCCCGGGACGCGCTCGGTAAAGGCATCTTCGTGCGCAGGTGACCAAAGCGGACTGCGATCCGCTCGTTCGGCGCTCCAAGATACGGGCCTGCATTCGTCGAGCTGTCCGGCGGTAATTGCGGTTCCAGAGGACGGCACGTAGGAAGTCCTGTGCGCCTGTGCGCTTGATTGCTCGCATTCCCGGTAGGAGTTCGGCAAGAATAAAAAGAGCTCCCGCAAGCCGTCTCAAATTTCCAGACTGCTGTCCGCGTCCTAGGCGGTGCCGCCGCCCCGAGCGAAACCGCGTGACGGTGCCCATGGAGACGCCATGACAGCGACACTAGTTCACGGCATTGCAGCTAGGCTGCTATGGATCCGTCCTTGCTTCCTTCTTTTCCCGCAGCTCCCGGACAATGGAGATGCCATCTCCCGTAAGCGCTTCCCAGCGTGGCGTTCGCCCTGCCCTGAGCATTACCAGCTCGTCGATGGGCCCGAATACCGGCTCCCCTTTCCCCGATTCGAAGCTGGCGTCACGGGCAATCATTTTCACCGAACGGATCACGTCGAGACTGCCCAGCATCAAACCCGTCCGCCCCAGACGTTGAGCAACTTCGACCGCTGCTTCTGGCGGCATCATGTGCCGGATTCCCAAGGGTCGCACAAGGTCCTGGAAGTGCACCAAGGTATCAGTCAAGGTTTCTTTCACGTTGACCATCGATGGGCCTCGTTTGATTGTTGCGAACCGTTCGTACTGCTCAAGAATTGCAAACGCGCCTGCTCTCCCCCGCATTTGCCCATCGCGCAGGACCGTCCCGTTATAACCGTGCCTGAGCATAGAAGGCATCAGCTTCATCATGGAGGATGCGTTTAGTTGCGGTGCGCTGATGACGTGCGCCGCCACGTCCTGGACGCTCCATCCTTGGCACAACGAAGGCGCCGCCCATTGTTCCGGGCTCAGTGCTTGCAAAATCTTGAAGAGTTCCAAGCGCTGCTCGATGATGACATCCCACATTTCCTCGGCCAACATCTGTCACACCTCCAAGTAGTAAGAGACTCTGACTAAATAGTGAGATATTCTGACTAACATGTCAATAGAAGGTCGAGAAGAAATGTCCATCGGAACCCTGCTCTTCATCGCCCAGCGCGCTTTCGAAGAAGAAATCGTCACGGCGCTGCACGATGCCGGGTTTAATTTCACCATTGCCCAGGGAAGGCTTGCAGCGCGAATCGGGGAACAGGGCAGCAGATTAACGGAGTTAGCCAACGCTGCCGGTATCGCAAAGCAAAGTGCCGCTTATCTGCTCAGGCAACTGGAAGAGATCGGCTTGGTTGCACGTCAGCATGACCCACGAGATGCCCGCGCCCAACTGGTTGTCCTCACGGAGTACGGTCGGAAAGCGCAACTGGCGGCGCGCGATATCGAAGCGAGGATTGAACGGCGTTGGCAGGATCTTCTGAGCCCGGCAGCTTTCAAAGAACTCAAGCAGCATCTAGGAACTTTGCGGGAACTCGTTGACCGCCATGCTGAATCCCCGGAACGCCAGCTCGGTTAGGCCAATTCAATGCAAGAAATTCCCCGGACCTGGCGATCACGCGAGGTCCGGGGAATGGGCAGACGGTGCCGGTTGGCGCTTCGAAGCTTAGGCTTCGTCGCCGTCCTCGTCCTTCTTGTACGGGTCCTGGTCTCCGGCGAAGTCCTTGCCTTCGCGCAGGGCCGCTACCTCAGCATCCTTCTCGCGGGCCTTGGCCAGCAGTTCCTCCAGATGCGAGGCGCCCTCGGGGATCTCGTCGGCAACAAAGGCCAGCGTCGGGGTCAGGCGGATGGTCAGGTTCCGGCCCAATTCCTTGCGCAGGGCGCCGCCACGCTTTTCCAGCAGGGCGGCGATGTCCTTCTTCATCTCGTCATCGCCAAAGACGGTGTAGTACACCGTAGCGTGCTGCAGGTCGTTGGTGACGCGCGCGTCGGTCACGGTGACGTTGTCGATGCGCTCGTCCTTGATGACGGTGCGCAGCGACTGGGCCATGAGGACCTGGACGCGCTTAGCCAGGCGTGCGGCGCGGGCTGAATCAGCCATGGTTTTCTCCTAATGGTTCAAAACTCGTGGGCGCTTGACCAAAGCTTATCGGTCAAACGCCCACGAATCAGTGAGTCACACTGCTAATTGCCTGTCGGCAATTAGTCGCGTGGCTTTTCGCGCATCTCGAAGGTCTCGATGATGTCGCCTTCCTTGATGTCGTTGAACGACCCCAGGCCGATACCGCATTCGAAGCCCTCGCGGACCTCGGTGACATCGTCCTTCTCGCGGCGCAGCGAATCGATCGACAGGTTGTCGCCCACGACGTTGCCATCGCGTACCAGGCGGGCCTTGGAATTGCGCTTGATAGTGCCCGAGCGGATGATCGAACCGGCAATGTTGCCGAACTTCGAGGAGCGGAAGACCTGGCGGATCTCGGCGGTACCGAGGGCCACTTCTTCGTATTCCGGCTTGAGCATGCCCTTGAGCGCAGCTTCGATGTCGTCGATTGCGGAGTAGATGACCGAGTAGAAGCGCATGTCGACGCCTTCCTTGTCGGCCAGTTCTGCCACGCGCTCGGCTGGGCGGACGTTGAAGCCAATGATGATGGCGTTGTCCACGGTTGCCAGGTTGACGTCGTTCTGGGTGATCGCACCGACACCGCGGTGGATGACGCGCAGCTGCACGTCGTCGCCGACCTCGATCTTCATCAGCGAGTCTTCCAGTGCCTCGACAGCACCGGAAGCGTCACCCTTGAGGATCAGGTTCAGGGTATCGATCTTGCCATCGGCAACAGCCTTGTCGAAGTCTTCCAAGGTGATGCGCTTGCGGCGCTTGGCCAGCAACGCATTGCGCTCTGCGGTTTCGCGCTTGTCAGCGATCTGGCGGGCGGTGCGCTCGTCTTCGGTGATCAGGAAGCCGTCGCCAGCACGCGGAACCGAGGACATGCCCAGGACCTGTACCGGACGCGATGGCAGTGCCACGTCGAGGTTCTCGCCGTTCTCGTTGAACATTGCACGCACACGGCCGTGGGCGGTGCCCACCACCATGGTGTCGCCAACGCAGAGGGTACCGGACTGGACCAGGACGGTGACAACCGAACCGCGGCCCTTGTCCAGGTTCGCTTCGATAGCCACGCCGCGAGCGGACTTGTCCGGGTTCGCCTTCAGCTCCAAGACATCGGAGGTCAGCAGGACAGCGTCCAGCAGCTCTTCGATACCCTGCTTCTGCAGTGCAGAAACCTTCACGAACATGGTGTCGCCACCGTATTCCTCGGGTACCAGGCCGTACTCGGTCAGCTGGCCCATGACCTTGTCAGGGTTGGCGCCTTCCTTATCGACCTTGTTCACTGCGACGATGATCGGCACGCCGGCAGCCTGTGCGTGGTTCAGCGCTTCCACGGTCTGCGGCATGACGCCGTCGTCCGCTGCGACAACCAGCACTGCAACGTCGGTGACCTCGGCACCGCGGGCACGCATGGCGGTGAACGCCTCGTGGCCCGGGGTATCGATGAAGGTCATCGCGCGCTGGCGGCCCTCGTGCTCATGGTTGATCTGGTATGCACCGATGTGCTGGGTGATGCCGCCGTGCTCGCCCTCGATGACGTTCGACTGGCGGATGGCATCCAGCAGTCGGGTCTTACCGTGGTCGACGTGGCCCATGATGGTGATGACCGGGGCGCGCTCTTCGAGCACGTCTTCGCCTTCAGCCTCAAGTTCGGCTTCCAGGTCCAGTCCGAAGCCTTCGAGCAGCTCCTTGTCCTCGTCCTCTGGGGAGACGACAAGCACCTTGTAGCCCAGCTCTTCACCGAGCACCTCGAAGGTCGCCTCATCCAGCGACTGGGTTGCGGTAGCCATTTCACCGAGGTGGAACAGCACGGTCACCAGCGCGGCCGGGTTGGCGCCAATCTTGTCAGCGAAATCGGTGATCGACGCGCCGCGGCGCAGACGGATCTCGGTGTCACCGGTGCCGCGCGGAACATTCACGCCGCCCAATGACGGAGCACTCATCTGCTCCAATTCCTGGCGCTTTGCGCGCTTGGACTTGCGCTGCTTGCCGCGACCGGCGCCTCCCTTGCCGAAAGCGCCGCCAACGCCACCGCGTCCGCGTGGTGCGCCTGGGCGGAAGCCGCCACCGGTGCCGCCACCGCCGCCACCTGGGCGACCGCGTCCGCCGGCACCTGCACCCGGACGTCCGCCGCCTGCTGGGGCTGGACGATCGGTGCGGTTAGGCATCATGCGCGGAGTTGCAGTGGTGCCGGCGCCTGGGCGTGGACCGCCTGCACCAGCTGGGCGTGGAGCGCCCTGGCCTGCTGGGCGTGGGCCGCCTGCGCCGGCTGGACGTGGACCGCGCTGGCCATCGCGTGGCGGACGTGGGCCGCCCTGGCCGTCGCGGGCCGGGCGTGGACCGCCAGCACCAGCTGGACGTGGACCGCGCTGGCCGTCACGTGGCGGACGAGGACCGCCCTGGCCACCTTCGCCGCGCATGCCCTGCTGCGAGGAGAACGGGTTGTTGCCTGGACGTGGACCGCCCGGACGTGGGGCGCCTGGACGTGGGGCACGACCGCCTTCGCGGCTGCCGCCGCCACGGCGTTCGCCGGACTCAGCGCCGCGCATTCCCTGCTGGGACGAGAACGGGTTGTTGCCTGGGCGCGGAGCGCCTGGCTTTGGAGCCGGCTTGGCGCCTGGCTTCGGTGCTGGGGCTGCACCCGGCAATGGAGCGCCAGGGGTTGCCTTCGCGGTTGGAGCGGCAGGTGCTGCTGGTGCAGCAGGAGCCGGAGCTGGCTTGGCGCCTGGCTTCGGCGCCGAGGCACCTGGGGTAGCTGCCGGCTTTGGAGCTCCAGGGGTCGCTGGCTTGGCGGCGGCTGGCTTCGCAGCTGCTGCTGGCTTGGCGGCACCGTTCGAACCCGGGAATGCGTCGCGCAGCTTGCGCGCTACGGGTGGTTCAACGGTCGAGGAAGCGGAACGAACGAATTCGCCCATGTCCTGCAACTTGGTTAGTGCTTCTTTTGAAGTGATTCCGAGCTCTTTGGCGAGCTCGTGAACGCGGGGTTTAGCCACATCTCTCCTGTGTCGATGTGATCTGCTCAAACCCCGGTATCAAAAGATAAATCTTTGGATCAGCGGTCTGGCAGATCAGCTGTGTAATTCGTGAAATTCTTCCGTCGCACGGTGGATCACGCAGAACTGATAATTCATCGTTGTGCGCTCAGCATTGCCGACTCATCGGGTTGCCATCAGATTTCTGACCCGCTTTCATCATGTTTGCCAGATAGCTGGCTTGCTGCCAACTGATCTTCGTATGCAGTGAATTCCTGCAGTACCTGCGAATCGTCTACCGCGGATCTGAAGGTCCGCGCGAACGCTCGGCGCTGCACTGCTTGCTGCACACACTTTTCGGTCCCGTGGGTCCAAGCGCCCCGCCCGAAAGCGGAACCTTGCAGATCCAGATTCACCGCACGCAGCGGTGCACCGTCTTTGAGGACCCAACGGAGCAGCTCGTTCTTATTGGTTACGGTTCGACAGCCAATGCACGTGCGTTGCTGATGCAGCTTCATGCGAGCGCCGTCGCCACCTTCCCAAGTTATTACGAGCCATCTACTAGTCTAGCGCGTTTGGACGCCATAGCGCGCATGAGATGCGGCTCACACGCAACCAGGCGTCCAGCACGCTGAACTGGAATTCTTCGGCAGCTGCTTACAGCTGCGGTTCCTTGCCGCCCGATGCGGCCAGGATGTCGATGCGCCAACCGGTCAGCTTGGCTGCGAGGCGGGCATTCTGCCCTTCCTTGCCGATCGCCAGCGAGAGCTGGGAGTCGGGGACAACCACGCGGGCACGGCGTTCACTTTCGTCCAGGATCTCCACCGAGATGACTTTCGACGGGGACAGAGCCGCTGCGATGAATTTTGCTGGATCCTCGTTGTAATCGACGATGTCGATCTTTTCGTCGTTCAGCTCGTTCATCACAGCGCGCACGCGGGTTCCCATTTCGCCAATGCAGGCACCCTTGGCGTTGACGCCGGCCTTAGTTGCACGCACGGCGATCTTGGTGCGGTGGCCAGCTTCGCGGGCCAGCGCCTCGACCGCGACGGTGCCGTCAGCGATTTCCGGAACTTCCATTTCGAACAGCCGGCGAACCAGGTTCGGGTGGGAGCGCGACAGGGTAATGGCCGGGCCCTTGTTGCCGCGCTCGGCCGAGACAACGTAGGCGCGCAGGCGGTTGCCGTGCTGGTACTTCTCGCCTGGCGACTGCTCGACCGGTGGCAGCAGCGCTTCCAGGTCGCCGAGCTTGACCTGCACCATGTGCGAGGAGTAGCCCTGCTGGATGACGCCGGAGATCAAGGTGCCGACACGGGCCGCGTACTCGCCGACGACCTGCGCATCTTCTGCTTCCCGCAGGCGCTGCATGATCACCTGGCGTGCGGTCGAAGCGGCAATGCGGCCGAAGCCGTGAGGAGTATCGTCGAATTCGCCCAGCAGCACGCCAGCGTTATCGCGGTCTTCCACCAGGATCGCCACATGGCCGTTGCTGCGCTCAATATGCGCGCGAGCGCCAGGCATGGCGCCTTCGGTCTTGTTGTAGGCCAGCAGCAGGGCCGACTCGATGGTTGGAATCAAGACATCCATCGGGATGTCGCGGTCTTTTTCCAGGATGCGCAGCGCATTCATATCAATATCCACGCTTAGCCCTCCAAATCTTCAGTATCAACAGTGTCCAAGAGCGCGTCGTCGAAGTTCAGTTCTGGATCGACAACTGCTTTGCGGATATTTTCAAATGCATGGGTCGCAGGTTCGAGCACCTTGACCTTCATGCCCTTCTTGGCCGGCTCGCGGTGCTCGGCAACCAGCACGTCATTTTCGTTGACCTCTAGCAGGCGTCCGCGGAGCTTCGTGCCGTCCGCCAGTGAAAGCTTGACCATGCGGTTGATGGCGCGGATCCAGTGGCGCTGGGCAGTCAACGGTCGGGAGAGTCCAGGGGAACTGACTTCGAGTTCGTATGGAGCCGCATTCGCATAGACGGCGTCCTTGTCCAGGGCATTGGAGATGGTGGTGGTGACTTCGCCAAGTTCATCGAGATCCAGCGTTTCATGCCCGTCAGCTTTGTCGACGATGATCTGCAGGATCATTTGCTTGCCGGAGGGACGCAAGGTGACTTCTTCTAAGAGAAGCCCGTGGGATTCTACGTCTTTGGAGAGCAATGCAGTCAGACGCTGCGCTTCCTGTTCGGTATCGGCCGGCATTCCGGTCATGGATATCCTCCCACGCTATTCGATGTTGTCCTTTAAGCCTATATTGCGTTCCGCTCATTGAGAACATCCAAACGGGCACAGGTGAAGGAACTCACGCCCATTCTCCATTCATCGTGGCGCGCGGCACCGCCAATGCCCTCATTGCCTGTGTTGATCATGGCATGATCGAAACGCTATGACTGAAAAAACGCCTACTTCCTCCCCTCGCTCCGACAGGCAAGCACGCCGTGCTCCGGGCTGGATTGCTCCTACCTTGGCTGGCGCAGTTGCCGTGGCAGTGACGTGGGGAATAGGCAGCACGCTCTTTCATGGTGCCCTGGTCGAGCACGGACTGCCCGAACAAGTCAGCGAGGCCAGCGCCGATCAACGCACGATGTGGGAACAGGGAGCAAAGCTCGCGGATCTGGCATCCCAGGCCCAGGCTTTGGCCAAACTGGCACCCGAGGAAAACGCGTCGCAGCTGTCCGCACTGGCAACTTCCTTGTCGCAGGGTTCAGCGCTGCTCGGCGAATTGCGCTTCCATGACCAAGAACCTGCGGCGTTGCCGCAACGCTACTCCCCCGACGCACTGGTTGCCCTTGCCACGAATGTCGCCAATGCCTCGGCACAGATGCCTGCATTCGAGGAGCCGTCGCTTCCCAGGGATTCGAAACTGGCCGAGATTGCCTTCCAGATCAATCTGGATGCCCGCCGTGCAGTTGCATCATCAGGTGACGAGCGCGACCACGGCTTGGCCCTGCCGCTGAGCAAAGTCGCGGGCGAGGAAAAGCAGAATGACCAGCTGGTAGCCTGCCTGCCGCATGCAGATCTGCTGGACCCGGCTATGGAAATCACCGGAGCGCAGGACATCGAGCCAACGGCCGTCGCCCGTGCACTGGACCGCGGCTACGCGCTGGATTTCCTTCTTCAGCTCACGGCTGCTCGTGGCGCTGAGTCAGCCGAGGATGCCATTGAAGATCGGCGCAGTGAATTGGGAAATCAGCTTCGCGGCCTGCGCGACGTCGTTGACGACCGGTGTGCAGACCTGCGCGAGCCCGCCTATGCATTGCCCGAAGGCGGACTGGAAGAACTAACCACGCTCTCCGCAGCAGCCGAAGAAGATTTTGCTGAAGCGCTGGTCGTAGCAGCGGGAAATACCGATGGCGCCGCTGGATTGGAAATTTCCGCCCTAGCATTCCAAGCTCTCCGCGAACTGCACGGATCAAGTAGTGACTACCGTCTCTTGGAAACTGTCGAGTCCAAGAAATAGCTTGAGTTCCTGCAGATTTTTCTGGCATATTTCCCACGTCGTTGATTTATCACGAAATAATTACAACCTTGATTCTCCACGGCGAATTATGACCAGCGTTGGAACAGGCGTTTCTGTCGAGATGAAGCAGGCAATGTTTCAGCGATCAGTGGTTTTTAACCTTGCCCCTCGTTGAAACTGGCATACCCGATACTGGTTTTCGTTATCGACCGTAATTTCAGTTACCAGTCTTCCCTATTCTCCCCACCATCGAATGGAGCTGTAACTACATGAATTTCATTCCTACTCAACTGCTCTCGATATTCACTGCCAAAGGGTCTATGGTGAATTACAAGTGCTTAAGATTCGGCATTCAGCTCCGCTAAAACGGAGTGAAACTTTCCGCTTTCTTCCGCTTATTGGGGAACTAACCACTTGCAGCTAGGTCGTCAATTGGAGGTATTGAAATGTCAGGTCGATACATGCGTTCGACGATAGCTGAACTGGTCAGCGAAGTGATCAGTTCACGGCAAGGTCGTGCGCAGCTCAGCGCACATGGTTGGATTCAGGGCATGCCCATTGTCATTGCTCAATCCGGAGAATCTGTCAACGACGTCATGTCGCTCGTAGCCGCGCATCAGCCTCCGGTGCTGGTCGCTACCCTCGACCCCGAGAACAACGATTTGTGGTTCTTGTACGTATCAATCGGTTCCACCGCGTTGAAGACCGTGGATCCGCTGGAACCCCGCACGACAATTGCCCAACTCTACAAAGCCGCATTAGGCTCTAGCTTCCTGACCTTCAGGATCGCGCAAATGCCGACCAGTTCCATGGTTCATGCCATCGAACCGCAACAGGTCCAGCATCATGCCGGTTACCCGCCAATTAGCTCATCAGCGGCCGGAAGCCGCTAGACCTTTCAGTTGCCGGCCAGGATCAGGTCCGAACCGAGCTTGATGATCAGTGCCGAAACGACGATCACGAAGACGATGCGTATGAAGGCGCTGCCCTTTGAGATGGCCATGCGCGCGCCGAGGTAGCCGCCGAGCATATTCATCAAGCCCATGGCCAGGCCCAAGGCTACCAAGACGTGCCCCGTCGGGACGAAGAGCAGCAACGCACCCAGATTGGTGCACAGGTTCACGATCTTCGCCTTGGCGGAGGACTGCAGGAAGTTGTAGCCAAGCACCGTCACCATGGCGATGATCAAGAACGATCCAGTGCCTGGCCCGATCATCCCGTCGTAGCCGCCGATCAGCAGCCCGATCAGGATGGCGCGCAGATAGTGCCCATGCCCGGTGTAGCGCAGGCGCGACAGCTCCCCCGCTTTGGGCTTGAGGATCGTGAAGAGCAGCACCGCAATGAGTGCTGCGATGATGATGGGCTGAATCGCTTCGGCTGGAAGTATTGTTGCCAGCGCGGCTCCGCCGAACGCCCCGAGCATCGCGGTCAATGCCATCGGAATCGCAGTTCTCAAATCCGGGCTGGTGCGCCGGTAGTAGGTCACCGCGCTGGTTGCAGTCCCGAAGATCGAGCCGAGCTTATTCGTGGCCAGCGCCTGCACCGGAGTGACGCCGGGGAAAAGAAGCAGCGCGGGCAATTGGATCAGGCCGCCGCCGCCAACCACCGCGTCGATCCATCCAGCGCCCAAGGCTGCCAGAAGCAGCAAAACCAGGGGCCAGAAGGAGACGGGTTCACCGTTGACGGACAGCAATTCCAAGATCTCTTGCACCGCGCTACTCCCCTATTCAGTTTTCGGCTGCCGCGCTCTTAGGCAGACAGCTCCGCAACGACGTCCTCGACCTTGACGTCGCGGCGTTCGCCTGAGGTACGGTCCTTGACCTCGACTACGCCCTCTGCGAGGCCACGGCCCACCACGACAATGGTTGGGATGCCGATCAGTTCCGCATCGGAGAACTTCACGCCAGCGGAAACCTTTGGACGGTCGTCCAGGATGACCTCCAGGCCGGCCGCTTCGAATTCGGCGGCCAGCTTCTCGGCGGCTTCCAGCAGCTCTGGGCCCTTGCCGGTGACAACCATGTGGATGTCGGCTGGGGCAACCTGCTTTGGCCATGCCAGGCCGTTTTCGTCGTGGTACGCCTCGGCGAGCGCGGCTACCGCACGGGTGACGCCAATGCCGTAGGAACCCATGGTGACGACGGTCAGCTTGCCGTTCTGATCCAGGACCCGCAGATCCAGTGCTTCGGCGTACTTGCGGCCGAGCTGGAAGATGTGTCCCATTTCGATGCCGCGTTCGGTGCGCAGCGGGCCGGAGCCATCCGGTGCCGGATCTCCTTCGAGCACGTTGACCGACTCGATGGTGCCGTCAAAGCCGAAGTCGCGCTCGGCCACCAGGCCGAAGACGTGCTTGCCCTTTTCGTTTGCGCCGGTGATCCACGAGGTGCCGGATACGACACGGGGATCAACCAGGTAGGTGATGCCGCTGGTTCCCTCGGTACCCAGAACAGCCTTGTCCAGGCCGTTGCCCGGGCCGATGTAGCCAGCAACCAATTCTGGGTGCTTGGCCAGGTCTTCGCCGTTAGCGGCTTCAACCTGGACCTCGCCGATGATGCCCAGCGGGGCACCTACGGTAGCTTCGACGCGCTTCAGGTCCACCTGGCGGTCGCCTGGAACACCGATGACTACCAGCTGGCGGTTGCCTTCAGGGTCGGTCACGGCCAGGACAACGTTCTTCAGGGTATCCTTGGCTTCCCAGGCACCGGCCTCGCGTGGGCGCAGCTCGTTGGCCGCGGCCACCAGGGTTTCGATGGTCGGGGTGTCCGGGGTATCGACGACCTCGAACGCAGGTGCGTTGGTGTAATCGATGGATTCTGGCACCACGGTGGTCACAGCCTCGACGTTCGCAGCATAGCCGCCTGCCGAACGCACGAAGGTGTCCTCGCCGATAGCCGTTGGATGCAGGAACTCCTCGGATTTGGAGCCACCCATGGCGCCTGCCTGCGCGAAGACCGGGACAACTTCCAGTCCCAGGCGCTCGAAAATCTTCAGGTAGGCGGCGCGGTGCGCCATGTAGGCCTCGTCCAGGCCCTCGTCATCGATGTTGAAGGAGTAGGAATCCTTCATGATGAATTCGCGGCCGCGCAGCAGGCCCGCGCGCGGACGTGCTTCGTCGCGGTACTTGTTCTGGATCTGGTACAGGTAGACCGGCAGATCCTTGTACGAGTTGTACAGGTCCTTCACCAGCAGGGTGAACATTTCCTCATGGGTCGGAGCCAGGAGGTAATCCGCATCTTTGCGGTCCTTCAGGCGGAACAGGCCTTCGCCGTATTCGGTCCAGCGGCCGGTCTGCTCGTAAGGCTCGCGTGGCAACAGCGCTGGGAAGTGGACTTCCTGGCCGCCGATAGCGTTCATTTCCTCGCGAACGATAGCTTCAACACGCGCAAGGACCTTCAAACCCAACGGCAACCAGGTGTAGATTCCCGGGGCCGCACGACGGATGTAACCGGCGCGTACCAACAACTTGTGGCTGGCGACTTCGGCGTCAACCGGATCTTCACGCAAGGTGCGCAAGAAGGTAGTGGAAAGCTTCAAAACCACTCGGGGTGTCCTTTTCCGTCCGTCGACTTCAGAGATATTTCCGGATGCCGACTAGCTATGCAAAATCAAATGGGTTTTGGCCAGAAAATTGGCCTTAATCAATGCTACAGCTTTCGGCGACTTCCCAATAAATTCAAGGGGTCGAGCGGAACCGTGTTGCGTTTTCAGTAGCTTGCTCCCGCTTCTGGGCCACTGCTGGGCGTTGCAGGGTTCTTGCTTATTGAGGAGGTGACTTTAAACGAGACACCGCCTCGGTGCGCGTTTCTCACTGATTCTTGCTCGGAGCGTGTCCGCACATTGCGCCGCTCCACTGGCCATGGACACGGTTCATCAGCAGGTTCTTAACCGAACCTTCGTCTGAGACCACTCCATCCATCGGCAGCTGCTGCCTCACTTTGGAAGTATTTTCCATGCAAATGCGCGAAGCCCCTCTGGTCCAGGAACCAGAGGGGCATTCGCCACCGGAAGCGAGCTTACTTGGCCGCCGCTTTGACCTCTGCAACCGCCTTGTTCAGTTCATCAACGAGAGTCTTCACAGCCTCGTCTTCACTTTGTTCGGTGGTTTGGGTGTGGGAGACGGCAACGACGTTGTCGCCAACTACGCCCTGAATCTGGTACGAACCACCCGGCACTTCAGCACCGTTCATGGTCATGGCGGTGTGGGTAGCGATAGTCTTGTCTGCGTCAGACTCAGCATCCAGGATCTTGGCAGAAGCCGAAACTTCCTGGCCTGCTACCTTCATCGAGAAGTCCTCGCAACCCTGCAAGTCCTTGGCATCTGCCATCTTGTTGATTGCTTCCAGCTTGGCAGCATCCTCGTAGCCAGCGACCGAATAGCTGCTGCTCTCACCGGCCTCGCCGACGACAATCGCTGCAGCCATGTTGACGCCGTCCAGGTCCTGGGTTCCCTGCTGCGCAACGAATTCCGCGCACTGCGCTGGTTCGATCTCCATCTGATCGATCAGTCCCTTTGCGCTTTCAACCGAGGCGCTCAGCGCAGCGCTATCCAGAACCTGCACATTCGGTTCGTCTCCACCGAGAGTTTTGGCGACCGCAGCGGCTTGCTCGGCGGTCAGCGCCGGGACTGCCGTGCTTTCCTGTTCCTGAGGGGCCTCCGAAGAGCCTGCAGCTCCTTCGGTTCCCGAATTCGAGCTGCAACCGGTCAGTGCCAGGGCAACTGCTACGGGCAGCACCCAGAGTGAACGCTTTTTCATGGTGATTTCCTCACTATGGTGATGATAAGCCACCCCCAGCATTTCACAATATGTTGGAAATAAAAAGACAACAAGAGAGTGTTGCAGCGAATGGACTTGGGCAAGCTGTTCACTTGAATCGTCAAGAGCTGGTCAAGCGCCACCCACTGCCAGGAAAGCATCAGTCAAAGAGAAATCCGCAGGTGCCACACATGGACAAGCCCCTGGCAGTCGAATCGCACTTCAACTGCCAGGGGCTTCAATGTGACTCGGAAGATGCATTGCTTCTCGGCAAACTATCCGCGTCGCTACCGCCACGGGCATCCCGCTCCTACGCGCAGCACCGCCTGGTATTGGCGAGTCGGGGCACCGAGCACATACGACTATTGCTTTCGAACCGCGTCGATTTCGGCGAACGCACGATCCGTCAATTCCACCGCTTGCGCGGCCAGCTCAGCTGCTTGCTGCGAACCTGTCTGCAAGGTAACCAGGACGAAATTGCCGTCCCGCAGCGCCTGCACCACGACCGAGGTCAATAGCTGTCCTGCACCTGCGTCCATTTGAGTCGACATGGTCAACGACTGGTCAGCTTTGACGTCCAAGGGCAGGATCTGGCGTTCAGTTTCGATTTTTTCGCCACCGGTCTCAACGGTGACGTTTTCGCATCCCTCTAGATCATCCAGGGTCAGCGCCTGTGAAACGTTGTTGCGGGTGGCATCGTCTGTCAAGGAGAAGACCTGCACGACCTTGCCGACGGATTCCGAGGAGCTGGTTGCCGTTGCGGATACGGATGCTGTCAAGTCGGTGACTGAATACTTGGCATTCAACTCGGCGCATTTCTCCGGCTTGATGCCGCTGGGAGCCTTCGCATTCTTGGCAATTTCCAGTTGCTGCTGCATTTGCTCGTTGCCGACCACCTGGACTGCGTTGTCGCCTTCCATAAGCTTGGAAGCGACGGATTTCACCTGCTCGGCAGTGAGCGCGCCATCCGAGGCAGCCTCTTTCTGGCTGTCTACGGAGGTCGTTGAAGCAGCCGATTGCGCAGGTTCACTAGCTGAATTTGAAGAACAGCCGGCCAGCATCATGCTCACCGCCAATGGCAGGGCCCAAAGGGTTAAACGCTTAGTCATATACTGCTTTCCGTTGTTGCCGCCGAAGAGCCGACGACGTCGTAAAAATAAACTACTGGGTCAGCTGGCCCATGAGCTTTTGAAGGATCTCTGACGCTTCTTCAACTTCATTCGCGGTGTTCCCCGCTGATGTGGAGCGCTGTAGGCCGAGAAGGACATTCGAGCTGGCAGTGCGAATGATCAGCTGCTGCTGGGTCGACGACCCATCACTGCTGGTGATCACATACCCATCGGATAATCCTGCTGAAGAATCTATGGGCTGCTTGGCAAGATGATAGGCACGAGTCTCGTCGCCCCGCTTGACGGTGTACCGCGCGCAATCAGCGTTGGCCGCCGTTTTGGCATCCCATTGGGCCTGCAAGAATTCAGAATCCTTGTAGATTGCGACCGTGAGGTAGCTGTCCTCGAATTCAATGGCGCCCATCGTGGCGTTCCTCAATTGATCGGCCACTGGCTCAGCAAAAGTGACCCCGCATTTGCTTGGATTCACTTTGACGTTCTCGATCCATTCCTGGGCTTGCGGAATGTTCTCACGAAGTTGCTTGTCGCTGATGACCTCGGAATTCTTTTCTTCTTGGGCGAATTCCTCGAGCAGGTTCTCCAGCTGTGCGCCATCGAGGCGAACCTGGGCTACCGGCGATGCGCCGACTTCGGCTTCTGGTGAGCTGCACCCGCTCATCAGGAGTACTGCTGCGCACATAGCAGCGCCCAAGTGCGCTCTAGCGCCAAAGCCTCGAACCACCAATTTTCCCATCACCGTCGCCGTTACACCTTCGAGTCTAGAAGACCGCGGATCATTCGCTGGGCATTGTTGCTTCCGCGTTGGGCACAAGACGAAACATCACGAGGACAATGCCGGGGTCGACATTTTCATTGCGGCGCCCGTCGCGCGATCGGGTTGCGCTGCAATTCCCCACGGCATCGAGGCTCGCTGTGCTGAAGCCATACAGGAATCTGCGAACGAATCAGCATCGTCGGCTTCGAAAATTAACGCTTTTCCATGGCGCCGGCTTCGGAGATCAGAACAGGATCGTCGCGAAGGTTCCGACCTGTTCAAATCCGATGCGCTGATATGTCTTAATCGCAGCGGTGTTGAAATCGTTGACGTAGAGGCTCACGACTGGCGCGAACTGCATTGAGTAGTCCACAGCGGAGGCCATGTAGCCGGCAGCCAACCCCTGTCCGCGGTACATCGGATTCACCCAAACACCTTGGATTTGCACAACTTCATCGGTGACCGTGCCCAGGTCAGCCTTGAAAATCACGTTGCCCCGCTGGTCGCAGTCCAAGAGGGTATGCCCGTCACGAATTAGCTGGCGTACACGATTGCGGTAGAAGCTTCCCCCGTTTTCCAACGGCGAATAGCCAAGTTCCTCTTCGAACATTGCTGCGCTGGCCGGCAGCACTCGATCGAATTCCTGGACCTGGGCCGGGCGGAGCCGATTGCGTCGAACGCCCGACGGGTGGTGCGAGATCGCCATTAATGGCTGATTCGCCCGGAGCTCGAAAATTTCTTGCGGACCGTCCCGCAAGACCTCATGCATGGCCAGCACGGTTTCCGCCGGGCCGAAGACCGAAGCGAATCGCTGGCGGGTCTCGATGGCATGCATGGCGAATTTCTGGGCATCGGCCTCCGGCATGGCGGTGGGCGCCATATTGGCGCCCACCCAGCATGCCGACTCAAGGCCTTCACCGCCGTCCAAGCCAACGATATGGGCAAAGCCATCTGGAACCGCTGACTTGTGGATGTTCACCTGCGAACGGGTGAAGATGTTGGCGACGGGGTCGCGATCGAGCAACTCGATGAGGGCGGCCGTGTCACGACGGCCCAAGATGCGCGGCGCTCCCTCGACGCTTCGTCGGCTAGTTCTAGCTGACGGAGACCACGGGAGAACCCGAGGAAGGATTCTCGTCATTGTCCAGTCCCATTTCTGCCGCCAAACGGTTGGCTTCTTCGATCAAAGTCTCGACAATCTGGTCTTCCTGGACGGTCTTGATGACCTCGCCCTTGACGAAGATCTGTCCCTTGCCGTTGCCCGAAGCTACACCGAGGTCCGCATCGCGGGCTTCGCCCGGTCCGTTGACGACGCAGCCCATGACTGCCACGCGCAGTGGAGCCTTCATGCCTTCCAGCCCAGCAGTAACCTGCTCAGCCAAAGTGTACACATCCACCTGGGCACGACCGCAGGATGGGCAGGAAACGATGTCCAGCTTGCGCGGACGCAGGTTCAGCGATTCCAGGATCTGGTTGCCGACCTTGACTTCCTCGACCGGTGGGGCCGACAGCGATACGCGAATGGTGTCACCAATGCCCTGGGAAAGCAGTGCACCGAAAGCGGTCGCGGACTTGATGGTTCCCTGGAACGCAGGACCGGCCTCGGTCACGCCCAGATGCAGCGGCCAGTCGCCGCGCTCTGCCAGCATCTCGTAGGCGCGGACCATGATCACCGGGTCGTTGTGCTTGACCGAGATCTTGAAGTCGTGGAAGCCGTGTTCCTCGAACAGGGAGGCTTCCCAGACAGCCGATTCGACCAGTGCTTCAGGGGTGGCCTTGCCGTACTTCTGCAGCAGGCGGCGGTCCAGTGAGCCGGCGTTGACGCCAATGCGGATCGACGTGCCGTGGTCCTTGGCAGCCTGTGCGATTTCCTTGACCTGGTCATCGAACTGTCGGATATTGCCCGGGTTCACGCGTACGGCGCCGCAGCCTGCCTCGATGGCGGCGTAGACGTACTTGGGCTGGAAGTGGATATCGGCGATGACCGGGATCTGCGACTTCATCGCGATGATCTTCAGCGCTTCCGCGTCCTTGTCCGTTGGGCAGGCAACGCGCACGATGTCGCAGCCGGCAGCGGTCAGCTCAGCGATCTGCTGCAGGGTGGCGTTGATGTCGTGGGTCTTGGTGGTGGTCATCGACTGGACCGAAATCGGCGAGTCGGAGCCGACACCTACGGATCCAACCTGGAACTGGCGAGTCTTACGACGTGGTGCGAGTACCGGCGGTGGGCCTGCCGGCATGCCTAGGCTGACCGAAGTCAATGGACGCCTCCGAATAGATTGTGGGTATTTCTCTACTCCAAGTATGTCACCGTATCGCGGTGAGCGGGTATTGATGCGAGAAAGGCCACGGGAACCGTGGCCTTTCTCCCATCATTTTGCAGCTGGAGCCTGCGAAAGCCTAGTTGGCTTCGGCGATTTCCTTGATGCTCTTCAGCACGCCGGAAACCTGCTCGACAACTTCAGCGTCGTCCTTCGGGTGCAGTTCTGCGAAGCGCACTACCGAGTTCGGGATGGCCAGCTTGACGTTTTCAAGTACGTTGGCGCCGGCGATGTTCAGTGCCTTGCGTGCTTCGTCCTGTGCCCAGACGCCGCCGTACTGTCCGAAGGCGGTGCCCAGGACTACGGTTGGCATGTCCTTTAGTGCACCGGCACCGAAGGGACGGGACAGCCAGTCGATGGCATTCTTCAAGACAGCTGGCATGGTGCCGTTGTACTCGGGGGTGACCAGCATCAGCGCGTCTGCTTCGCCGGCTGCGTCGCGCAGGGCCTGGGCTGCGGCTGGAACGCCACCTTCCACGTCATGGTCCTCGTTGTAGAACGGGATATTCTCCAAGCCGCTGAACACTGAAACTTCCATGCCTTCGGGGGCGTTGTGCGAAGTGGCTTCCGCCAGCTGCTGGTTGGTCGAACCGTTGCGCAGGGAACCGACGAGGGTGAGGACTTTGGTGGTCATAAGGTGTTCTCCTTGGGGCAGAATAAATAGAAAGCTGACGCTTCATCTACTTTCAACCGCATCGCCAAACCGGGCATTCCGCCGATTTCAGTGACATGGGACACAGTAGTTGCTTTCTCCGGTCAGTCCATTCCCGGCTTGCGGCGAAGCTGCTTCGTGGCCGAGCGATTGGCCTTGGCGCTCAGCCTGCGCCGGTGCGATCCCCGGGTGGCTTTCGTTGCTTTGCGCGCGGGCGCATCCGGCGCCAGGGCTTTTTCGATGATGCGCCCCAGCTTCTCCTGCGCAATCTGGCGGTTGCGCCATTGAGATCGTTCCTCGGCGGCAGTCACGACCAGTGCTCCAGCCACGAGGCGCGGTCCGAGTTTCTCGAGCAGCCTCTGGCGCTGCCAGTCGGACAATGCCCGTGAAGCGCCAATCACCCAAGCGAGCTCCACGCGGGAGTCAGAGGTATTCACATGCTGGCCGCCTGGGCCTGAAGAACGGGAGAAATGCCATTTCAGCTCCGCTGCAGGGATCGCCAGTGCCGGCGTAATCTGCACATCCATGATGCTCTCCCCTTTCTTCTCCCCTGCCAGTCTGGGCCATCGATGCCGTTTAAGGCAGCCAGCCTCCGCCGTTCTTGGTACAGAACAACGGAGGCTGGCACATGCAACCTGTCGCCTAGGAAGCGAATTCCTTCAGCAGGCCCATGACCGGGTTCCATTCTGTGATGGTGGCCGAGCCGACTGCGCCAACCAGCTGGAATGGGTCATTGGACAGCACGTCTTCCAATGCCACCTGCGATTCGGCTGCGAAGATCAACAGCGCGCCGTCGCTGACCGGAGTTGGCCCCGAAGCCAGAAGGCGTACCGATCCTTCGCCAAGGAATCCCCCGAGGTACTCGCGGTGCGCTGGACGGTGTTCGTCGCGCAGCTCGGTGGAATTTTCGGCGTAAGCGTATTCAACAGCAAAAACAGTCATGTCTACAGCTTATTTCTCTCGTCTCAGAACAGTTGTATCGGCTTGAAGATATCCGCATATATTAAGAGCCCGCCCATGACCAGCATCGCCACCACGACGACATAGGTCAGGGGCAGTAGCTTGACCGTGTCAACCGGCTTGACCTTCTTGATCTTGAAGATCCGTGCAAACATGCGCTTCAGCCCCTCGTACAACGCGCCCACCACGTGGCCGCCATCCAGCGGCAGCAGCGGGATCAGGTTGAAGGCGAACAGCGCCAAGTTCAGGCCCCCGACGAGCGACAGCAACGTTGCGAATTTGTCGGCGACCGAGATGGAATCCTCGGCGCTGATCTCTCCGGCGATGCGTCCAACGCCCACAATGGACACCGGCCCGTTGGGGTCGCGTTCCTCATTGCCGAAGGCCGCTTGGGCGACATCCACCATGCGCTGGGGTAGGTGAAGGATGACGTCACCGATCTTCAGCAGCTGCTCCCCGATCACACCGGGAACCGCGCTCAGGGGCTGGGTCAAGTCGCGTTGCAAAGAGCCCATCCCGACGAAACCGACCTTGGTCATGATGTATTCGCCGTGCTCATCGAGCAGCACATAGCCGTTCTCGTCAGTGGCCGGACGCTCGGTCAGGTACGGGGTCAGCTCAGTGGTGTGGCTCTGCCCGTCACGGGAGTATTCCAGGGTGATGGGCTCTCCTGGATGATCGCGGATGACATCGGTGAGCTTGTTCCACTCGGCTTGTGCGACAGGGGTGCCGTTCACCGCGGTAATCGTATCGCCGGGCAGCAGGCCAGCCTCGTAGGCAGGAGCCGGGACGTCCTCGTCGGTGCATTCGGTCTGCTCCGCGTTCTGCGCGCTGGCAATGCACTGGTACACCTCGGAGACCGTGGTGGTCGGGGTGGCCTGCCCGAAACTGGTGAGCACTATGGCGATCACCACGAACCCGATGAGCAGGTTCATGATCGGGCCGCCGAGCATGATGATCACGCGCTTGTAGATCGGCAGCTGGTAGAACAACCGGCCTTCATCGCTGGGCAGCACGTTTTCGTTGGCCTGCGAACGCGCGTCATCGACCATCTGGCCGAAGACCTTCTGGAAGAGATTCGGCTTCTTCCCCGGAACATCGGCAGCGACCTGCTCGCGTGGCGGGTACATGCCGACCATCGAGATGTAGCCGCCCAGTGGCAGCGCCTTGATGCCGTATTGGGTTTCACCCCGCTTGAAGGAAACCAGTGTCTTGCCGAAACCGATCATGTACTGCGGAACCCGCAGCTTGAAGAGCTTCGCGGGCACCAGGTGCCCTATTTCATGCAGCGCGATGGACAGCCCGACGGCGACCAGCATGAACAGGACGCCGCCGATGAACAGCAATGCACTCATGCGCTCGCCTCGATGATCTTCGTTGCATGGGCACGGGCCCAACGATCGGTTTCCAGCACTGTTTCCACCGACAGCTCGGCATTCACCGGGGTGTACGCGTCCAGTGCGCGTTCAATGGTCTCGACGATGCCGGTGAAGCGGATCTTTCCATCATGGAAGGCATCCACTGCAACTTCGTTGGCGGCGTTGTAGACGGCCATATGCGTCCCCGACGAGGACGCTGCCTGCTTGGCAAGCTTCACAGCGCTGAAGACTTCTTCATCCAGCGGTTCAAAAGTCCAGCTGGCCGCGGTGGAGAAATCGCAGGCCTTCGCGGCCCCGTCGACCCGATGCGGCCAATTGATGCCCAGGGCGATGGGCAGGCGCATGTCCGGCGGCGATGCCTGGGCAATCACCGAACCGTCGATGAACTCCACCATCGAGTGGACGATGGACTGCCGGTGCACCACGGGCTCGATCTTCTCCAGCGGCACATCGAAAAGCAGGTGGGCTTCGATGACTTCCAGGGCCTTGTTGACCATGGTGGCCGAGTTGGTGGTGACCATGCGCCCCATGTCCCAGGTCGGGTGGGCCAGTGCCTGGGCAGGGGTGACATCACGCAGCTGCTCGTAGGTGCAGCCGAAGAATGGGCCTCCGGAGGCCGTGACCAGCAGCTTGGCCACTTCCTCCGGCGCACCAGAGCGCAGGGCCTGGGCAAGGGCGGAGTGCTCGGAGTCTACCGGCGAGATCTGGCCAGGGGCTGCGATCTGCTTGACTACCTGGCCTCCGATGATCAGGGATTCCTTGTTTGCCAGGGCCAGCAGGTGGCCGGCTTCCAGCGCAGCGATGGTCGGAGCCAGTCCAATGGCACCGGTGATGCCATTGAGCACTACGTCGGCCTCGGCAAACGCGGCTACCTCGGTGGCTGCCTGCGCGCCAACCACCAGCTCGGGTTCGTATCCGGTCACCGATGCGTCCTCGGCGGCCTCCTGGATGGCCGCGGCCAGCTCATCCTTTGATTCCACGGCGCTGCCGACCATTGCAGGGCGGTGCTTGATGGCCTGGCGAGCCAACAGTTCAAGGTTATATCCGCCGGATAAGGCGGCCACGGAGAATTGGCCGGATGCCTCTTCGATGACGTCCAGTCCCTGCGTACCGATGGAACCGGTGGAACCGATCAGGCTGACTCGACGGGGATGCCCGGCTGGAATGAAGGTTTTCTGGAAGCTCACCTAACCTATTATGGTTCGTTTAACTGTGAGCGCCCAAAGAGCGCCACACCCTGGAATCAGAATGCGGCGCTCCCTGCGGGTGATGTTCAGAGACCAAGGCTGCGGGCAATGAGCATCTGCTGGACCTGCGTGGTCCCTTCTCCGATTTCCAGGATCTTCGAATCGCGGTAGTGGCGTGCCACCAATGACTCATTCATGAATCCGTACCCGCCAAAGATCTGGGTAGCATCTCTTGCATTGTCCATCGCCGCTTCGCTGGCAATCAGCTTGGCGTGCGCGGCTTCAATCTTGAAGTCCTTGCCGGCGAGCATTTTTGCCGCGGCCGCGTAATAGGCCAAGCGGGCCGTGTGGGCGCGCGAGGCCATGCGGGCAATCATGAAGGAAATGCCCTGGTACTGGCCGATTGCCTGGCCGAAGGAGGTACGGGTCTTGGCATATTTAACCGCCTCGTCAAGGCAGCCCTGCGCAGCGCCGGTGGCCAGGGCGGCGATGGCGATGCGTCCTTCGTCGAGGATTTCCAGGAAGTAGGCGTATCCGCGTCCGCGCTCGCCCAGCAGGTTCTCCTCCGGAACCCGCACTCCGCTGAAGCTCAGCGGATGGGTATCGCTGGCACGCCAGCCCACCTTGTCGTAGGCCTTTTCCGCGGTGAATCCCTCGGTACCGGTCGGCACGATGATGGCAGAGATTTCCTTTTTACCGGTTGCTTCATCGACGCCGGTCACTGCGGTAGCCGTGACGAGGGAGGTGATATCGGTGCCGGAGTTGGTGATGAATTCCTTGGCGCCGTCAATGACCCACTGGCCACTTTCAAGTTTCGCCTTGGTCAAGGATGCTGATGCATCGGATCCTGCGCCCGGCTCGGTCAGGCCGAAACCGGCCAAGCGTTCACCAGCGGCCAGGTCAGGCAGCCACTTCTGCTTTTGCTCCTCGCTGCCGAAGCGGTAGATCGGCATCGCGCCCAGGGAGACACCGGCTTCCAGGGTGATGGCTACCGACTGGTCGACCTTGCCCAGCTCTTCAAGCGCCAGCGCGAGGTGGAAGTAGTCGCCGCCGGAACCGCCGAATTCTTCGGAGACCGGAAGTCCAAAGAGACCCATCTCCCCCATTTGCTTGACGATGTCGTAAGGGAAGGCATGGTTCGCATCGTTCTGCGCGCTCTGCGGAGCAACGACTTCTCGGGCGAATTCGCGGACCATGTCAACCAGGTCTTGATGCTGGTCGTCGAGTTCGAGGTCAATCATCAGGCTCTCTCTTCGTTGAGGGACGAACCGACACCGGCTGCGGAGTGTGCATTATCCGATGGCGGTCATGTTATGCGCTTGGTGCGCGAGTTTCTTGGAAGCGCACGCTGCGACGAGTATGGTTAATATTTATTAACTGGTCACTGCCTACGGGTGGGTAGAACAGCTACATTTTTGACAGTAGTGGCAGCCGTCACAGTTGTCCAGACTGGGCTTGGCAAACGTAAGGAGTTGATGGTGTTGGCGAGCAAATATCAATCGCTCAATGAACCAACAGATCGCGAGCGCGCCAAAGCTGAACGACGCGAAGCGCTGTTACGCGAAGCCACAAGGCTATTTGCCTTGAATGGCTACGCGGGCGTTTCCCTGGAAGACCTCGGCGCAGCCTGCGGAATTTCCGGTCCGGCAGTGTACCGGCATTTCGCTGGCAAGCAGGCCGTGCTTATCGCCCTGCTGGTAGACATGTCCAAAGACATCTACGCCGGAGGTTGCACAGCGGCGGAAGCCGGCGGCACTCCCCTGGAGGTGCTGTCGCGCTTGGTGGATTTCCACACCGATTTCTCGCTGTCCCGCCCGGATATCCTGCAGGTCCAAGACCGCGACCTGAAATCGTTGCCGAAGGCCGAGCTGGAACTGGTTCGCAAACTCCAGAACTCCTATATCGGGCTATGGACTACCGAATTGGCAAAATTGCATCCCACCGGAAGCAAGCAGTCGCACCGGTTCCGTGCGCATGCTGTCTTCGGCTTGCTTAACTCGACAGCCCATTCCGCTCACTCACCGAGAACTAAAAAATCGGGTTTGAAGCCGTTATTGTCCAATATGGCACTCGCGGCGCTCACTTCCCCGGTAGTGTAGGTTTCAAGCCACCATTCCCTGGCGTGCCGAAACCGGCACGCTGACCCATACGATTGAAAGGCCTTTATCGTGCAGCTACGTGAAGTCCGCCCTTCCGACTTGGACGCATTCTTCGCTCACCAGCAAGAACCCGAGGCGAACCTCATGGCCGCTTATCAGGCGCGTAACCCAGCCGACCGCGCGGTATTCGACCACCACTGGAACTCGATTCTGAACGATCCTAATGTTCTGGTTCGCACCATCGAGCATGAGGGCGACGTCGTTGGATCCATTCTGGTCTTCGACGGCGAAGTACCAGAAATCAATTTCTGGACTTCGACCAAGTACTGGGGCAAGGGACTGACCACCAGCGCAGTAGAAGCATTCCTTGCCGAATACACCAAGCGCCCCTTGACCGCACACGTGGTCCAGGACAACCTGGGTTCGATCAAGGTCCTGGAACGCCGCGGTTTCAAGACCATCGGCACCGAGCAGATCTTCTCCAACGCCCGTGCAGAGGTTGTCACCGAAAACGTCATGCAGCTGGATTAATTTCCCAACGCATTAAGCAAGAGCCGGCTCTCAATTGAGAGCCGGCTCTTGCTTCTTAACACGGTCCTGCAGCCAAAGTTTGCCCCTCGGCGGGCCGCAATGTTGCCTTCGTTCTGCGAAAGGCAACGTTGTTTCCGCGGGAGGCTGGCTGGGCGTCTGTTCATCGGAATTGAGCCCTCGCCCAACCTGCGGAGCACAACGCTGTGGTATCCAATACCCGCCTTCTACCTGCCAGCAGCACCGCTTTCAACGAGCGGACATCGGCCAAGTGCCAGGGCAGGCGAAAGGGGCGCGTTTCCAAGGGCAACATTGGAAACGCGCCCCTTTCGCTGTTCAGCGCAATGCCTACTTCGTGTTGTTCAGCAGGCGCCAGGCCTCACGGCGCACTGCCTGCTCGTGCGGATCCGGAACCGGTGCCGCAGCCAGCAGCCGCTTGGTGTATTCATGGGTTGGCGCATGCAGCACAGTGTCCGCCATGCCCTGCTCAACCGCCTTGCCGGACTGCATCACCACGACCGCGTCCGCCAGCATGTCCACGACTGCCAGGTCATGGCTGACGAAGAGGCAGGCGAAGTTGAAGTCCCGCTGCAGCTCCTGGAGCATCTCCAGGACAACTGCCTGCACCGACACGTCCAAGGCGCTGGTCGGCTCATCGGCGATCAGCAGCTCCGGGTTCAAGGTCAATGCACGGGCAATGCAAATACGCTGACGCTGGCCGCCGGAAAGCTCGTGCGGGTACCGGTTGATCACGTTGCGCGGCATCTTCACCGCATCGAGCAATTCTTCGGCACGCTTGGTGCGCTCGGCCTTGCTGCCGATCTTGTGCACCACCATGGGTTCTGTGATGCATTCTCCAATCGGGAATCGCGGGTTCAGGGATGCGGCCGGGTCCTGGAAGATCACGCCGATGTCCTTGCGGACCTTGCGTGCTTCCTTCGGGGAAAGCTTGGGCAGGTTGTGGCCCCTGACCGACAAGGTGCCGCTAGCTACCGGCAACAGGCCCAGCACCGCCTTGGCAATGGTGGACTTGCCCGAGCCGGACTCGCCCACAATGCCCAGGACTTCGCCCTTGGCAACATCGAAGCTCACGTTTTCCACGGCGCGGAAGATCTTCCCGCGCATGTCGTACTCCAGCACGAGGTCCTTGGCTTCCAGAACCAGCTCGCGCCCTGGAGGGGCGGTTTCCGAGCTGTGCGCATCGGCCTGCGTGGTGACAACGGCCGGAGCGGACAGGCGGGGCACCGCAGCCAGCAGGCGCTGGGTGTATGGATGCTCTGGGCGCAGCAATACCTGATCCACGGTGCCCGTCTCCACGAGGTTGCCCTGGAACATCACTGCCACTTCATCGGCCATATCCGCAACAACACCCATATTGTGGGTGATGAGCAGGATGCCGGTATTCAGCCGGTCTTTCAGCTCGCGCAGCAGATCGAGGATCTCGGCCTGCACCGTCACATCAAGTGCGGTGGTCGGCTCATCGGCGATGATGACCTTCGGGTCGCAGGAGATCGCCATGGCGATGACGATGCGCTGCCGCTGGCCGCCGGAGAACTGGTGCGGGTACTGCTTGATGCGCTTGGCGGGATCCGGGATGCCCACCATTTCCAGCAGCTCGATAGCCCGGTCGGTCGCTTCCTTGCCGTAGGCGATGTCGTGCAGTTCCAGCGCTTCGGTCAGCTGGCGCTCGATGGTGAGCACCGGGTTCAGTGCCGTCATCGGCTCCTGGAAGACCATGGCGATATCGGTGGCGCGCATCTTGCGCAGCTTGCCTTCGTCCAGGCCAACTACGTTGACGTTTCCGACCTTGGCGGCACCGGAGACATTCGCGTTTTCCGGCAGCAGGCCCATGGCCGCCGTCGAGGTCACCGACTTGCCGGAACCGGACTCGCCGACCAGCGCGACGACCTGCCCCGGGCGGACGGCCAAGGACAAGCCCTTGACCGCGTGGACATCGGCCCCGCCGGTGGCAAAGACGACGTTGAGGTCGTTGAAGCTCAGTGCGAAGTCTTCTGAGCCTTGTTCATTCATTGGTGCTGCGTGGCTCATGGCTTCTCCTTGCGGGTTGGAAGGGCGAACATGCCAGCGCGGCGGCGGCGCTTCTTTCCGACCTGGCGCGGGTCGAAAGCATCGCGCAGGCCGTCACCCAGGAAGTTCACCGACAGGGCGATGGCAACGATGATCATGCCTGGCCACCAGAACAGCCATGGACGGGTGGTGAAGGCGTTCTGGTACTGGCTGATCAGCAAGCCCAGCGAGGATTCCGGGGCCTTCACGCCGAAGCCGAGGTAGGACAGCGAGGACTCCAGCAGGATCGCGCCGGCGATCGCGAAGGTGGCGTTCACGATGATCACGCCCATGGTGTTCGGGATCAGGTGCTTGAAGATCACGCGGCTGGTCTTCGAGCCCATGGCCTGGGCTGCGGCCACGTATTCGCGTTCGCGCAGCGACAGGATTTCGCCGCGGACCAGTCGGGCCAGTCCGGTCCAGGTCACCAATCCGAGCACCAGGGCCAGTGTGATGATGGAGCCGGTGGAGGCACCGGCCATCTTGCCGAGCACTGCCGCCAGGACCAGCAGCGGGATCACGATGAACAGGTCGGTGATGCGCATCAGGATTTCATCGACCCAGCCGCGGAAGTAGCCGGAAACAGCTCCGATGACGGTTCCCAGGACGGTGGCGACCAGGCCGACGACGACGCCGATGATGATGGACTTCTGCGTTCCGTTCATGACCAGCGCGAAGTAGTCCTTGCCCACAGAGTCCTGCCCGAAGGGGTGCTCGCCGATGCGGAAGCCTTCGCCGCCGAGCCAGGTGGGAACCAGGCTCAGCGTCGGCTTGCCGCCGTCCACGACCGCTCCGGCATGGTAGTAGTTCTGCCCCCACCAGCCGGGGAACGGGCCCCAGCCGATAGAGCTGAATGCGAAGACTGTGATGACGATCAGCACGATCGTGGAAATCATCGCCGGCTTGTGGCTGACGAAGCGATCGAAGACGATGCGTCCCTGGCTCTTCGGCTTTTCGTGGATCTGGGCCAGCTTGGCGTCTTCCACCTCGGCCACGGAAGACAGGTTTTGCGGCTCGTTCAAGTTGTTATTCGTGGTGCTCATCGCTGGTCCTTAGGGTTGCAGGCATGAAGGATATTCATTGATTCATGCCTCCTAGACTCGGATTCGTGGGTCAAGCAGGGCGTAAACGATATCCGCCAGCAAGTTGAAGAGGATGGCGGCGGTACCGGTAACCAGGAAGAACGCCATCACGGGTGCTGGGTCGACATGGTCCAGGCCGGTGGCGAACATTTCGCCCATGCCCTTCCAGCCGAACACGCGCTCGGTGATCACTGCGCCGCCGATCAGGCCGGCGAAGTCGAAGGCGGCGATGGTGGCAATGGGGATCATCGCATTGCGGAACGCATGGCGGAAGATCACGGTGCGTTCGCTCAGGCCCTTGGAGCGCGCGGTGCGGATGTAGTCCTGGCGCTGCACTTCGAGCATGGAGGAACGCGTGTAGCGCGAGTAGCTGGCCAGGGAGATCACCGCGAGCAGGATCGTTGGCATCAGCAGCTGGGTGCCGTTATCCAGGAAGTGGTCCCAGAAGCCGCCCTCGAGGTTGGCCGTGGAGGAACCGATGGTCGCGATGGGGCGTCCCTTGACGTCCAGGAACCTGGGCCACGCACGGAACAGGTGGTCGATAATGGTCAACGCTGCGCCGGCGACACCGGTGATGATGGAAACGGACATGGCTGCCTTGCGCAGGCGGCCTCCCATGAAACGCCCGATGGCTGCCGGGATCACTACCGCGAGGACCAGGCCGAAGAAGAGGATCCAGCCATTTGGCTCCAGCAGCATGTAGAAGGTCGCGTAGTACATGGCCAGGACCAGCACCACGGTAATCAATGCCGGGTACAGCACGCGCTTTTCCTTCAGGCCAACGCTCATGGCGGTGGCGCTCAGGGCCAGCAGAGCCGTCAGCACGATGATGATGGCCGGGCCCATTTGCGGGTAGCGGTAGAAATTCAGCCACAGGCTGTACTGCAGCACCAGCGGGACGAAAACTGCGGAGGCGAAGAAGGTGATGCCACGGCGCTTGAGCGAGCCGCCGAGGAACATCTGCAAGACGAGGCCGACAACGATGCCTATGGCTATGGACGTCCCCACGGATATCTGCGGATCGGCCAGCCAGTCGTTGTAGCTGATCGCCAGGTACTCCTTGAGCAGCACAGCTGCCCAGAAGACGGGAAGCGAGAAGAAGAGGAAGGTCAGGAAGGTAACGATGTAATCCAATCCGGAGTACTGGCGGATTGCAGTCAGCACGCCAATGGCGATACCCAGAACCGCGGCAATCACCGTAGCGAGCACGACCAGGCGCAAGGTGGATGATGCGGCGTTGGCCAGCAGGCCGGAGACCTCTACGCCGTTGATATTCCGGCCCAGGTCGCATTGGCCAATCAGGCACTTGCTGGCACCTGTCAGCCAGTCCCAGTAGCGGCCGTACCACGGTGCATCCAGGTTCATGTATTCCACACGCTGGGCCATCAGGTACTCGCGGTTATCCGCGTTGCTTTCGCGGAGGTCCTTGAGCGGGTCGCCTGAATTGATAACCAGCACGTAGAGCAAGAGCGATGCGGCAAACAGCACTGCCAGCGCTGAGCCCAGTCTCTTGGCGATAAATTTCCACACGGTTCTAATGTCCTACTTTCATCTCACGGAAGTGAGCCGGCCCTTGCGGTTGGGGACCTTTGAACACACTGCGGGGCCCGACTTGTGATCGGGCCCCGCACGTGTTCGCTCACGTTGTGCAAGTACGTTGCCTAGGGCAATTACTCAGCACGTACCCACTGCTCGGCGTTCCAGACGATCTGGTCCTGCGTTGCGGTGTGGCGGACATTCTGGATATCCGAACCCGAGGCGCTCAAGCCTGGGTGGGCGAATACCGGGATGCCGAACAGGTCATCCCACAGCAGCTTCTCGATCTTCTTGGTCTGTTCCGCGTGGACTGCTGGGTCCAGCGAGCTTGCCAGGGTCTCCCATGCGGCGTCGACTTCAGGGTTCGAGTACTGGCCGAAGTTCTGCGGCTTGCCGGTGGCGTAGATGTTCTGGCCGGAGGTGATCTGGCCGGAACCTGCCCAAGCGAACAGCGCTACCTCGTAGTCGCCACGATCCTGTGCACCATTTGGCGAGAAGAAGTCAGCCGAACCGGAGTCCACGATCTTGAAGCCGGCTTCATCGCAGGAGGACTTGATGGCCGAAACCTCGTTGGCACGACGCTCGTTAGGTGCCGAGTAGCCGATGCGCACTTCGGTGCCAACAGCATCCTGCTCTTCGAGGATCTTCTTTGCGCCCTCGATGTCCACCTCGTCGTAGCGGCCGTCATAGGATGCGTCCACTACTTCCTGGTAGTTGTCCTGGAATGGGAAGACTTCGCGGGCGTTCATCACGATGGCGTCTGGGTTCAGCGGCTTGACCAGGTTGTCAACAATCTGCTGGCGTGGAACGCACATGGCGAAGGCCTTGCGCAGTTCCAGGTTGGTCATTGCGTTGCCCTCGGCAAAGTTGAAGTCAAGGTGCTCCCAGGTCAGGGTGTCACCCTTCTGGATAGCCACCGCGTCGCCCAGGTTCTCCAGCTGCGCGAGCGTATCCACGGTCGGCTGCGGGTTGATGACGTCGACGTCCTTGTTCTGCAGCGCCTGGACCATGCTGGCGTCTTCAAGGAATCGGAAGGTCAATTCCTTGGTTGCCGGTGCAGGGCCGTAGTAGTTCTCGTTGGCAACCAGGGTTACGGATTCGCCAGCCTTCCAGCTGCCCAGCTTGTACGGGCCGGATACAGGCGAGATCTTCTCATCGGGCAGCTTGCCCGGGTCGGTCATCCAGCCTTCGTTCCAGAAGTCGGCTGCCTTCTTCAGTTTGTCGGACTCCCCGGCGCGGATGGCGCTGACGAGTTCTTCGGTGCTCATGCCCGATTCCTCGGCCACAACATGCGCTGGGTGCAGCATCCAGGTCTGCAGAGCCCAGTCCGGATCAGGCTCGGCGAACTCAACAGTGAATTCCTTGCCGTCCCAGTCGCCCTGCGGGCCTTCTGGCACGGTGTCGCCGAGATCAACGGAAACCGAGTTGAACAGCGGCTTTTCCTTGGAACCCTCATTGAGGTTCAGGTTCTGCACTGCCCATGCGAACACGGAGTCGGCGACGGTGATCGGGGTGCCGTCAGACCACTTGGCATCTTCAGCGATCGTGTACTTGATGGTGAGCGGGTCGTCGCTGACCTTTTCGTAGCTGCCCAAAGCCTCGTTCGGGTACAGGGTGCCGTCGGTGCCGAAGTAGCTGAAGCCGGCAAACATACGATCCACGATCGCCGAGTTGTAGGTGGAGTATGTGTTCGGAGTAAAGCCGTTGTAGCTGATGAATTCCGGTGCACCCACGGTGACGTTGATGGTGTCGTCGGCAGTGGTGATATCACCGAGATCAGCCTTGCCGCTGTTCGCTGCTTCTGCCGAGCCGTTGCCTCCACCTGCGTTGGCATCCTTCGATGCGTCTGCGCCGGTGTCTCCGCCGCCTGGAGCACAAGCCGACAGGGCCAGGGCCAGGGCAGCTCCTACAGCTACTGCTTTCGAAACGCGCTGAAACCGCATTTCGCCTCCTAGAGTTCTTGAATGGTACGAGTTCCGGATCGGTGGATCCACTGTGGATCAGATCACATGATCAATCCATTGAGGAATAGACTAACCCGAATTTTCTGGCTTGGATATAGAAAGAAGCGCTTCAGATTTCCGCCACCCCCTGCCCCTGAGAGTCATTCGCAATGCGCTTGTTACTCGCCAGTTTTCGAGACACACCTCACATCCCCGAGATTTCAAGGATTTCTTTCAGATTGGGAAAAATCAATCGGACAACTGTTTCACGCATGTTGACTCGCGGAGTGATTTATAACATTTTTGCAACGTTTGTTTCAGGTTCATTAAATCTGAAATATTCGTTGAATATGACCCCGGTTGAGCTTAGGTTAAGCGCCGAATGGGCCGGTGAAACCTTTCGGTTTCACCGGCCCATCCAGTTGATTCCGGGGCTGCTAGATCAGTGAAGCACCTGGAATAGCAGCCAGCAGATTGCGGGTGTAAGCGCTCTTTGGCGTATCGAAAATCTCGTCCGTCGTTCCCTGCTCTACGATCTTGCCGTGTTCCATCACGCAGACGTTATCTGCAATCTGGCGAACCACGGCCAGGTCGTGGGTAATGAACAGGTAGGTGAGGCCCATCTCGCGCTGCAGTTCATCGAGCAGCTCCAGCACCTGGGCCTGGACCAGCACGTCCAACGCGGAAACAGCCTCATCGCACACGATCATTTCCGGTTGCAGGGCCAGGGCACGCGCGATGGCGATGCGCTGGCGCTGCCCGCCGGACAGCTCATTCGGGAAGCGGTGCATTGTGGAAGCGGGCATGGAGACCTGCTCCAGCAGCTCCTTGACCTTCTTCTCCCGCGATGCCGCATTGCCAATGCCGTGAATGCGCAGCGGCTCTTCGATCGTCCGGAAAATCGAGTACATCGGGTCCAGGGAACCGTACGGGTCCTGGAAGATCGGCTGCACACGCCGGCGGTACTTGAACAAGTGCTTCTCGCTCAGGTTGCCGATCTGCTCGCCATCAAAGATGATCTCGCCCTCGGTCTTGTCCAGCAGGTTCAGCACCATCTGGGCGATGGTCGACTTGCCTGAACCTGACTCGCCCACCACGGCAGTCGTGGTGCCCCGGGGGATCTCGAAGGAAACATTGTCCACCGCGGTGAACTTCTCCTTCTTGCCGAAGCCCTTGCGGATATCGAAGACCTTCGTCAGGTTGCTGACCTTCAGCAGCGGTTCAGCCTTGCCCGGCTCAATCTCGTCCACAATGGCTTCGTGCTTGTCCCCGCGCTGCGCAGACAGCGACGGAGCCGAATTGATCAGGCGCTGGGTGTACGGATGCTGCGGGTTGCGCAGGATCTCCAGCGCCGGGCCGTATTCGACGACGCGTCCCTTGTACATCACGACGACCTTTTCGGCACGCTCGGCTGCCAGGCCCAGGTCGTGGGTAATGAGCAGCACCGCGGTGCCCAGTTCACTGGTCATGGTGTCCAGATGGTCCAGGATCTGCTGCTGCACGGTGACATCCAACGCGCTGGTTGGCTCATCGGCAATCAGCAGGCGCGGACGGCAGGCCAGGCCAATGGCGATCAGCGCACGCTGTCGCATGCCACCGGAGAATTCGTGCGGGTACTGGCCGGCACGGGTCTCCGGATCGGGCAGACCTGCATCAGCCAAGACCTGGGCCACGCGCTTGTTGGGGTTGTCCCCCGCCAAGCCGTTGGCCTTCAAAGTTTCCTTGACCTGGAATCCGATCTTCCACACCGGGTTCAGGTTGGACATCGGATCCTGCGGAACCATGCCAATATGGTTGCCGCGCAGCTCGACGAAACGCTTTTCACTGGCTTGGGCAATGTCTTCGCCGTCAAAGAGAATCTGGCCGGAGGAGACCTTGCCGTTGCCGGCCAGCAGGCCGATAGCGGCCAGGGCCGAGGTCGACTTGCCCGAACCGGACTCGCCGACGATTGCCACGGTTTCGCCGGGCATCACGGTGAAGTTCGCGTCGCGGACCGCGTGGACCGGACCGTCAGGGGTGGAGAAGGTAATCGCCAGGTCCTTGACTTCCAGCAGCGGCTTTGGAGTTGCACTCTGAGTCATTGCTTAGGCTCCCTTCCGGGCCTTCGGATCCAGTGCATCACGCACTGCATCACCGAGCATGATGAAGCTCAAAACCGTCACCGAAAGGAACAGCGCTGGCCACATCAGCATGGTCGGGTTGTTGCGCAGCTGGGTACGCGCCGAGGAAATATCGTTGCCCCAGCTCATGACGTCAGGTGGGAGCCCGACGCCCAGGAAGGACAGCGTGGCTTCGGCCACGATGTACACGCCCAAGTTCACTGTGGCAACAACGATGATCGGTGCCAGGGAATTCGGAATCACGTGCTTGAGCAACGCGCTGAACTTGGACAGGCCCAGAGCGCGCGAGGCCTTCACGAAGTCCGCATTGCGGGCCTCGATCACAGCACCGCGGGTAATGCGCGCCAGCTGGGGCCAGCCGAAGATCGCAAGCGTGACGATAACCGTCCAGACGCTTCGGTTCTCGCGGAATGCCGGCAGCTGCATCACGATGATGGCGCCCAGGATCAGCGGCAGGGCGAAGAAGATGTCACCCAGGCGGGCCAGGATCGTGTCGATCCAGCCACCGTAGTAGCCTGCCAGCGCGCCGATGGCGCCACCAAGCAACACCACGATAAGGGTAGTGAAGACACCTACCAGCAGCGAGGCACGCGTGCCGTAAATAGTGCGCGCATAGATATCGCAGCCCTGCAGGTTGAAGCCCATGATATGTCCAGGGCGTGCTGGTTCGTTGGAATTCTCCAAGAGGCAAGCCTGGTTGCCAGCCGGATCAATCGATGTGAAGAGCTGAGGGAAGGCAGCTACGACGATGACCGCGATGATCATGATCGTGGAGATGATGAATAGCGGCTGCTTGCGCAGCGAACGCCAAGCTTCGGCCCACATGGACAAGGGCTTGCCGGTTTCCTTGACCGAGTCCACCGCTTGCAGGGGGGTTTCGTCCAGCGGAGCAACGTAGTGCTCGATCTTGTACTTGGAAACCTTGCCGGCGCGGTTGCTGCGGATGGGCAAGCCGTCTTCGGGATTAAAGTTCTGGTTCTCAGGCATAACGGATCCTTGGGTCAAGCAGTGCGTACAGCATATCCACGATCAGGTTGGCAAGTACGAAGACGATCACCAGAACGCCTACGACTGCAACCACTGTCGGGGTTTCGCCCTTCTGGATTGCTTGGTAGAGCAGGTGGCCGACACCGGGCACATTGAAGATGCCTTCGGTGACAATCGCGCCACCCATCAGTGCACCCAAGTCGGCGCCTAGGTAGGTCACCACGGGGATCAGAGAGTTGCGCAGGATGTGCACGGTAACCACGCGATTGCGACTCAGGCCCTTGGCGGTCGCGGTGCGTACGTAGTCAGCGGTCTTGTTCTCGATGACGGAAGTACGCGTCAGGCGCAGTACGTAGGCCAGCGATACCAGGCCGAGCACCAATGCGGGCAGGATCAGTTCGCCCCAGGTTGCCGCGCCGGAAACTGTAGGTTTGGCCCATTCGAGCTTGACACCGACCACGTACTGCAGCAGGAAGCCGAGCACGAAAGTTGGAACTGCAATGACCAGCAGCGACGCAACCAACACGGTCGAGTCGAACAGCTTGCCCTTGCGCATACCAGCAATAACGCCGAGGATGATGCCGAATACGGCTTCAATCACCAATGCGAGGATTGCCAGGCGTGCCGTGACGGGGAACGCCCGCGCGAGCATCTCCTTGACTTCCTGTCCGGAGAACGAGGTTCCCAGGTCCAAGGTCACCAGGTTCTTCAGATACAGGCCATATTGAACCCAGAACGGCTTGTCCAGGTTGTATTGCGCGGTCAGCGCGGCTTTGGTGGCATCGCTCATGGGCTTGCCACCAGAAAGCGCGGCGATCGGGTCACCTGGAGTGGCGAAAACCAGGAAGTACACTAGCAGCGTTGCTCCGATGAAGACCGGGAACAGCTGCGAGATTCGCTTCAGGGTAAAACTTAACATGCTTGCATCTCACCTCGAGACACGTGAGGGCACAGGGCCATTTTCATCCTCTTTCCGTCGATAAGTAATTCGACGTTTGTTTTTGCGAGGCAGGACAAACACGCCAAAGGGAGACCCTGTTGTTCTCGGGTCTCCCTTAGCGCGTTTTCAGCTTCTATCCGGTCTGACTTGGTCGGAAGCTGAAGGGAACTTATTTGCCAGTGATTTGCTGGTACAGCGGAACACCGTTCCACCCGAACTCGACGTTATCCACGTTCTCGCTCCAACCACCCTGGACTGCCTGGTACCACAGCGGGATGGCTGGCAGATCCTTGAACAAGATCTCCTGTGCCTCGTTGAAGATCTTTGCGCCCTCGGCAGGATCCGTGGCCGACAGGCCCTCGGCCAGCTTGTCGTCGAATTCCTTGCTGGAGTACTTGCCATCGTTCGAGCCGGCCCCGGTGCCGAATAGCGGACCAAGGAAGTTGTACAGCGATGGGTAGTCGGCCTGCCAACCGGTACGGAATGCACCGGTCATCTTGTAGCTGGTGACCTTCTCGCGCAATTCCTTGAATGACGAGAATGGCTGGGCAACTGCATTGATGCCCAGGTTGCTCTTCAGCTGGTTGACGACAGCTTCGACGTATTCCTTGTTGCCAGCGCCGTCGACGTTGTAGCCGATGGAGAATTCGTCGCCGGAGTCCCACTTGCTGATTTCATCAGCCTGTTCCCACAGCTTCTTGGCTTCAGCTGCATCGAAGTCCAGGACTTCGCTGCCTGGAATGTCTGCGCTGTAGCCTTCGAGCACTGGTGCGGTGAAGTCGTCGGCCTTGACCTTGCCGCCCTGGTACACCTTGTCGATGATCAGCTGGCGGTCAATGGCCCGGGAGATCGCAGCACGGCGCAGGTTGCCCTCTTCGCCCTGCTTGAAGTGGTCCAGGTAGCCCGGGATGGTGATGGTTGCGTTGCCGGCGTATGGCGAGTTGACCGAGCGGTCGCCCAGGTCAGTCTCGTACGAAGCCAGAGAGCTTGGCGGGATCTGGTCCAGCACATCCAAGTTATTGGAGAGCAGATCGCTGTAGGCCGAGTCCGTGGACTGGTAGACCTTGAAGTCGATGCCGCCGTTCTGGGCTTCGCGTGGGCCCTCGTAGCTTTCGTTGACTTCCAGCTTCAGGTTGACGTCGTGGTTCCATTCGGTCAACTTGTAAGGGCCGTTGCCAACTGGCTTTTCGCCGAAGGCCTTTGGATCCTCGAATGCCGCTTCAGGCAATGGCATGAATGCGGTGTAGCCCAAGCGCAGCGGGAAGTCGGACTCAGGCTGGGACAGCTCGACGGTGAAGGTGGTGTCATCCACGACCTTCAGGCCCTCCATCTCATCCTTCTTGGAGCCTTCCTTGTTGACCTCGTCGAAGCCCTTGATGGACTCGAAGAAGTACGAGTTCAACTGCGCGTTCTTGGCTGCGGCACCGAAGTTCCAGGCATCCACGAACGAAGCAGCAGTTACTGGGGATCCATCGGAGAAGGTCTGTCCGGCCTTCAGCTTGATGGTGTAGTTCTGGGAGTCTTCGGTTTCGATGGACTCGGCGAGTTCATTGACCGGCGCGCCCTTGGCGTCGTAGCTGACCAGGCCGGTGAAGATCAGGTCCATGACGCGACCGCCGCCAACTTCGTTGGTGTTAGCCGGCAGAAGGCCATTCTGCGGTTCGGTGGTGTTTGCGGTTACGACATACGAGCCGTCACCTTCGCCACCGGCGGTTTCGGTCGAACCGCCGCCACAAGCGGACAGGGTCAGCGCCAAGGCTGCAGATAAAACGACAGCCTTAGATGCGTGCGAGTATCGCATCCTATTTCTCCTCAACAGATCGTTGCTGCTTCTGCATTTCGCAGAGCCGTGCAGGCAAGCGTGAGCTATAGCACGTAGTGAATGAGATTACATCAAACATTGCGAAACAACCAATGAATAGTCATGAAAGCAATGCTTGAAATCGGTTTATTCACCCGGCTGAATTTACTTCAGCCCGGTCATGATTTACTTTGAATCAAATAAAAATATTCATCATTCCGGGGTCCTCCAGCACCGAGCCGACACCTGCGAGGAACTCGCTTGCTTCTTTGCCGTCGACCACTCTGTGATCGAAGGACAATGCGAGTGTCATCGTATGGCGAAGTGCCACTTGGTCTTGGTATTCCCAAGGCCTGCGCTTCACTTGGCCTAGTGCCAGAATTCCTGCCTGCCCCGGAGGAAGAATCGGGGTGCCGGCATCCACGCCGAAAACCCCCACGTTGGTGATGGAGAAGGTGCCACCGGTCAATTGGGCTGGTGACAATGTTCCTTCGCGGCCCTGGAGAATAATCCCGCTGAGTTCGGCAGCCAATACTGGCAGCGTCTTAGCTTGGGCATTTTTCAGCACCGGAACCAGCAGACCGCGGTCACTTGCCACGGCCATGCCCAGATTCACTGACCCGAATTCAATGATTTCGTCAGCTTTTTCATCCCACGTCGAGTTCAGCGCGGGATAAGTCTTCAACAGTCTCGTCACCACGAGCGCTGCCAGCGTTGTGATGTTGAGCTTCAGGTTCTTGAGCAGTCGATGCGACCGCATGCGCTCCAGCAGCTCCATGGATTCGGTGACATCAACCGTGAGGAACTCGGTGGCATGCGGTGCGGTAAACGCCGACTGCACCATGGCCTTGGCCGTGGCCCTGCGGACCGCGGTGATCTTCACATGGCGATCCGCGTCTGGCGGAGACATGGATTCGCTGTCCTTGGCCGCTGGCGTGCTGGCACCGGCGGAGTCGATGGCCTGCTGGACATCCCGGCGCAGCACCAAGCCGTCCTCGCCGCTGCCGGCGAGCGCCGAAATATCGACCCCGTGATCGCGTGCCAGCTTGCGTACCGGCGGGGTGCACCTGGTCACCGCATGCTGTTCACGTTCATGGGTGCCCGGCCCGTCAGCCGGCTGGGATGCAACTGGTGCCGAAGCTGCTGGTGCAGGTGCTGGCACAGCTTCCGGGTTGCGCGAGCCTCGGGCTTTGCGCTTCGGACGGTTTCCGGTATCTGCCGGCGCACCGTAGCCAACCAGGGTGGGGGTGCGTTCGCCGGCCTTGCTTTGCTCCTGTTGCGCCGAATCAGGCGCTGCCGGCTGCTCGCCGGAACCGCCGGGCTCCTGGTCGAAAGTGACCAGCGGACCGCCGACCTGCACGGTTTCGCCTTCGGTGGCGTGCAGGGCCTGGACGAACCCGGCAAAGGGCGAGGGAAGTTCAACGACTGCCTTGGCGGTTTCGACCTCGGCAATGATCTGGTTGAGCGCAACATGCTCGCCAACCTTGATCTTCCAATTCAGCACCTCGGATTCGGTGAGCCCTTCGCCGAGATCCGGGAGTTTGAAGGTGTGGGCGGTCATCACTTGGCAGCTCCTTCGGTTGCCTCGTGGTGGCGCATCACGGTGTCGACCGCGTGCATCACTCGATCCAAGTCGGGCAGGTGGTGGCTTTCGAGCCGCGATGGCGGATACGGGATGTCGAATCCGGTGACGCGCAAGGGGGCATGCTCCAGGTAGTCGAAGCAGCGCTCGGTGATTTCGGCGCAGATCTCCGCGCCAATGCCGCTGGTCCGGCTGGCCTCGTGGACCACCACCAGCTTGCCGGTGCGCTTGACGGATTCGGCCACGGTGTCGATGTCCAGCGGATCCAGCGTGCGCAGGTCGATGACCTCCAGGCTGGTGCCTTCATCTTCCGCGGCCTTGGCCGCATCGACCAGGGTGTAGGTGGTGGGTCCATAGCCGACCACGGTGACGTCCTCGCCGGGGCGAACGATCTTTGCCTTGGGCGATGCATCGGGCGCCGGGGGGAGAAGTTCCGCGGTGGTTTTTTCGTGGTAGCGGCGCTTCGGCTCGAAGAAGATCACCGGATCATCGCAAGCGATGGCCTGGCGCAGCATGGAGTAGGCATCCTCGACGCTCGATGGCGCGAAGACCCGCAGGCCTGCTGTGTGGGCGAAGTAGGCTTCGGGCGATTCGGAGTGGTGCTCCGGCGAGCCGATTCCTCCGCCATAGGGAATGCGGACGGTGACCGGCATCTTCACCCGTCCCCGCGAACGGTAGTGCAGCTTGGCCAGCTGGGACACCAGCTGGTCGAAGGCCGGGTAGGTGAAGCCGTCGAACTGGATCTCCACCACCGGGCGATAGCCTCGATAGGCCAGGCCGATGGCGCTGCCGACAATTCCGGATTCTGCCAGCGGGGTATCGACGACGCGGTGCTCGCCGAATTTGGATTTCAGCCCATCGGTGACCCGGAAGACTCCACCGAGGGTTCCGATGTCTTCGCCGAGCAGGATGACCTTCTCGTCCTGGTCCAGCGCATCGTGCAGCGACTTGTTCAGCGCCTTGAGCATGGTGGTTGCCACGGTTACTCTCCACCTTCAAAATCTGCCAAGTAGTCAAGGTAGTTCTTGGCTGCGCGTTCGGTTGGCTCATGCTTTTCTGCGTACACATTGGTGAACAGCTCTTCGGCCTTGGGATCTTCCATGCTGGTGATCGCCTCGCGAAGCTTCGCGGCGAGGTCATCGGCGGCGTTCTGCGCGCGCTGCTCGTAGGACTGCACATCGGCACCCATCTCATGCAAGTACTTCACCAGGCGGTCGATGGGATCCTTGGCCTTCCACTCTTCGAGCTGCTCGCTCTTGCGGTAGCGGGTTGGATCATCGGCGGTGGTGTGCGAGCCCATGCGGTAGGTGACCGCTTCGATAAAAGCCGGGCCCAGGCCATGGCGGGCATGGTTCAGCGCGGCCTTGGTGGCGGCGTAGACGGCCAGGATGTCGTTGCCATCCACCCGCCAGGTCTTCAGCCCGAAACCGTGGGCGCGGTCGGCAATCTGGGTGCGGCTTTGCAGGGCGACCGGTTCTGAGATTGCCCACTGGTTGTTCTGGCAGAAGAACAGCACCGGTGCCTGGTAGCTGGCGGCGAAGACCATGGCTTCGTTCACGTCGCCCTGGCTGGTGGCGCCATCGCCGAAGTAGGCTACGGAGACTTGCTTGCCGCCATCGAATTTGATGCCCATTCCGTACCCGGCGGCGTGCAGGGCCTGCGAGCCGATGACAATCTGCTGGCAGGCGATATTGACTTCATTCGGATCCCAGCCGCTGGCCTGCGCTCCGCGCCACACGCTGAGCAGGTCCTCTGCCTTCACTCCCCTGGCCCAGGCGACACCATGCTCGCGGTAGGAGGGGAAAATGAAGTCGTCGTCATTGGTGGCCCGCACGGAGCCGATTTGCGCGGCCTCCTGGCCGAGCAGCGGAGCCCACAGGCCCAGCTGGCCCTGGCGTTGCAAGGCGGTGGCTTCATTGTCCATGCGGCGCAGGACAACCATGTCGCGCAGGAAATCCGCAAGGTCCGCTTCCTTGAGGTCCTTGAGATAGTGGTCAAGTTCTTCGTCCGGGATTCGTTTCCCGTCGACGTTCAGCAGCTGATGCGTGGGTAGGCATCCGGCGGCTACGTCAATGTGCTGTGTGGACACGATCGGCATCCTTACTCTCACGTAGTCGGTTGCGGGTTTTGATTCTCAAACGCCGCTTAATGTGATGCTACTCACGCAAGGCAGGATGCACAATGGTGTTTTTAAAATTAGAGCAAAACGCACTGTTTGATTGCCGTTGGGGATGCTAACGTGCACATTATGCAACTTCTGGACACCACCGACCGGCGCATCCTGCTTGCGCTTTCCAGCGCTGCCAAGCGCACCGGCGCAGCCATTGCCACGGCCTTGAACCTCGGGCGCAATACAGTGCAGACGCGGATGACCCGCCTGGAAAACGAGGTGCTTGATTCCATCGACCGCCGCATCCCGCCCGAAGTCCTGGGCTACGGGCTGCTGTCCTTTGTCGAGCTGCACGTCGACCAGCGCTGCCTGGGCGACATTGCCGCAAAGCTTGAAGCCATCCCCGAGGTGCTTGAGGCGCACGGCCTCACCGGCTCTGCCGACATCCTGGTGCGGGTAGCTGCCAAGGACGCCGAGGAACTGTTCCGGGTGCACGGCCAGCTGCTGCATATCGACGGGGTGAATCGCGCGGATTCGGCGCTGTCCATGGCCGAGCTCGTCCCCTACCGCACCACCGCCCTGCTCCAGCACTCGCTCTCCGGCAACGCATAGCGCTCCAGGGCAGCAAAAAAGTTCCGGGAACCAGCCTGCTGGCTGGTTCCCGGAACTCTGCTTTTGCGCTTTGCCGCTATTCCCGGCTAGTGGTCGACAGCCTTTTCAGCACCGACACCGGTCAGCGAACGGACTTCCATTTCCGCCTGCTTGGTGATGTCCTCGACACCCTTATCGGTGACCGAGCCCAGCCAGCCCAGGAAGAAGGCCAATGGAATCGAGACGATGCCCGGGTTGGCCAGCGGGAAGATCGCCATGTCGATGCTCGGGATCATCGAGGTTTCCGAACCGGAGAAGACCGGCGAGATGATGATCAGGAGCAGGGCCGAGCCGAGGCCGCCGTACATGGACCAGACTGCACCGCGGGTCTTGAAGCCCTTCCAGAACAGCGAGTACAGGATGGTCGGCAGGTTTGCCGAGGCTGCCACCGCGAAGGCCAGTGCTACCAGGAAGGCCACGTTCTGGCCCTGGGCGCCGATGCCGCCGGCGATGGCGAAGACGCCGATCACCAGAACCGTGCGGCGAGCCACCTTCATTTCCTTCTCCGGGGTGGACTTGCCCTTGGCGATCACCGAGGCGTACACATCGTGGGCGAAGGAAGCGGCTGCGGTGATGGTCAGGCCGGCAACCACCGCGAGGATGGTTGCGAAGGCCACCGCGGAGATCAGGCCCAGCAGGACGGTGCCGCCCAGTTCGTAGGCCAGCAGCGGTGCCGCCGAGTTCACGCCACCGGGAGCCGCCTGGATCCGCTCCGGGCCGATCAGCGCGCCGGCACCGAAGCCCAGCACCAGGGTGAACAGGTAGAAGGCGCCGATCAGCCAGATGGCCCAGACCACCGACTTGCGGGCTTCCTTGGCGGTAGGAACGGTGTAGAAGCGCATCAGCACGTGCGGCAGGCCTGCGGTGCCCAGCACCAGGGCCAGTGCCAGCGAGATGAAGTCCAGCTTGGAGGTTTCCGAAACGCCGTACTTCATGCCCGGGTTCAGGATCTCCGGGTTGCCGGCCACTTCAGCTGCCTTGCCCAGCAGTTCGGAGAAGTTGAAGCCGAACAGGGCCAGCGTCCACACGGTCATGATCAGCGCGCCGGCAATCAGCAGGCAGGCCTTGATGATCTGCACCCAGGTGGTGCCCTTCATGCCGCCTACCAGCACGTAGAGGATCATCAGTGCGCCAACGATGACGATCACCAGAGACTGGCCGAACTTCTCGTCGATGCCCAGCAGCAGGGATACCAGCGCACCTGCGCCAGCCATCTGCGCCAGCAGGTAGAAGACGCACACCGCGAGGGTGGAGATCGCCGCAGCGATGCGCACCGGGCGCTGCTTGAGGCGGAAGGACAGCACGTCGGCCATGGTGAACTTGCCGGTGTTGCGCAGCAGCTCTGCGACCAGGAGCAAGGCAACCAGCCAGGCGACCAGGAAGCCGATCGAGTAGAGGAAGCCGTCGTAGCCCTGGATGGCGATAGCGCCGACAATGCCCAGGAAGGATGCCGCCGAGAGGTAGTCGCCAGCAATGGCGGTGCCGTTCTGCGTTCCGCTGAAGGAGCGGCCGCCGGCGTAGTAGTCGGCTGCGGTCTTGTTGTTCTTGGAGGCACGGAGCACGATCACCAAGGTGACGCCCACGAAGGCCAGGAAGATGGCGATATTGACCAGGGGGTTGCCGACCTGGGTCGACTCGCCTGCGGCCTGGGCCAGGATGCTGAGCTGGTTCATTTAGTTCACTCCCTCGCGCTCAAGGCGCTCACGGATCTTGGTTGCCTTCGGGTCGAGCTTCTTATTCGAGAAGCTGACGTAGGCAGCGGTGATCGCGAATGTCGACACGAACTGCAGCAACCCGAGAACAATACCCATGTTGATATTGCCGAGGACCTTGATGGACATGAAGTCATGGAAGTAGTCGGCCAGCAGCACATAGGCGAAATACCAGACGAGGAAGAAGATGGCCATCGGGAAGACGAAGCTGCGGTGGGTCTTGCGCAGTTCCTGGAATTCCTCGGATTGGCTCTCCTTGACGAAATCAACGCCGGCAGAGACGTCGTGTTCCGGGTTGGCACTCATGATGCCCTCCTTGAGCGAGTTGGTGATGTGACTGAGCGCACATCGCTTGTGTGACTAAGTTCACTATTGGGGATTAATCCTTTGGCGACTAGGGGGCCTGTGCCGCTCGTGGCTCAACGGACTGCTTTCTGCGCCCAACGGCGCACCTTGGCGCGCTGAACGGTCAACGGATTTCGCGGGGCCCTAAGATGGGGTACATGTCTCCAGCACTGCAAGTCACCCTGATCGTCGCCATCGTGCTGGTCGGAATCGCCCTTGTCGGCTACTTCGGTTTCAAGATCTCCCGCTCCACCCGGGAAATGGGCACCGACGTCGAAGAAGCCACCTACAAGACGCTGCACCACATGTCGGTTGCGGTCCCCCATTTGGAACGCGGCCTGACCGAGGACGGAGCGGCGAAAAGCGCCAAGGCGCTGCGCCGGCTGCTGAACTGCCAGGTGCTGCTGATCTCCGACACCACCCACGTGCTGGCCACCGATGCCGGTGCCGATTTCACTGCGGAGCATGAAGAGACAGCAGCCAACGTTTCGAAAAGCGCGCTGGCGACCGGCAAGACCCAGGTAGAGCGCTCTTCCGGCATGGACTTCGTTTCAGCACCCATCACCGTAGGAGATCTGAGTGTCGGGACCGTGACGGCCCTGTCGCGCAGGGCAGGCGCCAGCTTTGTGCGGGCCGTCTCCGAGGTGGCAGTCTTCGTTTCGGCGCAAGTCTCCACCGCGCAGCTGGATGAGTCCAAGGCCATGCTGCTCGAAGCGCAGATGCGGGCCTTGCGCGCCCAGATCTCCCCGCACTTCATCTACAACTCGCTGAATGCGATCGCCTCGTTCATCAACACTGATCCTGCCCGCGCCCGCGAGCTGGTCATCGAATTCGCGGACTTCACCCGCTACTCCTTCCGCCGCCGCGGCGAATTCACCACCCTGGCCGAAGAGCTGGAAGCCATCGACCGCTACCTGCTGCTGGAAAAGGCCCGCTTCGGCGAGCGCATCAAGGTCTCCCTGCAGATCGCCCCCGAGGTGCTGCCCACGCAAATTCCGTTCCTGGCCCTGCAGCCGCTGGTTGAAAATGCCGTGCGCCATGGCCTGGAAGCACGTCCAGATGGCGGAGTCATCTCCATTACCGCCACCGAGGACGGAATGCACGCGCTGATCAGCGTGGAAGATGATGGCATGGGCATGGATCCCGAGCAGCTGGCCAGCGTGCTGGCCGGCGACACCCCGAATATGCATGTGGGCCTGCGCAACGTGGACCTGCGCATGCGCCAGCTCTACGGCAATTCAAATGGTCTGGTCATCGAGACCGCGCCGGGGGCAGGAACACTGATCACCTTGCGCGTCCCGAAGTTCCGTCCGCCCAGCGCCATTGCGTCGGATGTTTAGATAATCCCGATAAACGGTAGAATTTTCGCATGATTAACGTGGTGGTTGCCGATGATGAACTTCCAGCGGTAGAAGAGATCGCTTTTCTGCTCAGCCAGGATTCCCGCATCGGGAAAATTCACCGCGCCACCTCGGGTGCCGCGGCGCTGAAGGCGCTGGAGGAAAATGCGGTCGACGCGCTGTTCCTGGATATCCACATGCCTGCGTTGTCAGGCCTGGATATCGCCCGCGTCATCTCCCGCTTCGCCAATCCCCCGCTCATCGTCTTTGTCACTGCCGATGAGGACCAGGCACTGCAGGCCTTCGAATTGGCCGCCATCGACTACGTGCTCAAGCCCATTCGCCCGCAGCGCCTGGCCGAATCCGTGCGCCGCATCTGCGAACTGGTGGAAGATACCCCTGCCAAGCCGGAAATGATCACGGTGGACCAGGGCGGCATCACCAAGCTGATTCCCCGCTCGGACATCGCCTATGTCCAGGCGCAGGGCGACTATGCACGATTGCACACCAAGGATTCGAGCTACCTCATCCGGGTTCCGCTCAACGATCTGGAGCAGCAGTGGGGCGAGTCCGGCTTCGTTCGGATCCACCGCTCCTACCTGGTGTGCATGGACAAGATCGAGACCGTGCGCCTGCAAACCGGCAAGGCCGCCGTGGTGGTCAACAGCACCGAGCTTCCCATTTCCCGTCGCGCATTGCCCTACCTGCGTGAGCGCCTGGCCGCCAATCGCGTCCGCCCGCTGTAGGAAGCAGCTGTCCTTCCGTGGAACAGATTCCCCAAGACAGCAGCCGGCAAGAGCCCCCAACGCCCGGACGATTCGCTGAACAGCGTCCGCAACGTGTGCGCGTGCAGGCTCCGCAAGACGCCTCCTTGACAGTCTCCCCTGCCCGCCCCGAGCACACGGCAGAAGAGTTCTATGTTCGCCAGCTGATCCGTTCCCAGCTGCGGCTGGCCTGCGCCGTGGCTGCGGGCCTGCTGGCGCTGCTGGTCGGCATCAGCGCGCTGCTCGTCTTCTGGCCGGTCTTCGAGGACATCCGCCTGCTCGGCCTGCCGCTGCCTTGGTGGGTTTTGGGCATCGGGATGTATCCGCTGATCATCGTGGCTGGAATGCTCTATAACAGGGCCGCCGAGCGCAATGAAGAACGGTATCGGAGCATCAGCCGTGGCTAGCTTGCTGTCAGTTTCATCCTTGGTGCTGGTCTGCCTGACGACCATGCTGATTGCCTTCCATGGCTTGCGCCTGTCCCGCACTACGTCCGACTTCTACGTCGCTTCGCGCACCGTGCGCCCGTGGTGGAATGCCTCGGCGATTGGCGGCGAGTACCTTTCGGCGGCGTCGTTCCTGGGTGTTGCCGGGCTGATTGTGCTCTCGGGGCAATCGGGGTTGTGGTTCCCCATCGGCTACACGGCCGGCTACTTGATGCTGCTGCTGTTCGTTGCAGCTCCCCTGCGGCGTTCCCGGGCCTACACCATTCCGGACTTTGCGCAGATCCGCTTTGAAGGCTCCCCGATGTTGCGCAAGCTCACCACCTATCTGGTGGTGGTGATCTGCTGGCTGTATATCGTTCCGCAGATGCACGGAGCAGCCCTGACCCTCTCCATTGCCACCGGATTCCCCAGCTGGGTCGGTCCGGTCATTGTCGCGGCGGTGGTCTGCGTGACGGTGCTGTCCGGCGGGATGCGTTCGGTGACCTTCGTCCAGGCATTCCAATACTGGTTCAAGCTGGCTGCCCTGGTCATCCCCACGATCTTCTTGCTGGGGCGCGCCATCCCAGAGCATTCGTCCTCCGGCCATGCGCAGGCCCTGTACGCGCAGCTGGAGTCCGCGAATGCGATGAATCTCTACGAGACGGTCTCCATCATCTTGGCGCTGCTCTTCGGCACCCTGGGCTTGCCACATGTGCTGGTGCGCTTCTACACGAACCCCACCGGCCAGGCAGCGCGTACCACCACGGTGATTGTGCTGTGCTTGCTCTCGGCCTTCTACCTGTTGCCCACGACGTTGGGTGTCCTGGGCTTGCTGTACACCCCGGAGCTCGGGGCCACCAATGAAACAGATGCCACCATCCTGTTGCTGCCCTCACGCCTTTTCGAAGGATTCCTGGGTGACGCGCTGACCGCAATCGTGGTCGGCGGCGCCTTCGCGGCATTCCTGTCCACCACCTCCGGGTTGGTGGTATCCCTCGCTGGCGCTCTGTCGCAGGAATTCTTTTCCGGCACCGTGCGCGGATTCAGGATCTCTACCGTTCTGGCTACCGCACTGCCGGTCTTGATTGCGGTGGTGACCAATTCCTTGGCCTTGGCCGGTGCCATTGGCAACGTCTTCGCTTTCACTGCATCGACGATCTGCCCGCTGCTGCTACTAGGCATCTGGTGGCGTTCGCTGACCGCGCGAGGTGCGATTGCCGGCCTGCTGGCCGGCGGCATTTCCTGCGGGCTGTCCTTGATGATCGGCACCTTCCTGCCCCAGGAAGACGAGATCTGGATCCATCTCTTGCGCCAGCCCGCGGCGTGGAGCGTTCCGCTGGCCTTCCTGGTGATGATCTTCGTTTCGCGCAGTACCAAGCGCAGCGTGCCAGCCAACGTTGAACGCGTCATGGCCCTGCTCCATGTCCCGGACTGGCGGGCGAAGTTCTAGCAGCCCTTCACCGCTTGCCCGGCAGGCGCGTCGCGGCTCGGCAACTCTGGTTCGGGAAGCGGTTTGCGCCGGGAGCCGTTGGCCAGCCCCAGCAGGACCCCGCCGAGCACCATGCCCATCCCCAAAATGCTTTGAAGCCCAAGGCTTTCGACTGCCAGCAGGGTTCCGAGCAGGACGCCGGTGACTGGATTGAGCAGGCCGATAAGGCCCACGGACGATGCTGTCAGTTGGCGCAGCCCGGTGAACCAGGCGAGGTATGCGGCCGCGGTAGCGACGAGGCTGACATATCCGAAGCCCGCCGCCGCCTGGATACCAAGCTGAGGCGGCGCTCCATGCACGAGCAGCGCGAAGGGCACCAGGACTGCCCCTCCGGCCACCAGCTGCCAGGCCGTGACCCGGACAATCGGCAGCCCTTGCGACCACCGCTTGGTCAAGATGAATCCGGCACTTGAGCAGAGCATCGCGACCAAGGACGAGATGATGCCCCGGATATCGATGCCGCCCTGCGCATCGAAGACCATGACGGCCACGCCGATGAATCCCATGAGCGCTCCGATCATCGGCCAGCGTGCAGGTCGCTCGCCGAGCATGAGCCAGGCGAACAGCATGAGCACACCGGCGGAACTCGCCATGGTCGTCGCAGCGACACCCGATGGCAGCAGTTGCGCCACCACGTAGACCAGAGCGAAGAAGGCGCCGATGTTCAGGATGCCCAGGACCGCGGATTTCCACCACCAGCTGCCGTGCGGCAGTTTCCTGGATATCGCCAGCAACACCAGGCCTGCGGGCAACGCGCGGATCGCCGCACCCCAGAGCGCCGAGTCTTCCGGAAGGAATTCCCTGGTGACGTAGTAGTTGGACCCCCACGCGATCGGGGCAATCGCGGTCAGCGCAACCCATCCGAATGTCCGCAGCCGAATTCCGGCAGAAGCTAAAGTATCTTCCATGGAAGATACTTTAGCTTCCTTGGAAGATACGATAAAGGGATGCAGCACAATGACCATGTCTCGCGCATCCAGCAGCAGTGGGCCGAACAGCGTCCGGATCTCGACACCGCTCCGCAGGGAATTATCGGACGGCTTCACCGGCTGGCCAATTACCTCACTGAAGAGCTCTGTGCGGTGTATGCAGAACACGGGCTGACCGAAGCCGAATTCGATGTGCTGGCAACCTTGCGGCGGGCAGGCGAACCGTTCTCCCTGACTCCCGGCGAACTTGCCTTGCAGACGATGGTGACCACCGGAGCCATGACCAAGCGGCTGGACAAGCTCGTAGGCATTGGCTGGGTCACCCGGACCCAGTCCGGTGAAGACCGTCGAGGACGCCTGATCTCCTTGACTGCCACCGGCAAAGAGAAAATCGACGAAGCCTTTGCCGCCCACATGCGCAACGAAAAGCGCCTCGTGGAACAGCTCTCCCCCGCCGACCGTCCGGTGCTGGAGAACATGCTGCGCGACTGGTTGGCCCACCACGAACAGCCAGGCCTCTAAGCTGTCCGGTTCTTCCCTCTATGAATGCAAAAAGCCGCGGACGGCAACGGGAGAGAATTTCCCGCTGCCGACCGCGACATGGCTTTGGAGCCGGTGGCGGCGACTAGTCGATCGAAGCCATCAGCTCGACTACACGGTCGAGGAACGCATCGACCTGCGACTCCTCGTAGCCATCGGTGCCCTGCGCAGAACGGAATTCCACGCGGCGCACGGTGTCAACGGCCATCGGCACGTCGTTCTCGAAGTAGTCGATGAGCTGATCGCACAGGCGATCGACGTCCTCGATGTTGTAGCTCGACGCGTTGGAACGCGAGGGACGGCGGAAACGCTCGCCCTTGGCACGGTGCAAGCGGCCACGCAGGATCGCGGCCAGGCGGCCAACCTGCTGCAGCCAAACCTCTTCGCCCTGATGGGCAATCAAGTCATCACGCTCGCGCTTGGCAAAGACATCTTCCAAGCGGTCCAGCGCGCCATCGACTTCGCGGGCCTGGTACCCGCCCTTCTGCGGTGCAAAAGTGGTGCGGCGGATCAGGTGGCTGGTGACCACACTGTCGTCGTTTCCTCCACCGTTGAAGGTGGCACGGGCACGGCTCAGGAACGCATCAACTTGCTTTGCGTTGTAGCCGAATTCCGAGTCCGGTACGCGGGAAAACGGAGCATCTTGCTGCTGCGACACGACAGTTCCTTTTTCTCTAGGGAGATATCCGTTGGGCACCGCACTCAGGCGGTACCCCTCATATTCTATTGGCTTGTGCCGATAGTTGGCCTGATGGCCACACCAGCGAGTGCATTCCGGTAGCGGATCACACCCGCTGGCGTCGCGGGCCGGGGACGCGGTCAGAAGACTGCGACACTCCACGCCAGCACATGTGAAATCACGTAACCCAGCGGAATGACGAACAGTACCGAGTCCAAGCGGTCCATGATTCCGCCATGGCCCGGAAGCAGGTTGCTCATGTCCTTGATGCCCAGTTCGCGCTTGACCATGGATTCCGAGAAGTCGCCGGTAGTCGCTGCAATGGTGGTGAAGAACGCCAGGATGACACCCGTCCACCATGGCATGTCCATCCAGAAGTGCATTGCGCATGCGCCGATGGCCATGGAACCGAGCATTGATCCGGCAAAGCCTTCCCATGACTTCTTCGGCGAAATCTTCGGCGCCATCGGATGCTTGCCGATCAGTACGCCCACGATGTAGCCGAAGGTGTCATTGGCGACCGCAAGCAGCAGCAACGTGGCGATGAGCCACTGGCCATTGACCGAATCGAGAATGAGCAGAGCAAAGGACAGCAGCAGCGGCACCCAGCTGATGATGAACACGCTGCTCATCACCGAGGCCACCGCTCCCTTGGCGCCATCCATCAGCCTGAAAAGCAAAGCGATCAGGATGCAGGCAATATAGCTGAACCCGAGTGCCTCTACCCCGCCCCAGATGGCACTGGCCGGCAACAAGATCGAAGACAGGTACAACGGCAATTGCGGTACCGCTGTCTTGGCATGGGTAGTAGCCCTGGCCACCTCCCAGCAGCCAATGCAGCTGAGCGCGATCAGCGCGATGACCAACAACGGGTGGAACCACAGCAGGCCAACCAGCACGACTCCGAGCAACAGCACGCCGACGCCGATGGCCGCTGGCAGATTGCGCCCTGCACGCGACTTCTTCGGTTCCGGGGTTCCGATCAGCAGCTCGGCAGGGATATCTGCTTCTTCCGCGTCGGGTTTCCCGGTCTCGGCAAGATCCGTGGAATCGGATACCGGCGGAGCAGGCAGCTTGCTGTCTGCGGGCGAGGGATTCTGCGCCGCAGATGCGGCTTCCGGTGTGGCTGTTTCTGCCTTCTCCGGCTTGTCATCTTCGGCCGCGGGGTCCGGAACCGTCTTGTCGTTTCCGGGTGCCGCCGGCTGTGCAGGCTTCGCTGGTTCTGCCTGCATGGCAGGTGCCTGCGCCTCAGCTTTCACCGGCTTGGACAGGTCGGCCTTGAAAGCGGCTTTGGCGCGCTCTTTCGCTTGCCCGGTATCAGCCTTGGCGGTATCAGCCTTGCCGGTCGATTCCACGGCTGCCTGGCTGCCAGCCGCAGCTGGTTGAGGGGTCGGCAATGCGGCATCTTTTCCGGCATCCGGTTTCACTGCTGATACCGGCGTTGGCATGGCCGGTGGAGCGGGTACCGCAGTGGCAGGTGCAGGCTTGACCGGTTCCTGGATTCCAGTGGCAGGTTCTGGAGCTTCCTTTGCCCCGCGGTTTTTCATGAAACCGCGTTTCTTCCCCTCGGCGGCGGCTTCGCGCCGCGCGCGAGCTTCACGTCGGGTCAGGGGCTGGGATTCTCCGGATGCCACTGAGGGCACCGCCGAAGCGTTGCCCTCAGTGTTGTCTGTCGAGCCTGGCATTAGACTTCCAGCAGCTCTGCTTCTTTTTTCTTCAAGATCTCATCGACTGCGTCAACGTGCTTCTTGGTCAGCGCGTCGAGGTCCTTTTCTGCACGGGTACCCTCGTCCTCGCCAATTTCGCCGTCCTTGACGAACTTGTCGATGGAATCCTTGGCCTTGCGGCGGTGATTGCGCAGTGCAACGCGAGCGTCCTCGCCCTTGGCCTTGGCCAGCTTGACGTATTCCTTGCGGCGCTCTTCGGTCAGCACCGGAAGGACAACGCGGATCATCTTGCCGTCCGAGGATGGGTTGGCGCCAACTTCTGGATCGCCCAGAGCCTTTTCGATTTCGCGCAAAGCGGTCACATCGAATGGGGTGATGGTGATGGTGCGTGCTTCTGGCACTGCGAAGGAAGCCAGCTGCTGCAGCGGGGTTGGGGAACCGTAGTAGTCCACCATGACCTTCGAGTACATGCCTGGGTGGGCACGACCGGTACGGATCGTCGCGAAGTCCTCCTTGGCGGCCTCAATGGTGCGTTCCATCTTTTCGGCGGTATCCGCCAGCGTTTCCTCAATCACCGGTACTCCTCAAGTACTTCATCTGTGTTTCCGCTACGGGAAATTAAATCTACTTCAATCCTAAGCCACGATCACCGATTAGACGGTGACGGTGGTGCCAATCCGCTCGCCGCGAATTGCCGCGGCCACATTTCCTTCGCCTTCCATGCCGAAGACCAGCATGTCCAGCTTGTTGTCCTTGCACATGGTCATGGCGGTCTGGTCCATCACGCGGATGTTCTTGACCAGGGCGTCGCTGTAGGTCAGGGTATCCAGCTTGGTGGCGGTTGGGTCGGTCTTCGGGTCGGCAGTGTATACGCCGTCCACCCCCGACTTGGCCATCAGGACTTCGTCAGCATCGACTTCCAGGGCACGCTGCGCGGCCACGGTATCGGTGGAGAAGTACGGCAAGCCGGCGCCGGCGCCGAAGATGACAACGCGGTCCTTCTCCATGTGGCGGATGGCACGGCGCGGAATGTAGTTTTCGGCGACCTGGGCCATGGCGATGGCCGACTGGACGCGGGTTTCAACACCGCACTGCTCCAGGAAGTCCTGCAGCGCCAGGCAGTTCATGACGGTGCCGAGCATGCCCATGTAGTCCGCGCGCGAGCGGTCCATGCCGGAAGCGGAGAGTTCCGCGCCACGGAAGAAATTGCCGCCGCCAACCACGATTGCCACCTCGACCTCGCCAACGGTCTGGGCGATCTGCTGGGCGATGCCGCGAACGGTATCTGGGTCAACGCCGATCTTGCCGCCGCCGAATACTTCGCCGGAGAGCTTGAGCAGTACGCGGCGTCGTTTGGTTTCTGGGGTGCTTGGCATGAGGTGTCTTACTCCTGGAGGTCGGAATCAAGCTGGGGGTTCTACGTCCCAGATCCCAAGCTATCGTGAGATCCGGGCTCAAGAAAAGGGAGGCGAGTCACCGAGTTTTCTCTCGGTGCCCACCTCCCTTTGATCTTGTGCGCTCAGGTTGCCCCGAACGCGGTTCGCTTAATGCGTATGGCTACTGCTTAGAGCTGCAAAGCCTAGGCGCCAACGCGGAAGCGTGCGAAAGCAACTGGCTTGGTGCCAGCTTCTTCGAAGACCTGGCCAACGGACTTCTTTGCGTCCTTGGCGAAAGCCTGGTCAACCAGGACGATTTCCTTGAAGAAACCGGTCAGGCGGCCTTCAACGATCTTGGTGAGTGCAGCTTCTGGCTTGCCCTCTGCGCGAGCGGTTTCGTCAGCGATGCGGCGCTCGTCGGCAACCTTGTCAGCTGGAACCTCTTCGCGGGACAGGTAGGTAGGAGCCATCGCAGCGGTGTGCACTGCAACGTCGTGCGCGACGGTTGCGGCAGCTTCGCTGTCAGCGTCAACAGCCATCAGGACGCCAACCTGGGCTGGCAGGTCCTTGCTGGTCTTGTGCAGGTACGAAGCAACCTTGGCACCCTCGATGCGTGCAACACGGCGTACGACAACCTTCTCGCCGAGGATTGCGCCCTCTTCGATGACGGTGTCGCCAACGGTCTTGCCATCCAGCTCGTAAGCCAGCAGTGCTTCTGCATCTGCAGCGCCGGAAGCCACAGCGGCATCCAGAACCTTGTTGGACAGTGCGATGAACTTGTCGTTCTTCGCTACGAAGTCGGTCTCGCAGTTGATCTCGATCATCACGCCGACGTTGCCCTCAACCTTGGCAGCAACCAGGCCTTCAGCAGTCGAACGGCCTTCGCGCTTGGTAGCGCCCTTCAGGCCCTTGACACGGATGATCTCGATGGCCTTCTCGGCGTCGCCGTTGGCCTCGTCCAGTGCCTTCTTAACGTCCATCATGCCGGCGCCAGTGCGCTCGCGCAGTGCCTTGATATCAGCAGCGGTGTAGTTTGCCACGTGCAATCCCATTCAGCTAGGAGTTTCAAGTTTATTTTGCTTATGGGACGGGTCGGATTTCCGGCCCGTCCCACAAGACTTGGTGAAGTTCACCTCGAGCTACACGCTAGTGCGCCCAGGCAAACTTCTGGAGTCACGGAGGTGACTACTTGGCTTCTGGAGCCTCGGTTGCAGCGTCTGCAGCTGGAGCTTCGGCCTTGGCCTTCTCGCCCTCAAGCAGTTCGCGCTCCCACTCAGCCATTGGCTCAGCAGCACCCTCGGTCTTGCCGGCAGCCTTGTTGTTCTTGGCGATGAGGCCTTCGGCCACAGCGTCAGCAACAACGCGGGTCAGCAGGTTGACGGAGCGGATTGCGTCGTCGTTGCCTGGGATTGGGTAGGTAACCTCGTCTGGATCGCAGTTGGTGTCCAGGATGGCCACAACTGGGATGCCCAGCTTCTGGGCTTCGTCGATAGCCAAGTGTTCCTTCTTGGTGTCAACGATCCAGATAGCGGAAGGGGTGCGGGTCAGGTTGCGGATACCACCGAGGTTGTTCTGCAGCTTGGTCAGCTCGCGCTTCAGCAGCAGCAGTTCCTTCTTGGTGTGGCCCGAGCCGGCAACGTCCTCGAAGTTGATCTCTTCCAGTTCCTTCATGCGCTGAACGCGCTTGGAAACGGTCTGGAAGTTGGTCAGCATACCGCCGAGCCAACGCTGGTTGACGTATGGCTGGCCAACGCGGTTAGCCTGCTCGGCAATGGCTTCCTGAGCCTGCTTCTTGGTACCGACGAACAGTACGGTGCCGCCGTGGGCAACGGTCTGCTTCACGAACTCGTAAGCGCGGTCGATGAACGACAGCGACTGCTGCAGGTCGATGATGTAGATGCCGTTGCGCTCGGTGAAGATGAAGCGCTTCATCTTTGGGTTCCAGCGACGGGTCTGGTGGCCGAAGTGGACGCCGCTGTCAAGCAGCTCTCGCATGGTTACGACTGGCATGTCGCAACTCCTTTCAGCAGTGGCGGACCGGGCGCGCGTGCGCCCGCGGTAACTGCTCTTGGTTGTTCGGGTTGATGCAGATAGCCATTGTGGATATCCGCCCTGGCATGAGTACTGATTGATGCTTGGCATCTCGACTTCGGTCCACCGATTCTCTCGGACCACTGGAACCTCAGGCCACAGCCGATTTAGCTGTGAATACTCATACGCGAAGTCAATCTCCTGCCCGATGCACCCAATTTTGGACACACCTGTGACAGGACACTGCTGCTTCAAGTGTACTACAGAGAACCCCTTGCCCCGCACCGCGGTTTCGGTGATGTGCAGCCCATTGCCTTGCCCACAATCCGTTCCCCTGGTTGCCCATGATCCATGTTCCGGGGACACCTTGGAAAGATGAAAATCAAGTATCTCTTCGCAGGATTGCAGGTTCTGCTGCTGGCCTTCAGCTTTCCTCCGGCCGCGCCCACGGACGCCGAGCCGCAGCAAGTCCAGGTACCTGCCGCATTTGCCGCCACCAATGGCTGGCGCTGGCCGCTGGCTGGCGAACCGGCAATTCTGGTGCCCTTCGACAAACCGGAGAAAAATTGGCTTCCCGGGCACCGAGGCGTGGACTTGGCAGCCAGCGCTGGTGATGCCGTTTTCGCACCGCAGCGCGGCCGGGTCTCGTTTGCTTCAGTGATCGTGGACCGGCCTGTGCTGGTTATCGACCACGGTTCCGGGTTCAAGACCAGCATCGAACCGGTTTCCGCTGAAGTCTCGGTGGGCGACTGGGTGGAGGCCGGCACCAAGGTGGGCCAGGCAGCAACCGGGGCGCATTGCTCTGGCCGTTGCATCCACTGGGGTGTGCGCCTCGATGGAGAATATATCGACCCGGTATTGCTGATCCGCGACATGCGTCCATCGATTCTCTTGCCGTTGAACGAATGACGCGGCATCTCCCGAGGACGGCACGAACCGGATCATCATCCGGCTCCAATGCACTTCTTCACACACCCGTGCATCCAGCGGGATCCAGCTGTGCACTGGAGCGGAACCGGGAACAAGAAAATCGTCCAGCAACTCATTTTTCAGTAGCTGCTGGACGATCTGCCTTGGTAGGGAGTGACGGACTTGAACCGACGACCAAGGGATTATGAGTCCCCTGCTCTAACCAACTGAGCTAACTCCCCACATGGGTTCATCGCCGAAGCGGTGCAACCACACTCGAAATATTCTAGGGCATCACTAGCCGAAACACCGATTTGGCGCACCCAATGATGACATTCCGGCTAGTGGGTGGTCACTTCTTGGCCCCGGTAGAGGGCTTCGAAGGAGTTCATCGTCTTTTCCTGCGCGTGGTTCTTCACCTTTTCGTGCCCAGCTTCACCCATCTTGGCGCGGCGCTGCTCGTCCAAGGCCAGAACCTGGTCCAGCTTGTTGGCCAGATCCTGTCGATCACCCGGCGTGAACATATAGCCATTGACGCCTTCATCCACCAGATGCGGCAGCGCCATCGCGTTGGCCAGGACCACTGGCTTGGACGCCGAAAGCGCCTCAAGGGTCACCAATGACTGCAGCTCGGCGGTGCCTGGCTGGCAGAATACGTCGCAACGCAGGTAGGCCTGGCGCAATTGCTCGTCACTGACGTGTCCCAGGAAACGGACGCGGTCTCGGATCTGCAAATCATCTGCGATCTTCTCCAGATGGGCGCGCTGCTCTCCGCCTCCGACGATCTCGATGATGGCGTCAGGCACCTTGCTCATCAGAGGCAAAGCCTCGATCAGTTCGTTGATGTTCTTTTCCACCGCGAGGCGGCCCGCGAACAAGATCGTAGGGAACTCATTGCGGATGATTTCTTCCCCGTCCGCCAGCTCGTAGTTGCCGATCTCAATGCCATTGGACAGCGGGAGCACGTGATTCAGTTTGGCCCGTTCGCGCATGGCCTTGGCGGCCAGCGGAGTGGGGGTCGTGACGGTATCCGCACGGCCAAAGATCTTCCCCATGTCTTTCCACGAATTGTGCGCGACAATTCGCTTGAACCATTGCGGGAACGGCAGGAATGGGTCCAGGTTTTCCGGCATGAAGTGGTTCGTCGCGATGGAGCGAACGTTGTTCTTCCGCGCCCATGCGATGGTGCGCTGGCCAATCATGTAGTGGCTCTGGGCGTGGACCACGTCGGGCTTGATATCCGAGAGCAGCTTGCTGATCTGCTTATTGACTTCCCACGGGAACACGATGCGGAAGTATTCATGGGTCGGTACCGAGTGCGATTCCAAGCGATGGACAATAGCCTCATCGCGGATTTCCGTATAGGTCTTTCCCTTGTCGCCACGGGCTGCCAACACGTGCACCCGGTGGCCTCGCGCATGCATCGCCGTAGCCAACCGGTAGCAAAACATCGCTGCTCCGTTAACGTCTGGCGGATAAGTGTCAGCAGCAATGACGATGGTCAGCGGTTTTTCCTTGGCCACGGGCATCCTTCGGCGTTCACACGCGTTGTAGTTTTTGATAGAGAAATTTGCAGCTTCAGTCTATTTGGAATCAGGCATGGATTTTTCGCCTTCGGTCTTGTTCCGGCGTTCGATCACGTCGGGGTGGTGCCTGGACAGCGCGGTCACGCCGACGATAGCCAAACCGGCAGCCACCAGCATCAGCACGGTGACAAGTACCGGGACATCGGGACGCAGCTCTCCGAGGATGCTGATTCCTATGGCAATGCCAATGATCGGATCGATCACGGTCAACCCTGCGATGACGAGGTCTGGAGGCCCTTTTGAGTAGGCCTTTTGCACAAAGTACGAGCCGAGCAACCCGGCGACTGCCACCGATAGTCCAGCCAGCCACGGCAGTTGGAAAAAGCTGCTGTCGCCGATATTCAATACGGCGATGGCAATGGTTCGCACCAGCACGGCAACGAATCCGAAAAGCACACCGGCGCCGAGGATGAAGAAGAACGCGCCAAGCTTCTTGTGGAAGAAGATGGTGGCCAATCCCACGATGGCGACGACTACCGCCAGGATCATTTCAATCAGGTGGGCTTCGGTTTCAGTCACTTCTTGGTTGCCGCTGGTGGCCGTGACTGCCAGCAGCACGAACCCAACCGAACCAACCATGCAGCTGATGATCGCCAGTACGGTGGGACGGTTCATCGTCAGGTCGGTTTCCTTGGCATTGACCATAGCGGTGATCACCAGTGCAATGGCGCCGATCGGCTGTACCACTGTCAGCGGTGCGCTGGCCAGGGCGAAGACGTTCAAGGCCATGCCCAGGGCCATGAGGCCCAAACCGCTCATCCAGCGTTTATTGCTGGCCAGCTTGCCGACATTCTTAAGCGTCAGATCCAGCCCGCCGACTGCGTTGCGTACTGCCTGCGATTGGAAGTGCGCGCCAAAGGCAAGGCAAAAGGCACTGCATAGTGCCGCTGCGATAGCGATCCAAACCATGTCAGTGCCTTTCTAGCCTAAGTTTTCAAATGACGGGGCTGGTGCACGCGTATTAAGGCCGATGCACGGCCCCGTCGGCGAAAGACCTAGGAGCGCTTGAACAATGCCCGGATAACAGCGACCAGTGCCAGCCCGGAGCCTGCCATCACGATATATGGACGTGCCTGTTCAGCGCGGTGCGAGCCGGCTCTGTCAGCCTCCGATTGGTCTTCGGAAGACGAAGACGAGGAAGGGCGGACAAATCCCTTGGCCTTGGCCGCTGCCCCGGCAAACTTTTCTCCAGCACCGTGGGTGAAGGAACGCACCTTGTCGATCTTGGCCAGCGGAGCCTGCACGCTTTCGCCCAGGTTGTCACGCAGTGCCTGGATCTGGCGGCGGCGACGCTTGGTGCGAAGGACCAGCTCATCGGCGCTCGGTGCCGGCGGCTTCGGTTCCTTCTTCTTGTCTGCGGACTCATCATCCTCAGCCGACTTCTTCTTCAGCGGCTCGTCAAGAGTGCTGACATCGAAGGCGCTGCCATCCTTGAGCACGCCAAAATCGTGGCGGAGTCCGCGAATAGCTGCTTCCGGCTTCAGCGGCAGTGCCTTCTTGACCTTTGAATATCCGACCAATCCCAAGATGGCGGCAATCAGCAAGAAGAAACCTGCAACGATCAATGCGGCGGCCCAACCTGGCAGCCAAAGAGCCAACACGTTGACCAGGGTTACTACTACGGCAATGACGAAGAGCAGCACTACGAGCAGTGCGGCGCCTGCAAGCGCCGCGGCCATGCCAATGCTGATTCCCTTGCCCTTGAGCACGGTGGTCGCAAGCTTGATCTCGTCCGAGAGCTGTTGTGGAACAAGCTCCTTGAGTCCATCAACCTGCGCCTTAGCACTCTTGACACTCGACTTAAGGCTTTCGTCAGCTTGCGTCGATTCAGCTTCAGACATGGTTTCTCCATATTCTCGATCGCTCAGCAACCGGTACAACAAACGCTAACACCCCGGTTGCCGCATACGACTCAGTCTTCAGGCGTAAAACCCACTGCTTTATCTCATGCTGTGGGTGTAACTGGTAACGATTCGAAAGTCTATCGTCTAATCACCTGTGGTTATAGGAGATTCAGGCGTTGCCGGGTTTTCACTTCAATTTTGCGCACCGGCACCACTGTTTTCGGGTAAAGCAAAACCTCCCAGTTGCTGGTGCAACTGGGAGGTTTTCTTGGCTCCTCCAACTGGACTTGAACCAGTAACCCTTCGATTAACAGTCGAATGCTCTGCCAATTGAGCTATGGAGGAATGCAACGAGTAATACTTTAGCACTGGCCAAGTCCGGTTTTCAAATCGGCAGCTCCTCATGCGGAGCACACGTTCCCTTCCCCGATTTTCCGCCATTATTCGCGTGCGACAAGGTGCTCAACCGCCGCTGCGAAGCAAATTACTTTCTGTGATCTGCCGCATACCTGGCCAGCTCCAGCAGCTGCTGCGCCGACTGCTCCCATGAGTAGTGGGCGGCTCGTTCCACAGCCCGTTGCGAATATTCTTTCCAGGCTCCGGGCTCATCCAGGGTGCGTACTTGGTCCGCGAAACCCTGCGCATCATCTGCCGACGCATACAGCGCGGCGTCTTCTGCGACTTCCCGGAAGATCGGCATGTCGGTGGCAATCACCGGAGTTCCCATGCTCATGGCTTCAACCAGTGGCAGGCCGTAGCCTTCTTCGCGCGAAAGGGTGACCAAAGCCGTGCACTCGCTGAGCAACCGTTCGTATTCCTCATCGCTGACTCCCCGGTGGAATACCACAGTGGCACCTGAAGGAATGAGCTTGGTTAATTCGGCATGACGCTGTTCGCTGATCCCGCTGAGCAGATGCAGCTCATAGTCGGGCAGATGCGCCATACCTCGGATGAGCGTCTCGGCATTCTTGTATTCCATGAAAGAGCCCATATAGATCAGGGTCTTCCTTGGCCGCTTCGCCTGGTCCCGGCGTGCAAAGTTTCCCGTCGGTGCGTTGGAGACCAAGCCAATATGCTTCTTGGTCAATCGATGCTTGCGCATCAGCTTGGCGGTGGTGTTGGAGACGGTAGCTACCGCGTCGGCACGATTCAGCAGCATTCTTTGCGGCCAGTAGACCTGGTGGAACAGGAACCACCCGGCACGGATCGGCAGGGGCAGGAATTTCGGCGCGTGCGGATGCGAGTAGTAGATCAAATCATGCAGGGTCAGGATCACGGGATATTTTCGCCCCACGGTCCCCATGGTTTGCATGGGCGAAAACACGACATCAGGGTTGAGCTTATTGACCTGCAAGGCCACGAACGGTTCGAACACACTGGTGGGTCCGGAAATCTTCAAATACGGGACATCTGGAAGCATACCCAGTTGCCTGGTGTCGTTGACCAGCATCGTGACGTCGGCAACTTTGCTGGCGGCTTCGATCAACCCAGCGGTGTACCGGCTGATGCCGTCGTGGTGGGTGATGCGGGTGTATCGAGCGTCGATAACGAGTTTCACGTGCGCAGTTGCCTTTAGTTCGTGGTGCTTACGCTGTCCAGCCTAACGGGTTGCCGGGCCGCGCATCGCCAGATAGCTGATAACCGAGAGGGCCGCGGCAACAACCCAGCCAAGCAGTCCGGCGGCAATCCCCCATGCGCTGGCCACTGCGCCGCCAGCCAAACCGCCGACGGGAACCACTCCAAAGGTGAATAGCCGTCGTGCACTGAGGACTCGTCCCAGCAGGTGCTCGGGAACGATCTGCACGACCCATGAGGAGGCAGCAATGTTGAAGAGCAGCACGATGATTCCCCAGCCCAACGAGAACGTGCCCAGCAGCACCATGGACCACAGTTCTGGTACGTAGGCTGCGGCCAGTACGCAGCCAGTCAATGCCGCCTGCAGTGAACCGGTGCAGACCAATAGCGTTGCCGGCGGAAACTTCCCAGCCAGCTTTCCTGCGACTGCTGCGCCGATCAGCCCGCCGATGCCGCCAATCGAGACGAAGATGCCGTACCCGAATTCGCCAAAGCCGAGCTCGTTGATGATGAAGATCGCCTCCACCGACGAGCCGATGGCCAACCCCAAGTTGGAGAACATCACGGCAACCGTGATCGCCAAGAGCAGCCGATGCCGGAAAAGATATCTGAGGCCGGCGAGCATGCCGCCTTGTTCGGTCGACGGCTTGAGCGTGCCACCAAGGCCTTGCGATGGGCGATGGGAATGCACACGCAGCGCCATCAGCAAGGCCAGCAGGCCCAGTGCCGCCGAGATGCCCAGCAGTGGCGGCGCTCCCCACAGTGCGAAGCCGGTTCCCGCAAGGGCCGGGACAACCACTGTCATGGATTGGTCCGCCGCGCTCAGCGAGGCGATCAGCTTGCTGATTCCCGCTGATCGGTTCTCGGGATCATCTTCGATGAGTTGCGGGACGGCAGTGGTTTGCGACGTTTCGGAAAAGACGTTGCAGATGCCAAGCAATGCGCACAGCAGCATTCCCATCGGGATCGATAGCGCGTCTGCGGATGACAGCACCGCCAAGCACCCCAGCAGGAACAGCTTGGCCCCGAGACCGATGCGCAGCACACGGAACGCGGAATACTTGTCGACCATATGGCCCGCGGGAATGCTTGCGAGCACGAAGGCCAGGGAACCAAGCGTATTGAGCATGCCCATTTGCATGGCGGTTGCCCCGAGGGCGCCAACGAACAACAGGTCAATCGTGATATCCGATAGCGAGCGTCCTGCCGCGTCAGTGGCATTCGCCCCGAGGAGCAGACGCTGGGATCGCTCGGCTTTCCGTGGGCTTACCGTAGTCACCTGCCCTCCCTTGTTCCAACTGTTTGATCATACATACTTGCGCTGAAAACACAATCAAACGATTAGCGATACTTCTTGAACGCTACAAGTCGAGTCGATTACTCCGCTTCGCTATTGAAAGAGCTAATTATTGAAACATCAACATACAGGTCAGAGGGCAACTTACCACAACCACGTGCCACTGATGCGAAAATTGAGAAATTTTTCCCTGGGAGAATCCATCGAATTACTCGGCTTGCATTAACTAATTGAAGTGTGTTGTTAATTGATTCTTGTTAGGTGAGCCTGACCAACTATTGATTGTCTCTATCTGAGGAGCATGCTCTTGGGTGCCTCACTGCCTACCCTGCAAATACCTGATCTGCCGCTGCCGATCTACGACGATGCGCTGCTCTGCGCAGACACCGTCCACGTCTACGAAAACGAATCACGTGATGCCATCTCACGTGTGGCCAACCGATTGGCATCGGTCAACGCGCCGACAACCGGACCGACCCCGCAGCAGCTGAAAGCACGCATCGACCTGGTCGATCTGCATCGCCCCTTGGGTTCGACCCAGGACTCGTTCACCGAGTTGAACGAGTTGTACTTCAACGACGCGGTCTACTTCCACGACCCGAAGTATGCTGCGCACTTGAACTGCCCCGTCGTGATCCCTGCAGTCGCCGCCGAAAACTTCGTCACGAGCATCAACACCTCGATGGACACTTTCGACCAGAGCGCCGGAGCCACACTGATCGAACGCAAGCTCATCGAGTTCACCGCCGAGCTGATCGGCTTCGAGGCCGGGCAGGCCGATGGAATCTTCACCTCTGGCGGAACGCAATCCAACCTCCAAGCCATGCTGATCGCGCGGAACACCGCGACCGCGAAGCTGCGCGGAACTTTGCCTGAACGGCTGGCCAACCTGCGGATCTACTGCTCGGAGGACGCGCATTTCTCGATTCGCAACGCCGCGATGCTCCTGGGCCTGGGCTACGACGCAGCCGTGTCCATCCCTACCGACGCCCAGCACCGCATGGATATCCAGGCCTTGCGCGTGCAACTTGACGCGGATCGCGCCGCCGGCCTGGTGCCCATGGCCATCTCCGCCACCAGCGGGAATACCGACTTCGGGGCCATCGATCCGCTGCCCCAGTTGCGTGCCATCGCCACGGAAGTCGGTGCTTGGTTCCACGTCGACGCCGCGTACGGTTGCGGTCTGCTCGCCTCCAGTTCCCACCGCCACCGGCTGGATGGAATTGAACAAGCCGACTCGGTCACCGTCGACTACCACAAATCGTTCTTCCAGCCCATCGGTTCAAGCGCCTTGGTGGTCCGCTCTGCGGCTTCCATGGAATCCATCGCCCACTATGCCGAGTATCTGAACCCGCGTGCGGAGGCCGACGCCACCCCTAACCAGGTGGCGAAGTCGTTGCAGACCACTCGGCGCTTCGATGCGCTGAAGCTGTGGGTCACCTTGCGCTCCTTGGGGGCTCAACGCCTGGGCGACATGTTCGACCAGGTCATTGCGTTGGCCGAGGACGCGCAGCAGGAAGTGGCCATGCGCGCCCAGTTGCATATGGCAGCCGATGTGCAGCTGAGCACGCTGGTCTTCTCCTTTGAAGATCCGCAGCACCCTTTGGACCTGGCAGAGCACAATGCACTGGCCAACCAGATCCGCCAGCGCCTCTATTCCAGCGGCGAGGCAATGATCGCCGCCACGACGGTCAAGGGCAAGCGGCTGCTGAAACTCACGCTGCTGAATCCGAATACGACCCTGGCCGATATCAGCGAGATCCTCGACGCCATCTGCAGCATTGGTTCCGGCATCCTGGCCGAACGCACCCTTGGAGAGAAGAAATGATTCAACCTGCCGAACACTTTGATGCCATCGCCATTGGAGCTGGCCCCTTCAACCTGGGCTTTGCGGCCTTGACCGACGGCTTGGCCGATCTGGATGTCGCCGTGCTCGAAGCCGGAGAGGAGTTCATCTGGCACCCCGGGATGATGCTTCCCGGAACCCACCTCCAGGTTCCCTTCATGGCGGACCTGGTGACCATGGCGGACCCGACCAGCAAGCATTCATTCTTGAACTACCTCAAGGAAAAACAGCGGCTTTACCCGTTCTACATCCGCGAAGACTTCTATGCCCTGCGCGAAGAGTATTCCAACTATCTGGCATGGGCGGCGGAAAATATCCACAGCGTTCGTTTCGGGCACCGGGTGCTCGAAGCCGACTACCGCGATGGGACCTACCAGCTGTCGGTGCTCACCGCCGCGGGACTGACCCGCTTCACCGCAGATAAATTGGTGCTCGGCACCGGAACCCAGCCTTATCTGCCGCCTGTCATCACACCGGAAGCGCAAGCCAGCGGCAAGGTGCTGCACTCCAGCGACTACGCGTTCCACCGCGAACGGATCCTTTCGCCCCGGGCACCAGGTTCATCTCCGCAGGTAGCAGCTGTGCTGGGCAGCGGCCAGAGTGCCGCAGAAGTCTTCCTGGATCTGCTGCGCAGCTTGCCAGCCAAGGACCATCTGGTGTGGGCAACCCGTTCGGAACGCTATTTCCCGCTGGAATACACCAAGCTCACCTTGGAAATGACGTCTCCGGAGTACATCGACCACTTCCACTCCCTGCCCATGGACCAGCGGGATGTGCTTTCAGCTGAGCAAAAGGGGCTCTACAAGGGCATCAATGCGGATCTGATCAACGAAATCCATGAAGAGCTCTACCAGCGAAGCGTCAATGGAGCCCCGAATGTGCACCTGCGCACCGGTTGCGCTGCCACGAGCATCGACGCCGACCCGGATTACCTGGCCGTCCGCCTGCACCATGAGCGCACCGGAGAAGACTTGGAGTTCCTTGCCGACAACCTGGTCATGGCAACCGGCTACCGTGCCAGCGCGCCGGACTTCCTGGAAGGCATCAGCCAGCGCATCGACTACCTCCCCGACGGCCGATTCAATGTCGACCGCGAGTATTCCATCGGGCTGGATCAGGACATCTTCGTGCAGAACGCCGAATTGCACACCCACGGCTTCACCGCCCCGGACCTCGGCATGGGCGCCTACCGCAATTCGGTCATCATCAACCGCCTGGCTGGACGCGAGGTCTACCCGGTAGAGCAACGGATCGCCTTCCAGCGATTCGGCGCCGCTGAACTCAGCGGCCTGCCCACTTCCTCCAATGCCAGCGCACGAGCCTAAGGATTTACCGATGACCAGCTACACCTTCCGCCCCGTTTCACTGCCCGACGATTCGGCGCTGCTTCATTCGTGGATTGCCACCGAACACGCCTCGTTCTGGGGCATGCCCAATGCGACCGAAAAGGAGATCGAAGCGGAATACCGCACCTTGCTCTCTACCCCCGGATACGAAGTGCTCCTCGGTATCGACGCTTCGGGAGACGAGAAATTCCTGGTCGAGCTCTACGACCCAGCCGCTTCCCCACTGGCCGACGCGTACAACTATGTACGTGGCGATCGCGGATTGCATTTCCTGGCGCCGGAGGCAGCGAACCCCCAGCCCGGGTTCACGCTGGAGGCGCTGGCCGCAGCCATGGTCCAGGCGTTCGCCCTGCCTGGAACTGAACGAATCATCGTGGAGCCAGATGTGCGCAACAAAGCCATCCATGCGCTGAATGCCCGCGTCGGCTTCCGACCGGTACGGCCAGTGGAGCTTTCCGAGGCAGACGGCTCGATCAAGCAGGCTCTGCTGTCCATTTGCACCCGCCAGGATTTCGAGAGCGCAACCGGCCGCCGCTTGGAATCCTCGTTCCTCTCCCCCGTGCGTTGGGATATCGCCAATCGCCATGTTCTAGCCAAGGCCTTGGGCGAATTTTCGCATGAGCGCCTGCTGGAACCTGCCGAGCATGGCGACAGCCGATATTCAGTCCAGAAGGACGCGCACCGCTACAGCTTCAGCGCCCAGCGCTACCAGCTGAACCACTGGATGGTTTCACCGCAGTCTGTGGAACACCACGTTTTCGTTGACGGCAGTTGGCAGCCGGCAGACGCGGATGCCATCGAATTCATCACGCTCTTCGCCGAGGAACTCACGCTCTCCCCAGCGCAGCTTCCCACCTATCTGGAGGAGCTCTCCTCCACGTTGAGCAGCCACTGCTACAAGCAGGTCCATGCAACCCATGATTCAGCGCAGCTGGCCGAATTCAATGGCAGCGCCGCACAATCATTCCAGCTCATCGAATCCTCGATGACCGAGGGGCACCCGTGCTTCGTTGCCAACAATGGACGCATGGGCATCGGACGCACCGACTACCTGAAGTACGCCCCCGAAACCGGGGCCGCCCTGCACCTTGGCTGGGCGGCAGCCCACAAGTCCCGGGCGCAATTCGATGCCATCGATTCGCTGGATTACGAAGGCCTGCTGGCTAGCGAGCTGGATCCAGCCGAACGCCAGCGACTGGACGAGGCCTTGGAGGCCGCCCTGTTCGGTACCGGCTATGCACCCGAAGACTACCTGTTCATTCCGGTACATCCCTGGCAGTGGGAGAACCGCCTGTCGATCACATTCGCCAACGACATTGCCCGCAAGCAATTGATCTGGCTCGGCATCGGCGCCGACGAATACCAGGCGCAGCAGTCGATCCGCACCTTCTTCAACCTGTCCACCCCGCACCGCCACTACGTCAAGACGGCAATGTCGATCTTGAACATGGGCTTCATGCGCGGCTTGAGTGCCGAGTACATGAAGGTGACTCCGGCCATCAACCAGTGGCTGGGCGAGCTGTTTGCAAAGGACCCGGTGCTCTCCACCCAGCCGGTCGCCCTGCTGCGGGAAATCGCGGCCGTCGGCTACCGCAACCCGCAGTTCGAAGCGGCAACGACCAAGAGCGATCCGCAGCGGAAGATGCTCGCCGCGCTGTGGCGGGAGTCCCCGATCAGCCTGCTCGGCCCGGAAGAGAAGCTGGCCACGATGGCCAGCTTGCTGCACGTCGATGCATCCGGCCGATCCTTTGCCGGCGCCCTTATTCGCCGCAGCGGACTGGCTCCGGCCGAGTGGCTGAGCCGCTATCTGGATGCCTACCTGATTCCGCTGGTGCATTGCCTGGCAGCCTATGATCTGGTGTTCATGCCGCATGGCGAGAACGTAATCATGGTGCTGGAAAACGGTGTCGTGAAGAAGGTGCTGCTCAAGGATTTGGGCGAAGAGATTGCGGTGCTGTCGGATCGGGTGGAACTGCCGGAGGAGATCCGCCGGGTGCGTACCGGAGGAGACCCGGTCTTGTCGGTCTTCACGGATGTCTTCGATTCGTTCTTCCGCTTCCTCGCCCCGCTGCTGGATGCCGAAGGCCTGCTGTCCGAAGCTGGATTCTGGAAGACCGTGGTGGATCGGCTGCTTGAGTACCGTGGGCAGCACCCGCAGTTCGCTGGCCGCTTCGACGAGCTGGGGCTCTTTGCACAGAGTTTCCCGCTCTCTTGCCTGAACCGCTTGCAGTTGCGCAATAACCAGCAGATGCTCGACCTGGCCGACCAATCCGGCGGCCTGCTCTATGCAGGGGATCTGGAGAACCCGTTGGCCGCCGTGGCCGCCCCGGTGTCCTGACCGATTACTTTCCCCAGTGCCGCCGCGCCCAGATCGGGTGCGGCGGCACTGCCGTTCATTGGCCTAGTCAACGCCCCAATCCACAGTCCTGGAAGCAGTGCGGTGGCTATTGGTGAAATTTTCTTTGGAAAATTACTTGACGCTTCAATCAATTGCTCCTAGTATTTAGTTAAAGCTTCAATCAACATTTCCAAGGAGTCATCATGGTCAACGTCAGCATCATCGGCAAGGGCAACATGGGCCAGGCCATCTCGTCAGTCTTCAGCAAGGCAGGGGCCACCATCCAGCTGCTCGGCTCGGGCGATTCAGCCACCGCCGCCTACGGCGACATCATTGTTCTTGCCGTCCCATACCCGGCCATCGAAGGCATCATCGCCGAGCGCGGCGAACAGCTGGAGGGCAAGATCATCGTGGACATCACCAACCCGCTGAACTTCGAGACCTTCGATTCCCTGACTGTCCCGGCAGACAGCTCGGCCACCGCAGAAATCAGCAAGACCCTGCCTTCATCGCGAGTCGTCAAGGCCTTCAACACCAACTTCGCCTCCACCATCGCTGAAGGCAAGGTCGGAACCACCCCGACCACCGTGCTGATCGCCGGTGATGACGAGGATGCCAAGTCCCAGCTGGCCGATTTGGTCACGGCCGGCGGCCTACGCGCCATCGACGCTGGCGCCACCAAGCGCGCCCGCGAGCTGGAAGGCATCGGCTTCATGCAGATCTCCCTGGCAGCCGGCGAGAAGATCGCTTGGACCGGAGGCTTCGGGGTCAACTAATCCCGCCAACCCCTCATGCGCACCATGCCCCGGCGGTGGACAATGTCCACCGCCGGGGCATTGCCGTGCATCAAGCTGCCCGCACTCCCCACCTCTGGCTGCCAGTTGCCTACGTCCGCACTTGCGCTGCGATCCTGCGGTCGAGCTCTTCAACCCCTGAGCCCTCAAGCCGCGGGAGCACCTGTTTCCTGCCAGCCATGGCGAGGAGAAGATCGAGCAATCCGCCGCGAACCTCGGGTCCCGTCCCGCTGCTGAAATCATCATCGGCTGCCGATACCCGCAACCCCTTGACTAGGGTGCTGCTGTTGACCGCGAAATCCCTGGAGGCGAAGAATTCTGCCACAGCGCGCAGCGCCAGCCGATCACGGCGATAGCCGATTCCCTGCGCGCCTTGCTATCGCAGGACCCCGCGGGCTCCGAGCTGTGGGCAGCACTGGCGTGGCTGGCGGGCATCACGCTCCTGGCTTGGGCGCTGGCCGCGCGGATCTACCGGGGCAAGACCACCAGCTGAGCAGCAGATGCCGCATGCGGAGCAGTGCAAGCCCCTAACTTGAACATTGTTCAAGTTAGGGGCTTTTCGTGCTACATTGAGGCCAGCAATTGAACACCGTTCAGGACTGGCTGATTCTTGGCAGGCAGTCGCCCAACCACGCTAAGGACCCCATGAGTATCTCCACGCATCGCATCGGCACCGCAGATTTCACCGAGCTGGCCGTCCGCATCGCCGACGGCCACCAGCTCACCGAGGCAGAAGCCCTCGGCCTGCTGGCAACGCCGGACGCCGACACGACACGGCTGGTCAACGCGGCCGGACTGCTTCGGCGCAAGCATTTCGGCAACACGGTGAAAGTCAACTACCTGGTCAACCTGAAGTCCGGCCTGTGCCCCGAGGACTGCACCTACTGCTCGCAGCGCTTGGGCTCCAAAGCTGAAATCCTGAAGTACACCTGGCTCAAGCCCGAAGAAGCGGTGCACCAGGCCGGCCTGGGCATCGCCGGCGGCGCCTCGCGGGTCTGCATGGTGGCCTCCGGAAAGGGGCCCACGGACCGCGATGTCGACCGGGTGGCCACGATGATCGGCGCGCTGAAGGAAGACCATCCCGAAGTCGAGGTCTGCGCCTGCCTGGGCATCCTGAAGCAGGGGCAGGCCCAGCGGCTCAAGGAGGCCGGTGCCGATGCCTACAACCACAATCTGAATACTGCCGAATCCCTCTACCCGGAAATCTGCAGCACGCACAGCTTTGACGAGCGTGTCTCCACCGTCCAGCAGTCCCAGGCCGCCGGCCTCTCCCCCTGCTCGGGGCTCATCGTCGGCCTGGGCGAAACCCCAGAGCAACTCGTCGAGGCGATCTTCGCACTGCGCGCGCTGGATGCCGATTCCATTCCGGTGAACTTCCTGATGCCATTCGATGGCACCCCGCTGGAAGGGACCTGGAACCTGACACCGCTGGCCTGCCTGCGGATCCTGGCCGTGGTGCGCATGGCCTGCCCGGACAAGGAATTGCGGATGGCCGGCGGTCGCGAGATGCACCTGCGCTCCTTGCAGGCCACCGCGCTGGAAGTGGCCAATTCGCTGTTCCTCGGCGACTACCTGACCAGCGAAGGCCAGGATGCGAAAGCCGACCTGGCAATGATTGCCGACGCCGGGTTCGTGGTGCTCGGGCAACAGGGCAAGGACCCGATGCAGCTGGCCGCGGAACTGCGCGAAGCCGCCGGCCATGCAGCGCGCCAGCCATCGGATGCGGGCAATGCCGGTTCCACGGGCTGCGCAGGTTCCTGCTGCTCCGCTGCTGATTCTTCGTCCTGCGGCAGTTCTGCCCCCGGTTGCGGCAGCGGCAACGGAAGCGCCGAACCGGTGCTGCGCCGCCGCGGCGCCGGAACCGCGCAGAGCCCTAACGCATGATCGCCACCGGAACGACGCTGCTGGAGAGGGATGCCGGGCTGCTCTGGCACCCCTATGCTTCCCTGGATGCCGGCGCGCACTATGCGGTGCGCGAGGCGCACGGCGCCCAGCTGGTCCTGGAAGACGCCGCAGGAACCCGGCGGGAGGTCATCGACGGGATGTCCTCATGGTGGTCGACGGTGCACGGCTATCGCCACCCAGCTCTGGATGCCGCGGCCCGCGGCCAGCTGGAGCGCTTCAGCCACGTGATGTTCGGCGGCCTGACCCACCAGCCGGCCATCGAACTGGCCGAACGCCTGGTCGCGCTGGCCCCGGAGAGCTTGCGCCACGTGTTCCTGGCCGACTCCGGGTCGATCAGCGTCGAAGTAGCGCTGAAGCTCGCCCTGCAATACCAGGAGGCCAAGGGCCGCACCGGACGCCACCGCTTTGCCGCGCTGCGCGGCGGCTACCACGGGGATACCTTCGCCACCATGGGCATCTGCGATCCGGTGGACGGCATGCATGCCGCGTTCGCCCCGCGCTCCTCCGGCGAGCTGTTCCTGCCCAAGCCTCCTGCGGCGCGCCGCGACGCCGCCGGCGGCTGGGAATATTCAGCCGCCGAATTGGCGCAATGGGAACAGGAAACGCACGAGCTGATCGCGGCCCACGCCACCACGCTGGCCGGGATCGTCTTCGAGCCGGTGCTGCAGGGAGCCGGCGGGATGCACATCTATCCCCCTGCGGTGCTGCGCACCCTGCGCGAGCTGGCAGACCGCCACGGACTGGTGCTGATCGCCGACGAAATCGCCACCGGCTTCGGGCGCACCGGGCTGCTGTTCGCGGTGCAGCATGCCGGCATCGAACCGGACATCATGTGCGTGGGCAAGGCGCTGACCGGCGGGTATCTGACCCTGGCGGCGATGCTGTGCTCTTCGCGGATCGCTTCGGCCCTGTCCGGCAGCGGGGACTCGGAGGGCGCGGCATTGCTGCACGGTCCGACGTTCATGGGCAACCCGCTGGCCTGCGCGGTGGCTTGCGCTTCGCTGGATCTGCTCGCCGGGGAACCGGGCACCTCGGCAGAGCGCGCTCCGTGGCGGCAGCAGCTCGCCACCTTGGAATCCGGGTTGCGCACCCACTTGGCACCGGCCGCTGATCTGGCCTCGGTGCAGGAGGTGCGGGTGCTGGGCGGGGTGGGGGCCATTGCGCTCGCCTCCCCGGTGAAGGTGGCCGAGGTGACCGAAGCTGCCGTCCAGCGCGGGGTCTGGATCCGTCCCTTCCGGAACCTGGTCTACGTGATGCCGCCATATATCAGCACCCCCGAACAGCTCGCGGTCCTGGGCCGCGGCGTGGTGGGCGCCGTGGAGCAGGTCCATGGCTGAGCCGGGTTGGGACTCCTGGCTGGCCACGCGCGCCACGGTGCGCCAGCGGCGGGGGCTGCAACGCGAGGACACGGCCGCGGCGGGGCTCTTCGACTTGTCTTCCAACGACTATCTGGGGTTGTCCGGGCACCGCGATATCCGGCAGGCCGCCGCTCAGGCCGCCCTGGATTACGGCGCCGGAGCTTCGGCCAGCCGGGTGGCCGCCGGAACCCTGCCGGTGCATCGCGAGCTGGAAGCCGGGCTCTGCGACTACGCCCAGCGCCAAGCCGCCCTGGTGTTCTCCAGCGGCTACACCGCCAACCTCGGGGTACTCGCCGCCCTCGGCGGTCCGGGAAGCCTGTTCATCCTCGACGCGCATGCCCACGCCAGCCTGATCGACGGCGCCCGGCTATCGGGTGCCGAGGTCGCCACCGCAGCGCATAACGACCTGGCTGATTTCACCCGCCTGCTGGAAGCCAACTGCAGCGCCCAGCGCCCCAAGCCCCGCGTGCTGCTGGTGGTCGAATCCGTCTATTCGGTATTCGGCGACGCCGCGCCGCTGCCCGGGCTGGCGGCACTGTGCGCCGAGTTCGGCGCTTTGCTGCTGGTGGACGAAGCGCATTCGCTGGCTGCCACCGGCCAAGGCTCCGCAGTGCTGGCCGCCGGACTGGCTGGCCACGGACGGGTAGTGTCCACGGCGACCTTGTCCAAGGCCCTGGGGTCGCAGGGCGGCGCGGTGCTCATGGGCGGGCCTGGCGCGGTGGCACTGCGCGATCATCTGGTCAACACTGCCCGCACCTTCATCTTCGATACCGCGCTATCCCCTGCCGCGGCAGCCGGAGCGCTGGCGGCCTTGCGCTTGGCCGGGCCGCAACGCCGTGGCGCACTGGCGGAGAATGCACTGCTGATCCGCGACCAGCTGCAAGCCCACCCGGCCGTGGCCGGCCACGTGGAAGCCGGAGCCGGAGCCGTGCTCTCGGTGAAGATGCCCAGTGCCGGCGCCGCAACCCGGGCGGCCGAAACGCTGGCCGCCCAGGGCATCTCGGTAGCCTGCTTCCGACCGCCCAGCGTGCCCGATGGCATCTCCCGCATCCGGCTCACCGCCCATGCCCACCACGGGCACCCGGAATTATCTGCGGCTGTCCACGCGGTAGCCCGCGCCATCATCCAGGAGGATTCATGAGCTGCCCTTACGCCGCGACGGCGAGCGCCTTGGACCTTGCACCGCTCGCCGGGCCGCTGTCCGAGGCCTACCCGGACGTTGTCAACGCGCGCTACCGGAGCATCGAGGATCCGGACACCGTCCGCGCCATCCTGGCGCGGCCCGATGAGTTCTCGCCGGCCAATGCCCTGTCCACTGCGGTGGAACCGGAACCTGCCGCGCTGCGGATCCTTGCCCGGGCGCGCTTCGCGCTTCCCGAGGTGCTGGCCAGCGCTTCGGGCCCAGCGCATCTGGAAGTGCGCAGGATTGTCGCTGGATTCTTCAGCCCCGCCAAGGTCCGTGCCCAGCGCGAGCCGATCCTCGACCGTGTGCGCGGGATCTGCGCGGACCTCGAACCCAGGCTGCGCAACGGGGAATCGGCGGATCTGGCCACCGAATTGGCAGCCGTGATCCCGGTGGAAGCCATGGCCCGGCTCACCGGGGTGCCGGTGCCCGAGCTGGGGACGCTCAAGGCCTGGAGCCGGGACTCGCTGGAGCTGTTCTGGGGTTGGCCCGATGCGCAGCGGCAGCTGGTGCTTGCCCGCAGCGCGGCACAATACTACGGCTGGCTGGATGCATCGGTGCACCAAGCAGTGCAACGCGACGATGGGAATCTCTACGCCGCATTGCACCGGGCCGGGGTATCCGAACCCCAGATCCGCTCGCTGGCTTATTTCCTGGGCATCGCCGGACAGGAAACCACTTCGATGCTCATCCAGACCGCGTTGCATTCGGCGTTGCATGATCATCGCTGGGAAGCCCTGGCCCAAGCGGGCACGGATGAGGCCGCGGCCCAGGGGCTGGTGCGCGAGGTGCTGGCCCGGGCCTCTTCGGTGCCGACCTGGCGGCGCATTGCCCTCAAGGACACGCGGATCGGGGACCTGGAATTCGCCACCGGGGAGCAGCTGGTGCTGCGCTTGGCCGGTGGCGAGCTCGGCGCCGCCGGCGATGATTCGCTGGCTTTCGGCTACGGGATCCACCGGTGCTTGGGCGCTTCCCTGGCCAGGATGGAAACCGAGCTGGTGCTCTCCGAAACCGCACGCTGCCTGCCGCTGGCCGTCGCCGATGGGCCGCCCGTGCCCTTCGGCCATCTGCTGTCATTCCAGGCGCCACCCGCAGTGCCCATCGTCTACCCTGCAGAGAGGATGCTGGAATGATCCATGCAATGACCGGAACCGATACCGAGGTCGGAAAGACCGTAGCCACCGCGGTGCTGGCCGCCCGCTCACTGTCCCACGGGCACAGCGTCGCCATCTACAAGCCGACGCAGACCGGTCTGGGCAAGTCAGAACCCGGGGACGCCCAGGATGTGGCACGCTGGCTGGGCAATCCCGGCCAGCTCTCGGCCTTCGAAGGGGTGCGCCTGCGCCACCCGATGGCACCGGTGGATGCAGCGCTGTGCGCTGGGCTGGATCCGGCTGCTGTGCTGCCCACCTTGGCCCAGCACGTGCAGCAGGTCGGCGAGCTCGATGCCACGCATGATGTGGTGATCATCGAGGGGGCCGGCGGCTTGCTTGTGGAGCTGACAGCGGCCGGGGAAACCATCGCCGATCTGGCGCAGGCCGTGGGGGCCAGCCTCGTCGTGGCCGCCCGCCCGGATCTGGGAACGCTGAACCATACGGCATTGACCCTGGAGGCCTGCAGTACCCGCGGTTTCACCCGGGGCACGTTGCTGCTGGGCAGCTATCCGGAACAGCCCGAGCCGCTGCATCAACGAAATCTGGCGAATCTGCGGAACATGGCCGCCGGCCATGGCTGGGATTTTGCCGGGGCGCTGCCAGCTGGCCTGGTCCGCGATCCTAGCCGGTGCCGCGCCGCCCTGCATGAAGCGGCCGCGACACTGGCCTGGCCTTGCCCTGGACCCTGCTAGTTCTTTGGCAGGGTGAGGATCTCGGCTCCGGTATCCGTGATCGCGATGGTGTGCTCGGTATGCGCGGTGCGGCAGCCGGTGGAGCTGCGCAGAGTCCACCCATCCTTATCAGTGACCAGCTTGCTGGTGTCTTCCATGATCCAGGGTTCAAGCGCGAGCAGCAGGCCCGGGCGCAGCGTGTAGCCCCGGCCTGCACGGCCGTCATTGGACACGTGCGGGTCCTGGTGCATCGTGCTGCCGATGCCGTGGCCGCCGAATTCCAGGTTCACCGGATAACCTTCGGCGGTGAGCACCGAGCCAATAGCGAAGGAAATATCGCCAATCTTGGCTCCCGGGACCGCAGCTGCGATACCTGCGGCCAAGGCGCGCTGGGTTACCTCGATCATCTTGAGATCTTCTGCCCGCTGCTTCTCTCCCACAATGAAGCTGATGGCCGCGTCCGAAGCGATGCCGCGCAGCTTCACCGCCAAATCCAAGGTCAGCAGGTCGCCGTCGGCGAGCGCATAGTCGTACGGCAAGCCATGCAGCACCGCGTCGTTGACACCGGTGCAGATGTAGTGTCCGAAGGGACCATTGCCGAAGGCGGGGGCGTAATCGACATAGCAGGATTCCGCGCCGGCTTCCTCGATCAGTTCCTTGGTCCAGGTGTCGATTTCCAGGAGGTTGGTGCCGACCTTGACCCGGTTCTTGAGCGTTTGCAGGATGGTGCCAACAAGGCGTCCGGTGTCCCGGGCGCGGTCCAGTTCGCTGGGGGTGAGTATCTCAATCATTCCAATTATTATACCGGTCAAACTTTACCGGTACTATAATTTTTCCATGGTCAGATTGCCGCTTACTCCCCGCGAAATCGAGCAGGGAAAGAACCTTGGTGCACTGCTTCGGCGGGCGCGCGGGGAACGCACCATCCTCGATATCGCGCTCGAGGCCGGGCTTTCCCCTGAAACATTGCGGAAAATCGAGACCGGACGCGTAGCCACTCCCGCGTTCTCAACCATCGCCGCCATTGCAGCAGTGCTGGACCTTTCCCTGGACAGCATCTGGTCCAGCATGAACGACGCGGAGCCGGATAGGGCCGCAGGGCTTTCGGATAGGCGGCTGCTGCGCCGCTAGCCGTGCTGGTCCGCCGCGGAATAACGGGATGCGGCCGCTTGTTGCCCCAAGCATGAAGAACATCGGCTTTTTGTCCTTTGGCCACTGGACCGACCATCCGCAATCCGGCACCCGCTCAGCATCCGACGCACTGCTGCAGGCCATCGACCTGGCAGTCGCAGCCGAGGAGCTCGGCGCGGACGGCGCCTACTTCCGCGTGCACCACTTCGCGCAGCAATACGCTTCCCCGTTCCCGCTGCTCGCCGCCATCGGCGCACGGACCAGCCGCATTGAGATCGGCACCGGCGTGATCGACATGCGCTACGAGAACCCGTTGTACATGGCCGAGGATGCAGGTTCAGCCGACCTGATTTCCAATCGCCGGCTGCAGCTGGGCATCAGCCGCGGCTCGCCCGAGCAGGTTATCGACGGTTGGCGGCATTTCGGCTTCGAGCCCCGCGAAGGCGAATCGGATGCCGACATGGGCCGCCGCCACGCCGAGCGGCTGCTCGAAGTGCTCTCCGGCGAGGGCTTCGCCGAACCCAGCCCCAAGCCGATGTTCCCCAACCCTCCCGGCTTGCTGCGCATCGAACCGCACTCCAGCACCTTGCGCGAGCGCATCTGGTGGGGTTCGGGCTCCAATGCCACCGCAGTATGGGCGGCGAAGCTGGGAATGAACCTGCAAAGCTCCACGCTGAAGGACGATGAATCCGGCAAGCCTTTCCACGTCCAGCAGGCCGAGCAGATCGCGCTGTACCGCCAGGCCTGGAAAGATGCCGGCCATGCCCGCGAGCCACGGGTATCGGTCAGCCGCAGCATTTTCGCGCTGACCGACGAGCGCGACTGGCAGTACTTCGGCCGCGACCGCTACAGCTCCGACCAGGTGGGCAACATCGATGCGAAGACCCGTGCGGTCTTCGGCAAGTCCTACGCCGGCGAACCCGATGAGCTGGCCAAGAAGCTGGCCGAGGACGAAGCGATCGCCGCAGCCGACACGCTGCTGCTGACCGTTCCGAACCAGCTGGGCGTGGATTACAACGCGCATGTCATCGAATCGGTGCTCAAGCATGTTGCTCCGCAATTAGGTTGGCGGTAGCACAACGAAGGATGGTGCGCCTAGATTGACCGTGCCATCATAGCCACATCATGATCAGCCCGTTGCCGCAAGGCGCGGGCTGGTTTTCTGTGTGCAGGAGAGCCAGATGGCAGAGCATTCGAAGCACCGGCTGGAGCGTATCAAGGTTCGCCGCGACAGTTCCAAACCAGCCGGGCGTCGATTATAACGCACATGTCATCGAATCGGTGCTCAAGCACGTGGCCCCGCAACTGGGTTGGCACTGAAGCGGGGGAATCGTTACGCCGACTCCTTCCCCAGTTATTTCATTGAGACCTGCAGCACTAGGGTGGATCAAAAGAACAAGAAGATTTCACGCAGATCCAGGGAGTAACTCATGAGCAAGCCATTGAACATCGCCTTCATCAAGGCCAGCTGGCACGCGGATATCGTTGACCAGGCGCTTGCCGGGTTCAAGGCCGAGATGAAAGCTTCCGGGCAGGAATGCTCCATCAACGTCGTTGCCGTACCCGGTGCCTACGAAATGCCGCTCCAGGCCATGCGCCTGGCGAAGACCGGGAAGTACGATGCAGTGGTGGCCGCGGCCCTAGTGGTTGACGGCGGCATCTACCGCCACGACTTCGTGGCCCAGGCTGTGGTCGACGGGCTGATGCGCGTGCAGCTGGACACCGACGTGCCGACCTTTTCGGTCAGCCTGACCCCGCACCACTTCCACTCGAACGATGAGCACCAGGCCTTCTATTTCGAGCATTTCCTGAAAAAGGGTGCAGAAGCTGCCCGTGCAGTGCAGGCAGTGGCAGCTATCGAGCTCTAGAGTAATTCGCGGAAAATGGCGTGCCGCCTTGGCCAAGATTTCACTGGCCAAGGC
>NZ_BJNE01000005.1 GCF_006539525.1 Glutamicibacter nicotianae | reverse complement strand
GACCCGCGGGAACGGCACCTTGAACAGCGAGTCCCCGTCGTAGGCGTCGGGCTTGAGCGCGATGCCGTGGCGGTTGGACTTCAGCTCGCCGAGCAGCCCGAAGCTGGAGGAGAACGAGTTGATATCCCCATCGGCAATCAGGAAATGATCCGAGCGGTTGATGGCCTTGAGCAGTTCCTTCATCGGACGCTCCGCATCCGAATCGGCGAACTCGGTGAAGTTCTCCACGACAAACACCATCTTGCCCGGCATGGAATCATCCGAGACCAGATCCAGCATGTCCTTGGCGAACTGCCGGGTCTCGGCCGGGCCCGAAGCGGTGCCATTCCACTGCCGCCAGCCGCGCAGCTCGGCGCGCCGGCCGCCGAGGTGGAAGAACTGGGTGGCCGGGTTGGCGCGTTCCAGCGCGGTGACCATGGCGCGCATCGCGTTGGTTTTCCCGCTCTGCGGCGGCCCGGCGATGACGAAGGTGCCGATGGGCTCGAAGCCGCACGGACCCAGTGTGGTGTCGGACAGGCCGATGGCCGGCAGCCCGTTGACCGTGTCGGGCAGCGACGCCGCCGCGAATTCCTGGGGCAGGGTTTCGACACCGGCCGCCTGCGGGGCACCGGAAGCCGTGAGCTCCTGGGCCCAGCTGGTGGTCAGCGCGGTTTGCTCGGCCACGTTGGCGGTGCCGCCAAGCACCGCAATCTGCGCCTCGTGGCCCTTGATGATGGCCCGGCCGGGCACGCTGCGCTCATTGAGCACATCCTTGGCCACGCCCAGCACGTTGTACGCCTGCTCGTCGGCCATGCGCAGCACCACGCGCTGGGTGATGTTCGCGCTGATCGCGGTGGGCACCGCGCCGAAGCGGTCAGCGGTGGCCACCACGTGGATGCCCAGCGGGCGGCCCTCGCCGACGATGCGCATGAACACCTGGTAGAACTCGCCGCGGCCGTGGCCCAGTTCCCAGTCGTTGCGGAACTGGCCGAAACCGTCGATCAGCAGGAAGATGCGCGGTTCGGACAGGTTGCCGGTCACCTGGCGGTACTCGCTCAGCGAAGCGGCATTCGCGTCCGCGTACCGGGCCGAACGCTCATCGAGGTGCTCGGCCAGGATGCGGAAGACGCGCTGGATGCGCTCCACATCATCGCCTCCGATCACCGCGCCGAGATGCGGCAGCGGTTCAAGCGAGCGCAGCGAGCTGGTCCCGAAGTCCAGCGCGTACACCGCCGCCGTGCCGGCCGCCGGGTTGGCTCCCGCGGCGATCGCGATGCTGCGCAGCGCCGCGGACTTGCCGGCGCCGGAGGTGCCGTAGACCAGCAGGTGGCCGTCGGTGTCGGGTTCGAACCAGGCGGTTTCCTGGGCCTGGTGCTCGGGGATGTCGGCCAGCGCCAGCGGGATCCGGCTGTCCGAATCCGGGGCGAGCTCGCGCAAATCCACGGTGGCCGAGAGGTCATCGAGCCATGGCCGGCGCGGGGCCGGGATCCCGGCGCCGTTCGAGGCGGCGATGAAGCTGGAAACCAGGCGCTTCTGGTCGTTCGGGCCGCTGTTCTCCTCGATGTCCGGCGAGCCGGATTCGGGCTGCTCCCAGACGCGCGCCCCGCCGAAGCGCAGGTCCTCCACGCGCACTTCGGCGGCTTCGGGCTCGTCGGTGGTCCAGCCGCCGGCGTACCCGGACTGGAAGGGCACCAGCCGGCCCGGGCCGGTCTTGGCGATGCCGCGCCCGGGCAGCGACGGGTCGAATCCGGCGGCGATCGGGTCCTCCACCACGTCGTTCGAGTCCGCGGCATCGGCCATGCGCAACGCCACGCGCAGGTTGGTGTTGGCGCGCAAATTGTCCTTGATCACGCCCGCAGGGCGCTGGGTGGCCAAGATCAGGTGGATGCCCAGGGAGCGGCCGCGCTGGGCGATGTCCACCACGCCGTCCACGAATTCCGGAACCTCTCCGGCCAGGGCGGCAAACTCGTCGACCACCAGCACCAGGGCCGGCGGGGTTTCCGGGTCCTGGCGCTTTTCCAGTTCCAGCAGGTCCTTGGCCTTCTTGCGGTGGAAGAGCTTCTCGCGGTGGTGCAGCTCGGCGCGCAGGCTGGTCAGCGCGCGGCGAACCAGATGCGGGGAGAGGTCGGTGACCAGCCCGACGCAGTGCGGCAGCTCCACGCAGTCGGCGAAGGCGGAGCCGCCCTTGTAGTCCACGAACAGGAAGGTCACTCGGTCGGGGCTGTATTCGGCGGCCATTGCCAGCACCCAGGCCTGCAGGAATTCGGACTTGCCCGAGCCGGTGGTGCCGCCCACCAGGGCGTGCGGGCCCTGGGTGCGCAGATCCAGGCTCATCGCATCCGGGGTGCCCTGACCGATGAAGGCGCGCAGCGTCCCGGCGCGCTTCAGCCGCGGCCGGGGGGCCGGTGGCGGCGCGGTCGATCACCGAGTTGTTCTGCTTCCAGCGTTCGAGCACCGCATCCGGGGATTCAGCCAGGTCCGGGCCGAGGATGCGCAGCAGCGACACCGAATCCGGGATGTCCGAGGAATCCGGGACCAGCGAGCTGGAGTCCACGATCGGGGCCAGCCGGCGGGCGAAGTGCTCGGCATGCTCGCGCGAGACCCCTTCCACCGACACCTTGGCGGCTTCCTCGCCGGCACGCACCCAGCCCACGCGGGCATCATCCAGGCCGTCGGTGACGTCCACGAAGGTGCGGCAGGCGGCGGGCAGCGACTGCACGGTGGGGGCCACGAAGATCGTGTAGATGCCCACGGCTGGCCCGCGCTCGATGATCTGCGAAAGCCGGGCGCGGTCCACCGGGGCGTCGTTGGTCACGAAGAGCACCAGCGAAAGGTCCTTGGCGGTCGGCACGCCGGTGGACTGCTCGCCGGCTTCCCTGCCCAGCTCCATGGAGGTGTGCCGGGTGGACAGCGGGCCCAGCCGGTAGGCGGACGGGTCGTTGCGCCGGGCGATGAGCTCTTCGAGCGCGTTGACCAGCACGGTGCCGGAGGTCTGCGTATCGGCCAGCGCCACCTGGGCCAGCGGGGAGCGCGGGCCGGTGGTGTGCGGCAGCCATTTGAACCATTCAAGGTCCTCGGTCCAGGCCGGGTCGATGATCGCGGCGGTGCACAGGTCATTGGGCGCGTGCAGGCCGAATAGCTGCACCGCCAGCGCGCGCAGCGTATCGGCGGATTGCAGCCGCGGCCCGGCAATGCCGATGGCGCCGGCCGAGGGCAGCAGCTCGATGATCGGCACATCCTCGATCATCCGGTATTGCGCGGTGAGCTCGTCGACCCGTTCCACATATTCCTGCATCCCGGTCCGGTCGGCCAGCTCGGCGACGGTGGTGCGGCTGCGCGCGGTTCCCGAGCCCAGCCGCAGCGAGAGGAAGTTCCAGTGCTCCGGGCGACGGGTCCACAGCAGCGGGCCCAGCGATTCGGCCTGCTCGAAGACGGTCGCGGTGGCCGGGGCCTCGCTGCGCCGGTGCGCGCGTTCGGCTTCCTCCCCGGCCAGCAGGCTATCTTCCAGCGCCTCGAATTGCCGTTCGAAGGTCTCGATTTCCAGGCGCAGCTTGTTGTTGCTCTGGGTGCGCTGGCCGATCAGGTTGCCCAGCATCATCAGCGGCGAGATCAGCACCACGATCAGCGACAGCGCGCGTTGGGTGAGCGAGAAAATCGTCAGGCCCATGATCAGCGGAGCGAAGATCATCGGCCAGGGGAAGAGCTTGGGGCTGGCTTCCTGCGGGATCGCCGGGCGCGGCAGTTCCTCGCCGGGGTAGCGGACCTCCACCCGCGGGGAACGGTTGAAGAGGATCGAGCCGCCCTTCTCATAGACCGGGGAATGGCCGGTGGCGGTCCCGGGCAGCAGCTCGAAGAAGACCTCGGTAGCACCCAGGGTGATCAGCTGGCCGGGGATCACCGCGACGCGCTGGGCCAGCCCGCCATCGACCAGGATGCCGTTGGCGGAGTTCAGGTCCACCAGCTCGATCTTGCTTCCCACCTCGATGCGCGCATGCCGGGTGGAGACCATGCGGTCGTTGAGCACCACGGTGGCCTTCTCCGAACGCCCCACATAGGAGGTGCCGGCGGGCAGCGCAAAGGCCATGCCCGCATCCGGGCCGTTGGCCACGCGCAGCACCGCTGCCGCCGAGCCTCCCGAGACGAAGGCATCGGTGGTCGGCACGACCTCGATGCTGAAGCCCGAACCCAGTTCGGCCTCGGCCAGCGGGGTGTGCGGATCGAGCTGCACCGGTGCGGTGCCAGCGGCGGTGGCCAGCAGCGTGGGATGCTCGGGAACCTGCTCCCCGGCCAGGGCGCGGGCTGCATCTCCCACGGTGGCGGTGGCATCGCAGGTCAACACCACGTCGATGGTGCTGGTGTCCGGTCGCCTGAGTGTGGCCTTGATTTTCACTTCGCGGTCTCCTGGAAGGTAATGCGGAAGGTACGGCTGCCTATCTGGACGACATCCCCGTCATTCAGATGCAGGCGGACATTGGGTGGTGCATTGCGCGGGGCGCGGGAGGCGGCGGTGACCTGCGTGCCGTTGCTGGAACCCAGATCCATGATCCAGGCATTCGCCCCGTCGCAGCCGAAGGCCAGGTGCGTTTTGGACAGCAGCCGTTCCGGGTCCTTCAGCGCAACCAGCAGCTCATTGCCGGACTCTTCCGTGGCCTGGGGCGCACGCCCGATCAGCCCGGATTCCGGAACGGGGAGATAGGACCCGTCGTCAAAGGCGAAGGCCGCGCGGCGGACGGTTCCCGTCTGCGGCGCAGCTGGCGAATGCCAGTCGCTGTTCTGCGCTCCGACGATGCCCGCTGTGGATCGGGGACGCGCGGGCACTGCGGCGTCATCGTATATGTCGTCCTCGGCGGAAGTGCCCAGCGATGGCAGATGCTCGGAAATGTCCCGGTCCGGGCGGGAGAGCAGGTATTCGGTGCGGGCCAGCGCCCGCGAGTTGGTCGGATCCAGGCCCTTGCGGATATCAACCACGTAGGTTTGGGCGATCTTGTCCAGCCAGCTGCGGTGGTGGTCCCGGTCGAAGAGGCAGGAGAGCAGCATCAGCAGCGGGCCGATGACCGGGATCAGATGGCTGAGCAGGAAGACGAACGAGGCAAGGAGGATACGGCCGAAACCCGGGGCGGCGAATGGATCCAGCCGGGTGGCGCGCAGGCGCATCGCGGCCTTGCCGGGCGAGGAGCCCTTCCGGCTGTTCATCATGAGCAGGACCACCAGGTAGACCAGCAGCAGCAGTGCGCTGACTCCGGACAGGACCAGCGGGACCGTGGAGTAGTGCCCGGTCACTAGGAAAATGACGTATCCGATGCCTGCGGGCAGCAGCGCTGCCAGCGAAACGGCGTAGTCGATGAGGTAGGACCAGATCCGCAGGCGTGCTTCGGCTGGATGCATTCCGAGCATGGAGGATCTGGCGAGTGCTGCTGCTGAAACTACGTCCATGGGATCTTTCTACTTCAGTTCGATGCCGGCTTGCCACGGGGAGTTCTCCCCATTGAGAGCAGGTCAGCTGCCACACTAGTCTAGTCTGTGGACGAAAAAAGTGGCCCGGCAGCCGGGCCAGTCGACAAGTTGAGGAGCATTGTTGTGACTGATTTCAAGGCTAATTATGGCGAAATGGAAGCCATGGCATCGAAGCTTGACACCGGGCGCGAGGACTTGGACGGCGTGCTTGAGCAGCTGCAGTCCGGCGTGGACAAGCTGCTCGGCGAGGACTTCACCACTGAGCACGCTTCGGGCCAGTTCGGCGAAGGCTACAAGGACTTGAACGACGGCTTGAAGACCGCGTTCGATGGCATCAACGACATGGCCACCGCGCTGCGCGACATGATGACCCAGATCCAGGACACCGACCGCGGCATGGCCGGCCAGTAGCCGGACGCAATTTTCCTGCTGATGTGGTCGCCCTGTTATTCATGGGGCGGCCACATTGCTGGGTTTCCACGGCCGCGCCTAACTTGCGGCATTCCACAACCAATCTTGAGCGCAAGGAGTAGTTCACACCGTGGCTGACGAATTGTATCTAGCTCGTCTTGACGAGATCATCACTGATTTGGGCAATAGCATCACGGACTTCAACGATGCCTCGGATATTGCCAAGGGCATTTCGCGTTCCGTCGGTACCCCGATGAATGACGACAAGCTGCAAGATCGAGTGGGCGATTTCGAGGACGAGTGGAACAAGACCCGCGACGGTTTGGTGGAAGAACTCGATGGAATACACAAGCATTTGAAAGACATTCAGCAGGGTTTCGCCGATTGGGACCTCGAAACCAAGAAGGCTTTCTTGAATTCCCGGGCGTCTGACGCGCCCAAGGCCAACTAGCGCGCGGAGAGACTAAATGACATTGCATTCACCTAGTACTGGCGACCCGTTGCAAATGATCACCGGCAACGCCGCTGACTTGCGCCGCAGCGCCTTGGATCTGATCTCTTCTGGTGAAGCCATGGAACGCTCGGCCATCCGGTTGGAGGACATCAGCAATGGCACAGCGGATTTGAAATCCGAGGCGATAAAGTCAGTTCGAGAGAGTGCAGGCGAAGTTTACCCGAAGCTGCACAAGGCATCAGTTCGCTACAGCAAGACTGGCGAAGCCCTGAAGACGTATGCAGAGGCGCTGGACCGGGTCCAAGGCGCACTAATGATGTGCACGAAGGAAGGCGGAGTCGATAATTATTCAACGCTCAACGCCTTGATTACCGATATCGAGCAGGCGCATGAAACGGCCGCGACCAAGCGGAGCCAAGCGGAAACGGCCGAAGACGCCATGGACGATGCCGATGGCGGGCTATTCGGCATCGGAGAAGGCACGGACGAGGAAAAGGCCCAAGCGAAGAAGGACTTGACTGCTGCCACAGACGCGAGTGACCAGGCAGAAGAAGAACTGCGTGAGTTGTGGGGCAAGTTCGACGGACGCGTATCCTATTGGGAAGATGCCTACGACGATGCGGTTGGCGGCATCGAGGATGCCATTGACGCGGCTGATAATAATGACAAGTGGTACGACACGCTCAATTCTATCTTGAGCATCGCCGCCCTTGTCCTGGGCGTCTTGGCGCTGATCTTGTCCGCCACATTCCTCGGCCCAATTCTCGGTCTGCTTGCATTGGTGGCGGGGGTGATCACCCTGGGCATTGAAATCTACAAGATGACCCAGGGCGAAGGTGATTGGACCAGCTTGGGACTGGCCATCGTCGGTTTGGTCCCGTTCGGCAGGGTTCTGGGAAAGAGCATTTCCGGGCTCTCCAAGGTCTTCAAGGGCGGATTCAAAGCCGCAAGAAGCCGTGGTGCAGGCAAGGCGTTCAAGGCGTTCACCAAAACTCGTGCCAGCACCGGGCGTGGAATCATCCGATCATCGCTCAAGGGGCAACCGAAGCGCCCGGTGAAGACGACGATTCGTGGAAACCGCAAGACCAAGGCAAAAATCCGGCGTAACAACCGGAAACTGGAGCAAAAGTACCAGGAAGCCAAGTTCAAGCATGGCAACGACTACCTGGCAAAGTTCAAGAAATCATTCGACGAGGATCCGCTCAAATACGTCAAGTACGCTAACGACTGGGGCAGCACGAAGCACCGGGAAATGGCCGAATACGTACTCAAGCATGCTGACGACTTCGACGCGCGCGCAGTGGACTGGGCTATGGGAACCAAGATCGCCGCTAAGCTCGAGGATGGCGGTAATGTCGTGCAATCCTTCGGGCTGTCCGTTTACGACAGTGAGCGGAAGAAGTAGCTTGGTGCAAGCGACGTTGGGCCAGATGCGCTCGAAACCCTAGGGCAGTGCAGGAGAAAAATGAGCCAGAGTCCGCAAGAAGCGAAGCCGCAACCACGCGGTATCGGGTACAGCATAGTCTATCCGCCGGGGTGGCGGGAATTCAGGACAAGCGCCGACCACGAGGCGATCTTGGCCAAGCTGGTTACGGCAGAAGCGAAGGCGCTGGGGCGCGCTGACGTGGTGCTGATGCTGCGCCAGAAAACGCATGAGATGTTCGAGAATTTGCGGCGTCGGGGTGCGATTGGGCTCGCGTTACCGGTTGAGAAAGCCCGCGGTGGAGCTGTGCCGACATCAATGATCATGACCCCCTTGAAATCCTCGGAGGCAGGGGCATTGGCAGGGATGGTGCGCAGGGTCGCGGATGGCAATCCGGTGGAAACGGAAGCCGTCGACGATGAGACCTGGTACCTGTGGAATACGAATGAGCCAGCCGAAGAGGCTCCGGAATACAAGAACTTGAGCTTGAATATGGTGGTTCCCCGGCCACGGGCGGACGGAAGCACTGATCCCGAGCCGAGTGCCGGATTGTGGCTGAGGTATTCTTACGCAAGCCTTGAAACAGGCGAAAACAATGAAGAATTCACCGAAGCATTGCGAGGCCTCGGCTACGCAATCATGGGGACGTTCAAGTGGGTGCCGATACAGTGACATCATATGAAATCCAGCCGGATCTGGAACTCTGGATCCCCGTGCCTCGTTCCTTCCCCGAGGCGGACTGGGACACGGCAGAGCAATGGGCCGAAGATCTTTCCGAAGTCGCAATTCCGGGTGATCTCGAGCTCCGGAAGACCTACCGGGAACTCGCATTGGAAGTCGCCGCGAATCAAGCAGCGGACGCCGATCACACGTTGTGGTACTCGCCCGAAGACGGGCACGCAATGGGCACCGCCCACCTGGTCATCGAAGACGACGATGACGAAGCGAGCCTGGAGGAACTGGCCGCACCCGATCATGATTCGATGTCACCCGCACAAACCGAAGAGTTCGATTCAACGGTCTTCGGCCGGATCATCCAATCTACATCCGTCATCTCCTTGGATCTCCCGAGGGCGGACGAGACAGTGTTGTTGCCGGCCATTGGCCATGTCCGAACGGTAGGCCGGTGCAAGGGGCTGGTGTTCATCCTTGAGGCATTCGACTCGGATCTGTCGAATCTTGCCCTCATGATGGATCCGATGGTGCAACTGCTGGATACCGTGACCATTGATGATTCCGAATAGACAGGACCCCCGAACTTTGAGCAATCATGCCACCTACCGCGAAGAACCCGGGGAGTTTGTCAGCAGGGGAGTTCATCATTGGCCTCGAATGGAGAGCAGCTTCAAACTGATCTTGCTAGCAGCGATTCTCTTGCCTCTCGGTTACTACCTGATTGCAAATGGGCTGCCCGAGACACCGAGCGATAGGGCGAGAATCATCGTCTCTTGGACCCCGACCATTGCCGGGGCCGCCGTGCTCATCGCTGGATGCATCGGAATCTTCACGGCCACTCGCTCGCTATCCCGCAAGCAGGCCGACGCCATAGATTTGAAGCTGCGGGCCAGTGGGGTCACACTGAGGGGCGGACGCAAAATTCCGTGGGAGCAGATTGAGTTCGTCACTGCGATTACCTTCGAGAACAATTCAAAGATCCGGCTGCTCTGGGACCGTGCTGAGCTGCACCGCAGGTTGGTGCTCCATCTCCGGGAGCAACCACAGCAGCTGAATGCGCAGGGATCAGGCAGGACCGAGTCGGCTAGGGTCGATCTCCTGCGCTATCCCGCTGCCGAGTACCTCAGGCTTTATGATTCGACGTTGGAGCAGTTCAAGCGCCGGGGGATCCCGGTTCAATTCGAGAAGAAATGGATGTTCACATAGCACGGCAGGGCGGCACCGGTGGTCCGGCTAGCTCCGAGGCCGTATCCGGAACTGTTGCGGAATTCATCAGTTCCCCGCACCTGCATGCCAAACGCATGAAGCGCGGAATCATCCTGACGGTCCTAGGCCTGGCCTCGGCGACTGGCGGATTCTGGATCCTGGGCCAGAACATCCGGGCCGGGGAGAGCAGCATTGCCACCAACTGGCTGAACTACGGCCTGATCGTGATCGCCGCGGCGTTGCTGACCTTCGGCATCGTGGGCATCGTCACCGGCCGGCAGGGCACTCGCCGCAGCGTCGGCGATGATTCGATCGACGTAATCGTCACTGAGCAGGGCCTGGTGACCCGTGGCGGCCGGGAGGTGCCGTGGTCGAATATCGGCCGCGCCGAGATCATCCGCTACATCAACGACTCGATGGTGCCGCTGCTTTGGGATTACTCGGTGCTCAACCGCGTGGTGCGGATCAACCTGCTGGACAACTCCGAGGTCGATCCGACGTCTCCCGGAGTGCGCGGGCGCGCGCCAATGCATTATCTGGAGATCGACCTGCGGCGCTACCCGATGGCCGAATACCAGGAGCACCTCGATGCACTGGTCGCCACGCTCAAGGAGCGCCGCTTCCACACCAAGGAACGGTTCAAGCACAAGCAGTTCTGAATGGGACCCGACGACCTCAGGAACGCACACTCATGGCCCACGGCCGCACTCGGCGCAAACTGCCCAAGCACTTCATCACCGCCAAGGCCCACCATTGGCCGCGGGTGCAACGCAGTTCCCAGCTGCTGATGATGGCCTGGATCCTGCTGCCGCTGGGGCTGTACCTGGTAGCCAACGACCTGCCCGAGACCTCCATCCGGCGTGCGCAACTCATGGCGAGCTACACGCCGACGTTCTTCGGTGCCATTCTGCTGCTGTTCGGTGCCTGGGGCATAGGTACCGCGGCGCTGGCCATGCGCCGCAAGGGTGTCGATGCCATCGATGCGAAGATCCGTGCGTCCGGGCTCATCCTTCGCGGCGGGCGGAAGGTGGCTTGGGATGACATCGGCTCGGTGACCGCGATTAGTTTCCAGAACGATGCCAAGGTGCAGCTGCTCTGGGACCGGGCCGAACTGCACCGCCGGCTGGACGTGCAGCTGAAGCAGCCGGAAACCGAGACGCTGCGCATCGACCTGGTGCGCTATCCGGCCGTGGACTACCTCGGGCTCTATGAGTCGCTGCTGGACGAGTTCGAGCGCCAGCGCATCCCGGTGAAGCACCGGAAGAAGTGGATGCAAGCCTAGCCGGAGGGACTTGTCCCCGCCCCTGCCCGCTACAGCGAGCGCCCCGGAGTGAGGATTCCTGCCGGATCCAGCGCGGCCTTGACCGCCAGCTGCGCCGCACGGGTCGGCTCGTCCAGCTGCCAGGACAGCTCGTGCTGCTTGACCTTGCCGATGCCGTGCTCCCCGGTGATGGTGCCGCCCAGCGAGAGGGCCAGCCGGGTGATCTCATCGATGACCTTTTCGGCGGCCGCATGGCCTTCGGGGGTGTCCTCCGCGTCTACGGTCGGGTGCAGGTTGCCGTCCCCGGCGTGCGCCACCACGGAGATCATCCGCCCGGTGCGCTGCGCGATCTCGTCGATCCCGCGGAACACCGCGGCGAGCTCGCCCACCGGAACCCCCACATCGCAGGAGACCCGCAGCCCGTGGGCGCTGAGCGCCGGATTGGCCAACCGCCGCGCTTCCAACAGCGAGTCGCCCTCGCCGATCAGCACGTCCGCTGCGCCGAAGCTGCGGCATAGTGCGGCGACCGACTGCGCGGCCTGCAGCGCATGGCGGCCGGTGAACTGGCCGATCAGCAGCGCCTGCCCGTCCACCGGCAGCCCGGAAGGGTGGAAGGCCTCGATGACCTGGACGCTGTGCGCGTCGAGCAGTTCGAGCACCTCCGGAAGGTACTCGCCGTTGACAATTGCCGTGACCGCGCGGCCGGCGTCCTCGACGGTGCGGAATCCTGCGCGGAAGGTCTGCGCGGCGCCCTCGGGCACCGGCTTGAGCCGCACCTTGGCCTCGGTGATGACCCCGAGGGTGCCCTCCGATCCGACGAACAGGCTGGTCAGGTCCAGGCCGACGACGTTCTTCCGGGTGCGTGCCCCGGTGTGCACGACGCGGCCATCGGCCAGCACCACGGTCAGTGCCGCGACCGAGTCGCGGGTGACCCCGTGATTCAGGCAGCGCAGCCCTCCGGCATTGGTGGCGATGTTGCCGCCCACGGTGGAGATCCGCGCACTGGCAGGATCTGGCGGGAAGAACAGGCCGTGTCCCCGAGCCGCCTCGTCGAGGTCCGAGTTGATGACCCCGGCCTGCACCACGGCCAGGCGGTTCACCGCGTCGATGCCAACGATCCGGTTCAGCCGTTCCAGGCTGATGACCAGCCCGCCCGGGTAGCCCGCCGCACCGCCGGAGAGCCCGGTCCCAGCCCCGCGCACCGAGACCGTCACGCCGTGGCGGTGCGCCCAGGCCAGCGCCTGCGAGACTTCGTCGGTGGATTCGGGGAAGACGGCCGCTGCCGGGCGCCCCTCGGGCTGGTAGCGCGACTGGTCGCGGGCCACGCGGTCCAATTCATCCGCTGCGGTGCTCAGCCGGGGACCGAAGACGGCGGCCAGTTCATCGAGCGGCAGCGTCGGTGCTGCGTGCTGGGTCATGGGTGCTCCTTTGCATGCGCGGTCCGGCAGGGGGCCGCTGGGTGATTCCCGTTACACACTTTATATTATAAAATTTGAGGGTCAACCCGCGAGTGAAAGCAGGAACCATGACGGCAAGCCAAGCGCAAGCGGAAAGCAAGCGCGGCCGGAGCAAGGCCGATCTGGCCTACGACTATTTGCGCGAACAGGTGCTGGGTGGCACGCTGGCACCGCGCCAGCGGGTGCTGGCCGGGCCGATAGCCGCGCAGCTTCAGATCAGCGCCGTGCCGGTGCGCGAGGCAATCCACCGGCTGGCCGCCGAGGGACTGCTGCAGATCGAACGCAACGTTGGCGCGCGGGTAGCTGAACTCGACGAGCGCGCCTACCGCGAGGGGATGGAGGCGCTGGCGGTGCTCGACGGGTCGGCGACCGCGCTGGCCGCCGGTGCGCTGGGTGGCGCCGCGCTGGAACGGGCGGAGCAGCTCAACGAGCAGCTCGCCGCGTTGCTTGGGGACTTCGACCCGGCCGAGTACACCCGGCTGAACACCCTGTTCCACGCGGTGCTGCACGCCGGGTGCCCGAACGCGAGGCTGCGCGAGCTGGTCGAGGCGGAATGGCGGAAGTTCTCGGCCCTGCATGCGGCGGAGCGTGCAGTGGATGCGGCGCGGGCGCGGACAGCGGTGGACGAGCACCGCGAACTGTTGAGGCTGATCCGCGACGGCGCGCCCGCGGCCCGCGTTGAACAGGCCGCCCGCGAACATGTGCTCGCCTCGCTGCAGGCCCGCACCGGATTCGCCAGCCGGCTGCGCTAACGCTGTGCCCCGGTCCGCTACGGTCTATGCCGGGCTATTGCCAGTCCTGGGGCACCATCGCGGCGGCCGGCCACGAGTCGTGGCGAAGAATACGGCGAGGAGTCGGTGGGCCGAGGCGATCAGTGCCTGGCAAGGGCCAGTGCCTTGGCCTGGCTTCAGAAGCGTCGTGTGCGGGAGCCATCAAACGCAAACCGGTGCGTTCTTCCGGATCGGTGACGGTGGTGCGGAAGCCACGGAATCGACCAATGCCATCAGCACCTGCAGAAGTTCAAGTTCCTTGGCGAGCAGAATCGCCAGGCGGTGGGCCTCCGTGCCAGTTCAAGGAGGACAATTTTCCCGTTTTGACTGGGATCTGCTGGCCCCGGAATTGCTCGTGCTCATCCCGGTAGCGGGGCGAGCGGGAATGCTGCAGCGCGGATTATCGGAGCGGACATCATTGCAGAGCGGGTTGCCCGGCTGGAATTTTCCATTTGCTGGGTGGCATTGGTGAAGTCGAAGCAGTCCTGGTTCGCTTGCTGGGCTTCGGTGCCTGGCCCACCCTGCGCCTTGGGTCTTCCTAATAGCTAAGGATGGGAGCCTCCCAACCCCAGATTGCGACTCAGCGCAATGGCCTGGATCAGCGTCTCGCGGCTTTGGCACGGCGGGGTGCCTGCAGCCAGGGCCTGAGCAGGCGCGTGCTCAGCGGCAAGAAAAGGTAGGTCATTACAGGCGTCAGAATGCAGATGTTCAGCAGCACGGAGAACACTAGCGGCCAGTGCCCGGTGAGCGGGTGCAGGAGGAAATTCGCCAGCAAGCTAAGCGGAAAGAACGGCAGGAAGATGCTCACCGCTTGCTTCCACCGCGGCGGGACCACGGTCTCTGGGACAGTGATGGACACGTCACCGGGCTGGTCGAACCATCCCTCGATCCCGGTCCGATGCTCCACCCTGGTAATCTCCATGATCTCGCCGGCACTGTCGATCCACCAGCGGCGCTCTTCGGAATCGTCCCAAGCCTGCAACGCGTCCACGTTCGCGAACCTGTACATCACGTGCCATTCATCTGAATCCGGTGCGGTGCGGACCCATCCGGAACCCAAATATCCGGGCCATGCGCGAACCAGCTCTTGGCCCGCGTGCGCCCACGCCACGAATTGGCGGTGGTAGCCAGGCTGGACGGTGCGGGCGATGGACACTGTGACGGGCTGTGAACTGGACATGCCAGATATTCTATTCGCTGCTGCCAAGGCGAGTCCGCCATGCCGCCAACGGCAAGACGCCGTCAGATTTACCCATTATCGGGACAGAACAGCTGACGCGGACTGAGTGATCGAAGCGGCTACTGAACGCCTGGATATCAAGCAATCAATCTTCGAAGTCCGGGATGCTGCGGCTGCGGCCAATGCCAGTCCAGCACCAGTTCCCCAACATTGGGTACATCAATGGTCTCGGAGGCCAGCGGACTGGTTGGTTGCGTCTGCAACATGCATTTCTTCAATCCCGTTTTGGCCACGAAGGATGAAGCGGGGTGCCGCGGATCCACCAGCGATGCAACCGTGCATGCGGTCGTGTCGTTGGCATCGCGGATGGGCAAGGAACCTGTGCCGGTTAAACCGGAAATTCCAGAATTCATCGTCAACGGACTGCTGGGGTCCGGCGTGGGGTATCGGCCGGAATTGCCGTATTCAAGGACAATGGCGCAACTGCGCGCACTGCACGGGGAGATCCCCGAGAAGGTCCGTTTGAATTGATGGATCCGGTGGGGCTCGATGCCATCGGCTTGATCGAGCCAGCATCTTTCAAGCAGACCGGAGCCGAAGCTGAGCTGGGGCGCAAAACCGGGATCGCGCAGGCCGAGGGCACTTGATGGCCGCGCTGCAGAGGTGTACAGGAAGCGCCAGCCGGACGCTGGGGCAGCTTTTAACTGAAAAGCCGGGCCCGGTGCGTCGAAATTCGATGCACCGGGCCCGGCTTGTGCCGTGCGGCTACTTCTTCAGGTGGTCCACCAGCTGCGAAGCGATGCCATTGTAGGTGCCCGGGGTCAGGGACTGCAGGCGGGCTTCAGCATCGGCCGACAGGCCCAGCTCGCCAACGAATTCCTTCAGGCGGGCTGCATCCACGCGGTGGCCTCGGGTCAGGTCCTTGAGTCGCTCGTATGGGTTGTCCATGCCTTCGACACCGGCGATGGCCTCGGCGCGCATAACCATCTGGATGGCCTCGGCGAGGACCTCCCAGTTGTGGTCCAGATCCTCGGCCAGCACGGCCTCGGCAACATCCAGGCGGTCAAGGCCCTTGGCGACATTGGAGATCGCCAGCACCGAGTGTCCGATGGCGGTGCCGATGTTGCGCTGCGAGGAGGAATCGGTGAGGTCGCGCTGCCAGCGGCTGGTGACCAGGGTGGAACCCAGGGTGTTCAGCAGGCCGTTGGAGATCTCCAGGTTCGCTTCGGCATTCTCGAAGCGGATGGGGTTGACCTTGTGCGGCATGGTCGAGGAGCCGGTGGCACCTGCCACTGGGATCTGCGCGAAGTAGCCGATGGAGATGTAGCTCCAGACATCGGTGCACAGGTTGTGCAGGATGCTGTTGAAGCGGGCGATGTCTGCGTAGACCTCTGCCTGCCAGTCGTGGGATTCGATCTGGGTGGTCAGCGGGTTCCAGGTCAGGCCCAGGTGCTCGACGAAGTCCTTGGCAACCTTCTGCCAGTCGGCAGTTGGAACCGAAGCATAGTGGGCCGCGTAAGTGCCGGTGGCACCATTGATCTTGCCCAGGTACTCGGTCTTCTCGACACGGTCCAGCTGGCGGGTCAGGCGCCATGCCAGCACTGCCAGTTCCTTGCCCAGGGTAGTCGGGGTGGCTGGCTGGCCGTGGGTGCGCGAGAGCATCGGCACGTCGCGGGAATCCTCGGCCATCTTGGACAGCTGGGCCACCAGGTCGCGGGCTGCTGGAAGCCATACCTGCTGCACGCCGCCCTGGACGCCCAGCGCGTAGGACAGGTTGTTGATGTCCTCGGAGGTGCAGCCGAAATGCACCAGCGGCTTGAGGTTGCCGATGCCAATTGCTTCCAGGCGGTTGGCGATGTAGTACTCCACTGCCTTAACGTCGTGAACGGTGACAGCTTCGATCTCTGCCAGTTCCTTCACCGAGTCAGCATTGAAATCGGTGACGATCTTGCGCAGTGCCGCCTTCTGGTCCGCAGTAAGCGGGGAGGTGCCTGGAAGAACGGAGTTGTCGGTCAAATGGATCAGCCATTCAATTTCGACGTGAACGCGGTCGCGGTTCAAAGCCGCTTCGGAAAGGTAGTCGACCAGTGGTGCCACGGCGCTGCGGTAGCGTCCGTCGAGGGCAGTCAAAGCCAGTGGTTCATTAGCAAGGGAAGTGCGCGCAATCTCAGCCATGCTCATATTCTTCCATCCCCGGCGCTACATCACATCTTTTACACCGTTCCTGTTTCCACAACTGGGCCCAAATCCTGCTGGCACCGAATCGCGGCTGTCCATGATGGTGGACAAATTCTCAAGGATGCGGAGCAGGAAAATGATGTTTCAAGCGACGCTGCTGACGGTGGCGAGCCAACTCGATGACGCACGGAAAACCACTCAATTCGCCATCGCGCAGTTGGGGTCAATCCATTCATTGACTTGGAATTCCAAGGCAGGCAAGGCGTTCTTGGAGAATGTCGACGAGCTGAGCCGCCGGCTGGAAATGCTCAACAGCGAGCTGGGCGACGCGGAGGAGTACGTAGGGGTAGCCATGCGGGAGATCCAGAACCTCGAAGCACAAATCATGAACCAGCGAATGGCCTCGTAGCCATGGGATATGAAGTCAATTACAACTCGTTGGATTACGCCGAGGCAGGGGAGATCTGCCAGCGGGTTGCCAACGATATCGATGGCATATCCGAGGTACTGCTCAAAGCCGCGCAGGCAGCTGATAGCTGCCAGCGCGACCTGGATCTGCAGTGCATGGTGTCAGGCATCGGTGCCAGGGGGTATAACGTCGGGCTGTTGGGCGACTTGATCAGGGACGCCTATCAGCAGTCCAGAGAGGGGCAAATTACAGCGTTTGATCTGACCGCAAAAGTCTCCGAAGCCATGCGGAACTATGAAGTTGCCGAGTCCGCTGCTGAACGGATGGTGCTAGCCAGCACGGGAGCTGTGCTGGTGGGAGACTTCATTTCCGAGACCCGCGACAACGGCTGGCGTCCGCCTTTGGAAAGCATGGAAATGTTCCTGCGCTTGATGTTTTCGTACCTGCCGCGCTGGCCCTTTGGATCGAACCTGACGCTGACCGAGCAGATCGAAGGTGCAGTCAAGGATCTGTCGGGCTTTATCCGGCGGCTGGGAGCAGATCGCAATACCGAAATACAGCTCACTGGGAAGGATCCAACGCAAACGGTTGAAGTCGATGGAAAGATGCAAAGCTATTTCCAGTTGCACCAAATGCTGGAAGGCGAAGGGACGGAGAATAACGGGAAGATCATGATCGTGAAGGCTGACGAGGATACGTACATTGCGATCTTCCCGGGTACACAGAATGACTCGGAAGTTCCTTCGCCTTTTGGCCCGGAAGGCATCGCCGACGGGTTCGGGGTGGAATCCGAGAACTTCGCGAAACCGCTTGATGAGGCACTGGAGATCAGCGGAGCGAAAGAGGGCGATGAGCTCATCCTCTCCGGGTATTCGCAAGGGGGCATTCATGTGGCCCAGCTGTCGAAGAACAAGTACTTGAAGCACAAGTACAAGCTGAATAAAGTCCTGACCCTTGGATCGCCCATCGGCACGATTGACCTGCCAGAAGACGTACGCAGCCTGTCGGTTGAAGACCAGAAGGATATGGTGCCGGGAACCGATGGCGGGCCCAACCCCGGCAGGGGGGAGCATTACACGACCACCTTCCCGGGCCCGCGGGAGCACATGGAGGACATCTTGCCCGACGATGGCATCTTTGGCGCTCCGCATAACCTCAAGAATTACGGTGACCACCTTCTGGAACTCGATGAGAATCCGAAGCTGGAAATCAGGGAGCATCTGGAGAAGTACTACCTCCCCGAACCACTGGTGAAAATCCGCATGTTCAAGCTGGAGCGGAAGCCGAAAGAACCTCGGTCCATCACGGAAGAGGAGAAGCGTCGGCTCAAGCATGTGGCGCCGCCCCATTAAGATGCCCAAAGCTGCAGCGCGCTATCCAAGGCCAGTATCTTCCGACGCCACAGTAAAAGGCAGCGGAAACGGGGGAGATGACCGGGCCGGCCAATTGGGAACTAACCAAAGAAGACGGCACCTGCCGGTTGCCGTCTTCTTTTAGCCGTGAGCGGTAGTCCGCTTAGTCGCGATCGCTCTTGACGAATAGTCCGAGGACCGCCGAGACAATGGAGATGATGATCGTGCCGGCGATGGCATCCCACCAGAACTGCTCGATGACCAGTTCGATGGGCGTGAAGGTCGTCAGCCATGACGTCAGCAAGAGCATCAGGGCATTGATCACGATTGTGAACAGGCCCAGGGTGAGGCAGGTGATCGGCAAGGAGAAAAGCTTGACGATTGGACGGACCAAGGCGTTGACCAAGCCGAAGATGACTGCAACGACCAGATAGGCGATGACCGTGCTCATGGTGCCTTCGCCTGCCGCGACGATCTTGAGACCGGGCACCACCCAAACGGCGGCGGCGAGGGCAAGCGCATTGACGATGACTCGAATCAGAAAGCTCATGGCTTAACTTTGGCACAGAAATCTGGGATTCGGATGAACCTCGGATATCGCTAAACCCATAGTGAGGACTAGGCTTTGAGGTATGACTGAGAACCCGGTGACCCAAGATCAGGTGCAGCCACGCTCTGTAGTTGCACGTTTGCCAAAATACGCTGCGGGCAAGCCGCCTGCTCCAGTTGAAGGCGTCCAAGCTTACAAGCTGTCATCGAACGAGATTCCCTTTGCCCCGTTGGACGCTGTGCATCAGGCAGTCGTCGAGCAGGACAGCCTGAATCGCTACCCAGACCCGCTATCGACCAAGCTTCGCATGGCCCTCGCCGATTACTTGGACGTGCCGGCTGAAGATATCGTGACCGGCGCCGGTTCCCTCGGCGCGCTGGTGCAAATCCTGAATACCTTCGCGGGCCAGAACGAGGACGGCATCCAGGATGAAGTCATCTATGCGTGGCGTTCCTTCGAGGCCTACCCGATTCTCGTTCAGACCGCCGGTGCGCTGCCGGTGGAGATTCCACTGCTGGAAGATGGGCGCCACGATCTGGAATCCATGATCGCCGCGGTGAACGAGAACACCTCAGTGATCTTGCTGTGCACCCCGAATAACCCGACCGGACCGGTACTCACCCAGGCCGAGGTCGATGATTTCCTGGCACGCGTTCCGAAGAACGTGCTGGTGGTCCTGGATGAGGCCTACATCGAGTTCGTCCGTGATGAGAAATCGGTGGATGGCATTCACACCTACAACGAGAACGAAAATGTCGTTCTGCTGCGCACCTTCTCGAAGGCCCACGGCCTGGCGAATCTCCGGGTCGGCTACTCGGTGGCCCATCCGCAGATCACCGAGAACATCCGCGTGGTCGCCACCCCGTTTGCCGTCTCCAGCGTGGCCGAGGATGCCGCGGTCGCTTCGCTGGCTAATATCGACCTGGTGCTTGAGCGTGTCGAGGGGCTGGTGGCCGAACGCGAACGAGTGGCGGCGGCCTTGGCCGAGATGGGCTGGAAGATTCCTTCCACCCAGGCGAACTTCGTCTGGCTGCCGCTGGGAGAAAAGACCGGCCAGTTTGTCGAGCGGGCCAACGCCGTGGCGTTGTCTGTGCGCGGCTTCTCGAACGAGGGAGTGCGGGTCTCCATCGGCGAAGTTGAGGCAAACGATCGCTTTATTGAACTGTGCAAGGAATCACTCGACCTGGCATAGGGGTAACGGGCGCTGATTTCTCGCGTTTTAGCGGTCAAAGCCTATAGGCTTAGGAACTGGACAAGCCGTATATGTCCCATGCGGAATGTATTCCGCGTGGGGCATATTTATGACCGAAGGATGATAAATGACGCGAGCTGCGACCGAGGCGACGGAGCCGGATCTGATTCAGATCCTGACTCCGGACGGCCAGCGTCAGTCCCATGAAACGTACGATGCGTATCTGGGCGACGTTGATGATGACATGCTTCGCGGTTTCTACCGCGACATGGCATTGACGCGTCGATTCGACCAAGAGGCCACAGCTTTGCAGCGCCAGGGGCAGTTGTGCCTCTGGGTCCCGCTGCGCGGGCAGGAAGCGGCGCAGATCGGTTCCGGCCGCGCCACCCGCCGAAGCGACTACATCTTCCCCACCTACCGCGAGCACGGCGTAGCGCTGACCCGTGACGTCTCCTTCTCGGAAATGCTGCGCTTGTTCCGCGGCATCTCCGGCGGCGGCTGGGATCCCCGGGAAAACAACTTCCACATGTACACCATGGTGCTGGCCGCGCAGATGCCGCATGCCGCCGGCTACGGCATGGCGTTGAACATGGAGCAGCGCGGATGGGATGAAGCCCGCCGTGCCAAGGAAGGCAATGCTGTTGTCGCCTACTTCGGCGATGGCTCCTCCACCGAGGGCGAAACCCACGAATCCATGGTCTTCGCCAGCTCCTTCAATGCACCGGTGGTCTACTTCTGCCAGAACAACCAGTGGGCGATCTCCGTGCCTTTCGAGGTCCAGTCCAAGGTGCCTCTGGTCAACCGAGCCGCTGGCTACGGCATGCCCGGAGTCCGCGTCGACGGCAACGACGTGCTGGCAGTCTTGGCCGTCACCCGCTGGGCGCTGGAACACGCACGCAGCGGCAAGGGCCCGGTCCTCATCGAAGCCGTCACCTACCGTCTCGGAGCGCACACCACCGCCGATGATCCGACCAAATACCGCATGAGCGAAGAAGAAGCCCAGTGGGCTCCGAAGGATCCGCTGATTCGCCTGGAAACCTACCTGCGCGATAACAACCTGGTTGATGACACCTTCTTCGAGCAGCTGTCCGCCGACGCCGACGCAATGGCTGCCAAGGTCCGCGAAGACGCCATGGCCTTCCCAGTCCCGCCGCTGGCCAAATCGTTCGAGCAGGTCTACGCCGAAGCGCATCCGCTGATCCAGGAAGAACTGGCCTGGCATCTGGAATACGAAGCAGGATTCGCCGATGCGGCTGAGGGAGAGCACTAAATGACCACCACGATGACCCTGGCCAAGGCCATTACCAGCGGCCTGGACAAGGTGCTGGAAACCAACGACAAGTCCTTGCTGATGGGCGAGGACATCGGACGCCTCGGCGGCGTGTACCGGATTACCGACGGGCTGATCGACAAGTACGGCGAGCACCGCGTCATCGACTCGCCGCTGGGCGAGGCAGGCATCGTCGGCACCGCCGTGGGCATGGCCCTGCGCGGCTTCAGCCCGCTGGTGGAAATCCAGTTCGACGGCTTCGTCTTCCCTGCCTTCAGCCAGATCACCACCCAGCTGGCCAAGATGCACGCCCGCTCCGAAGGCCGGCTGACCACTCCGGTGGTCATCCGCATCCCGTACGGCGGCGGCATCGGCTCCATCGAGCACCACTCCGAATCCCCGGAAGCGCTGTTCGCCCACACCGCTGGCCTTCGCATCATCACTCCGTCCAACGCGCATGACGCCTACTGGATGATCCAGCAGGCAGCCAGCTGCCAAGATCCGGTGATCTTCTTCGAGCCCAAGCGCCGCTACTGGCTCAAGGGAGAAGTGGACACCGGGACCCCGGCCCTGGATGCGTTCAAGGCGCAGGTGGTCCGTCCGGGCACCGACGCGACCATCGTGGCCTACGGCCCGCTGGTGCCGATCGCCCTGGCCGCCGCGGATGCCGCGTTGGAAGACGGACGCTCCATCGAGGTCATCGACCTGCGTTCGCTCTCGCCGATCGACTTTGACACCATCACCGAATCGGTGCAGAAGACCGGACGGCTGATTGTCACCCACGAAGCGCCGACCTTCGGCGGCCTGGGCGGCGAAATCGCCGCCCGCATCACCGAGCGCGCCTTCCTCTCGCTGGAAGCACCGGTGCTGCGCGTGGGCGGATTCCACATGCCGTACCCGATTTCCAAGGTGGAATCCCAGTACCTGCCGGATATCGACAAGTTGCTTGAAGCCCTCGACCGGTCCTTCGCTTACTGAGCGGAATCCAAGGAGTAGAAATGACAGTCTTTAATCTCCCCGATGTGGGCGAAGGGTTGACCGAAGCGGATATCGCTTCCTGGAAGGTCAAAGTAGGGGACACCGTTGAGGTCAACCAGATCTTCGTCGAGATCGAAACCGCCAAGTCGCTGGTCGAGCTGCCCTGCCCCTTCGCGGGGGTGGTCACCGCATTGCACGCGGATGAAGGCGACACCGTGCTGGTGGACAACCCGCTGATCACCATCGACGAGGAAGGCGGCAAGCCGGCCCCGACCGGCACCCCGGAACCAGCCGAGGCGCTGGCCACCGCGGCGCCGCAGGCCAGCGAGGAACCCGGCCCTCTGGTCGGTTCGGGCCCGACCGCTGATTCCTCCGTGCGCCGCAAGCGCACCAGCCGCCCCGCACCTTCGGCAGCCGGTGCCCGCACCGCAGCGGTCCGTGCCTCCGGCTCCGCTTTGGCCGAGACCATCTCGCGCCGCGCGCAGTCCCTGGGTACCGCCGTGACCCGCGAAGTGGATCGCCGCAAGCCGGCAATGGCGAACTTCGTGGACCGCGTGCTGGCCAAGCCGCCGGTACGCCGGCTGGCCAAGGAGCTGGGAATCGACATCAACGATGTGGTGGGCACCGGCACCCAGGGAGAAATTACCCGCGAAGATGTCAACAGCTACCAGGCCCAGCGCGAAGCCGAGCACGCGGCGGCACCAACCTACTGGGCCCACGGCCAGCTGGCCGACGCCCGCGTCGAACGCACTCCGGTGCGTGGCGTGCGCAAAGCCACCGCGAAGGCCATGGTGGACTCCGCGTTCACCGCACCGCATGTCTCGATCTTCGTGGACGTGGATGCCAGCCGCACCATGGAATACGTAGCACGGCTGAAGAAGTCCCGCGACTTCGAAGGAATCAAGGTCTCGCCTCTGCTGGTGCTGGCCCGGGCCGTGATCTGGGCTGCCGCCCGCAACCCTTCGGTAAACGCCAGCTGGGTGGAAACCGAGAACGGCGCGGAGATCCACCAGAAGCGCTTCATGAACCTGGGCATCGCCGCAGCCACCCCGCGCGGCCTGCTGGTGCCGAATATCAAGGACGCGCAGAACCTGAACATGAAGGAACTGGCCATCGCGCTGAACGAGCTGGCCACGACCGCGCGTGCCGGCAAGACCCGACCGGAAGACATGCGCGACGGTTCGCTGAGCATCACCAATATCGGTGCGCTGGGCATCGACACCGGCACCCCGATCATCAACCCGGGCGAGGTGGCCATCGTCGCCTTCGGCACGATCCGCCAGAAGCCGTGGGTTGTCGACGGCGAAGTGGTTCCGCGCTGGATCACCACCCTGGGCGGATCCTTCGACCACCGCGTGGTTGACGGCGATCTCTCGGCCCGCTTCATGGCCGATGTGGCATCAATTCTGCAGGAACCAGCCATGCTGCTGGACTGAGCTGCGGATAACAGCACCCCGGAGAGAACTTCTGAAAAAAGTTCTCTCCGGGGTGTCACAGTTTAAGCTCCGGTTTCGACGTACTTTTGAAGGGCAGGAACTTGCCTGGAAATCGAATGACAGGAGACACGCCATGCGCATGAATTTGAGCAAAACGCACAAGAAGGGGTACGCCGCCGTACTGGGACTGGAAGCCTACGCCAGCCAGTCGGTGCCCAAGGAGCTCTACGAGCTGGTGAAGCTGCGCGCTTCGATCCTCAATGGCTGCTCCTTCTGCACCGATATGCACTCCCACGACGCCATGGAGATGGGCATGTCCACCGCGAAGCTCTTTGCCGTGGCTGCCTATAACGATTCCCCGCTGTTCACCGACGCCGAGCGCGCTGCCCTGCGGCTGACCGATGCGGTGACCCGGCTTGATCCTGCCACCGGGGTCAGCGACGAAGTCTGGGACGCGGCCGCTGACGAATTCAGCGAGGAAGAAATCGGCAACCTGATCTTGGCAATCGCCACCATCAACGTCTGGAACCGCATTGCCATCCCGACCCAGCTCGAACCGCCAGTACGCGACTAGTGCCGGGAAGCGCAGGTAGAATCGGGCGCGTGGAGCAACCAACGGAATCCGCAGCGCTGGCCCAGTGGGACGCCGAGAAGCGCCGATTGACCGTCCTGGCCTACAACATGCTCGGCGTGTGGGCGCAGGCCGAAGACGTGGTCAGCGAAGTGGCCGAGCAGCTGCTCAAGCTCACCCCGGCAGCCACCGAACAGGTGCGGAACTGGCCGGCGTTCCTCACCACGCTTGCCACGCGCCGGGCGATTGACGTGCTGCGTTCGGCCCAGCGCCAGCGGACCGACTATGTCGGGGAATGGCTGCCCGAGCCGGTAGGCCAGCTGGCGCTTCCCGAAGATGAGGCCCTGACTGGATCCATGCTGCGCCTCGGCGTGCTCTTCCTCCTCGAAGAGCTCTCGCCCCAAACGCGGGCCGCCTACGTGTTGCACCATGCCCTGGGCTACAAGGCTGCAGAGATTGCCGAGGTGCTGGAGGCCTCGCCGGCCGCGGTCAGGCAGCTGCTGAGCCGGGCCGGCAAGAAACTGGGGCACACCGAAGCGCCCAGCAGGGAAGCAAGCGAAATATCCTCATTGCTGTCGAAGGTCGTGGCAGCCATACGCCATGGCGACGCCGAGGAACTGGTCCAGTTGCTGGCCAAGGATGCGGTGCTCTACTCCGACGGCGGAGGCAAGGCCCGGGCCGCGTTGAACCCGGTGCTTGGCGCGCAGCGCATTGCCCGCTTCCTGGTTGGCGTTGAGCGGAAAAATCCAGGGCGAAGCGTCTTCTTGGGAGAAATGAATCAGGCGCCTGCACTGCTTTTCAAGCTGGCGGGCCGGCAGGACGTGGTGGCGATCGAGGTGGCCGCAGGACACATTCAAACCATCTTGCTGGTGTCCAACCCGGACAAGCTTTCACACGCCAGCGCGCAGTGGACCATTCTGGACGGGTAGCGGAAGACTGTTTCACGTGGAGCGGAGTTGTTCAAATCCTTGTTGATACAGTAGTTTCCATGAATCGACCCCGCAGCTTTGGTCCGTTGGCACTGGGCAGGATCCAGTGTGCGTGCCTGCTGGCCGCCTTTGTGCTCGGCCTCGGCACCGCCACCGTCCCAGCCCACGCGTCTGCCGCGGCCACGGAATCCGAAGCACCGGCACCGGTGTACCCCTCGGCGACACCCAGCGATGATGCCGAAGACGAGGGCACGGTCCTCATCCCGTCGGTGACATCCCAGGAAGGCAACTTCTACCTTGCGGTGACCGACGCGGCACTCGACGACGTGGATTCGGAACGAATCATGGACCAGGTCCGGCAGGCCGTAGGCGAGCAGGATGCGAAGATCCTGCTCGGGGTGGACCAGGAGCCGAACAACCTCAAGGGAGCCGCGCAGCTGGTGCGCGGGATGCTGATGTTCGGGGACAGCGACGCGCTCAGCGATGACTGGCTGGAGAACGGAAAGACCCTGGGCTACGTGGGCAAAGGGTGGATTGCCGTCGGCGTGATGCTGCCAGAGGACCCCGCCGATGAGGTCGAGGTCTTCGTGGATCCGGGGCGCGATATCAGCGAAACGGACCCCGGGTCCAGCCAGAAGATCCTGGCAGCCGGCGACGAGGCATTTAGGGCGGGGGACTACACCGCAGGCATCACCGAGGTCGCGCTGGCCACGACCCAGCAGCTGCAGGCGCCGCCGGACCGGACGCTGTCCAAGGTGATCGCCGTGGGCGTGCTCGCTGTGGCAATCGTCTTCATGCTCGCCTGGGCGTGGCGCGCCAAGCGCCGCAAGGCCAAGAAGGCGGCGGCCGCCGAACGCCTCAAGCAGGCCGAACTGCTCGAATCGCGGATCCAGCAAGCCAACCGCTACCTCGGCCGCAAACCGGTGCCCGACTTGGGCCTGCCGGAACAGGGCCGCTTGGCCGAGGCGATGGCGGAACTGGAAAAGCAGCGTGCCGGCACCCAGCATGGTACCCAGCACGCACAGGACCTGGATCCGGGAATCGCCGTCCAGGAGCAGGTCTCCGAAAAGCAACTGGCAGATCTGCGCCACCGCGAACGCGAACTCTCGCTGCTGCGCGGCGCGGTCCAGCTGGCCCACGACTTCGCAGGACGGCCACGGGATTCTCGCGAATCCTGGGCATCGATTTTCGAATACCACCGTGAGCGGCTGGAAGACCTGGCGCTGTTCCTCGATCTTCCCGGTGCAGGGCAGCTGGGCTGCGCCCAGGCCGCGCGCACCGTGATCATCACCCATACCGATGAGCTGCAGCTGCTGCGAACCCGGGTGGGCCGGCGGAACACCGGAGCCCAGGATGCTCCGGGCATTCTGAACCGGCTTTGGGAGTTGCGCGACGAGCTCGATAGCGTGCTGCGCGATGCGCTGGCGCAAGCCGGGCAGGCGCGGCTCAAGGTCCCGCAGGGGCTGGGTGAGCGGATGGCAGGCAGGCAACCGGCTGACGCTGCGCTGGAAAATGATCCCATTGCGCTGCTCAGGAATTTCCTGCCGGGAAGCGAGGCCCGCTGATGCCTGCCCGTTTGATGCATGATTCCACCGGACGGCGCTTGCGCCGCCCCTTCCACTGGACCGCCATCGCTGCCATTTTCATGGCTTTGGTGACCACGGCCCTTGGCGTACGCGCCGTGCTGGCGGTGCAGGCAGCCAATGTCCCTGCACCCTATGAGGTCACGGTAGTGGTCCAGGGGGAGAACGGCTTCAACATCACCCAGCAGACGGTGGACGCCGAGCTGGCCCGGCACCCGGTGCGGGCCACGGCCCCGCTGGAACTGGTCATTGCCGACCGCTGGCTAACGGGCAATGAACTGCTGCGCGGGGAAGTGCCCGAAAACCAGATCATCGTTTCGACCAAGATGGACAACCTGGATTCCGGGCAAAGCGAGGCCGAGCAGCGCTTCTCAGGGGTGGGTGTGGACCGGAATCTGGTCGCCTCCGACGACGCGCATGACGACCTGCGCTTCGATATCGAGAATGCCTTCATCAAGAACATCTCGGTAGGCCATGGCCCCAAGGCTGCGGTGGCCGCCGCGCATACCGCCGCCGTGCTGCTGGATGATTCGCCCAGCAACTCGGCGATCTTCTGGTTCGCCGTGGTGGGCGCCAGCGCCATGCTCACCGCCGCGCTGCTGGCCAGCGCCCTGCGCTTCCGCTCCCGGTGGGCTTCCCGGCACCGGCGGCTGGCCGCGGCCCAGCGCAAGCTGGCTCGCGTGGTCCTGGATCTCGAAGCGTTGGAAGCCACCTACCAGGCAGCTGATCCGGGGCACCGCCCGGCCGGCTTCACCAAGGCCTGGCGGCAGCTCGAAGCGCTCTCCCTTGATGCCGCCCGGCGCGAGGACCCTCTGGTGCGCCTGGTCTTCGACCGCGCCGCCTGCCTGGATAAGAAGACCGGTCAGCAGCTGGCCGCTTTCGAAGCCGATGCGCGCACGCTGACCGAACTGGCAGATTCCCTGATGGGCGCCGGCTCGGTGCATGCCCACCTGGCTGGCACCGGATCCACGTTCGACAAGCTCAGCGCCCCGATCAACGATGCCGCCACGGCGCTGCTGATCCGGCTGGAAACGGCCCCCGGCACCATGGTTGCCGGCAAGGACCTGGAGGATTTCCGCGGCGCCTTGGGCGAACTGCTCAACGCCGCCCATGGCGACACCGGCCAGCGCACGGCCGTAGAGCGCTGGGCCGACGCCGAAAAGCAGCTGGCCAAGCTTGCCGCGAAGATCTCGACCCGGTTGCGCCGTTATCCGCGGGGCCAGAAGCAGGAGGTGCCGCCGATTGGTGCCCAGCACAATGAGCTGCGCGCCAGCCTGGGGCTGCCGCCGGTCACCAAGCAGAGCGCTTTGCAGCAGATCGACACGGCGAATGCGCTGGCCCGCGGGGTGCTCGGCGACACGCTGCAGACCGACCAGGCTGCCGGAGGGACATCGGGCGAACCTGCTGGCTGGCAGCGCATGCTGGCCCGGCTCGCCAGCACCCGCAAGGCAGCTGGTGATGAACCGCCGAAGCTGCGCCGGGCGTGGAAGTTTGGACTGCTTGCGGCCCTGCTGGTGGGCAGCCTGATCGCCTCGGGGCTCATTGTCTCCTCGATAGCCAACGAACCCGAACGCACCTATGAGGGGTCAGGCCGGGGAATGGAACTTGAAATCGATGACCAGGGCCAGCTGGTTGACGAGTCAGAGATCCGCCGGTACATGGAGGAAGACTTCGAGACCACACAGCGGATTCTGGTCGCGGTGCGCGATGCGGAGGCCTACCTGGATCTCAACGAGGTCGAAGGCTATGACTTCCGCGAATCGACACCCGAGAGCGTGCGCTCGGCGATCTTGCGGATCAAGGACGAATATTCTGATCGCGCTGATCCTGCCAACGGGGAGCTTCCCGAGGACTTGACGATCATTCCGCTGCTGATCACGGATGAAGGCAAGGGCATCATGCCCGGGCTGATTTCCGGTGCGGTCATTAGCGGTACCGCCTCGTGGGGAACGACCGGCGGGTGGGAGCACGGAAGCATCTACGAGTCGAACTATCCGGCGATGGAAGCGGCCGGTGCGGCCGAGGACTTCGCCGTGGTGCTCAAGCGGGCCGGCTATGAGCAGCCGGACTACAACACCACCTTGCTGTACTGGATGCTCGTGTTCATGCTGTTCTTCACGGTAATCAACGTTCTCCAGGTGATCCAGTACCTGCTCGGGGCCAGCACGCAGCTGACCCGGTTCTCCCGCGGTTCGCGGTCGGTGCAGCAATCACGCCGGCAGCTGGAGCAGCTGGCCATGGGCCTGGAGGATTCGCAGATCAATGCGGTGGCAGTGCTCGGTGCAAGCGAGGCGGGGACTGCCGACGAGGCAGGCCAGCGCTTGTTCGAGCGCGCCCTGATGATGGCGTGGCGCGAGGCCGAGGAATTGTCCTCGATGACCTTGGGACAGCGCCTGCAGGCCGGCTATGCCCAGCGTGCGGCGCATCTGGCCCAGCTGGTGGCGTTGCTGGGCGAACGCGATGCCGATGTGGCGCGGCGGGCCAAGGCGCTGGTGCTGGCCAGCCGCGGTTCCGGCGGGGATGCGCCGGCGGAAGTCCAGCTGCCGGGACGGTAGTGCTTCCGCCCCGGCAGCCGGATCCTGCTCGGACTCAGCCCAGCAGCTCGGGCAGTTCCTGCGCCTCGTTGCCCAGCACCTTCTGCGAGAGGAACTCGGTGACGACCTGGTACCAGATCTTGGCATGCTGCGGGGTGAGGATCCAGTGGTTCTCATCCGGGAAGTACAGGAACTGGTGCTCGGTGCTGCCGTCTTCCTTCTGCGGCAGCCCCGAATCGGCCAGCAGCTCGTACCATAGGCGCAGGCCCTCGCCGATGGGCACCCGGTAGTCCTTGTCGCCGTGGATGACCAGCATCGGGGTGAAAATGCTGCCCACCGAATGATGCGGCGAGTTCAGCTCGCGCATTTCCGGGCTCATCTCGCGGGTCCAGTAGAACGCGGCATCGGTGGTCTTGCCGAAGCCTTCGAGCGCCCACAGGCTGGCGTGCGTGATGATGGCCTTGAAGCGGTCGGTGTGCCCTGCCACCCAGTTGGCCATGTAGCCGCCGAAGGAGCCGCCCATCGCGGCGGTGCGGGTTTCATCGATGTCAGCGCGCGCCTCGGCGGCATCGGTGATGGCCAGCAGATCCGTGTACGGCTCCTGGCCCCAGCGGCCCCAGCCGCGCTGGATGAACGCCTGGCCGTAGCCGGTGGACAGGGCGGGATCCGGCAGCAGCACCGCATAGCCCTGGGCTACCAGCAGCCATGGGCTCCAGCGCCAGCTCCAGGCGTTCCACGAGCCCAGCGGTCCGCCGTGGATCCACAGCAGCAGCGGGGCTCTGTTGGTGGCAGAAGCTGATTCCGGCAGGGCCAGCCAGGCGCGGACGCTCGATCCGTCTTCGGCCGTGGTCGTCACCTCGGTGAGCGTGCCCGGCAAGGCCGGGCGGGCAACCGGAGAGCGCAGCTCGGTCAAGGCGGCGGATTCGCCCGGCTCCAGGTCGCCGGTGTGCGCCAGGTCGATGGCTACCGGTTCGGCCGGGTGCAGGTAGCTGGAGCGCAACGCGTAGGCGGTGCGCGAGTCGCTGCTGATGACCACGTCGGTGAACGCTCCGTCTTCGGTGAGCCGGGTGATCTTGTCGTTGTACAAGCTCAGGTGGAAGACCGGGGCATGGCCGTTGTCGTCCGCGACCAGCAGCAGCGAGCGTCCATTGGGAACCCACTGCAGGTCGCTGACCCAGCGGTCCCAGCCGGCGGCGATCCGATGGGTGGCGCCGTCGGCCAGGTCCATCAGCCACAGCTCGAAGACCGGGGCGGTTTCGGCGGTGGAACGCTCCCAACGTGCATAGGCCAGCTGGGTGGAGTCCGGGCTGATCTTGCCCAGCGTGTATTCGTACGTGTCGTCGGGGGCGAGCAGCATTTCGTGGGCGCCGGTGTGCAGATCGATGCGCATCAATCCCGGGGCCGAGGAGGCCCGGCCTTCGGGAACCTGCCATTCGGTGATCAGGAAGGCCCCGTTGGCAGCGACATCGTAGTAGGTATCCTCCAGGTTCGCGCCGATGCCCGGGGTGAGATCGGTGAGCTGGGTGCCGCTGGTGTCCTGGGGGTCCGGCAGGGAGCCGGTGTAGAAGTGCGGGGTGGACGGGCCCAGGTCTTCGTCCCAGAAGCGCACCGGGTAGCCGGTGTGCAGGATTGCCGAGACCTTCTTGTCCTTGCGGCCGGTGCGCAGTGCCGCTTCGGCCTCCAGGTCCTTGGCGCGGCTGAAGGCCGAGGTGCGCAGCACGATGCTCTGCGGTGACTGCTTGCAGATCCGCAAGGACTGCACCCCGGCCGGGTGGGAGATCACCGAGCGGGCTTCGCCTCCTGCCACCGGAAGGATCCATCCTTCGGCCTTGGCGTCTTCCTTGGATGAGCGCTTGGACACGAAGAGCAGGTCGCCGTTGGCGGTGAACTGCGGCTGCGATTCGCCGTGCTCGCCGAAGGTCAGCCGGCGTGCCGGTTCCTGGCCTTTGGGGTCCAGCGACCAGAGGGCGCTTTCGTATTTCGTCTCATCCTCGGACAGGGTGCTGAGGGTGGTGACGAGCTTCGTGCCGTCGGGGGAGAGCGCCAGGCCGCTGAGCCGGCCCATGCCGATAAAAGAATCTAAATTATGAAATGAATGCTTAGAGTGTTCCACTTCACATATCTTGCCACTGTTCGCGGCCGGGCACTACCGAATATCGAAAATTACGCGGCATCGGAACGAAAGGCCGGTGCAACTTGCAACCAAGGAGTTATGGCACAGCTATTGGAAAAACCTGCAAGGCCGTGGAGGATGGGTTCCATGGGGGAGCTCGCGATGTCAGCTGCATGACCGGATAATCGATCAAGGAGTTGGAAAAGATGAACCGTGCCAGAACCCGTCTTGGGGCGCTCCCGATGATGTGCGCGGCAGCGCTGATGCTGGCTGCCTGCCAGGGAGCCGAGCCGGAACCGGCCGAAAGCCAGAGCGCAGGACCAAGCGGAACGTCGCCATCGGCAAGTGCCAGCGCGCCGACCGCTTCCAGTCCCGAATCCAGCCCAACGCAAAGCACCGCAAGCCCGGATGCGCCAAGCTCGGCGGCGCCAGAGCTGAGCCAGGTGCATGAAGTGCATGGCATCCGCTTCTTTACCCCGGAACAGTGGACTGCCGCCGGGGATGACTGCGACGGCGAATGCACCGAATGGGACGAATGGGAGATCAAGGACGCGCAAGGCAAGCACGTGCTGACCCTGATCCCCACCACGGCAACCTCTCCGGATGGAGACATGGCGCTGTATGAACGGGAGCTGCTTGATCGCAAGGAACTTGAAAATCCCGGAGCGGATACCGGATTCCGCCCGACGAGCCTGATTGCCGAGTTCTGGGAATCGACGGACCAGGAAGACGGCGAGAAGGATTCAGGATTCGACATTGCCCTGATCGATGACGAAGAGCTCGGCAAGCGCGATGAGAACCCGGACCTGAACTTCTTCAGGATCGGCGAGCAGTCACCGATGATGTGGGTTGAAGAGGATTATCTGGAAGACCATGGTGTTCCAGACGACCCGACCAAGCAGCAAGCGCAGCAGTTCCTGGGCACCGGGCAATACGCGTTGGTGCGCGACATCTTGCTCAGCGTGGAACCTGCCGTCGGCTAGCCAAGCCGGAACATAGGAAAGGCAACAGAAATCAGGCAATCGCCCTGGCTTCTGTTGCCTTTCTTCACGCCTCAAAAAACTGCATTCCGCGCAAGGGCGCGAAAGTGGTGCAGATGCTGAAGGCCGAGGAAACGGGCAGGAGAAATTGCCGCTGAGCAGCGAAGCTGCAGGGTGCACTGGAAGCCTCTTGGCCACGACAAGCAGGCTTGGCTGTGCCGTTCGAGCGGTGTAACCAAAGCCCAAAAAGACTCCTCTGTCACATTGTGTGGCCTGTAACATGCTACTGTGTGTAGGCACACAAAGTCATAACGTGAAAGGTGCACACATGGGCGTGCTGGCACTGGGCGTATTCATCGCCGTGACAGTCATAGTTAACGTCGTACTGAAACGGCGTATTTCAGAGGCGCTTGTACTAGCGCTGATAGCTTGTTCGCTGGTCGGCGGCGCGGATGCGCTGAACCTGTTGAGCGCAGCCGTAGTTGCCGGCTTCCAATCAGACGTGACCTTCGCGGGCATGGCCTTTGTGTTCATGGGAGTGATCGTCTCGGCGACAGGCCTGATCGAGCGCCTGATCCATATCCTGAATTCGATGTTCGGGCGCGTTCGCGGTGGATCGGCCTACGTCTCGACCCTGGGCTCGGCCGCAATCGGGCTGGTGGCAGGATCTACCGCAGGCAACACGGCGACGGTCGGCTCGGTAACCATTCCGTGGATGAAGGAAAACGGCTGGTCGTCCAATCGCGCCGCAACGCTGGTAGCGGGAAACTCCGGCTTGGGCGTCGCGCTCCCGCCGAACAGCACCATGTTCATCCTCTTGGCCATGCCGGCCGCCGCTGGAATTTCTGCTGGCGACGTATATGTTGCACTGGCCATTGGCGGTGCTTATTGCGTGCTCTACCGCATGATCCTGGTGTTCACTTGGGCTCGTGCCGACGGCATTCCCGTAGCGAATCGGGAGGGCATGGCGACGTTAGGGCAAGCGCTGCGCGAAGGATGGCGCTCGCTACTGATCTTCCTTGGCATCGCGATCCCTGTTGCACTGACCTTCGGCCCGCTGTTTGAATTCCTGTCCCGCCCGGAGTTGGTGGGCAAGGACTCGATGGGCTCGATCTCCATCATTGTTTGGGTTCCGATTCTCATCTCGGCGATCGCATTGATCGAGGGCCGAAAGCGGATCTTCGCGCCGGATTCGAAGTTCAAGGTGATCCTGAATCGCGAGCTGCCGCAGTTCGCCACTGTTGGTGTTTCGCTGTTCGCTGCGCTGAGCGCTTCGAACATCATGGAAGCGCTGGGCGTCGGTCCGCAGCTTTCGGATTTCCTGGGTTCGCTGGATATGCCAAAGGCGGCGATTGTCGCAATCGTCTGTGTCATGGCCGTTGTCGTAGCCACCCCGCTGTCCTCGACGGCAACCGCCGCGGCCGTGGGTGCGCCGGCAGTGATGGCGTTGACCAGCGTGGGTATCGATCCAGTCATCGCCGTGGTGACGGTCCTGTTGTGCACCTCGACAGAGGGTTCTTCTCCACCGGTCGGTGCGCCGATCTATCTGGCTGCCGGCTTTGCCGAAACCAATCCAACCAAGATGTTCATGCCATTGCTGGGCTATTTCGTGCTGCCAATGATCGTCATTGCCTGGCTTGTCGGCATGGGCTGGCTGCCGATTCCGATTTCGTAGGAGAAAAACATGCGACTCATGAAAATACTATTCCTGGTCTTCTTGGCGCTGTTCATGATCGGCGGCACTGCAATCGTCGGTACCCAGCTGGCCGGTGTGCTGTCACTGAATGGTGATCTGGTCAGCGGAGCCAAGCAGATCCTGTATCCGTGGACCTTCAGTTTTGCGACCGCGTGCGCACTGTGCGCCTTCGTGCTGCAGTATTCAAAGGAATACAAGGAAGACGAGCAGGACTAGTAGCCAGCTGTCAGTTCAGTCCACAAGTTTTCAGGGTCAAGGTCCAAGCCTTGGCCCTGAACTGCTTGTACAAGCAGTAGCTTTCCTGTCGCGACCAGGTGCTGGCGCATGGCAAGCGCAGCCGCCGGGGCATTGCCGCTGGAGATGGCGGTGATGATCGGTTCATGCTCGGCCATGATGTCACCCAGGGTGCGCTGCTTGCCTGCGGTGGAAACACCAAGCAGCCGCGTTGCGACACGAAGGCGGTTCACGATGTTGCGCCCGCGGTTCGACTGCGCGACCTCAAGGATGAAGTCGTGCAGCTGCTGGTCCAGATCGAAGAACTCTTCGGTCAGATCCGCTTCGGCGCATCGGGCCAAGCCGGCAACGATGTCATTGAGCCGCGCCGCGATCTGCGGGGTGCAGGCCTGCGCGGCCCTGAATGCGGCGGGAACCTCCAGCGCCAGCCTGAGCGAGAAAATTTCTGCGACATCCTTTGGCTGGGTCGGAATGATGCGGAAGCCGCGATTACGAGCAAATTCAACCAAGCCGGCTTCCTCCAGGCGCAACAAGCCATCGCGCACCGGTGAGCGGGATATCTTCAGGCGATCAGCCAGCTGGTAGACGCTGTAGAGGGTGTCGGTCTTCAATTCCCCAGAAATGACAGCTGAACGGACGTAGTCCATCACTTGTTCGGTCAATGTGCGCCCATGTTGGGCGGGGACTTGGAGATCGGAGGTCATGAACTGATTCTCTCATTGAAATCTCTTGCGGAGTTTTCACGTAATCAAGAAACTAAACAGTATGTAACATGTTACTCTGGTGGGACGAATCAACGAGAGGCGCTCACCATGTCAGCTCAGTCGAGCATCCAGACCCTGACCCCTGAGGCAATTGAGATGCGGGAACGGCTACGGACCGATCTGACGACTCGGGCTGCATATATTTCCGATGCCTCGATTTTCCGCCGGGTGCCGCAGGCTGTACTTGAAGTGCGCAGTGAGGCCGACATCGCCTTGGGCATCGAGTATGCCAAGGCCGAAGGCCTTTCGATCACGTCGCGAGGTGGAGGCACCTCGGTTGCGGGCAATGCCATCGGCGAAGGTCTGGTGCTGGACACCTCCCGCTATTTCAATAAGATCCTCGACATCGATCCCGAGGCGAAGACCGCGCGCATCCAGCCTGGAGTCATCTGCGACCAGCTGCGTGATGCTGCTGCGCAATACGGGCTGACCTACGGTCCGGATCCGTCGACCCATAGCCGCTGCACCGTAGGCGGCATGGTGGCCAACAACGCCTGCGGATCGCACTCGCTGGCGTGGGGCACCGCCGCGGACAACGTTGTGTCCATGAAGATCATGCTCGGCGACGGATCCGTGGTCGAGGTCAATGCCGACGGAACCAACAGCGATGAGCTTGACGGAAAGCTCAAGGCGCTGCGCGATGCGAACCTCAAGGAACTGCGCACAGAACTGGGCCGCTTCGCGCGCCAGGTCTCGGGCTACGGCATGCACTATCTGCTCCCGGAAAACGGGTTCAATGTCGCCAAGGCGCTGGCTGGGTCCGAAGGCACCCTCGGGGTGATCACCGAGCTGGTGGTGCGCCTTGTCGAGAAGCCGAAGCATACTGCGCTTGCAGTCCTGGCTTTTGAAACTGTTTTCGATGCCGCGGCCGCGGCAGCATCCCTGCGCCGTCCCGGTCTTGCCACTGCGGAAGGCATGGGCGGAGATCTGCTCGATGCGCTGCGCAGCCGTCCCGGTCAGCAGAGTGCCGGATCCAATCTGCCTGGCATGGGTGCCGCCAACCGCGGTGGCGTCGCCAAGGCCGGCGGCTGGCTCTTCTGCGAGACAGCCGGGCAAACCATCGAACAAGCACGAAGCATCGCCGATGAGCTGGTGCAGTCAGCGTATGATGCAGCGGCCGGGGCCGCGATCGATGCCGTGGTCGTTACGGACCATGCCGAGGCCCGCACGCTGTGGAAGATCCGCGAAGCCTCCGCCGGTATTGTCACCCGCCTGCCAGATGGCGGCGAGGCCTGGCCGTCCTGGGAAGATTCAGCCGTACCGCCGGAGAATCTTGCCGGATACCTGCGCGATCTGTACGCGCTCATGGACGCCCATGGACTGCGCGGCATCCCCTTCGGGCACTTCGGCGAGGGTTGCGTCCACGTGCGCATCTCCTTCGACTTGGGCACCAATGAAGGCGTGGCGATCTTCCGCCAGTTCATGGAACAGGCCGCCGACACCGTGGCCAAGCATGGCGGCTCCCTGTCCGGCGAACACGGGGACGGCCGGGCCCGCTCGGAATTGCTCACCCGCATGTACAGCTCGAAGATGATGAAGGCATTCGCCAGCTTCAAGGCGGCCTTTGACCCCGAGGGCCTGTTCAACCCCGGGGTATTGGTCAATCCGGAACGCATCGATGAGTCGCTGCGTCCCGGACCCGGGCAGCGCAGCTTCGAGCTGACGCCGGTTCATGCGCTCTCGCGCGACAAGGGTTCCTTGGTCAACGCGGTCAACCGCTGCGTGGGCGTAGGCCTGTGCCGTTCGGACGAGGGGGCCATGTGCCCGTCCTTCCAGGGCACCCATGACGAGGTCAACTCCACGCGCGGCCGTGCCCGGGTGCTTTCCGAGATGTTCCGCGGCACCACCTTGCCCGATGCCTACAAGTCCGAAGAGGTGAAGGACGCCCTGGACCTCTGTCTGTCCTGCAAGGCCTGCGCTTCCGAATGCCCGGTCAATGTGGATATGGCGACCTACAAGTCGGAGTTCCTGCACAAGTTCTACGAGGGTCGCATCCGCCCGATGGCGCACTACACCATGGGGTGGCTACCCAAGCTCACCCACTGGATGCACCAGGTGCCAGGCGTAGCACCCCTGGCCAACACGGTGCTGCGCATCGACGCGGTGCAACGGCTTGTCAAGAAGGTTGGCGGCATTGAACCGACACGCAAGATGATCACGTTCTCGGGCGAATCGCTGCAGCGCTGGGCGGCCAAGCGGAAGGAAACAGAAGCCGAATCGCCGCAGGGCACCGTGGTGCTCTGGCCAGATTCCTTCAATAACCACCTGGATACCGGACCGGGCCAGGCGGCAGTCGAAGTGCTCGAAACCCTCGGCTACCGGGTAATCATTCCCGAAGGATTCGTCTGCTGCGGTTTGACCTGGCACTCAACCGGCCAGCTGGATACCGTGCGCAAGGTCATCAAGCACACCTTGGACGTCATGGAACCCCTGGTCAAGGCAGGCTACCCGGTGATCGGCCTGGAACCGTCATGCACGGTTATGCTCGGCCACGAAATCACCGAGCTGGTTCCCGAGGACCCGCGCGCGGCTGCGCTGTCGGCAGCCGTCGTGCCGTTCGCGGATCTGATCGCCAAGCACGTTCCGGCCGATGGCAAGCCCAGCGCCGGCTGGCCCTTCGAACAGCTGAATGTCGGCGCGGTGTCGCAGGTCCACTGCCATGAGCGTTCGCAGGGCGACCATGGCTCGTCCTCGGCCGTGCTGCGCAGCATCGGCATTGACGAGCGCGAAATCGAAACGGGCTGCTGCGGCTTGGCCGGCAACTGGGGATTCGAACCCGGACATGCGGAACTATCCCGCTCGCTGGGCGAACGCGAGCTCTTCCCGGCCATTCGCAATCGTGCGCAGGACGATGTGGTGCTCGCCGACGGATTCTCCTGCCGCACGCAGATCGCCGAGGGCACAGAGGCCCGCGGAATGCACCTGGCGCAGGTGCTGCTCAAGGCCAAGATCACCGGCTAGACAGGCTCGGAACGCAGAAAACCGGCCCGGAAGCAGCGCGATGCTGCATCCAGGCCGGTTCTGCGATCCTGCTACGGCTGGTTGGCCGGCTGCTCGTTGCGCAACCGAGCCTCGGCGATCTCGTTGATCCGTCCGCGGCACAGGTACCAGCCGCCGATGATCAGCGGGATGATGATCACCAGCGAGGCAATGGTCCAGGTGCCCACCGGATTGTCGAAGGCCATCATCACCAGCACCAGGGCAAGGAAGCCAAGGGTGACCCAGCCGGAAACCGGGGCGAATGGCATCCGGAAGCTCGGGCGATCCTGCTCCCCGCGCTTGGCGGACTTCATCAGGGCGATCTGGCACAGCACGATCATCGCCCAGGAGGCAATGATGCCGATGGCAGCGAAGTTCAGCACGATCTCGAAGGCCTTGGCCGGGACCACGGCGTTGAGCACCACGCCGAGCACTGCCACCACGGCGGTGATCACGATGCCGCCGTAGGGCACCCCTGCCTTGTTCATCCGTCCGGCGAATTTCGGTGCCGACCCGTTCAACGACATGGAGCGCATGATGCGCCCGGTGGAGTAGAGCCCGGCGTTCAGCGAGGACAGCGCCGCGGTGAGCACCACCAGGTTCATCACCACGTCCATGCCCTGCACGCCGATGGATCCGAAGAAGGTCACGAACGGCGATTCCCCGGCGCTGTAGGCCGAATAGGGCAGCAGCAGCGAGAGCAGCACCAGCGAGCCGACGTAGAACACGGCGATGCGGATGATCACGGTATTGATCGCCTTCGGCATGACCTTTTCCGGGTTTGCCGTTTCGCCTGCGGCGGTGCCGATCAGCTCGATGGATGCGTAGGAGAAGACCACTCCCTGCATCAGCACCAGCACCGGCAGCAGGCCGTTGGGCAGCAGCCCCCCATTATCGGCCAGCAGCGAGAAGCCGACCTCATGCCCGTCCAGCGGGGTACCGAAGATGACGAAGTAGCAGCCGACAACCAGGAAGGCCACCAGGGCCACGACCTTGATCAGCGCGAACCAGAATTCCATCTCGCCGAAGGCCTTGACGGAGATCAGGTTCATGGTGAGCACCACGGCCAGCGCCGCCAGCGCCCAGAGCCACTGCGGCACCGAGCTGATCCACCCCACGTATTTGCCGAAGAAGCCCATGTACAGGGCGACCGCGGTGATGTCCACGATGGCGGTCATCACCCAGTTCAGCCAGTACAGCCAGCCGGTGGCGAAGGCCGCCTTCTCGCCGTAGAACTCGCGGGCGTAGGAGACGAAGGAGCCGGTCGACGGACGGTGCATGACCAGTTCGCCCAACGCCCGCAGGATCAGGAAGGCGAAGAAGCCGCAGACCGCGTAGCTGATCACGATGCCCGGGCCGGCCGCCTCGAGGCGCCCTCCGGCGCCCATGAACAGGCCGGTGCCAATCGCGCCGCCAATGGCGATCATCTGCATCTGCCGGGAGGACAGGCCCTTGTGGTAATCGTTGTCGCCGGCAGTCAGCGCGGCATCGGGGACGTGCGCCGCGGTGGCGTGCGGGGTGGAATTATCCATAGGATTCCTTGGATCTAGTCGGTGAGGTTGGCAAGCCGCTCGGGGGAGAGCAGCTCATTGAGGTCTTCGGCCGAAAGCAGGCCGCGTTCGAGCACCAGTTCGGCCACGCCGCGTCCTGTGTGCAGCGCTTCGAGGGCCACCGAAGTGGACGCCGCATAGCCCAGGCGCGGATTCAGCGCGGTGACCAGGCCGATGGAGTTCTCCACCTCGCGGCGCAGCGCCTGCTCGTCCACGGTGATCCCGTCGATGCACTTGCGCGCCAGCGTCAGGCAGCCGTTGGCCAGGTGCTTGAGCGAGAGCCCGATCGAGTGGGCGATGACCGGCTCGAAGGCGTTCAGCTGCAGCTGCCCGCCCTCGGCGGCCATGGTCACGGTCAAATCGTGGCCCACCACCTGGTAGGCGATCTGGCTGACCACTTCCGGGATCACCGGGTTGACCTTGCCGGGCATGATCGAGGAGCCGGACTGCACGGCCGGCAGCTGCAGGTCGTTCAGGCCAGCGCGGGGTCCGGAGGAAAGCAGGCGCAGGTCGTTGCAGATCTTGGAGATCTTCAGCGCCACTCGCTTGAGCACGCCCGAGAGGTGCACGAAGGCGCCCACATCGCTGGTGGCCTCGATCAGATCCGGGCTGGTAGTCAGCGGCAGGCCGGTCAGCTCGCGCAGGTGGCGGCAGGCGGCCTCGGCGTAGCCGGCCGGGGCGTTCAGCCCGGTGCCGATGGCTGTGGCGCCGAGGTTGATCTCGGTGACCAGCGACAGCGATTCCTCCAGCCGTGCCCGGTCCTCGGCCAGGGTCACGGCCCAGCCGCGGAACTCCTGGCCTACGGTCATCGGCACGGCATCCTGCAGCTGGGTGCGGCCCATCTTCACCACGGTGCGGAATTCTGCGGCCTTGGCGTTGCAGGAATCCTGCAGCACCTCGATGGCCGCCAGCAACGGCTGGGTGGCGAAGTGGGTGGCGATGTTCACTGCGGTCGGGTAGGCGTCGTTGGTGGACTGCGACAGGTTCACATGGTCGTTCGGGTGCAGGTGCTGGTACTCGCCCTTTGCATGGCCGAGGATCTCCAGCGACAGGTTGGCGATGACCTCATTGGCGTTCATGTTGGTGCTGGTGCCAGCCCCGCCCTGGATCGGGTCGATGATGAACTGGTCATGCAGCTCGCCGGCGGCGATGCGCTCGCAGGCTGAGTCGATGGCCGCGGCGCGCTGGGCGTCGAGCAGGCCGAGCTCGTGGTTGGCCCGGGCGGCCGCCTGCTTCACGCGCGCCAATGCGCGGATCAGGTGCGGGTTGCCGGACAGCGCGGTGCCGGTGATGTCGAAGTTCTCCTTGGCGCGCAGGGTGTGCACGCCCCAATAGGCTTCCGCCGGGATCTCGCGGTCGCCGATCAGGTCATGCTCGGTGCGGTACTCGCCGCTGAGCAAGGTTTCAGGCATGGTGGATTCTTCTCCAGTGTTCATTGAATGGGTGGGAACGGGAAACTTCACAGTGCGGCCAGCAGGCCTACGGGCTGTCCGCCGCCGAGGGCCGGGCTGGTGGCCAGCGACTCAAGGGCCAGAGCCGCTTCGGAGCCAAGGTGCTCGGCGAGCAGCTTGGCGGTGATCGGCATCCGGGCGCGGTCCGAGCCATCGGCGATCTTCACGGCCAGCGCGCTGCCATCGGGCAGGCCCACGGCTTGGATGCCTTCGAAGCCGTCCTTGGCCACGGCGCCGGGCAGCACGCGCATCAGCTCGGTGACATCGCGGCCCTCGCCTGCCACCAGTTCCGGGTAGCCGGACATGGCCGCCGCCACGCGGTGCTCGGCGGTGCCTTCGGCGGCGCTGGCCAGCTTGCCGAAGGCGCGGGCCAGTCCGGCCAGGCTCATCCGGTATACCGGGGTGCCGCAGCCGTCGGTGCTCACCCCGCTGATCTCTTCGCCGGCCAGCTCCTCGACGGTGTCCTGCAGCAGATCCAGCAGGCGCTGGTCATTCAGGTAGTCTGCGGTGTCCCAGCCCTTGAGCTGGCACAGCGCTGCCAGTGCCGCGTGCTTGCCCGAGCAGTTCTGCGCCAGCTGGGTGGCCTTGCCGCCGGCGGCCAGGTGGCGCTGGCGCTCGGCGGCGCCGTAGGGCAGGTCGGTGGAGTTGCGCAGCGCGTGCTCGTCCAGCCCGGCCGCTGCCAGCGTCGAGGCGGCAACCTGCTGGTGGCGTTCTGCGCCGGAGTGGCTGGCCGAGGCCAGGGCCAGCTGCTGGTCATCGAACTGCAGCCCGGCGCGCAGCATTCCCACGGCGAACAGCGGCTTCAGCGCCGAGCGCGGGTAGAACACGGCCTGGGCATCGCCGCGGCTGGCGGCGATGGAGCCGGAGGCATCCAGCAGCACTGCCGAGCCGTAGTGGATGGACTCGACGGCGTCACCGCGGGTGGCGATGACCAGCGGTTCGTGCTGGGGCAGTGCCTGATTGGCCAGCGATGCGCGCAGGGTCTGGGGATCGGCGGGGGTCACTTCTTGCTCCTGACTATGGTGGATACTGCGTGCTGCACTGCGTTGAGGTGCTTGGCCATGGCAGCGGTGGCGGCTTGCTCATCCTGTGCTGCGATGGCCTGGTAGATCTCCTGGTGCTCCGTGTTCGAGGGCGCGCGGCGGCCGGCGACCAGGTTCACGGTCTCGGACTGGCGGGCCATGGCCTCGCGGATGTCGGCGACCACCTTGGTGAACACCGAATTGCCGCTGGCCTGCGCGATTGACGCATGGAAGGCGGCATCCAGCTCCACCCAGGCGGCCGGGTCATCTTCCTGCTCCATGGCCTCGATCAGGCCGCTGATCCGCTCCAAGTCCTCGGCGGTGCGCCGGGCGGCGGCGAAGGTGGCGGCCGGGATCTCGATGTGCGGGCGGGCCTCGTGCAGGTCATCGGAGGAAAAGCTGCCCAGCTTCAGCTCGCGGGTGGGCCGGTGGGAGACCACGAAGGTGCCGCGCCCGGTTTCGGTGCGGGTCAGCCCCAGGGCTGCGCAGGAGCGCAGCGCTTCGCGGATGACCGAACGGCTCACGCCGTAGTCGGCCGCGAGGGCTGCTTCGGATCCGAGTTTCGCACCAATGGCGATTTCCCGGGCTTCAATGGCTAGGCGGAGTGCATGGAAGACGCCTTCGGCAGCGGATCGGCGTTCGATCGGCTGTTGTCCGGGTGTCCAGCTGTCTGACAGGTTCACGTGTACCAGTGTGCGACTGTGAGCCACTTAACGTCAAGTCGAGTTTTTGGTGACTGGGAACACTCAAGTCAGCGACGGAGTGCAGGAATGGAGCGCAGGAGAAAAACATCTGCATCCCCGGCCTGGCTGAGCGTTGTCCTGCCTCCAGGACGCGCTTGAGCATCCGCAGATCGGCGGTCTTCGCCCGGCGCATCATCGGGGGCCATCAGCGGTGCCAGCAGCTTGCTGAATCCCGAGGGCCGCCCGTCATTGCGCAGGTGCACCCGGGTGCTGGCGCCATCCACCGCCTCCAAGCGGTAGCTGGTGCGCATCGGGAACGGCCCCTGCGCGGTGGCCATGACCAGCAGCCGGCCGGGCACATATTCCTTGAGCACGTAGGTGTAGGACAGGGCCGACCCCGGAAGCGGGCTTCGAAAGTGGCACGCGCTCCGATGCCGAAGCTGCCCTCATCGAGCCTGCGTGCGGTGCTGATGTTCCGGTACCACACCGGGGCATTGAGCGGATCCATCGTGTAGCCGGCCACTTCGTGCAGCGGCCGGCGGATCACGATGCTGGTGGCGGCATCAACCATCGGTGCCGCTCGGGCGCCGGCCGGCACGCGGCCGGTGAAGGCGATCAGCCGTTCCAGGCTGCCGGCGGATTCGGCGATGGCAGTCTCGGGACCGAAAGAGCCCGAAGCGCGCTGCTGTTCGCCAACCGTGGCCCGCGCCAGCTCCAGGACGTACTCGGCCAGGCCCGGATCCACGTCGAATTCCTGGCTCGTGGCCTGGGCGAAATCCCAGCCGTGGACCATGGATTCGAGGTTCAGGATGCCGGACAGGACGCTGGCCGGAACCTCTGCGAAGCCCAGATCGAGCGTGCCCTCCAGCCCACGTGCGGAGAAGGACTCCAGGGCCGCCTGCGCGAGCTGGGCAATGCGCGGTTCCGGTGCCAGCGACGGGTCATCTGCTTGTTCAGAGCCCATCGCCTTGCAAGCCAGTGCGAGGTTGCCGGCCAAGTGGTCCACGAGCTGGCTGACGTTGAACTCCGTGCAGGGGGTTGGGCGCTGCAGGTCCTTTTCCTGAAGGTGGTGCAGCACCAGCTGCAGCGCGGCCAGGGAGGCCTCGGCCGCGGTGATGGCATCTGCGGGTTCCGGCGTGGCGTTTCATTCATCGGGGACGGCATGGCCGATTTTCGCGAAGGGCACCAGGCGGTCCAGGAAGTGGTTCCAGCCCTCGGCATGGCCGGAGGACTGCCCGGCGTCCAGGCCTTCGTGGCGCAGGGTGAGCGCGGTGCCTTCCGCATGCGCTTCCATGGTGATGTAGAGGGCGGAATCACCGGGAGGCACCGCGTCGGAGCATTCCCAGCCCCAGCTGAGCACCAGCCGGCGGCCTGGCTCGATTTCGGTGACTGTGCCTGCGGCATGGAGGCCGGGGCCCATGGTGAATCGGTAGCTGCCACCGACCCTCAGGTCCATGCGGCAGGCGACAGTTTGCCAGCGGCGCAGGCGTTCGGGATCGGTGACCAGGGTGAAGGCGGTGTCCGGGTTGACAGGGAGGATGACGGTTCTCTCGGAGCTCATGGCTGTTCTCCTGGGTGTGCCATCGGGGAAGCGGTGGGCTGCCCGCCGGCGGCCAGCTGGCTGGCCTCGGCTGCAAGCAGATCCAATTCGGTATTCCAGAACGACTCGATTTCTTTCTTGAGCCGGGCGATGCCTGCACGGGTGAGCGAATAGTAGCGCTGGCGCCCGTCCTTCCGGGCGTCGAGCAAACCGGCTTCGATCAACAGCAGCAAGTGTTGGGAGATTGCGGACCTGCTGACCGGAAAATGCCTGGCCAGCTCCGTCACCGTTCGTTCACCGGAGCCGAGCAGCTGTACCAGGCGCTTGCGCGTCGGTTCAGCGGCGACCTCCAGCACTTCGAGCATGTGCAATGCGCTAGCCGTTGCTACGCATTGCATAAGGTCTGCCGGGAAATTAACCGCAAAAGGCGCACGGGCAGATTGCCGGTGCGCCTTTCGCGAAGAAGGAAGCCTAGGGAATGGTGATGATCTGGCCTGCGTAGGCCAGGCCGCCGCCGAAGGCGAACAGCAGCGCCTTGGATCCCGAAGGCAGCGGCTCATCCGAAGCCATCAGCTTGGACAGCGCCAGCGGCACCGAAGCAGCCGAGGTGTTGCCGGAGTAGACCACGTCGGTGGCCACACGCGCATTCGGGGCGCCGATCTTCTCAGCCAGCGGCTCGATAATGCGCAGGTTGGCCTGGTGCAGGACGATGGCATCCAGCTCTTCCGGCTTCATGCCCGCACGCTCGATAATCTGCGACGCGATCTTCGGCAGCTGGGTCACGGTCCAGCGGTAGACGCTCTGGCCGTTCTGCGCGAACTTCATGTCGTTCTCGGCCTCGATGCGCACGGCATCGGACAGCGACGGGACCGAACCCCAGACGACTGGCGAAATGCCATTGTCTTCCGAAGCGGTGATCACGAAGGCGCCAGCGCCATCGGCGGTGAGCACGCAGGTGGTGCGATCGGTGAAGTCGGTGTAATCGGTGAGCATTTCGGAGCCGATAACCAGAGCGTTGGTGGCGGTGCCTGCCGCGATAGCACCTTGGGCGATGCCCACTGCATGGGCGAAGCCAGAGCAGGCCACATTGACATCCATGGTGGCAGGGCCCTGCTCCATGTTCAGTGCATCGGCAACACGGGCCGCCATATTCGGCGAGCGGTCGGTGGCGGTGCAGGTCGCGACAACAATCAAATCGATATCTGCTGCCTTGATGTCTGCCGAATTGCCGAAAGCCATCTCTGCGGCCTTGATGGCCATGGAGTCGACGGTTTCAACACCGGTGCCCCAGCGGCGTTCCTCGATGCCGACGCGGCGGGTAATCCACTCGTCGCTGGTTTCCACCAGCTTTTCCAGCTCGGTATTCGGGACGATGCGCTCTGGCTGGAAGTGGCCAAAGGCGACGACTTTGCTGCCGGTCATGGATATAGCTCCTCGGTGGATTCAAAACTTCTCTCTTCAAGGTTAGTCGTTTTGAATGCTACTCGCTGTTCATATGCGCCAGAAAGCATGTAATACGGGGTTTTCCCTGTCTTGGATAGCCCATTTGTCCGGTAATCGAGGAACCTTGATTCTTCAGGACTTCATATGGCGTCGGCGCCCTGTTCACCTGCTGGCCAGACCTCCGGCGTTCAATGGGATGAAATGCAGCAGCCGCACGGGAGGGAAGAAGATGGAGCCTCTGACGATCATCCAATTGAGCGACACCCACCTGCAACCCGAAGGGCAGCTGCTTCACGGGACCATTGATTCGTGGCAGCGCACCGAGCAGGCGCTGGAAGCGGTCGCGTACCTGGAGCCGGATGCCATCGTGGTGACCGGCGATATCGCCGACCGCGGTTCGCCCATCCATGAGCGGGCCGCCGAGCTGTTCAACCGGACGCAGCGTGTACTGGATTGCCCGGTCATCAGCGTGCCGGGCAACCATGACCCGTTGGGAACGGTGGGGGAATCCTTCAACACCAGGCGCCTGTCCACCGGTCCCCGTCCAGCCGACACGGTGCACGAGGTCCACGGGCTTCGAATCATCGGCCTGGACAGCGGGGGATTCCAACTGGCCCAGGGGAACCTTGAATGCGAGCAGCTCGATTGGCTTTCCATGCTCCTGGCGGCGCCAGCACCGCGCGGATCCCTGCTGCTGTTGCACCATCCTCCGGTGGAGGCCACCAATGAGGCCCGTGCCGGACGTGGACTGCAGAACCCCATGGAGCTGGCGGCCATTACCGCCGGTAGCGATATCCGTGCAATCCTTTGCGGCCACTACCATCAGGCGTCCACCAGCCAGCTGGTGAACACACCGGTGTTCATGGCTCCTGCAGTGTCCTACAACATGAATCCATTCGCCCCGACCCAGACCGTTGCCGAGCCAGCGGCGGCATTCAACGTCATCAATGTCGGGGCAAAAACAGTGGACGCGTTCGCTGCGTCCAGCGACCAGTGCTTTGCGCTGAACGAAAGCCCGGCGCTGCCCGCGCCAGTCAAGAGTTCGCAGACCAGCAACTGACTCGGAGAACAGAACTGAGCACCGGGCGCGTGTCGCCGCGGTGCAGGCCAGAAAGAAGAAGACGATGAGTGCACAGAAACTAGTACTGATCCGCCACGGACAGACCGAATGGAACAAGGCAGGACGACTGCATGGACGCAGCGACCTGCCGATGAACGACACGGGCATCCGCCAAGCCCAGCAGCTCGCCGCCGAGCTGGCGCCTCAGGCACCGTGGGATGTGGTGTATTCCTCCCCGCTGTTCCGTGCCCGCCAAACCGCGCAGATCATCGCCAACAGCTTGGGCATCCGCGCCCTGCAAGAGAACCCGGAACTGATGGAGCAGGACTTCGGCAATCTGGAAGGCACCCTGGTTGCCGGTGGTGCCGATGAGCAGCGCCAGTTGCTGGTGGGCACCGGCGAAACCGAGGAGCACCTGGTGGGCCGTGCAGTGAATGCGCTGTTCAAGATCTGCCATCAGCATCCGGGACAGAAGGTGCTGGTCGTCAGCCACAGTGCCTTGATCTGCTCGGTAATCGCTGCGCTCACCGCAGAAAGCAACCCGCGGATGGCCAATGGAACCTACATCGAACTGGATCCGCAGCTGCTGATCAATCACGTATCGCGTGAGCCGCTCTGGCATTAGAAACAAAGCGCGAGGCACAGCACCGAAACATCAAGCGGTCAGCTCGAGAATTCTTGCTCTTGATCCACTGGGACAACGAAAAAGCCGGTGCGGCCTGATCCCAGCAGGACCTGCCGGACCGGCTTGTTAGCAGGTGGCTACAGCGAGCGCAGGACCAATGCTGTGCCCTGGCCGCCGCCGCCGCAGATGCCGATGGCACCCAGCGAACCGGCAGGCAGTTCATGCAGCTGACGGGCCAGGGTGCCTACGATTCGTGCACCGGAAGCACCGATCGGGTGGCCCAGGGCGATGGCACCGCCATGCGGGTTCACGATGGAGGCATCCAGGCCGAGCGCCTTGGTGGACTGCACCGACACGGCAGCGAAGGCCTCGTTGATTTCCACCGCCTTCAGATCCTTCGCTTCGGCACCTGCCTTTCGCAGGGCTGCGCTGATTGCGTTGGATGGCTGCTCGTGCAGGGTACGGTCCGGACCGGCAACAAAAGCATGAGAGAGGATTTCCGCCAGCGGCTTCAGACCCAGTCGCTCAACGGCCGCGTCGCTGGCCAGCACCACTGCCGCGGCGCCATCGGTGATCTGCGAGGAGTTGCCTGCGGTGATGGTGCCTTCCTTGGCGAAGGCAGGGCGCAGCTTGCCCAGGGACTCCACTGTGGTGTCTGCGCGGACGCCGTCATCTTCGCTGATGGTGGTGTCGCCACGACGGCTGGAAATGGTGAAAGGCGCAATCTCGCCGGCTGCGAAATCGCGGGAAGCGGCAGCGCGCTGGTGGGAAGCGGCCGAAACCGTATCCTGGGCCTCGCGGGTCATCGACAGCTTGGCGTTGTGCTCCTCGGTGGAAGCACCCATCGAACGCTTCTCGGCGGCATCGGTCAGGCCGTCGTATTCCAGGGTGTCGATCATTTCGATGGCACCGTACTTGGCGCCGGCACGGGCGCGCTGCACGTGCGGAGCCAGCGACATCGATTCCTGGCCGATGGCCAGGACGACATCAGCTTCGCCGCTGTTGATCAAGCGGGCACCTGCCACCACTGCTTCGGCACCCGAAAGGCACACCGCATTCACCGCAATGGCCGGAACATCCAGTGGAACACCGGCGCCCACAGCGGACTGGCGGGCCGGATTCTGGCCAGCGCCGCCCTGCAGCACCTGGCCGACGACGACCTGCTGCACCTCGCTGGGTGCTACTCCGGCGCCTTCCAGTGCCGCCTTGGCGGCGTGCGCGCCCAGCTCGGTGGCGGGAACCGCGGCGAAAACGCCATTGAACTTCACGAACGGGGTGCGGGCGTAGCCCACGATCTTTGCGGTCATGCTTTCAGATCCTCCACAATATCCACGGCAAATTCCGCTGCCGTGATTTCCTTGATGCTTTCCACGCTTTCCCCCGGGGCTACTGCACGCAGGGTCAAGCTCGAGTTCTCTATATCAAACACCGCTCGATCGGTGATGATGCGGTTGACCACGCCGACTCCGGTCAGCGGCAGGTCGCATTTCTCCACGATCTTCGATGTTCCGTCCTTGGCCACGTGATCGGTCAAGACGATCACGCGCGGGGTGCCGGCGACCAGATCCATGGCGCCGCCCATGCCCTTGACCAGCTTGCCCGGGATGGTCCAGTTGGCCAGATCGCCGTTGGCGGCCACCTGCAGGGCTCCGAGGATCGCGGTCTGGACGTGGCCGCCGCGGATCATGCCGAAGGAAGTCGCCGAATCGAAGAAGCTGCCGCCGGGCAGGATCGTCACGGTCTGCTTTCCGGCATTGATCAAATCAGCGTCTTCTTCGCCTTCATAGGGGAAGGGGCCCATGCCCAGCAGGCCGTTCTCGCTCTGCAGCTTGACCGATACGCCGTCCGGCAGGTTATTGGCCACCATGGTGGGGATGCCAATGCCCAGGTTCACGTACTGGCCATCTGTCAGCTCGCTGGCGGCGATGGCCGCCATTTCATCTCGAGTCCACATGTTCAGGCCTCCTCTCGGCTGCGCACGGTGCGCTGTTCAATGTCCTTGACCTCATCGGCCTGGACCAGGGTCTGCACGAAAATTCCCGGGGTTTCCACCAATGACGGATCCAGGTAGTCATCGAGGATTTCTTCGGCCTCGGCGAAGGTGTGCCGGCCCGACATGGCGGCCAGCGGGTTGAAGTTCTTCGAGGTCATCCGATAGCGCAGGTTGCCTTCCGCATCCGCCTGGTGCGCCTTGACCAGGGCGATGTCGGCGAAGATGCCGCGTTCCAGGATCGCCGGCTTGCCATTGAATTCCATGACTTCCTTGCCTTCGGCAATCGGCGTTCCCACGCCGGTTGGCGTGAAGAACGCGGGGATGCCGACACCGCCAGCACGCAGGCGCTCGGCCAAGGTGCCTTGCGGGCAGAATTCAACTTCCAGATCTCCATCAAGGAACTGCTGGGCGAACAGCTTGTTCTCCCCGACGTAGGAGGCCAGGACCTTGGAAACCTGCTTGTTTTCCAACAGGACGCCCAGCCCCTTGCCATCCACGCCCATGTTGTTTGAAACGATCGTCAGGTTGGTTGCCTTCGAGTCCCGCAACGCGGTGATCAGCCGGTTCGGGATGCCGGATAGGCCGAATCCGCCTACTGCGATGGTCATGCCATCCTTGACGACGGCAGCCAAAGCAGCGGCTGCGTCATCCTGAAACTTCGTTGTCATCGATTCCTCCATGTGTCCACTATGTGGAGCTCGGATCTGCTTAGTCCCTAACGTACGTAGTCGCAGGTGAGCATGCAATAGGCCCGGAGATTTGCCGGTGAATTGGTCGGATGGTGAGGAGAAGTGGACACCCTGTCCATATCATGGACGCGTATGACGGGAGCTAGACGATGTCGAACTCGTTGCCTTCGATATCGAGCATGCAAATGGCGAAATGGCCCATCTCGGGCATGTCGTGAACGGTCTGGACCTTTGCCCCCAAACCGACTAGGCGCTCTGCCTCGTCGGTGATGATCTGCCGGCGCTGCTCGAAGCGGACACCGCGGCCGCCGCTGACCAGCAAATCCAGATGCAGGCGGTTCTTGACGTGCTTGGCTTCCGGCACCTGCTGGAACCAAATCCGGGGACCACCACCGTGCGGATCGACCAGCGACTCCGGAGCGTCGCCGGCGCCGGGCGGCAATTCATCCTCGGGCACACCCATCGACCGCCAGTAGGCGCGCCAGGTCGGATGCCCATCAGGAGCGGGCTCGGGAACGTAGCGCAGCGCCTCGGTCCAGAACCGGACCATCGCTTGCGGCTCAGCGCAGTCGATGACGATCTGCCATGTCTTTTCCATGTGCCAAATTATCCGCCGATCGGCCCCACTGCAACAGGGGTGCGGCGACAAAGTATGAAGCCGAAATTTACCAGGCCCGAACCCCCATCGTCCATAATGTGGTCATGAGCAATTCCCCGGCTGGAACCCAGGTCGTCGGACGGCTGGCCGCCGTGCTGCGCGCCGTGAGCACCTCCATGCCCGAGGGCATCACCACGACGCAGGCCGCCCGGAGCACCGCGTTGGCCCGCCCCACCGTGCACCGGCTGCTCAGTGCGCTGGCCACCGAAGGATTCTGCGACCACGATAACCGCACCGGCCGCTGGCTGCTGGGCCCCGAGCTCTACCTCATGGGCGCGGTGGCAGCCGAACGCTACGACATCAGCGAACTGGCCCGCGAACACGTGGCAGCGCTCGCCGAGACCACCGGAGAAAGCGCGTTCCTCTCGGCCCGCCGCGGGGACGAAACCGTGTGCCTGCTGCGCCAGGACGGGGCCTTCCCGATCCGCTCCTTCGTCCTGTATGAAGGCCGGCGCTTCCCGCTTGGCGTCGCCTCGGCCGGCATCGCCATTCTTGCGTTCCTGCCCGAGCAGGGCATTGAACGCTATTTGCGCAACGCCGACCTGGAGCCGGAATACGGGCCGGCGCATTCGCGCGACGAGCTGCGCAAGAAGGTCGCCGAAACCCGCCAGCTGGGCTATTCGGTGAACCCTGGCCTGATCGTCGAGGGCAGCTGGGGCATGGGTGCCGCCGTATTCGACAACTCCGGACAGCCAGCCTGGGCGCTGAGCCTGACCGGCATCCACACCCGCTTTGAAGAAGGCCGCCGGCAGGAACTGGGCAACCTGCTGCTGCACCACGCCCATGAGCTGTCCACCAAGCTGTCCAGCCGGCCAGGCACGCTGCCGCGCTAGTTCTTCCTTCCCCTATACAAAGCTTCCTGCGGTAGTCTTTCAGATCGGCGGGAATGCAATTCCACAGGTTCCCTGCGACGCAGTACACGTGCAAGAAGGACAGAAAATTTGGGCATTATCCCGGCCGGCATCAACACCCCGCAGATCATCGTTGACGTAGCGAAGCTCCAGCAGAACATCGACAGGGTGGCCCATCGGGTGGCAAGCCAAGGGCTGAAACTGCGCCCGCATGCCAAGACCCATAAGATGCATGAGATCGCCGAACGCCAGATGAATGCCGGTGCCGCCGGACTCACCGTGGCCACCGTGGGCGAAGCCCTCGCCTTCGCGTTGCACGGGGTCGCCAAGATCTTCATCGCCTACCCGCTGTGGGTCAATGAATCCCAGGCAGAGCGGATCATGGAGCTGATGCGCCGGGCCAAGCTGAGCATTGGCACTGACTCGGTCGAAGCCGTCCAGCAGATGGCCAAGATGCTGGGGGAGAAGGCCTCCAAGGTCAAGCTCATCATCGAGATCGACAGCGGCCATCACCGAAGCGGCACCAGCCCGCAAGGCGCAGTCGAGATTGCCGAGGCCGCCCGTGCTTTGGGGATGCGCGTGCACGGGATCTTCACCTTCCCCGGCCACAGCTACTCGCCGGACGGCATTGACGCGGCATTGAACGATGAGCACAAGACCTTGGCCGAGGCGGCTTTCCTGCTGCGCGAGGCAGGGCATAAGATCAAGCGGATCAGCGGCGGTTCCACACCGACGGCGGAACTCAGCGACAACTCGGTGCTGACCGAGGTGCGTCCCGGGGTCTATGTCTTTGGCGATGCGCAGCAGTTCGAGCTGGGGCGCGTGCGCTGGGAGGACATTTCGCTTTCTGTCGCATCCACCGTGATCAGCCGGCATGAAGGCGATGCGCAGATTCCCCGGCGCATTGTGCTGGACGCCGGCAGCAAGATGCTCGGCGCAGATCGCCCGGCTTGGGCTACCGGCTACGGGCGCATCGCCGAATGCCCGGAAGCCCGGATCAGTGCGCTGTCCGAGCACCATGCCACCGTGCTGTGGCCCGAAGACCAGCCGCTGCCGGCCCATGGCCAGCAGCTGCAGGTCATCCCCAACCACGTCTGCGTCGCAGTGAACCTGGTTGATACCGTGCTGGCCGTGCATGAGGACGGCACCAGCGAAGAATGGGATGTGGCGGCCCGCGGGCTGAACTTCTAGTTTCCGCAATCTGATGCCAGGCAGCTGCACGAGCTGATTCCGAGCCGTCGCCTACCCGGTCCTTTCAAGAAAACGCAGCATGCAACGCGACGCAGGATCCAAATGGTTCTTGGTCTTGAGCTGGCTTTTGGAACGGCGCAGCGACGACAATTTCCCAGGATCTTCCGCCAATGCCAGCACCCGCGGGTCGATATAGGATCCGGCGGCGATTTCGGGAGTATTGCCCAGTTTTCTGGCGGCTTGCTCGACGGCCAGCTTACGCAGATTCGTTGCATCTTCGGCCGCCATCGCTGAGGCGGGAGCCTCAAGCAATGCCTCGAACGCTGCCAAGCTGCCGCCCCAGGTTCTGAAGTCCTTGGCCGTGAATTCGCCATCCAGATGCTCGGCGAGGTACTGGTTGATCTGTGATGGCTGAAGCAAGCGTGACTTCCCATCTTCGTCCAGATAGCGGAAAATCTCATAGCCCGGTTGATCGCGCAATTCAGCCAGCACTTTTACCAGTCGCCGGCTCCTGATTTTCACATGCTGCTCCTGGCCGCTCTTGCCAGGAAAATCGAGGGTGGCGCAATGCCCTTGGACCGCCAGATGCCTGGATCGCAACGAAGCAGCCCCGAAGGATTCGTTGGAATGCGAGTATGCATGCGTGCCGATGCGCAGCAGGTGAAGATCCAGCAGCATTATCACGGCCGCAGTGACCTTGTTCTTGTCGCTGCTTCCCCGGCGCAAATCCCGCATCAGCTGACGGCGGAGATTCGGCAGCGCACGGCCGAACGCTGGCAACCGGTCGAATTTGGCGGCATCCTGGCGATCACGGAACTCCGGGTGATAAATCATCTGGGTGCGTCCTGCCGCATCTATTCCGCGAGCTTGGACCTTGGCCCGCGAACTGGCCGCGATCTGGACCTGTTGCCAAGCCGGCGGAATCGACAATTTCCTGATCCGCTCCAGCAGGCGCGGGTCCTTAACGGAGCGCGAGCCTTCCAGATAGAAGAAGCCGGTTCCTGCGCGTCGGCGCGTGATGGGAAGCCGCGAGGTTCGCCGTGCCGCCATGGCAGCCTCCTGTTGGTTTAGTAGCCGTGGAATCACGGACACACTACCGCCGATCCTTTCACGGAACCGGGCGTTCGCAGGAAAATCCCAGCCCTCCCGCGCCGGATGCGCATCACCGGCGGGTGGACCGGGGGCCTGCAGCGGGTTGATTGCGCCTGAACCGCCCTGGAATCGCGCCAGTGGACGCAACAAGGCATGATTGGAGATATGGAAAATAGTGCTGCGCCCGCATGGGTGGCGAATTACCAGCCCGGAGTCCCTGCCGAAATCGAGTTGCCCACCGAACCGCTCAGCCGCATGTTCGAGCGCTCGGTTCGCGAAGCCGGCCAAAGCCCGGCCACCGAGTTCTTCGGCCGCCGCACCAGCTACGCCGATCTGGGGGACCAGGTCGCCAAGGCCGCCGAAGGCCTGCGCAAGCTCGGCGTGCGTGCCGGGGACCGCGTGGCACTGGTCCTGCCCAACTGCCCGCAGCACGTGGTGGCTTTCTACGCGATCCTGCGCCTTGGCGCCGTCGTGGTGGAGCACAACCCGCTGTACACCTCGCGCGAACTGCGCCACCAGTTCGAAGACCACCAGGCGCGCATTGTGATTGCCTGGGACAAGGTCGTGGCCAACCTCCAGGAATTCCCCAAGGACGTGCAGCTCGATTCGATCGTCTCGGTTAACCTGCTCGAAGCCTTCCCTGCCATCAAGCGCCTGGCGCTGAACCTTCCGGTGAAGAAGCTGCGCGAAACCAAGGCCTCGCTCACCGCCCGCACCTCGGGCACCGTGGCTTGGAAGGAGCTGCTCTCCGGGTCGGCACTGGATGAAAGCCACCCGCATCCGGAAGTCAACGACCTGGCGGTCATCCAGTACACCTCGGGCACCACCGGGCACCCCAAGGGCGCCATGCTCACCCACTTCAATCTGTACTCCAACGCCCTGCAGGGCGAGGCCTGGATGCTCGGTGCCAAGGAGCGCGAGGAAATCCTCTATGCGATCCTGCCGATGTTCCATGCCTTCGGCATGACCCTGTACCTGACCTTCGGCGTGAAGAAGCAGGGCCTGCTGGTGCTCTTCCCGAAATTCGACCCGGAGATGATCCTGGACGCGTGGAAGAAATCCCCGGCCACCGTGTACTGCGCGGTGCCGCCCATCTACGAACGCACCGCACTGGCCGCCAAGGAACGCGGGATGTCGCTGAAGAGTGCCAAGTACTGCATCTCCGGGGCAATGAATCTGCCGGACCACGTGGTGGAGCTATGGGAATCGATGTCCGGCGGCCTGCTGGTGGAAGGCTACGGGATGACCGAGTCCTCCCCGGTGGCACTGGGCAACCCGTTCCACCCGAGCCGCCGCACCGGCACCATCGGCGTGCCCTTCCCCTCGACGCTGATGAAGGTCGTCGATGTGGAGGATCCCTCCCGCGAAGTGGCCCAGGGCGAGCCGGGCGAATTGCTGGTCAAGGGCCCGCAGGTGTTCCAGGGCTACTGGAACAACCCGGAGGAGACTGCCAAGGCCATGACCGGGGACGGCTGGTTGCGTTCGGGCGATGTGGTCACCGTGGACGAGGACGGCTTCGCCCAGGTGGTGGACCGCGCCAAGGAACTGATCATCACCGGCGGCTTCAATGTTTCACCGACCGAGGTGGAGATCGCGCTGCGCCAGCATGCCGATGTTGCCGATGCCGCAGTCTTCGGCAAGCCATTGGCCCGTGGCGGCGAAATGGTGGTTGCCGCGGTGCAGCTCGAAGAAGGCGCCGGGCTGAACGAGGACGCGTTGCGCGCCCACTGCCGCGAGCTGCTGGCCGCCTACAAGGTGCCCAAGCGCATCGTGCAGATCGACGAGATGCCGCGTTCGCTGCTGGGCAAGATCCTGCGCAAGCAGGTCAAGGACCAGATGTCGGACCTGGTCTAGGGACTCAGAGCCTACGGGTAGTCGTGAGTGGCGGGAGCGCGGTTGAGTTCTGGTTTAACGTATAGCGTTATTGACGCATCGCGTTAAGCTTGGCATGCTGTAGGTGTGATCAGATCCTTCGCCGACAAGGCGACTGAGCGACTTTGGCATCGCGATAAGGTGCCGTCGGTCGATCCCCGTGTCCAGAAGGCAGCCATTCGAAAGCTGACGCAGATCCATGCCGCCCGATTCCTCGACTCGCTGCGCGTGCCACCTGGCAACCGGTTGGAGTCGCTGAAAGGCGACCGTGTGGGGCAGCACAGCATCCGGGTCAACGATCAGTGGCGAATCTGTTTCAGCTGGACAGAAGGAGGTGCCGAGAATGTCGAACTCGTCGACTACCACTGAGAAGTGGGATCCCGTTCATCCAGGTGAGGTTCTCATGGAGGACTTCATCGAAGGGTTCGGGATCACCCAGAACAAGCTGGCTGTATCTATCGGCGTGCCGCCACGCCGCATCAATGAGATCGTGCACGGCAAGCGTGCGATCACTGCTGACACGGCGTTGCGCCTTGGGCGCTACTTCGGGATCGACCCACAGTTCTGGCTCAACCTGCAGGCGCACTATGAGCTGGAGCTAGCCCGGGACCGGGTGTCTGAGCAGATCGAGGCGATCACACCTCTAGCCGTCGCCTGACCAGTACAGGATTCGTTGTTCGGCGCGACCGGCAGGCGCCTGAGGACGTCGCGAAGTTGCTCGCCACGGTCCCCGAGTGATTCGCGCGGCCGGATTCCAACGAGGATTGCATCGAGGCAGCTCACTCCAAGGAGACGTGGGCTATACGAAGCAGTGAGGGGACGGTCGTCGGCGTCACGCTGATCGATCGCCACTTTCCGCGTGTCGCTGAAGTGCATCTCACTGTCGTCATCGGGGCTGCTGAAGGCGGGTTTTGCCGAGGGCCGAGTGCTTGCCCCTCGCGAATTGAAGTCGTTGGTGCCCACCGTGAAGTGAACTGTCCAAGTCCCGTACTATAAGGTCCCAATCGGTGCCTTTGGCCTCCACGCTGGGGCTCGAGTGCGTGAGATCTACATTGGGATCGAAGAGGAACCATCGCCGCTCATCGATTGACCTTTCGACGGTGCCCGCGCCTGAGGAGCAACACAACCAGTTCATCGTCCACGACGTCATGAACGACTCGGTAGTCACCGGTTCCGATGCGATACGCCACGAATCAGTGGCCGACCTCGGCGGCCAGATCCTCGTGGGAGATGGGTTCGGTCTCTTGGCGCGCGGCCGCCGCGGCACGAATGTCGGCTTGATCTTCCAACGCCTGGAGCGCGCGATCGCAGAACTCCGGAGATACGACGACTGCGCGTCGACCAGCCCCGCGAGAGGTGATCACGACAGGCTCACGCTGTGCTGTGGCGATGAGATCGGCCTGGCGGTTGCGGACGTCGGCGAGGGCTACGGAAATCATGAACTCATGGTAGATCTTGTACAAGAAGGCAACATGGGTTTTGGCTTACAGGGGTTGTTATGAGCGGCGGCAATGCGGTGCACCTGCACTATCCCTTCACCGGGCTCTGGCTGGTCCAGAACAGCCCGGCGGACCGGGTGCCCAGCCACGGAACAACCCTGTTCGCCTCATCCTACGCCATCGACTTCGTCCAAGTCGATGAGCAGGGAGGGTCCGCGCCAGTGACCACCAGGACCTGGTTAGGCACAGAGGAGCCAACGAGCTTTTTCGGTTTCGGGGTGCCCATTCTGGCGCCGTGCGCCGGGACCGTGATCGCGGCGGATGCCTCGATGCCCGACCATCGCGCCCGACGCGGGCTGGCATCAATTGGCTATGCGCTGACCCAACGCCAACGGCTTGCCCACGGGTGGCAGGCGCTCGCCGGGAACCACGTGATGATCCAAACCGGTGCAGCGGTCGTTGCGCTATGCCACCTGAAACAGGGAAGCCTCGAAGTTGGCGTCGGAGACCACGTCGCGCTCGGGGATCTCATTGCCGCATGCGGCAACTCCGGCAACAGCACCGAACCGCATGTTCATGTGCAGGCTATCGACAGGCTGCCTGTGCACGCAGCCGAGGCGGTGCCGATGCTTTTCGACGGCCAGCTGCCGCGCAACGGCAAGATTCTGGAAATTCCTTGACGGCCCAAGGGCCGTCAAGCCAAGTATGGATGCCAGCATACTTAGCACGGGAGTCTAATGTGTGAAACACATTATCCAGTTCCAGAGATGTTTCGATTCGCAGCAGAACAAGCACACAACACATACTCGCACTGATGGTGTTGGTGTGTGACTAGCTCCAGTAACACGAATGACCCAAGCGATACTGGGACGCGGTTAGAGGCGCTCAGCGCAACCGCGGCATCGCCGAGAGCAGCAGCTTCGTGTACTCCTGCTGCGGAGCTGCGAAGACCTGGGCTGTCGCACCCTGCTCGATGATCTTGCCCTGATGCATTACCGCGACGTTATCGCTCATATGCTCGATGACCGATAAATCGTGGCTGATGAACAGGTAGCTGGTCCCGGTCTCGACCTGGATCCTATCCAGCAGATCCAGCACGGTGGCCTGGATGGAAGCATCCAAGGCGGAGACCGGCTCGTCGAGGACCAGCACCGATGGCTTCGGTGCCAGCGCACGGGCAATGGCCAGGCGCTGGCGCTGCCCGCCGGAGAGCTCGCGCGGATTGCGGTCCAGCAAACCAAGGGACAACTCAACCTGTTCCAGTAGCTCCGTCACCGGAACGCGGTATTCGGCAGCGCGCTTGGACTTGCCCCGGCTCAGCGCATCGGCCAGCAGCTGGCCCACGGAATAGCGCGGGTCGAAGGATCCCAGCGGGTTCTGGTAGATCGCGCCCATCTGCTCGCGCAGCTTCCGGCGCTGCGGCTCATGGGCCGGGGCGAAGCGTTCGCCGAGCAGCTCGACAGTGCCGGCATCCGGTGGCTGCAAGCCCAGGACCATGCGGGCAGTGGTGGTCTTGCCCGATCCGGATTCGCCAACGATGCCCAGGGTCTTGCCGCGGGGTACCTCGAAGCTGGCCGACTCGACGGCCGCATGCTTGCCGAAGCTCTTCGACAGCCCGTTGGCCGACAGCGCGCTGGAAGCCGGCGCGGGATCTTTCTGCATCGGTGCGGCCAAAGGCCTGCTGGCTGCCGACAAGGGCACGAAGCGCGGCACGCCCGAAGGCACGGCGCGCAGCAGCTGCCGTGTGTACTCATGCTGCGGGTTGCCCAGGATCTGCGCGGCGACTCCGGCCTCGACAATCTCGCCTTGGCGCATCACCGCGATGTCATCGGCCAGGTGGGCGACCTGGGCCAGATCGTGGCTGATCATCAGCACGCCGCGGCCCTGCTCCTTCAGCTCGCGCAGCTGCGCGAGAACCAAGGCGGTCAGCGCCGAGTCCAGCGCGGTGGTGGCCTCATCGGCGATGACCACCTGCGGGTTGCCGGCCAGGGCCTGGGCAATCAGCGCGCGCTGGCGCATGCCGCCGGAAAGCTCGGTGGAACGCTGCCTGGCGCGGCGTTCGGGTTCGGGCATGCGCACGGACTCAAGCACCTGGATCACCCGCTGCTGGCGCTCGGCCCGGGGCAGCTTGCCGTGGGCCTTGAGCGCGTCGCCGATTTCCCTGCCCACCGGACGCAACGGATCCAGCGCCATCAGCGCATCCTGCAGGATCATCGAGACGGAGCTGCCGCGGATCTGCTGCCAGCTGCGCTCGGACAGCGACAGGGCATCCTGCCCGCAGACTTCCAGCGCGTCCGCGGTCGCAGTGCCGCCGGAGAGTCCCAGCAGGCTGCGTGCAGTCACGGATTTGCCGGAGCCGGATTCGCCCACCAGCGCTAGGCAGCTTCCGGCCCGGACGGTGAAGGAAACGTTCTTCACCGCCACGGTGGAACCGAAGCTGACCGACAGATTCCTGGCGGTGATCAATGCTTGCCCGTTCATGTGGTCCTGGCCTTTCCGCCCAGCGCACGGCCGATCAGGGTGGCGCCGGCGGCCACGAAAACAATTGCCAGACCGGGGAACAGGCTCATCCACCAGGCCAGGTGCAGGTAGGTGCGTCCGGCCGAGAGCATGGCGCCCCATTCAGGGGCTGGGGGCGGGGTGCCCAAGCCCAGGAACGACAGCGCCGCGGCCCAGATGACCGCCTGGCCAATCCCGAGGGTCACCAGTGCCAGCAGGGGCTTCAGGGCGTTGGGGACCAGGTGGTTGCGCACGCGCAGCCAGGTGCCGCGGCCCAGCACGGTGGCCGCTTCCAGCATTTCGGAGCTCTTCAGCGTGCGGATCTGGCTGCGCACCAGCCGGGCATAGCCCGGTGCGGTGGACAGGCCTACCGCGACGATGGCCGGTCCGACTCCGGGACCGGTGAAGGCGATGATCAGCAGTGCCATCAGCAGGGAAGGAATCGCATACAGCGCTTCGAGCACGCGCAGGATGATCTCATCGAGCCAGCGCGGGGACAGCGCCGCGACGGTGCCCAAGACGATGGCCAGACCCATGCCCAGCGCGGTGGCGGCCAACCCGATGGCCAGCGAGTCGCGGGCGCCATGGATGACGCGGGTATAGATGTCGCGGCCGGATTCGTCGGTGCCGAAGAAGTGCGTGGTGCCGGGCGCCTGGAATGCCTCGGCCGGGTTGACGGCCAACGGGTCGCCCGGGGCCAGCACCGAAGGGGCAAGAGCGATCAGCGCCCACAGGGCGATGAAGGCGATGCTGAGGATCTTCGCGGTGCGGCTCATGAGCTCGCTCCTGCCGGGTCGATGGCGCGTTCAAGGCCTTCGGTGATGGCCATGACCACGATGTACACCAGTGCGGAGAACAAGGCGATGCCGGTAACCATGGGAATGTCGCGCGCCAGCACCGCAGAGAGCAGCGAGCGGCCCAGGCCCGGGCGGGCGAAGACCGCTTCGACCACCACTGCCCCGGAGAGCAGCGAGGAGAATGCCCAGCCGGTCAGGCCCAGTGCTGGCAAGGCGGCATGGCGCAGGCCATGGCGCCAGAAGACTGCCAGCCGGCTCTCGCCGCGGGCTCGGGCGGCCAGCGCGAACTGGCTTGACATGGCGTAGCTAAGCGAATCGCGCATCAGCTGGGTGAGGAATCCGGCCAGCGGCAAGGCCAGGGTCAGCACCGGAAGGACCAGGCCCTGGGTCGTGCCGTTGTCCACCGCCGGGAGCCAGCCGAGCATCGAGGAGAAGAACATGATCAGCACCGCGCCAAGCCAGAAGTGCGGCACCGCGGCGGCAATGATTTCCACGATATTCCCCACCCAGGCGCCCACCCGGTTGGCGCGCATGGCCTGGGCGGCGAAGCACAGGGACAGCACCCACGCAGCGGCCAGGGCGAGCAGCGCCAGCCAGAGGGTGTTGGGCAGGACCTCGCCCATGATGCCGATCACCGGCTGCTTGAGCGAATAGGAGGTTCCGAAATCGCAGGTGGCCAGCTTGCCCAGGTACATCAGGTACTGGGCGATGAGCGGCCGGTCCAGTCCATACTCGGCGCGGGCAGCGGCCAGCGCTTCGGCCGAGGCCTGGGAGCCGGGGCCGCCCATGATTGCTTCGGCCGGGTCGCCGGGGATCAGCCGGATGGCGATGAAGATGGCGGTGGCGACCAGCCACAGCACCACCAGCGCGCCGCCGATCTTGCGCCCGGCCCAAGCAATCGTGCCCACCGGTTGCTACTCGGTGATGAAGGTGTCGTAGTAGATCGGCGAGGACACGGCGGTGGTGGCGCCGACTCCGTGCACGTTCTTGCCGTAGAGGAAGTGGTTCTGCTGGTCGTAGAGCGGCAGCACGTAGTAGCCCTCGAGCACCAGCTTCTGCGCCTGCTCGTACAGCGAAGCGCGTAGCGCCTCGTCATTGGTCTGCTCGGCCTCGGCCAGGATTCCATCCAGCTTCTCGTTCTTCACCTGCGCGTTGTTGGCAAAGTAGCCCGATGGCGCAGGCACGGTCGAATTGGAGTGGTAGAGGATGCGCAGCACCGACGGGCCGACCTTGGTGTACGGAGCGGAGACCAGGTCGTATTCGTGCTTGGCCAGGGCGCCGTACCAGCTGGACAGGTCCAGCAGCTGGATCTTCACCTCGAAGCCCACGGCCTTGGCCTGAGCCTGGAACTGCTCGAACAGCGACTGCTCGGCGGGAACCGACTGGTTGGTGGAGACCGGGAAGTCCAGGGACAGGCGCTTGCCGTCCTTCACGCGGTAGCCTTCGGCGTCGCGTTCGGTCCAGCCAGCTTCATCGAGCAGCTCATTGGCCTTGGCCGCATCGGTGCCGAACAGCGACTCGTCGGTGTAGCCCAGCGGCTCCACGGAGGAGAGCAGCGAGTAGCTGCGCTGCGCGGTGCCGAAGTAGAGGGCGCTGATGCCGGAGTTGGCATCCACGGAGCGGATGAATGCTTCGCGCACGCGCTGGTCATCGAATGGCGCCTTGGAGCTGTTCAGTTCGATGCGGTTGGAAGCGCCCGGGCGCGGTGCATCCAGGTGGCCCAGCGAGTTGTCGTTCGTCGCGGTGGCAATGGTGTCCGGCTGCGCGTTGTCGATCACGTCGACCTCGCCGGACTGCAATGCGGCGTAGCGGGTGGCGGCCTCCGGGATGAAGCGCCAGGTGATGCCATCCAGATAGGCCTTGTCATCGGCACGCGCCGTGTCGCCCACCGGCAGCACGTAGTCGTCGTTGCGGACCAGGTTCACTGCCTTCTGGTGCTCCCAGGACTCGACCTTGAACGGGCCGGTGCCTACCGGGGAGGCGCAGTTGGTGGCCTGGTCGCGTTCCAGCGCCTTGGGGGATTCGATGGCAGTCCACGGCATGGACAGCGATTCGAGCAGCGCGTTATCCGGGGAGGAGAGCGTCAGCTTGGCGGTGAGCTCATCAACAATTTCGATGTCCACTACCTTGCCCACGGCCAGGTAGCCGGTGGAGGAAGCGGTATTCGGATCTTTCAGGTGCTCGATATTGGCCTTGATGGCTTCGGCGGTGAGCTTGGTGCCGTCGGTGAAGCTGATGCCGTCGCGCAGGGTGATGGTGCGGGTCAGGCCGTCTTCGGATACGTCGGTGCTTTCGGCAAGCCACGGGATGATCTTCCCGTCCGCATCCTTGGTGAACAGGGATTCGAGGTACTGGCTGGCCACCAGGGCCTGCGGGTAGTTGCCGCCCACATGCGGGTCCAGGCACGACGGCTCGGCATCGCCCGAAGCGTAGACCAGGGTGCCGCCGGCTACCGGCTTCGCATTCTCTGCGGTGGAATCGGGTCCGGCCCCTGCCGAGCAGCTGGCCAGCAGGGATCCAATGAGCGGGAGCGCGATAGCGCAGCCGAGGATCCGGGATGCGCGCGAGTATCGTTGCATGGGGAAGTGCTTACCTCGATGAACTAGTGGTGATGACCAAACCAACTCTAGTCATCCGGAACGCATTCGTCAGATCGGAGCGTCCCGCTCCGATCTGGCGAATGCTTGCCAACGGCAATCCGTGAAGCGGACTACTTTTCGCTGGCCACGGTCATGCGGCGGTTCTCATGGACCGGGGTTTCGATCTCATCGAGGATCGCCACGGCGAAGTCCTGGGAGGAAACGAAGTCGCCAGCCGGCGAATCGGTGCCCAGGGTGTAGCTGCCGGTGCGGCGTGCTGGCATGATGACCGGGGCCGGGGCCACGACGGTCCAGGTGATGCCGGAAACCGAGGTGAACATGTCGTAGACCTCGGCGCAGGTAGTGGCTTCGGCCTTGTATTCCTCGGGGAATCCCGGAGTGTCGACCAGGCGCACGCCCTCCACTTCGGTGGTGCCGGCGCCGCCGACCACGACCAGGCGGGCCGGAACAAGGGTTTCGGTGATCTGTTCGAAGGCATCCAGGTATTCCTGGTGGTCGCCGCCGGTGCGCGATGGCGGCACGGCGATGACGATCACGTCGTTGCCCTTGCCCAGATCGCGGTAGGCCGCGCCGTCGCCCAGCTCGGCGGCCACTGCGGTGGTGCCCTCGACCTCCTTGCCCGAACGGGTGACCGAGGTGACCTCATGGCCGCGGGAAATGGCTTCGGCAACAACTTCCGAGCCGACCATGCCGGTCGCTCCGTATACTGCAATCTTCATGGTGTTCTCTTTCTTTGAGGGAATTGGCTTCGACACAATGGTATCCTTTAGATACCGACTACTACAACGAAACTAGGTTTCCTCATGGATAGCCATGAACCTTTCGACGTGTTCATGCAGGAATGCCCGTCACGTGAAATTATGCAGCGTCTAGGCGATAAATGGACACCGCTGGTGCTTCTGGCGCTGGCGGGCGGACCGCAACGTTTCTCTGCGTTACGCGAACGCATCGGAGCTGTCACGCCCAAGGTGCTCACCAATACCCTGCGCAATCTGGAGCGCGATGGGCTGGTGCAGCGCACCGTGTTCGCCCAGGTGCCGGTGCGGGTGGACTATGAGCTGACCGATTTGGGCCAGGGGATCCTGGAACCCATGGAAATCCTGCGCCTGTGGTCAGAGGAGCATGTGCCTAAGGTGCTCGCCGCCCGCGAGCGGTTTGACGCGCGCGGCTAACGCCCAGGCGACGCGGCCGGTTCCAGGGGCAGGAACATGAAGTGCAGGCCCACCAGCCCCTTGGCCGAATGATTGAAGGCTCCCGGGATGGTGCCCAGGATCGTGAAGCCCAGCGATTGCCACAGGTGCACTGCCGCCTCATTGGTTTCGACAACCGCGTTGAATTGGATGCCGTGGTAGTTTTCCTGCCGGGCCCACTCGATCACGTAGCGGCCCAGCGCTCGCCCCACGCCGCGGCTGCGGGCTTCCGGGTCGACCAGGAATGAAGCGGTGGCGATATGGGATCCAGCTCCGGGCTTGTTCGGGCCCATCTTCGCTGAACCGATGATCCTGCCCTCATCCACGGCGACCGCCGTTTGGCCTGGCGGCTCTTCCATCCACCACGGACGGGCTTCCTCAAGGGACTGGCCCTGCGGGAACGCGTACGTTTGCCCTTCATCCATGATCTTGCGGTAGAAGCCGTAGATCCCAGGCCAATCCTCGGCGGTGCTAGTGCGGATCTGCATGCGGGTGAGCCCAACTTTTCGAAATGGATGCTTCGGAATTCAACTGATACGCCCTAAGTGTATCTTGCGTCACATAGACTGAGGTCAAAGACGCAAGGTGCAGGCAAAGGAGCCGGTGTTGTTTGAAGTAAGCGATGACCAGAAGTCGTTGATCGAGATGGTTCATGATTTCGCCGAGACCAGGATTGCTCCCAACGCCCTGAAGTGGGACCAGGAACAGCACTTCCCGGTGGATGTGCTGGCCGAGGCCGGCCAGCTGGGCATGGGCGGCATCTATGTTTCGGAAGACCATGGCGGATCGGGCCTGACCCGCAGCGACGCTGTGCTGGTCTTCGAGGAACTGGCCAAGGCCGATCCGACATTGGCTGCCTATATTTCCATCCACAACATGGTGGTGTGGATGGTGGACACCTTCGGCAATGACGAGCAGCGTGCCGCTTGGCTGCCATCGATGACCACGATGGAAGACCTCGGCTCCTACTGCCTGACCGAGCCGGGCGTCGGCTCCGACGCGGCGGCCCTGTCGACCCGGGCCCGCCGGGACGGGGACGAATATGTGCTCAGCGGGGTCAAGCAGTTCATCTCCGGCGCTGGCAGCTCGGCGCTCTACATCGTCATGGCCCGCACCGCCGATACCGGTTCGCGCGGCATCAGCGCCTTCCTGGTCCCCGGAGATGCCGAGGGCCTGAGCTTCGGGCCGAACGAGAAGAAGATGGGCTGGAAGGCGCAGCCCACCCGCCAGGTGATCATGGAAGGCGTGCGCATCCCCGCCGGCAATCTGCTGGGCACCGAAGGGCAGGGATTCTCCATGGCCATGCAGGCGCTGAACGGCGGACGGCTGAACATCGGTGCCTGCTCGCTGGGCGGCGGGCAGAGCGCGCTGGAGAAGTCGGCGCTGTACCTCAAGGAACGCCAGGCCTTCGGCGGGCCGCTGACCAGGCAGGAGGCCCTGGTCTTCAAGCTGGCCGAGATGGACATGGAACTGGAAGCCGCCCGCTCGCTGCTGCGCCGTGCCGCGGCCGCCCTGGACGCCAAGAGCCCGGACCGGGTGCGGTTGTGCGCGATGGCCAAGAAGATGGCCTCGGATGCCGGCTTCAATGCCGCCAACAGCGCGATCCAGCTGCACGGCGGCTACGGCTACCTGGCTGACTACGGGATGGAGAAGATCGCCCGGGACCTGCGCGTGCACCAGATCCTGGAAGGCACCAACGAGATCATGTCGCTGATCGTCGGGCGCTCGCTGCTGGAATCCTGAGCCAGGGCGGCGGCTAGCCTCTGGGTTGCCGCTCCGAGTCCCGCACCGGGTGTGACGACTGCGAATCCTCGGGATTCGGGTGGACTGGGGAAATCACCGGCTTGCTGGACATGATCTGCTCGATGCTGCCCAGCTCCATCGCATCCAGCAAGGTGCGCTGGGTGGGACGCATCATTTTGACCTCGCCGCGCTCAAGCGCAGCGAACAGCGCTTCGGGGCTGGTCCACTTGGAAATCACCGCTTCGGTGGTCTGGTGGATCGGTTCCTGGCCTGCGCGCAATGCAGCGACGAAGAAATAGGTGTCGAACCGCCGTGGGAAACCGGCTGGGGTGACCCAGTTGGCCCATGGATGCAGTTGGCCAGGATCCAGCAGCAGGCCGGTTTCCTCGAAGACTTCGCGCCGGGCTGCGAAGAGGACCTCGCCGGCCAGGTGCGGCGCGCGTTCCCGGCCTTCGGCAAGGACCGAGGTGTGCGCCCAACGCTGGACGTGATCGCTGAGCACTGCCGGATCCATTTCGGCCTCGTCTGCCGCCTGTCCGTCCTGGAGATCAACTCGTCCGCCGGGATAGACCACCATGCCTGCCGCGAAGTCCATCGTGTTCACGCGGTGCTGGACGAATACTTCGAATCCGGCGGCTGCCTCGCGCAGCAGCAGAACGCTGGCTGCCTTGCGGATGGGAACCTCAGCGGGGGTCGCAGGTATCGGGGAAGTCGTCATTGCTTACCGTGTCCTTGGCTCGTGGATTGCGAAATAGCCTTTGAATGCCAGCTTAGCTTCTGGCGCACAGCCAACGCAGATCCAACGGTAATCACTGTGCAAGCCTGCACATTTGCCTGCGGAATCTGCACAGCCAATGCCGTTGACCGGTGTCCTTGCCGGAGCTTACGTTGAAACGAAGTGCGGTGCACGCAATTGCGGACAGCGCACCGGGACGATCCAGTGGAGCTAAGCAGAGGATGGGCCACATGGCTGAAGAGAACAGGCAGGGTCCTGAAGGGCTGGCCGGGCGCCGGGCCTTGGTTACCGGTGGCGCGTCGGGCATCGGCTTGGCCAGCGCGACGGCATTGGCCCGCGCCGGTGCGGATGTGACCATTGCCGATGTGGACGAGCAGGCGGCCGGGCAAGCGGCGAGGGCACTTGGCGGGAAGGCGTGGGCCGTGGATCTCTCGGATACCAAATCCTTGGAAGAGCTCAGCCTGGATATCGACATCCTGGTTAATAACGCCGGCGTGCAAAGGGTGGCTCCGATCCATGAGTTTGATCCCGAAGCGTGGCGGCTGATTCACCGGCTCATGCTGGAATCCCCTTTCCTGCTGATCCGCGCGGCGTTGCCCGGCATGCGCGCACGCGGCTTCGGGCGCATTATAAATATTTCTTCCATCCATGGGCTGCGGGCCAGTGCTTTCAAGAGCGCCTATGTGGCGGCCAAGCACGGGTTGGAAGGACTGTCGAAGGTCACGGCGTTGGAAGGAGCGGACTACGGGATCACCAGCAACTGCATTAACCCGGGGTATGTGCGCACGCCGCTGGTCCAGAAGCAGATTGCCGACCAGGCCAAGGCCCACGGCATCGAAGAATCCGAGGTGGTCCAGAGAATCATGCTGACCGAGGCGGCAGTCAAGCGGATGGTGGAACCCGAAGAGGTGGCGTCCTTGGTGGCTTGGCTGTGCGCTGACGCAGCGAGCATGGTCACCGGCGCGTCCTATGCCATGGACGGGGGATGGAGCGCGAGGTGAAGGCAATGGCTGCGCTACCGGCAGGCAGCTGGTCCGTCCCATCGAGCCGCCGCAGGCATATGATCGTGATATGGAAAGCGATTCGCCCTCATCGAAAAGCCTGTCCCATTGGCTGCAGATTTCCTCGCTGGAACTGCTGGTGGGCATTGCCGACCACGGCAGCCTGAGTGCCGGGGCCCGGGCGGCCGGCATGGCGCAGCCCAATGCCTCGCGCGCCTTGAAAACCCTGGAACGCCGCTTGGGATATTCACTGGTCACCCGGAAAACCACCGGCTCCACGCTGACCGCCGAGGGCGTGCTCACCGTGCAATGGGCCCGGGAAGCGCTGGCCAGCTTGGAAGCCTTGGCCGCCGGCGCCAGGTCGCTGGCCGATGCAGGGGGATCCGAGCTGCAGTTCGGGGCGAGCATGACGGTGGCCGAATACTTGGCCCCGCAGTGGATTGGCCGGCTGCACCAGGTGCTGCCGCAGATCACGCCGCGCATGCTGATCATGAATTCGCAGGATGTCATCCGTGCCGTGCAGCAAGGCGAGGTAGGCCTCGGCTTCGTGGAAACCCCGCATATACCGCTGGGGCTCAAGAGCAAACCGGTGTTCCGCGACGAGATGCTGATTGTGGTCGCGCCCGGGCATGAATGGGCGCTGCGCGAGCAGCCGCTGACCTTGCACGAGCTGCAGAGCACGCCGCTGATCGAGCGCGAGGAAGGCTCGGGCACCCGCGCGTTCCTGGACTATATCGCCCATGCCCAGCGACCCAAGCCGGTGGCCGAATTCAACAGCAATGCGACCATCTGCCAGTGCGCGGCCGGCGGCATGGGCCCGGCGGTGCTCAGCCAATTGGCCGTGGAAAGCCAGCTGGCGGCCGGAGCCCTGGTGGAGATCGCCTTTGACGGCCCCGCCCTGCTGCGCGAGCTGCACGCCATCTGGCCGGCGGCGCAGGTGCTGGGCCGTACCGAGCAGACGCTGCTGCAGATCGCCGCAGATCACGAGTCCCACTCCGCCTGAAGCGGGAAACCGGGCAGCTGCAACTGCAGCTGCCCGGTTTCGGCTGGGGCCTGTGGCTGGGTCTTGCCCCTAGCTGGAGACCTTCTCGATCTTGCTGCCCAGCTCCGTGGTGGGCACCCGGTAGGTTTCGCGCGCGGTCATCGCCGCCACGGAGGCGATCAGCGAGATCGCCGCGGTGAAGATGCTGATCTGCACCCACCCATTGGCTTCCAGGCCGCCCAAGGCGGCGACGATGGACGGGGCGAACCCTGCCATCAAGAAGCCGATCTGGGTGCCGATGGCCAGGCCGGAGAAGCGGACCTGGGAAGAGAACATCTCGGCGTAGAAGCTCGGCCAGACCGCATTGGCCGCGGCATAGGCGCAGGAGAAGACCAGCACCGAGAGGCCGAACTGCGCCAGCGCGTTATCCGTTTCCATGGAGCGCAGGTAGAACGGCATGAAGGCCGCGGAGCCCAGCGCGCCGTAGATGAATACCGGCTTGCGCCCGATCTTGTCCGCCAGCATGCCGAACAGTGGCTGGGTGAACAGCGCGCCGATGTTGCCAGCTACCACCAGCCATAGGGTGATGGACTCGTCCATGTTGCCGATCGTCTTGCCGTAGGAGATGGCCAGCGTGCCGTAGACGGTGGATACCGCGGCGATGAAGGCGCAGAGGATGACGCGCAGCACGTCCTTCCAGTGGAACTTCAGCAGCACCGCCAGCGGGAGCTTGGCGATCTCGTTGTTCTTCTTGGCTTCCTCGAACTCCGGGGTTTCGTGCAGCGAGCGGCGGATGAAGAAGGTGACGATCACGACGAGGGCAGAGAGCCAGAACGGGATGCGCCAGCCGATGCCGTACTTGATCTCATCGGGCAGGGCGACCACCGGGATGAAGATCAGCGCGGCCAGGATCTGCCCGCCCTGGGTGCCGGTCAGCGTCCAGGAGGTGAAGAAGCTGCGGCGGTGGTCCGGCGCATGCTCCAGCGACATGGAGGAGGCCCCGGCCTGCTCGCCGGCAGCCGACAGGCCCTGGCACAGGCGGGCGAAGACCAGCAGGATCGGGGACAGCCAGCCGACCTGGTCGAAGGTGGGCAGGCAGCCGATCAGGAAGGTGGAGGCGCCCATCAGGATCAGCGTGAACATCAGCACCTTCTGCCGGCCGACGCGGTCGCCGAAGTGCCCGACGAAGATGGCTCCGATGGGGCGTGCCACATAGGCGAAGCCGAAGGTCGCCAGCGACATCACCGCTGCGTTGGTGGAAGTATCCTGGAAGAAGATATGCGGGAAAATGAGCGCGGCGGCGGAGCCGAAGATGAAGAAATCGTAGTATTCAACGGCGCTTCCCATGAAACTGGCGACGGCCGCCTTGACTGGAGTGCGCTTGGGGCTTCCGGTGCCGTCGGGCGCCGTTGCCTGGTGTGCAGCTTGCATCGGGATACTCCCTGATCGAGTGGTTTGGAGGGGAACTCGTCCTAAGTGTGCGCATTCCGTACACTTGTTCGGAATGTGTTCATTGGTTTACAGTAGATGCAAATCACAAGCAGGGCAAGACCTGATGCCAATTTTGAAGGGCAGCGACGAAAATGAGTACACCCAGCGAGTCGTTCCTGGTGGGACTGATCGGCGAGGGCGTGATGCCTTCGCTCACGCCTCCCATGCACGAGCATGAAGCCGACGCGCAATCCCTGCGCTACCTGTACCGGCCGATCGACCTCGCGGTGCTGCAACGGCCCGGGCAGGATGTCGGGACGCTACTGGCCGCCGGAGCCGAGCTGGGCTACAACGCCTTCAACATCACCCACCCCTGCAAGCAGCTGGTGCTCGAGCACCTCGACGGGATCTCGGACAGCGCGCGGAAGATCGGCGCGGTAAACACCGTTCTCATCGAGGACGGCAAGTTCTACGGGCACAACACCGACGCCTCCGGCTTCGCCCGCGCCCTGGCCAGCGGGCTGCCCGGAGCCAACCTGGCCAAGGTGCTGCAGCTGGGAGCCGGCGGCGCCGGGGCCGCCGTGGCCTACGCCCTGCTGGACTCGGGCACCACCGAGCTGCACATCGTGGATTTGGACGCGGAGCGGGTCGAGCACCGCGTGGCAGAGCTGCGCAGCCACTTCCCGCAGGCGCAGATCTTCGCCGCGACCCCGGATGAGGTGCCGGGCCTGCTGCCTGGCAAGGACGGGCTGCTCAACGCCACCCCGATCGGCATGCACCACCACCCGGGCCTGCCGCTGGATATCGCGGCGCTGACTGCGCATCACTGGGTGGCCGACTGCATCTACCGCCCGGTGGACACCGAGCTGATCACCGCCGCCCGCGCGTTGGGCTGCCAGGCCCTGGACGGCGGGCACATGGCCGTGGGCCAGGCGGTGGACGCTTTCGAAATCATTACCGGAATCAAGCCGGATGCCGCGCGGATGCGCGCTCACCTGCTGGCCATGCTGGAAGAAGGACGCTGATGCGCACATCAATCGCCACCGTATGCCTGTCAGGAACACTGGAAGAGAAGATGCTGGCCTGCTCCAAGGCCGGATTCGACGGGATCGAGATCTTTGAGCAGGACCTGCTGGTCAGCCCGATGTCCCCGGAAGAAGTCAGGGCCATGGCCGACCGGCTGGGGCTGGGCCTGGACTTGTTCCAGCCCTTCCGCGACTTCGAGGGCGTCACCGAAGCGCAGCTGCAGGCCAACCTGCATCGCGCCGAAGCCAAGTTCCAGCTGATGAACCGGCTGGGCATGGACCTGGTGCTGCTGTGCTCCAACGTCGCCACCGCCACCATCGATAATGATGAGCTGTTCATCGCGCAGCTGCGCCAGCTGGCCGAGCTGGCCGCCGGCTACGGCGTGCGCATCGCCTACGAGGCGCTGGCCTGGGGCAAGTATGTGAACACCTACCAGCATTCCTGGCGCATCGTGCAGGGTGTGGACCGGCCGAACTTCGGGCTGTGCCTGGACAGCTTCCACATTCTCTCGCGCGGGGATGACCCGGCGCAGATCGCGCAGATCCCCGGCGAGAAGATCTTCTTCGTGCAGCTGGCCGACGCTCCGGTACTGTCCATGGACATCCTCTCCTGGTCGCGGCATTACCGGCTCTTCCCGGGCCAGGGCGGTTTCGCGCTGGATGAGTTCATGCTCCACCTGGTCCGCTCCGGCTATGCAGGCATTGTCTCCCTGGAGATCTTCAATGACGTCTTCCGCCAGTCCAATGTCGAGCGGACCGCGATTGACGGGCTGCGCTCGCTGAAGTGGCTGCAGTCCCAGGCCGCCGGGCTGCTGGCCGGCAGCGGCCAGCATTCGGCCCTGGAGCTGGAGGCGCTGCCCGGGGCCCAGGAAGCCACGGCTTTCGACTTCGCCGAGATCCGCACCGAGGACCCGGAGCGCGTGGCAGGGATGCTGGCGCAGCTGGGCTTTGCCTTCAAGGGCCAGCACCGGCGCAAGCCGGTGCAGCTGTGGGCTTCGGGCGAGGCCCGGATCATCATCAACTCCCAGCGCAGCCGCGGCGTCGAAGCGGCGGTCTCCGGCTTCGGCGTGCAGGTTCCTGATCCGGGCGCTGGGGGCGCACGCGGCACGTCGCTGCTGGCCACCAAGGTCCCGCGCCAGCAGACGCACCACGAGCAGGAGCTGCCCGGCTTCCTGGCCCCGGATGAAACCGAGGTCTTCTTCAGCTCCCCAGCTAATACGCGCAACTGGGAACGCGAATTCCTGGACGCCGGCGAGGCCGCGCCGGAAACCGGGAATCCTGCGGTGGACGGTATCGACCACATCAACCTGGCCCAGCCTTGGCAGTGCTTCGATGAATCGGTGCTGTTCTACAGCAGCGTGCTCAACCTGGAAATGATGCCGGGCACCGAGGTGCCCAGCCCCATGGGGCTGGTGCGTTCCCAGGTGCTGCGCACCGCCGACTCCTGCGTCCGGCTGGCCTTGAACATCGTGCCGCAGGGGCTGGAAAAAGCCATCGAGCGCCATCACGAGTACCCGGAGCATGTGGCCCTGCGCACCGGCGACATCGTTCAGCTGGCGCGTTCCGCCCGTGCCCGGGGGATGGAATTCCTGCCGGTGCCGGCCAACTACTACGAGGATCTGGCCGCCCGCTTCGAGCTGGACGGGCAGCTGCTGGCTACGCTCAAGGAGCTGAATCTGCTCTATGACCGGGACGAGCAGGGCGAGTTCCTGCATTTCTACACCAAGACGCTCGGGAACATGTTCTTCGAGGTGGTTGAGCGCCGTGCTGGCTACGATGGGTACGGGGCGCCCAATGCGCCGGTCCGGCTGGCTGCGCAATTCGAGAGCAACCGCTGGAGCAGGAACTAGGAACACGGGGGACCGTCGAGTGGAACAGCGGCCGGATTATTTCGTTAAATCCACGGAAAAGACCTTGGCCGTGCTGCTGGCATTCAATGCCGGCGCCACCGAGCTGACGGTCTCCCAGGTCGCGGCCGCTACGGACCAGACCCGGGCCTCGGCCCGGCGGTTCCTGCTCACCCTGGCAGATCTCGGGTACCTGGAAGCGCAGGGCAGCACCTTCCGGCAGACCCCGCGGGTGCTGGACATCGGAGCTTCCTACCTCTCCGGGCTCACGCTGCCCCAGGCGGCCACCGCCCACCTGCAATCGCTGGCGCACGAACTGGAGGAGACCTCGTCCCTGTGCGTGCTCGAAGGCCAGGACATCCTCTATGTGGAACGTGTCGCCGCGCCGCGCCTGCATTTGATGAACGTGTCCATCGGCAACCGGCTGCCGGCCTGGGCGACCTCGATGGGACGCGTGCTGATCGCGCAGCTGGCCGAGGCCGAGCAGGAATCCTTTCTGGAGCGCGTGCAGCTCCAGCGGTACACAGAGCATACGGTGGCGGACCTGGATGCGTTGCGCAGGGAACTGGACACGGTGCGCGAGCAGGGCTGGTCCCTGGTCAACCAGGAACTCGACGAGGGGCTGCGCGGCCTGGCCGTGCCGGTCTACCGCAAGAACCAGCTGCTCGGGGCGCTGAACATCTCGGTCCAGGCCGGGCGCAACAACCCCGAGGCCATCAAGCAGATCCTGCTGCCCAAGCTGCGCGAAGCCGCCACGGCGATCGCAGACGACTTCGGCGGCCGGCTGGCCTGAGCATCCCTCCAATCCTGCCGCTACGAGCCGGACGGTGCCGGAGCTGTCGGGGCGTTGCCCGGCCGCTGCCCATCGGGCATTGCCGGGGCGTTGCCGGAAGGCATGCCTCCCGGAGCCCCGCCACCGGCAGGTTCGGTGTTCGTATCCACATTGACCGTGAGTCTGGCAGTGAAGCCGGAGCCGGTGTTCCCCGTGACGGTTGCCATTTGGGCGGCTCCCGAATCCTCGCCGAAGACGTTGTCCGAGTCCAGGCTCACCCCCTGCATATTCTTCACCGACTGCTCGTAGCCGGTGGTTGCGTACACCGCGGTGCAGGTCTCCTGTGGCAAGGCGACCTGCGAGGTGGCGATCGCTGTGGTGTGATCGGTGATCGAATCGGTATCCGGGTACACCTCGAAGTGGATGTGCGGCCAGCGACCGGCATAGCATGCCGGGAAGATGCTGGTGTAGCGCACCATGCCGTCGGCATCGGCCACCTGGACCCCGCGCAGGTAGTTCTCATCTTCCAGTCCGCTGGAGTACATGGAGTATTCCCCGGACCGGTCGCAGTGCCACACGTACACTGCCACACCGGCGAAGGGCTGGTTGTTATTGGCCATGTCCACGATCTTCAGCTCAAGGGTCATTTCGATGCCCTCGGCCGTTGTGGTGCTGGTGCCGAAGCTGGAACGGATGTCGCTGCGGACGATTCCGCTTTGCTCCAGCACGTCCGGACCATTGGACCCGTCGCCCGGGTAGGGGCCGGCCGTCTCGTCAGGGATCTCCGCAGCGGTGGAGGATGAAGCGGTGCCCTTGCTGCCGGTGGGGGAGCAGGCGGCCAGGGCGAACGCGAGCGTGCCCACGCCCACACCGGCCAGAACCTTGCGCCGCTCGATCAGGGTGCCGACATCGAAGGACAGCCCCTGGTCCTCGAGATCTTCTTCGGGCCTCGGCAGCGGCCGGTTTCCGAACCAGCGCGGTGGGGGATTCATAGTGCACTCCTTGAGCCAGGTGAAATGGGGCTGTTTGCCGTGTTCACTACCGTATGCAGACGGATCATGGGCCAGCACAGGAGGCACTGTGGGTATTCTGAGAAGGGTTGGCCGCTAGCCTTGGTTGGAGGCGATGGCCTGCTCAAGCAGCAGCGAGAGCCGTCGCACGCCCTCGGCGATGGTTTCCTCGTCTACCGAGCAGAACGCCAAGCGCAGCTTATTGCTGGCCTCGCCAGAGGGGCTGAATGCCGCACCCGGAATGAAGATGACCCCGGCCTTCACGCCCTGCTGGAGCAGTGCGTAGGTATCGATGCCTTCGGGCAGGGTCAGCCAGATGAAGAATCCGCCTTCCGGATGGGTGTGGGTGACTCCAGCGGGCAGGTACTTGGCCAAGGCGGCGAGCATCGCATCGCGGCGCGAACGGTACAGGTCGTTGTACTTGCTGATCTGCCCCTTCCAGTCATGCTCGTTGAGGTAGGCGCTGATGATCATCTGGTTCAGGGTCGGCGGGCACAGGGCTACCGCTTCGCCGGCGAGATAGAATCGGCGGAACAGGTGGGTAGGCACCGCGGCCCAGCCGATGCGCAGGCCCGGTGCGAAGATCTTGGAGAAGGAACCCATGTAGATCACGTTCTCCGGATCCAGGCTGCGCAGCGTGGGCGCCGGGGTGCCCTCGTAGCGCAGCATGCCGTACGGATTGTCTTCCAGGATCAGGATGCCGGCCTCACGGCAAATCTCCACGATTTCCTGGCGGCGCTCGGCAGCCAGCGTGATGCCGGAGGGGTTGTTGAAGTTCGGGATGGTGTAGAGGAACTTGATGCGCTCGCCGGCCGCACGCAATTCGGCAATGCGCTCGCGCAGGGCGGAAGGAATCAGCCCGTTCTCGTCGGTGCCCACCGGGCGGGCGGTCACCTGGTAGGCCTCGAAGGTGTTCAGCGCGCCAACATAGGTCGGGTCTTCGCAGAGCACCGTGTCGCCGGGATTGCAGAACACCTTGCAGGCCATGTCCTGGGCCGATTGGGAGCCGTTGGTGACCACGACATCCTCGATGCCCACATTGGTGATGCCCTCGGCTGCCATCACGTCGATGATCTGCGCGCGCAGCTCGGGGGTGCCCAGCCCGGAGCCGTACTGCAGAGCTTCGGGGCCCTGCTCGACGATGATGCGCTGGGCCATCTCGCCGATCTTTTCCAGCGGGAGCAGCTGCAGGAAGGGGTTGCCTCCGGCCAGCGATACCAGCGAAGGGTCCAGCGACAGCTCGAACACGTCGCGCACCGCAGACTGCTTGATTCCCGCCGCGCGCTCGGAAAGCAGGGACTCGTGCAAAGTGGTCAGCGATTGTGATGCGGTGGTCATGGTTCTCCTCGGCCGGGGCTCCCGCTGGCGGGGAGCGTGATTCCTGCGCTGGGTGCGGCACAAGAATTGTTTTCAAATAGAATACTTTGGTATTCCAGCAGGAAATTCAGGGCTTGGCAAGACCTGGGCATCCAGCAACGCGATTCCGTGCCTCAGCGCGAGGGATGGCGCTCCTCGATGGCCAGCTGGGCCAGCGCCGCGTTCACGCGATTGTGGAGTTTCTCCGCAAGATTCCGGGGCTTGCTCCCCGCCAGCCAGCACTGCGTGGCCAAATGGGCCAGCAGCTCGACGCAGTCCGCAGAAGCACGGAAATATCCGGACCGGGACAGGGCGATGGCAGCATCGATGATCAGCAATGACGCATCCAGTGCGCTATCGGCGGCTTGCGTGGCGCGCTGCCCGCTGGGTGCGTGGCGTTCGCGCATCACCAGCTCGCGGATCTCCGTGAGCTTTTCGGGAATGGAAACCACTGCGCGGTGCGCCCGGTTCTGCACCCCCATGAGCTGCAACGGCCTGATGGCGGCCAGCAGCATGCCGACCATGGCGAAGGCCGACAGGCCCGCAACACCGAGCTTGGCCAGCAGAATTCCTGCGGCGATGGCCAACCCTGCCACCCCGAGAACGATGAGGAAGATGGCCAAGCTGCCAAAACGCGGCTTTTTCGGTTCTGGGCGAAGCGCGCGGGTCCTGGTGATCCGGTCGAGGCTCGCGCGGATTTCTGGCAGGTCGGGAACGCCCAGCCGGCCTTGGGAGATCCGCTGGGCGTCGCGCCACGCCTGGGTGCGCCGGCGGCTGCGCAGGACCTGGAAGATTTGCCACCCGGCTAGCAGGGGAAAGGCGAGCGTGAAAAAGAGCAGCGCCGCGGTGCCAAGGGTGATGTCGCCGGACTGGTGCATGCCGTAGGCGCCCATCCAGGCGAACAGGGAATACCCGGGAAGGCGGATCAGCAGGCGATCCCACCAGGCGACTTCCTGCGGAGCGCTGGCGGATGAACCGGCCGGCTTGCTCATTTTCCGGTTTCGCCTCGCGAATCCAGCCACGCCTGGATGGCGCTCGGGCGGATGCGGCGATGCGTGCCGCGGTATTCCACCGGGATGATCCCGGAATCGGCCAGCTTGCGCAGGTAGCTGTTGGAGATGCCCGCCATCTGGGCCGCCTGGGAAGTATTGAGCAGCAACTCGGGCGTGCCGATGCTGACTGACTCGCCATCGGCGAAGCGCGACAGCACCTCGATCAGCGCCTGATGGGCTTCCTTGGGCAGCTGCAGGGCAGTGCCGTTGACGAATACTGTCGTGTCATTCGACTCGTCCAACGCACGGCGCAATCGCACCGTGGTCTTCTCATCCAACGCTTCGAAAGTGCGGACCCTGCCTAGTGCTGAAGTCGGTGATGCCATGGCCCCAATTTTGCCCGAGATGCTCCTGAACCGCACCTCATGACGCTGGGCCTCGGCAACGTGCGGCGCTTGAATTGTGACGCGCATACGACGAAAGGGGGTTGAATTGCGCCAAACGGTTCCCGTATGGTGGAAAACGTAGGTCTAAAGAAAGTACTGACCAGCCATCTTCCGGCACACCATGACGGATCCTTCAGCCTCACCCGGCGTAGCCCGATTGGGAATTGTGTACATGGAAGCCTGACACCCTCCTTAATTGCCTGTGGGTCACGCTCCGTTGCGGTCGGATGAATGGTCATGCGCGTTCCTACGCTCTGCCACCAATTTCGTGGGTACTGCGTTTTCGTCAATCAGAACTTTCTTGAAAGAAGAGCTATTCAATGTCTGTTGAATCCACCAAAGACCTGTCCACCATCACCGACGCAGAGATTTTCGACGCCCACCTCGGCGGCAAGCTTTCCGTCTCCTCGCAGATGCCGCTGAATACCAAGCGCGACCTGTCCATTGCCTACACCCCGGGTGTAGCCAAGGTGTCCCAAGCCATTGCCGATGATCCGGCCAAGCACGCCACCCACACCTGGGCTTCCCGCCTGGTCGCTGTGGTTTCCGACGGCACCGCGGTGCTCGGCCTGGGCGATATCGGCGCCGCCGCCTCGCTTCCGGTCATGGAAGGCAAGAGCGCGCTGTTCAAGGAATTCGGCGGACTGGATTCGATTCCGCTGGTGCTGGACACCACCGATGTGGATGAAATCGTCGAGACCGTCATCCGCCTGCGTCCGAGCTTCGGCGCAGTGAATCTGGAAGACATCTCCGCCCCGCGCTGCTTCGAAATCGAGAAGCGCCTGATCGAGGCCCTGGACATCCCGGTCATGCACGATGACCAGCACGGCACCGCCGTCGTGGTGCTGGCAGCGCTGATCGGTGCGGCCCGCCAGACCAACCGCGACATCAGCTCGCTCAAGGTTGTCATCTCCGGCGCAGGTTCGGCCGGCGTCGCCGTCACCAACCTGCTGCTTTCGGCCGGCGTGGATGATGTCATCGTGCTCGACTCGCGCGGCACCATCCACCGCGAACGCGACGACCTGAACCCGGTCAAGGCCGACCTGGCGGCGCGCACCAACCGCGAAGATGTCATGGGCGGCTTGGCCGAGGCCCTGGATGGCGCCGACGTCGTGGTAGGCCTTTCCTCGTCGACCTTTGCTGAGTCTGCGGTGGCGAAGATGAACAAGGACGCCATCATCTTCGCGCTGTCCAACCCGACCCCGGAGATCATGCCGGATGCCGCCGCGAAGTATGCAGCGGTCGTAGCCACCGGACGCAGCGACTTCCCGAACCAGATCAACAACGTGCTGGCCTTCCCAGGCATCTTCCGCGGAGCGCTGGACTCGGGCGCCAAGAAGATCACCGAAGGCATGAAGGTCGCGGCGGCCCACGCCATTGCCAACCTGGTCGGCGATGACCTGGCTCCGGGCTACATCATTCCTTCGGCAACCGACGATCGCGTAATGCCTGCCGTGGCTGCGGCTGTGGCTGCGGAAGCCGAAAAGAACCAGTAGATATTTCACGCGAAAAGCTGCCTGCAACCTACCGTTGCAGGCAGTTTTTTCGTGCCCGGCACCCCTGGATGCGTTGGGCGAAGTTATCCACAATCGCGAAAGATTCTGCTGCGGGTGATGAATGAGCGCAAAACTGGATGGAACCGAATCTTCCAGGAGTGACACCATGCTAGAACCTACAGACTTCCGCCTCACTGTGCGCAGCTCATTGCCCGACACGGTCCTGCTCAGCCTCGTCGCTGCCTATGAAACAGAGGAGAAAGGCTATGCCATCGTGCTCTGCGGTTCAGCTAAGCACCAGCAGGCTATTGGGTACACGCTGGGCTTGACCACGATTGGGCATCCCGAAATCACCAGTGTTGGGGGAGACGGGGATGATGTTTTCGCCTTGCTCTCCCATGTTGCAGAGCAAGTCGTTGATCACGGGCAGGTCTTTTCGGAAGGCCAGCACAGTACGTCTTTGTTCAGCAAGCTCACCTTCAAGGAGTCTTCGGCCGCATTGCCTGAGCTTCCCATCTCGCGTCTGATTATTGGTAAGGCCCCAGTTTCGAGGCTCCAGTGCATGATGCCGTTGGACTTCGTCAATATCCAGCCGCAGACGCTGTCCGCGGATCTACGCCGCGTCGCTTGATCTGGAGCAAGAGTCCGCGAGGTGCATATCTGGGCGCGAGATGAGCTTTTTGTTGAGCTGGGTCGGACTAGCTAATGCTTGAATTGCACAGAAGGCCTGAATTGGATGGTCCGTCCGGCCCTCATGCGGCGCATGCTGGACGGTACCGGCAGATGCCCGAGGGTTTCGAGCCTCAGTACTGGAGCGCAACTCGTCGTAGGAAATTCTTGCGGAGCATCTAGCTTTCCGGTAAATCGCCGCTGCCTCGTTTTCAGCGAGAACTTTTGCCTGATGCGCTGCACGCAGCGCCTGGTGGCTATCGGACTTGCGCACCTTGAGGTAGGACAGTCCAACGACGAGGAACCACAGCGGAGTAGCCAGCAACGCGGCGCGCGTATCAGCCTGCGTGGTCAATGCCCACAGGATGAAGACGAAGAAGGCGAGCACCATGTATGGGGCTCCCATCCCGCCGGGAACTTTGAACTTCGAGGCATCATGCAGGTGCGGGCGACGCTTGCGGAAGGCCAAATAGCTGATCAGGATCATTGACCAGACGAACATGAAGCACAACGCAGACACCGTGGTGACCAACGTGAACGCCTGGGCCACCGAGTCGCCCGCGTACAGCAGGACCACGGCGGCAAGCAGGAACATGCAGGAGAACAGCAACGCATTGCGCGGTACCTGCGTGGTCGACAGCTTGCTGAACTTCTTCGGAGCATCTCCATCTTGGGACAGGCCGCGCAGCATCCGCGAGGTGGAGTAGATTCCGGAATTGGCGCTGGAAGCCGCCGCCGTCAGGACAACGAAATTAACCAGACCCGCAGCCGCAGCCAAGCCGGCCATCGAGAACATGCCGACGAATGGCGATTCATCAGCGGAGAACTTGTACCAGGGCGTGACGGCCATCAGGACGGTCAACGCACCGACGTAGAACAGGATCACGCGCAGCGGAATGGAATTGATCGCCTTGGGCAGATTCTTCTCAGGGTCCTTGGTCTCGGCCGCTGCAGTGCCAACCAATTCAATGCCAACGAACGCGAAAACAGCGATCTGGAAGCCAGCGACAAAGCCCATGAAACCGGTGGGGAACATGCCGCCGTGCGCCCAGAGGTGGACGAAGGACGCGGTGTCTCCCTCTGATGAGCTGAAACCGGTGGCGATCATGGCCAGTCCGCAGACAATCAAGGCCAGAATGGCGACGATTTTCACCAACGAGAACCAGAACTCGGTCTCGCCGAAGGCCTTGACAGTTGGCAGATTCAATCCGGCCAATAGCAGGATGCAGCACAGCGCAGGAAGCCACAACGGGATCTCGGACCACCAGTAGGCGACGTACTGGGCGATGGCGACTACGTCGGCAATGCCGGTGACAACCCAGCAGAACCAGTAGGTCCAGCCGGTGAAGAAGGCGGCCCAAGGCCCCAGCAGGTCTCCGGCAAAATCTGCGAAAGTCTTGTAGTTCAAGTTGCTGAGCAGGATCTCGCCCATGGCGCGCATGACGAAGAAGAGCATGAAGCCGATGATCATGTACACGAATATGACCGACGGTCCGGCTGCCGAGATGGTCTTGCCGGAGCCCATGAACAAGCCGGTGCCAACTGCTCCGGAGATCGCCATGAGCTGGATATGCCTGCTGGACAGGCCGCGCTCAAGTTTCGTTCCGGAGGAATCGGTTTTCAGTTGCGTGGAATCGTTCGCCACGGCTGCACCTTTCATGAGCAGATCCCTTCGGTTTGTCGAAGGAGACGGCCCGCTGGGAGGAAGGACTAGACCGCAGAACGAGGTTATCGCAGATGCATTGACCGACTATATTTGGCCGTCAACGCAGAGTGCGAGCAGGCTTAACAGTTGTGAAATTCGTTATATGCACCTGTCTCAAAGGATGCTGCAAGCTGCTTCGCACAATAGCTGGGGGAGCAGGCCTGGCCCTTGGGAGCGATTAATCGAAGTGGCCAGTCGCAAAGCTGGCAGGAATGGGCAAGGAAGAAAACCAATCGAATATCCATGAAGGAATTTCTCCGGTTCCGGCGAATGGAATTAGCGTGATGCGCTTGATTAGCTGATTCAGAATTATCGGTGATCATTTCCAGCTTTGTGCACGTTGCCGTTGGATATCGGAAACGGCAGATCCAATAAAAGGGGAACAACAGGATCACCACGAAATCCAGGCGCACTTTTCGCTGCAGAACAGCCAGGCTGGCGCACAGGAGCACCACGAAACCCGGTTGCTTTTGCGTTGTATTTCAAGGCAACCGGTTCACTTGAAGCAAATACTGTACATGGCCAGTGGAAGCTGTGCGTGGCAAGTGAGTAGTGTAGGACTTATGGCATTCCGAAATCGTCGAGCTGCGGCTCTTCCTGCAAAATTGTCCCGTTCCTGGCTCTTGGTCAATGCTGCCAAGGAGGAAACTTTCGCCCCTTCACTAGCATGTGAAGCGGACTCGGTGATTTTCGACATGGAAGCTGCCGTTCCTGATGATCAGAAGATCCAGGCTCGCGACAACGTGGTACGCGCCCTGTCCAATGGCATGACTGCCTGGGTGCGCGTCAACGGCATTGACACCGATTTCTGGGCCGATGACCTTGCCGCATTGTCCGGCGCCCCCGGCCTGCGCGGAATCATGCTGGCCATGACCGAGCAGCCTGAACAAGTGACCTACAGCGCGATGCGCCTGCGCGCGGGCACACCGGTACTGGCCTTGATCGAAACCGCCTTGGGCATCGAGAATGCAACGAAGATCGCTTCGGCTCCGGGCACCTTCCGCCTGGCATTCGGCATCAACGACTTCCGCAAGGACACCGGCATCTCCGATGAGCCGATGGCCCTGGCCTACGCACGTGGCCGCCTCGTCATCGCTTCGCGTGTCGGCAAGCTGCCCGGCCCAATCGACGGGCCACCGCCAGCAGGTGCCGACGCGGCCAAGGTGACCGAGGAAACCCGCGTTACCGCTTCCATGGGCATGACCGGCAAGCTGTCCCTGTCCGTTGACCACGTTGATGGCATCAACGCCGCACTGGCACCAAGCGAAGACGAACTGTCCTGGGCCATGGAACTGCTCGAAGCGCATGCCGCGGGCGCATCGGTGGGCGACGGCTCGTACCTGCCTCGCTTGGCCCGTGCCCAGAAGATTGCCGACCTGGCCGACTCCTACGGCTTGTGGAACGCCTAGGGTACTAACCTTCTTCCAACAGCAAAGGACCCGTCCGGCGTCTGGATTCAACCAGATGCCGGACGGGTCCTTTTCGCTAGCTGCGCCTATGCCTCGTGGGCACCGCGGTTGCGCGAGGAGCCGACTACGTCGCCGGCCTTCCACTCGGCCCAGCCGGGACGATCGATCATGAAGTCCTCGATCTGCGCCTTGCTCGCTTCCAGCTTCGGGTCATGCTTGAGGTACCAGCGGGTTTCGCGTGCCACCATGCCCGACAGGATCAGCAGGCCGATCAGGTTCGGCAGGGCCATCAGGCCGTTCATCATGTCCGAGAAGTTCCACACTGCGGTCAGCTCGGTGGTGCAGCCTACGTAGACGACCAGCGAGAACACGACGCGGAACGGCATGACCAGCTTGCGGCCGAACAGGCGCTCGATGTTGCGCTCGCCGTAGTAGCTCCAGCCCAGGATGGTGGAGAAGGCGAACATGACCAGGCCGATGGTCACGATCCAGTGGCCCCACTCGCCTGGCAGGCCGTGGGTGAAGGCCTGTCCGGTCATCAGCGCGGCGGAGATCTGCTCGCCGGTGGCCTCGTCGATCAGGTTCCAGGTGCCGGTGGTGATGATGACCAGGCCGGTGCAGGTGACCACGATGATGGTGTCGATGAAGGTCTGGGTCATGGAGACCAGGCCCTGGCGAACCGGGTGGGTGGTCTGCGCCGACGCGGCGGCGATGGCGGCCGAGCCCATGCCGGACTCGTTGGAGAAGATGCCGCGTGCAACACCGTACTGGATGGCGATGATGATGGCCGAGCCGGTGAAGCCGCCCACAGCGGAGGTGCCGGTGAAGGCATCGGTGAAGATGGTAGCGAAAGCTGCAGGGATGCCACCGACGTTGGCGACCAGGATGTAGATCGCTGCGGCCACGTAGAAGACGATCATCACCGGAACGAAGCCAGCGGTCACACGGCCGATGGACTTGATGCCGCCAACCAGCACCGCGATGGACAGCACGGTCAGGACCACGCCGGTGACCCATGGGGCCACGCTGAAGGAGTTCTCCAGGTTCAGGGCGATGGAGTTGCCCTGGGTCATGTTGCCGATGCCGAAGCAGGCCAGCGTGGCGGCGATGGCGAAGAACAATGCCAGGAACTTGCCGAAGGGTCCCTTGATGCCGCGTTCGAGGTAGTACTGCGGACCGCCGGACTTTTCGCCGGCGGCGTCAGTGCCGCGGTAGCGCACGCCGAGGTAGGCCTCGGTGTACTTCGAGGCCATGCCGAGCAGGCCGGTGACCCACATCCAGAACAGGGCGCCCGGGCCGCCGATGCCGATGGCCGTGGCCACGCCGACAATGTTGCCGGTACCGACGGTAGCGGCCAGCGCGGTGGTCAGTGCCTGGAACTGCGAGATGTCGCCCTCGGCATCAGCGTCCTTGCGCTTGAGCAGGCCAAGGCGCAGTGCGGCGGCGAGCTTGAAGAACTGCAGGCCGCCCAAGCGGATGGTCAGGTACAGGCCGGTGCCCAGAAGCAGCGGGATGAGGACAAACGGTCCCCAAATGACGGAAGAGATATCCCCGAAGAGAGTGCCCAAAGCGTCCATGGATTCAATATCCTTATGTGCGAGTGACTGATGATGAAGAGTCTCAGGCGAGAAGCCGATTCCCTTATGTGAGTGCCATCATATGGCACTCGGAAGAGGTGTGTCACAAAGCGCGCTGGTTCGGGTCATGTCCAGTTCATTAACTTATTTTCACCAATGGATCAGCTGTTTGGGCCGAAAAGGCTCCGCCGGCATCCACTGCGGTGGATGCCGGCAAGCTGCGGGGCTTCAGCCCTGCCGCGCTTTCATGCGCGGATTCTTCTTGTTGATCACGAAGACGCGGCCGCGTCGTCTGACCACTAGCGATCCCGGTGCCTTCTTCAGTGCACGGATGGAATTCCTAACTTTCATGCCATTCACCTCCCTCGTGATTTGCGGAGTTGAACAGCCCCTTGAGCTCTTCCTCGGTGACCTGGCACTGCTCGAAAACCGTTTCAATCTGCGAAGCTTCATGCTCGGATCCGTAGAGCAGCAATTCTGAAACGGCGATATGCGAATGCCAGGCCCCGGTGTTCTCCATCCAGATGCGCGGACCGGCTCCGCCGATGGCAACGCGCTCGCTCAGCGCGCTGGCTACCCAGAGGACGCCGCGGATGCAGGTGCAGGACTCAGCCAAGGACGGCAGGGCTTGGCGGAAGCGCTCGGGGTGGAGCGGACGTTCCGCGTGCAGGCGGATCGGCGCACTGCTGGCATCAAGGGGTGTTCGCGGCAGATGCCCGGCGCTGGTGCGCTGGCGGGCCGCGGCGGGGTGGAAGGATCCGAGTTCCCCTTCGTGCACGCAGATTTGCGCATGCGGCGCCATCTGCCGTGCCAGGCCGAGACCGGCTTCGTAGCGGATGCCGCCAGCACGCCGCGGACCTGCAGCATCCTCAAGCAGCTGGGCTTCCAGGCCTTCAACCGGAATGAGCGTATCTGCCTGCATCAGTTCGGTGAAGAAGAACTCTCCGGCAGTCCGCGCATCGTGCTCCATGGCGTTGAATCCCGATTCCCAGAGGGTATGCCGATCCCACATCTGGTTTTCCAATTCGGCTGGATCCAAGGCCAGCGCGATGCTGCTGATCTGCAGATCCAGTGGTTCGAGTTGTGTTTCGAGCATCTGGAGCACCGAGGCGCTATGCCAGGTGGAAGGCAGCCCCAAGACCATGGTGGTTTCGGAATCCTGGGGTGCCAGGCGCCTGATGGTCGGCAGGATCTCGAATTTCGTGGCACAGCCAATGCAGGGATGCTCAAGCACTGCTTCAGCGCGTTCGGCGGTCGCCGATCCAAAGACATGGCGCACCAGCCGATTGCCGTCGACGAAGTCATAGCGCAGGAAGATGGCATCGGGGTGGTGGCGTCGCAGGTGCTCCAAGCCGGTGTCGCGGCTGGAGGTGTCAAGTGCGGAGAGGACAATGAGGTTCACGCATCACAGCTTATATGAGAATGAGACTCAATAACAAAAAGAAAAGCGGTGCTTAACAACCAGTGGCCTGCCCGCCGATGCGGACAGGCCCCGAGAACCAGCGGGAATATCAGTGCTGCGGCGCGTGGAAAACTACCGTCGAGGTACCCAGGCCCTCAATCGAGGTCTCCAACGCGTCGCCGTGCTTGAGCCACGGGTGGCGCCCATTCTCGTCCCGGCGACCCAAGGCGACACCGGAGGGCGTGCCAGTGAGGATGACGTCGCCCGGCCGCAATTCATTGAACGTCGAAAGGTAGGAAACCAACTCATCCGCCGAGAAAATCAGGTCATCGATCTGCTCGTCCTGCACCACGGTGCCATTGACCTTGCTGCTGATGCGCGCCGAAGGATTCAGCTCATCAGGGGTCACGAGCCAAGGACCCAGGGGAGTGGAGTGGTCCCAGATTTTGCCCTGCAGCCATTCCTGGGTACGGCCCTGATAGCCGCGCATCGACACGTCGCTGGACACCGCATAGCCAGCAATATGCGCTGGCGCATCTTCTTGGCTGATGCGACGGCCAGGCTTGCCGATAATAATGGCCAGCTCTGCTTCGTAGTCCACACGGTGGTCCTCAACGGGAATTTCAATCGAGTCATTGGCACCGCAGAGGGTGGAGGCGAACTTCGCGAAAACCGTCGGATACTTCGGCAGCTCTTCGCCGACCTCGGCCGCGTGGGTCTTATAGTTCAAACCGATGCAGTAGATTTTCTCCGGCTTGGGAATCAGCGGAGCGTAGTCGGCTTCGCCCTCGGCAATGGAATCGCCCACCAGGGCCCGGGCAATGACTTCCTGCTGGACGGCTTCCTCAAGCCGCAGGAAACGCTGCACCGAATCGATGTTGTCCAAATAATAGGCACGGCCATCTTCAATGACAGCCGCGGTGGTATGGCCTGGTTCGCTGGCGAGGCGGAGCGTGGCAAGTTTCATGAATCTATCTCACTACATTTCCCGCTGAAAGTGCACCATATTTCGTACCCGCCAGGAGATTCCCATCCGCGCTGAATAGGGCCAAGCCAGAGGTGTGTTATCAAAACGTGGCTTGGTCAGGCTACGGCAACCCGGCTAAACTCAGGGCAAGCTCGGGTCCCAGTGACCAGTCCTGAAACAAAGATCTAGATACAAAACTAAAGTGAAGCAGGTTTTAATGTGGGTGACTTTATTGGCGAGAGATCTCGCCATATCCTCTTCGCCTCCTGGCAGCATTTCTCGCTCGTCGCGCAGTGCCTGATCCTGGCGACAATTATTTCTGTCCTTATTGCCGTACTGGTTTACCGCAATAAGTCCTTATCCGGTTTGGCCAACGGCATTAGCGCCATCGGCCTGACCGTTCCATCCTTCGCCTTGATTGGTTTGCTGATTGTTCCCGTCGGCTTCGGCGTCACGCCGGCCGTCATCGTGGTGACGTTCTTCGCGGCCTTGCCGATTCTGCGCAATGCGATCGTAGGCCTGAACAACATCGAGCCAACCATTATCGAGTCGGCACGCGGCATCGGCATGAGCCGGCTGAAGACGCTGGTCTCCGTGGAGATACCCATGGCATGGCCGGTGATCCTCACGGGCATACGCATTTCAGCCCAGATGGTGATGGGCGTCGCCGCAGTGGTCTCCTACGCCCTGGGCCCAGGCCTTGGCGGATTCATTTTCCAGGGACTGTCGCGTCTTGGCGGCGCGAACTCCCTGGAATCCGTGGTTACCGGCGTCGTTGGCGTCGTCATCCTGGCGCTCATCCTTGACTTGATTTTGCTCGGCATTGGCCGACTGACTACCCCGCGAGGTATCCGTGTCTGAAAATAAGATTTCCGAAAACGCAGTGGCCCAGAATATCACCGGCGCTTCGATCATGCTCGAAGAAGTAACCAAGACCTATCCGGGGCAGAAGAAGTCGGCCGTCGGCGGCCTGACCCTCGAGATCCCCGCAGGATCCATCGTGATGTTCGTCGGGCCATCAGGCTGCGGCAAGACGACCACTCTGAAGATGATCAATCGCCTGATCGAGCCGACCAGCGGCAAGATTGTCATCGACGGCGAAGATGTCACTGACATGAACGGCGACGAGCTGCGCCGCCGCATCGGCTATGTGATCCAGGCCGGCGGCCTGTTCCCGCACATGACCGTGGCCGCAAATATCGCCATGGTGCCGAAGATGCTGGGCTGGCCCAAGGACAAGATCTCCGCCCGCGTCGACGAGCTGCTGGAGCTGGTCTCGCTGGACCCGGACCTGTACCGGAACCGTTTCCCCAAGAAACTCTCCGGCGGCCAGCAGCAGCGCGTGGGCGTGGCCCGTGCGCTGGCAGCAGATCCTCCGGTGCTGCTGATGGATGAGCCATTTGGTGCGGTCGACCCGATTACCCGCCAGCGCCTGCAGGATGAGCTGCTCAATATCCAGTCCGAGGTCCAGAAGACCATTGTGTGCGTGACCCACGACTTCGATGAAGCGGTGAAGCTCGGCGACTGGATAGCGATCTTCAACGAAGGCGCGCAACTGGAGCAATACGATTCCCCGGAACGGATCCTGGCCAATCCGGCCAGCGAGTTCGTGGAGAACTTCATCGGCTCGGGTGCGGGCCTCAAGCAGCTGACCCTGACGCGGGTGAACGAAGTGGAGCTGGAAGACGCGCTGACCACCACCCCGGGCAAGAACGCTTCGGATGTGCTCTCGCAGCTGCAGGGCGCCGGACGCAAATACGCTGTGGTGCTTGATTCGCGCGGACGTCCGCTGCGCCGGCTGGACCGCAGGCAGCTGTCGCGTGCCCAGATCATCGAGGGCACCTACGACGAAAACATGCCGGTAGTCGGCGAGCAGGCAACCTTGAATGACGCATTGGACACCATGCTGGTGGCCAGTTCCGAGTCGGCCCTGGTGACCGGGCGCCGTGATGTGCTCACCGGTGTCATTACCGTGCAGACCGTCATGGAGGCGATCGCCGCCGCCAACAATGCCGAGGATGCTGACCATGAAGCTCCGGTGGGCCTGAATTCCGGTGCCATCAATGTCGTGGACATCGACGGTGCCGCCGCCGGACAGGGTGGTGAATCGGCATGAGATCCGAAACCCGCAGCTTGATTTGGCAAATCGCCGGAATCGCAGCTGCTTTTGCCATCCTGGTGGGTTGGCTGGTGACAGCCGATCTGACCGAGACCGAACGGCAAACGCTGGATCCGGCAACAATTTGGGGCTATACCCTCGACCACCTGAAGATCACGGTCATCGCGGCGGTCATCGTCCTGCTGATCGCCATCCCGCTGGGCGTGCTGCTGACCCGCCCGGGACTGCGCAAGGCCGCCCCGGCGGTACGCGCCATAGCCAATTTCGGCCAGGCGGCACCCGCCATCGGCGTTATCGTGCTCTTGGCGTTCTGGCTGGGATTCGGCCCGAAAACCGCAATCATCTCGCTGGTGATCTACGCGATCCTCCCGGTGCTCTCCAACACCATTGTCGGCCTGCAGCAAGTTGATGCGCGCCTGGTGGAAGCCGGACGGGGAATCGGCATGAGCCAGATGGCGGTGCTGTTCAAGGTTGAACTGCCGTTGGCCGTCCCGGTGATGCTTTCGGGCATCCGCACCGCACTGGTGCTGCTGGTCGGCACCGCGACGCTGGCCACCTTCATCAACGGCGGCGGGCTGGGCATCCTGATCACCACGGGTGTGAACCTGAATCTGAATGTGGTGCTGATCGCCGGTTCGCTGCTCGTGGCTTTGCTGGCCTTGACGGTTGACTGGCTTGGCCGCGTCGTCGAACAGGTGGCCCGACCGAGAGGACTTTCGTGAACCGCAAACTGAAATTCGCTGTCCTGTCCATGGCCGCGCTGATCGGACTGACCGGCTGCGGGCTGAGCCCCTCGACCGGCACTGTGCCCCCAGCCGGCCCGGCCGAGATCAAGCCGCTGGTCGACAATGCTGCAAGCACGTCCGTGACCGTGACATCCAAGGCGTTTACCGAGCAGCTGCTGCTGGGCAAGATCACCGTGATCGCACTCGAAGCCGCTGGGTATGATGTCACCGACCTGACCAATGTTCCCGGGTCCCAGCCGGCGCGCCAGCTGCTGCTTTCCGGCGACGCGAGCGTGCTCTGGGAGTACACCGGTACCGCCTGGCTGACGTACTTGGGCCATGAGAAGCCTGTCGTGGGCGAGGAGGAGCAGTGGCAGGCGGTGCATGATGAGGATGTTGCCAACGGAATCGTCTGGGGGAACCCGGCTCCGTTGAATAACACCTATGCGTTGGCGATGAACGAGGAAACGACCAAGCGGCTGGGGATTACCAAGCTTTCCGAGCTGCAGAAGCTGGATCCCGACGAACTGACGTTCTGCGTCGACCCGGAATTCAACTCCCGCCGCGACGGTCTGACACCGATGCTGGAGCATTACGGCATCGACCGAGGCTCTGAGGTGAGCGAGGACAATATCGGTTTGTACGATGTTGGTGCCATCTACCAGGCGACCGCTAATGGCGCGTGCAACTTCGGCGAAGTCTTCACCACTGACGGACGCATCAAGGCGTTGAACCTGACCGTCCTAGAAGATGACCGGAAGTATTTCCCGAGCTACAACGCTGCCCCGGCTTTCAACGGAGAATTCCTTGACGAGCACCCGGAGATCCAGCAGATCATGGACCAGATCGCTCCATTGCTGACCGATCAGGTCTTGATGGAGCTGAATTACCAGGTCGATGTCGTTGGACGTGAACCAGCCGATGTTGCCTTCGAATGGATGGTTGGAGAGGGCCTGGTCTCCGAACCCTGATCCCGGCAACGCAAATTGCAGGCAATAAATACTGGATCCCCGGCATCTCGATGCCGGGGATCCAGTTTAATGTTGCCGAGGATTCACTGGGGATTGGTTCCGCTCCGATGGTTTTGCTTGCAGGATGGAGATAGGTGGATGCCCTCTGCCTACGGCTGATCACGGGTGCCGAGCTCGCCGTCGACTTCATCGGCGATTTCGGTGCTGGCAGCGGTAGTGATGGATTCTTCCTGCCAAATTTCCTCTAGCTCTGCAGATAGCTCGGCTTCCTCTTGGACATGATTGGGGTCTGGGTTATTTGCGTTCATGGCCTCAGTCTAGCCATCAACGTGCAGGAGTAAAGGGGTGATTGAAAAATAATTTCATCGGAAACTTTCCTAGTCAGATTCGAAAAATGAACCTTGCGACGATCCGGTTTGAACTTTTCTTGCAAAAAGTGGTTGACGCTTCAACTTCATTAGTGTCATACTGGTATCAGCAAAACAAATTGAGGCGTCAACTACTTGGCGGCCCGACGAAAGGATGTAGACATGACTGCAACTGCACTGACCACCGGAACCTGGAACCTCGACGCATCGCACTCCGAGATCGGCTTCTCGGTTCGCCACGCAGGCATCTCCAAGGTGCGCGGCAGCTTCACCGAGTTCGATGCAACCCTGACCACCGGCGAGACCCTGGCCGACTCTTCGGTTGAGGCAACCGTCCAGATCGCATCGGTCAACACCAAGGATGCCAACCGCGATGCTCACCTGAAGGGCGAGGACTTCTTCAACGCTGAGCAGTTCCCAACCATGACCTTCAAGTCCACCGCAGTCAAGGGCGACACCGGAGAGTTTGTTCTCGTTGGCGACCTGACCATCCGCGGCGTGAGCAAGGAAGTTGAATTCGAAGCTGAGCTCGGCGGCGAAGCTGTTGACGCCTTCGGTGCAACCCGCGTTGGCTTCTTCGCATCGACCACCATTTCCCGCAAGGAATTCGGCATCACCTGGAACGCAGCACTGGAAGCCGGTGGCGTTCTGGTCAGCGACAAGGTCAAGATCGAAATCGACGCTTCGTTCGTACTGCCAACCGCAGAGTAATAGTTTCCCGAAAGCCGTCATGGGGATGACGGCGTAAGGGCCGATACCGGAAAGCCCCGGCTCACGAAAGTGAGACGGGGCTTTGCCGTTAAGAGCGTAATTGCGAGGTGCCTAGAACTCGCTGAATGAAGGTTCCATGGAAAAGGCGAGCAAGCCGAGGAACATGAAAGCGAAATACGCAACCCAAAGGATGCCGAAAATGGTGCCGATCCAGCCGGTCACCTTGCCGACCGTGGCTGCCGTGTTGAATTCCCTCTCGGCTTTGTTGGCTTTGGAAATAGCAATCGGCCCAAGAATCACGCCTGCAACGAAAAGGGACAAGATGCCAAGAATCATCGAAGTCTGCGCCAACTGGGCGCCTTCGAAATGGGCTGCAGGAGGATAGCCGAAGTTGCCCGGGGGATATGGGCCCGGCTGGCCGTGAGCCTGCTGGTTGTAGTACGGCTGCTGAGGCACCCCATTGAGCTCGTAGTAGCCAGGTTGCTGGTACTGCTGGTTCTGCCCCTGCTGTCCCGAAGAATAAGGGTTTCTCGGTTCTTCGCTTGGACTGGTCATGACAACCTGCTTTCCGTTCGTGAAGCTCATGCGCCTAGTTCAAGATTCTCTCATGCAGATGGCCAAAGCGCCTGAGCAATAGGAACTTTCCGCAACGAAATGAAGGCTCGAACCTGCCAGGATGCCTAGCTTGCAGGATGCTTTCGGCGCCAGAGCGCATGGGTGCCGGTCGCCAACGCCACGAGCAGCAGGCTGGATGCCAACCCGAAGCCGAAGATCTGGCCGTAGCCGCCATGCTGCGCCAGATCCGCGGTGAGGTAGGTCGCCGCAGAAGCTCCGGCAAACAGGGCAAAGACGAAGAGCGAAACGGTGGTGGCCCTCGCGTCTGGCGAGATATCGGTTGCCCAGCCCTGCATGGACGAGTGCATGATGGCATTCGTGGCGCCCAGCAGGAATGCCGTGACGGTGTACGAGGCAGGGTATGGTGCGAATGCTGAGGGGAGGAACGCCGCGCAAAGCACCAGTCCGCCAGCGCCGATAAGCCACGTTCGGCTGAAACGTGCCACCAATCGGCGCATCAAGCGCGCGCCCAAGATGACTCCCACAGCGAAAGCGCAGCCCAGCGCTCCGGCCAGGCCGATGGAGACACCTGATTCCTGCAAGGCCGGGACGATATAGGTCAGCAAGCCCATCAGCAGGCCGCCTTCGAGGAAGACGATGCCGTAGAGGGCCAAATTCATTGGACGCAACGCGGCACGGAAATTGAACCCGGACCGGGAACGCTCCGGCTCCGCGGACTTCCGCAGGGAATACAGGGCAGCAATGCAACCGAGTGCAGGCAAGAAGAACACCAGCCGCCAATTGGCATAGGACGCCAATGCTCCCGAAGCCAACGTCGCCAAGGTCGTGCCCAGCGAGGAATAGACCTGCAGATCGGAAAGGCCCCGGGCGCGTTCTACACCGGTGCGGGTATCGCCCAACAGCGTCAAAAGGGTCGGGTACAGCGCTCCGAACATGAGTCCGGAGATGGAGCGGGCAATGAGCAGCGGCAGGTAGTTGGTGAACAGGATGCTTGCGATTGCGGCCAGCGCGGCTCCGATGAGCGCAGCACGCAACACCGCCAAGCGCCCGAAGCGGTCACTGAGCATGCCCCAGATCGGCTGGCCAATGGCATAGAACAAGGCATAGGACGCTACCAGTTGGACCGTTTGCGCGAAGCTGAGCGAGGTGCCGACCGACAAAGCGACCAGCATCGGCGGGGTGCCATAGCGGTCGAAGAAGGAGAGGAAGCCTATGAAGCGCAAAGCAGAATCGGGAACGCCATGTGCCCGAGACTGGAGGTCCTGATCTTGCCGCATTCCGGCCTTTCGCTTCTATTTCTTCTGCTTACCTACCCATGTAAGCAGAGTGCGCCCTGCACAACTGCCATTCATGACAGTGGTGCAGGGCACAAGACGAGCTGCAAGTCAGGCAGTCACCACGGTTCCGGCCATGAATCGGGCGAAGAACTCCGTCAGAGCCGAGGTGCCATCCAATGGGAGCACCATGGACACGTACTGGTCCGGGCGAACGACCACCAGCGCCCCCGCAACGCGGTCGATGCCGCGAACCTCGTAGATTTCCTCCCCGCCATCAACCAGTTTCGAGGCAAAGGCCTTTTCATAGTCGCGCAGGCCGTACTTGCCCTTGGCCGGAACCAGCAGCGCCGGCAGATCCGCAACGGTGGTCTCCGTGTGCGAACCCTGGTGCACGCCGCGCAAGTCGAACACCGCGTCGACATCAGCACCTGCAGGCGTGAAGCGCCGCAGCGGCGAGTCCGGATCCTCGACCAGGAACTGGATCAAGGCATCATACTTCGGCGAAGCACCTTGGGCATCGCGGTCCGCGAATGCGTACAGGCGCCACCGTCCATCTGCCTGGGCGGTGTGGCCCAAACCGATGCGCTGCGCATCGGCAATGCGCGTGACATCCGAAGAGTGGAAGCGCTCGCCGACGGGGAAGCCAGCAGCCAGATGCTGGTGCTCGGTGCCGCCAGTGAGCAGGGAGGGCGTGTAGCGGGTGCCGAAGCCCGCGGTGAACTGGCCACCGCGCTGGAATTGCTCCTGGACCTGGTTTGGATCCAGCCCGCCTGCTTCGGGCTTGCCGGGATCCTTGGGCGCGGTCGACATGGTCTTGGACCAGCGGGTGTCGAAATCGATCAGTTCCCGGGCGATGGCCTGGCGTTCTTCGGAGTAGGTGCGCAGCAGCGAGCTGTGGGCGCGGCCCTGCAGCACGGCTGCCAGTTTCCAGCCGAGATTGAAAGTGTCCTGCATGGAAACATTCATGCCCTGGCCGGCCTTGGCCGAGTGGGTGTGGCAGGCATCCCCGGCGATGAAAATGCGCGGTGACGCATCAGGGGCCGCATTGGCATCCAGATCATCGAAACGGGCGGCCACGCGCTGGCCGACTTCATAGACTGACCACCATGCGATTTCCTTCACGTCCAGCGAGTAGGGGTGGATGATCCGCTGCGCGGTGGCAATCAGCTGGTCCGAGGTGAAGCGGCTGCGCGCCTCGCGGTCTTCTGGGTCCAGGTCTCCCATGTCCACGTACATGCGGACCATGTATCCGCCCTCGCGTGGGATCAACAGGATGTTGCCGCCATCGGCGGACTGGATGGCTGCCTTGAAGCGGATGTCCGGGAAGTCGGTGGTGGCCAGAATATCCATGACGCCCCACGCATGGTTGCGGGCATCGCCTTCGAGCTTGATGCCCAGGGACCGGCGCACAGCGGACCGGGCACCATCGGTGCCCACCACGTACTTGGCCTGGATCTGCTGCTCTTCGCCGTTGCGCCGGACGGTGGCCGCCACAGGATAGTCCCCGTCATTGGTGTTTTCCACGGAGATCAGCTCTACTCCATAGTAGGGAGCTGTACGGCTTGGGCTCTTGGAGGCCTTGTCGAAGAGGAAATCCTGGAGGCGGGCCTGGTTCACGATCAGGTGCGGGTATTCGCTCAGGCCTTCGGCAACGTCCTTGACCCGGCTATTGCGCGTGATCTGCGAACGGTCTTTGGCATCAGGGCCCCAGAAGACGGTCTCGTTCACGCTGTAGCCTTCGCGCAGCAGGCGGTCTGCCAGGCCGAAGGCGTTGAACATTTCCACCGTGCGGCAGGCGACGCCATCGGCGTGGCCCATCAGGAGCGGTTCGCCATTCTTCTCGATGACCAGGGTGTGCAGATCGCCGAACTCGGCGAGCTGCGCAGTCAAGATGGCCCCGGCCGGACCGGTTCCGGCGATGAGCACATCAACCTGAGTGGGGAGTACCTCCGGGTCGTGCTCGCGCTGCGCTGGCTGGATATCGGGGCTTCCGGTGCGGAAGCCATTGAGGTAGTACTGCATGTTCGGCCTTTGCAGGTTGACAGCGTCGTGATGCCGCTGTGGAAAGGTAAAAGGATTGCCTTGAGGCTATTGCTTTTCCGCGATCTCAGGCCATGTTGTTCTGCAGAGCAGAATCCTGGGCCATGCTGCGCACTTCGGAGCGGGCGGCATGCAGCGCGTAAGCTCGGAGCATGCAGTTCAAGAGATACCGCCGGAAGTGGCCGTCCTATCCCATTGCCTCGGTGGATAATGCCTTGGCCCTGCTTGAGTTGCTGCGCGATTTCGGCACCCTGCGCCTGAGTGATGCGGCGCTGGAATTGGGCATCTCGCGCTCCACGGCCCACCGGCTGCTGGCCATGCTGGTGTACCGCGGTTTTGCCGACCAGGATGCCGCTCATCGATACATTCCCGGCCCGGCCTTGGGCGTGGCTCCGGCGGGAATGAGCTGGACGGCAGAGCTGCGTCGCCGCGTGCATCCGCACCTGCAGGCACTGAGCGATGAGCTGGACGAGACCGTGAACCTGATGGTCCGCGCGGGCACGCAAGTGCGCTTCCTGGCCACCGTACAAGGCTCGCGCGCCGTGCGTGTGGGGGACCGGCAAGGCGAGGTGATGCCGGCGCATTCCGCCTCGGCTGGGAAGGCAATGCTCGCCCAGCTGGGTCTCCCAGCGGTCAAGGACCTGTACCTTCTCGAATCGAGGATCAACGGCACCGACTTCCCGCAGTCCTGGTTTGCCGGTTTCGAGCAGGAGCTTATTACGGCCAACCGGCGGGGCTTTGCCGTGAACTTGGAAGAGACCGAAGTCGGCGCCAACGCATTGGGCGTGGCCATCCGGGACGGGGCCGGCGAGGTGGTCGCGGGACTGAGCGTTTCCATCCCGCCGGTGCGCTTCCGCCAGATGTTCGAGGCTGGGCTGCCCTCGGCGGTCTTCGCGGCGCGTGAGCGCATTGAAGCCGGCTTGGAAGATTTCATTGCCGGGCAGTAACCGGCAATGGCAGCTGGAAGGCATTAAAAACTCGCGGCCGGTTCCCTGGAGGTTTAGGAGGGGAACCGGCCGCGATAGCTTGGTGAGCTGGCCTTAGAGGCCGCGGACCATCAGGACGTCCAGCGTACGCGGGCCGTGTACGCCTTCGACGCGTTCCAGCTCGATATCACTGGTGGCCGACGGACCGGAGATCCAGGTCTGCGGACGGGTGATCGTCAGCCGAGGCATGGCTTCCGGAAGCAGGCGCACGATCGAGGAAACCGGCACGATGCACACATGCTGATCTGGCACCAGCGAGATCGCGCGGCGTCCCTGGTTCGGCTCGCCATCAAGGATGATGGTGCCCGACTCGGCAACCGACACTGCCGAGGAAGTGACCACTGCGCTGGTTTCATCCAGCTCGGCGATGCCCAGGCGTGCGCCTGGGGCATCCACGCGCTGCTCAACGCTCTCGCCCAGCGCGGAGAGCCAACTGGTGTCCAGTCCGTGCGGGTAGACGACGCTGGAGGCACCGGCCAGCTTGGCGGCCACGAATTCCGGGATCTGCGCGGCGTCGATGACGTCCACTCCGGCCTTGTAATCCACCAGGCGGTCGACCAGCAGCTCGATGAGCTCGGCTTCGCCCATGTCCGAGGTCTTGCGGTATTCGCGTGGAACTTCGGGCGCGACGGGCGCATCGGCTAGCGCCGAGCGGATCCGCCCGAGGATTTCGTCTTTTGCGCTCACTTGGACTCCTTTTCGTCGCTCCACCAGTCGCGGAAGGACTTGCTTGGCGGGGCTGGAATGTCGCGGCTGGCGGTCCAGCCTGCGGCGATGCCCGGAAGCTTCTTGATCTTCTTGTCCTTGCCGGACACCAGCCGGCCCAGCGGCAGGGCTTTCTCGAGCAGGCCAATGTTCTTGCCCTTGCCCAGTGCCCAGGAGCCGCCCTTCATCAGCAGATCCATTTGGGTAGGGATCTTGTGCTTGTCGCGGTTGGCATCCACATCGTCGCCGCGCAGGTGCACGAGGATTTCAGGGATGTTGATCTTCACCGGGCAGGCGTCGTAGCAGGCGCCGCACAGCGAGGACGCGTACGGCAGGGAGCCGTTTTCCTCGACCTCGATGCCGGTCAGCAGCGGGGAGAGGATCGCGCCGATCGGGCCCGGGTAGGTGGAGCCGTAGGCGTGGCCGCCGGTGCGCTCGTAGACCGGGCACACGTTCATGCAGGCCGAGCAGCGGATGCAGTTCAGTGCGGTGCGGCCGAAACGGTCGGCCAGGGCCCGGGTGCGGCCATTATCCAGCAGCACGATGTGCACGTTCTGCGGGCCGTCGTCTTCGCTGACCCCGGTCCACAGCGAGGTGTAGGGGTTCATGCGCTCGCCGGTGGAGGAGCGCGGCAGCAGCTGCATGAAGACCTCGATGTCTTCCCAGTGGGGGAGGACTTTCTCGATGCCCATGACGGTGATCAGGGTTTCCGGCAGGGTCAGGCACATTCGGCCGTTGCCCTCGGATTCCACGACGCCCAGGGTTCCGGTGTCGGCCAGCGCGAAGTTCGCGCCGGAGATGGCGACCTTGGCGGCGAGGAACTTCTTGCGCAGGTGCTTGCGCGCGGCCTCGGCCAGCTTGGCCGGCTCATCGGTCAGGTTCGGGTCCACCACCGGCATCTCCTTGAGGAAGATGTCGCGCACCTCGGTGCGGTTCTTGTGGATGGCCGGAACCAGGATGTGGCTTGGCTTGTCGTTGCCCAGCTGGACGATCAGCTCGGCGAGGTCGGTCTCGAAGGCTTCGATGCCCTCGGTTTCCAGGTGCTCGTTCAGGCCGATTTCCTGGGTGGCCATGGACTTGACCTTGACTACCTCATTCGAGCCGGTGGCCTTGACCAGCTCGGTGACGATCTTGTTGGCTTCGGCCGCGTCACGGGCCCAGTGGACGACGCCGCCGCGGGCGGTGAAGTTCTTCTCGAACTCCTCCAGCCGCTCTTCGAGGTTGGCCATCGTCAGGTTCTTGATGGCGCTACCGGCGTCGCGCAGCTCTTCCCAATCAGGGAGCTCGCCGACGACGTTCAGCCGCTTGTCGCGAATGGTGTGGGTGGCGTGGCGCAGGTTCTTGCGCATCTGGGTATTGCCCAGTTCGCGGTGCGCCGCCTTGGGGAATGGCTCGGTCTCGAACAGGTTGCCCTGTCCGCCGGCAGGCATGCCGAGGAATACCTGGGTCACAGTGACACCGTCTCTTCCATGGTGCTGGCCAGGATATCGGCCAGGTGCAGGGTCTTTGGCTTGGCTCCGGTGCGCGAAAGGCCGCCGCCGATGTGCATCAGGCAGGAGGCGTCGCCGCCTGCGCAGGCCGAAGCGCCGGTGGAACAGATGTTCTTCATCTTGTCTTCGAGCATCGCCGAGGAAACATCGGAGTTCTTGATCGCGAAGGTGCCGCCGAAGCCGCAGCACTGGTCGGCTTCCGGAAGCTCGTTGACGGTGATGCCGCCAACGGTCTTGAGCAGATCCAGCTGGCGGTCGCCGAGCTTCAGCGAACGCATGCCGTGGCAGGAAGGGTGGTAGGTGATGGTCTGCGGGAAGTAGCTGCCCAGCTGCTCTGCCGCGTTGGTGATCCCCAGGACATCCACCAGCAGCTGGCTCAGCTCATAGGTGCGCTTGCCGACGGCAACTGCGCGGTCCTTGAGCTCGGGCTTGCCCAGGCGCTCGGCCAGGTACGGGTGCTGGTGCTTGACCGAAGCGACGCAGGAACCCGAGGGGGCGACCGCGACATCATAGTCTTCGGTGTCGAAGGCATTAATGTGGTTTTCGACGACGGGCAGCGCTTCAGGCATATATCCGGAATTCATATGCATTTGCCCACAGCAGGCTTGCGCCTTGGGGAAAATGACTTCATGGCCCAAGCGTTCCAGGATTTTCACGGTCGACTTGGCTGTTTCCGGATACATAGCATCCACAATGCACGTGGCAAAGAGAGCAATTCGCATAATAAATGACTCTTTCAGGGTGTGGTCAGACCATACTATGCGAGGTTCTTCGAAATAGTCAAGACTTGTTGTGATAGCTCTCACCTTGTACTCTAGGTGGTCGGACCACATATGGTCAGACCATCTCGAGTAAGGACGCCCACACCGTGTTTACACCCACGACAGACCCCATTGCGGGGAGCATCGCGCTATCGGCGCTGGTTGCACTCATCCCGCTGCTCACATTCTTCGTGCTCCTCGCGATCATCAAGGTCAAGGCCCACTGGGCCGGCCTGGGGTCGCTGGCTGTAGCGATCATCGTCGCGATCTTCGGCTGGCACATGCCCGTCGGGCTCGCGTTGAACTCCGGGGTCATGGGCATGGTGTTCGGTGCCTTCCCGATTGTCTGGATCGTCGTGATGGCGATCTTCCTCTACCAGGTGACCGTCAAATCCGGCCGCTTCGAGGACCTGCGCAGGGTCTTCGACGTCATCGGCGGCGGCGATGTGCGCATCCAGGCCGTGCTGATTGCTTTCTGCTTCGGCGGCCTGCTTGAGGCGTTGGCAGGCTTCGGCGCACCTGTGGCGATTACCGCCACCATGCTGCTGGCATTGGGCCTGTCCCCGCTGCGCGCTGCCTGCGCCGTGCTGATCGCCAACACCGCCCCGGTAGCCTTCGGCGCCGTGGCCATTCCGATTACCACCGCAGGCGCGCTGACCGGCATCCCGGCTGCCGACATCGGCGCCATCGTTGGCCACCAGTCCCCGCTGCTGGCACTGTTTGTCCCATCGATCCTGGTGCTGATCCTCGATGGCTGGCGCGGCATGCGCCAGACCCTGCCGGCGACGCTGACCATCGGCATTTCCTTCGGTGTCGCGCAGTGGCTGTGCTCCACCTACTTCTCTTACGAGCTGACCGATATCGTCGCCTCGCTGATCGGCCTGGCCGCTGCAGTAATCCTGCTTCGGTTCTGGACTCCAAAGGGCGCCGACGAAGCACGCCAGCGCGTACTGACCGCTGAAGCCGCTGCGCTTCCGCACGAAGGCAACACCAAGCTGCACGCAGGCAACACCTGGATGGCTCTGTTCCCATACCTGCTGGTCATCGTCATCTTCGGCGTGGCCAAGCTGTGGAAGCTGGGCGTCGACATTCCTGCATGGCTGGCAAGCACCGACATCAAGTTCGGCTGGCCGGGCCTGGATGGCAAGATCCTGAACGCCGAAGGCGAAGCGGTCACCTCCACCGTCTACAACTTCCAGTGGCTGTCTTCCCCGGGCACCCTGCTGCTGATCACCGGCCTGATCGTGGCCCTGGTCTACTCGTTGAATGACGGCAATGGCGAATACAAGATGACCTTCGCCGAGGGTGCTGCCGAAATCGGCAAGACCATCTACAACATGCGCTTCGCGGCACTGACCATCCTGTCGGTCCTCGGCCTGGCCTACGTGATGAACCTGTCCGGCCAGACCATCACCATCGGCACCTGGCTGGCGGGAACCGGCGCGTTCTTCGCCTTCCTGTCGCCAATCCTGGGCTGGATCGGCACCGCGGTGACCGGCTCGGACACCTCGGCCAACGCGCTGTTCGCCAAACTACAGCAAACCGCTGGCATCAATGCCGGCATCGATCCGAACCTGCTGGTTGCCGCCAACACTTCCGGCGGCGTGGTCGGCAAGCTGATCTCCCCGCAGAACCTGGCCATCGCCGCCACCTCGGTGAAGATGGAAGGCCAGGAATCGGTGATCCTCAAGAAGGTTGCCGGCTGGTCCGTAGGCATGCTGCTGGTGCTGTGCTGCTTGGTCTACCTGCAGTCCACCCCGGTTCTGTCCTGGATGCTGCCCTAGCCATGAACCGCTAAAATAGATCCGATGTCAATGAACCCAGCTCCGCGTGCGTACCAGATCGTTCTCCAAGCGATTGAAGAGGATCTGCGCAAAGAGAAGCTCTCCGTAGGAGACCAGCTTCCCGGCGAGCGTGCGCTCGCGGAGCGGCATGGGATCTCGCGGGCATCAGTCCGCGATGCCATCCGCATCCTTGACGTGATGGGCATTATCAGGACTTCCACCGGTTCTGGACCGAACTCCGGAGCGGTGATCATTTCCAACCCCTCGGCCGGCATTTCGCAGGCCTTGCGGCTGCACTTGGCAGCCAAGGGGATTAACGTCCGCGAAATTGTCGAATCGCGCATCCTGCTGGAAACCTGGGCCGCGCAAATGAACCCGCGCGACCCGGTTTATGCCCAGCAGGTGATCGACCGCACCGCGGTGCTGATCATGCGCATGGACGATCCGCAGCTTTCGCGCGAGGCCTTCCACCGCATTGACGCCGAATTCCATGTGCTGCTGGCCTCCATGGCCGGGAATTCGGTGGTCGAATCCATGATGGAATCCCTGCGCAATTCGATCAGTGACTATGTCTCGGACTCGGTGCCCAGCGACGAGGCCTGGCAACCGGTGGTGCGCGTGCTGCGCCGCCAGCACAAGGCCATCCACCACGCCTTTGCGACGAATCAGCGCGAACGGGCAGCCCAGCTGCTCGAAGAGCACATCAACTGGTTCTACTCGCAGACGCGGTAGGGATAAGCAAGATTTCAGCATGCGCATGGCGCCCCGGATAACGGTTCGGAAATTTTCCGATCCGGCCCCGGGGCGCCATTGCCGCATCTGCTAGCTGGCGATGCTCACCGCGGTGCGCACCGGCACCGGGTTGGCGAACAGGTCCAGCACGGGGCAGTGGGCGTCCACGGCCTGGCGCAGTTCCTCGTAGCGTTCGGCCGATTCGGGGCCGGTGATCTGGATGTCCAGTTCCACCGACGAGAAGCCCGGGCGGATAGACTTGTCAATGCCGAAGAGGCCACGGACATCGAGGTGGCCGTTGGCCTGGATCTTCACCTCGTCCACCTGGATGCCGAGGTTTTGCGCGTACAAGCGGTAGACCACAACCTGGCAGGAGATCAGCGCGCCGAGCGCATATTCCACCGGGCTTGCCGCGGCATCATTGCCGCCCAGGGCAGTTGGTTCGTCGACCTGGAAAGTGTGCTTCCCGGAGACAATGTTGCTGGCTACCGAATCGAACCCCTCGCCCTCGACGGTAAAGGTCAATTTGGCGCTTTGCGGGGCCGCCGAGATGCGTTCGCCCCAGCCCTTGCCTGCTTCCTGCAGGCGCTGTGCGCGGTCTTCGGATACGGTCAGGGTAGATGCTGCATTAGACATGAGGAATTAATCCCCTTTCTGGCGCAAGGGGCGCCATCGCTTACGCACCTTGGCGTTCAAGATGCGTCGAATCTTCACCTGGGGCACCCCGCACAATGACGCAGGAGGGTTGCCGTCCACTCAGCCAGGGCTCAAAGAGCGGAACTCGTGATTCTGTGGTTCTTTTCTATCGGCTGAGGTGCCAGCGCGTAAAGGGCAGGGGTAACTTTTCGTCATCGGGCAACTTGTCTGGCTGCTCGCTAAGATGGAATCGAGCTCTCGGGCACCCACTGCACGAACAATGAACGGCGAGTATGGAATTCCAGCTGACACTTTCTGCGGCCCAGACCTTGGTGACCGAATCCGAATACAACCTGGGCCAGTTCCTCTGCGATTCCGGAAAAGTGGAGATCGTCCACCGGTACATGAAGCCGGGATTTTCCCGCATTTCCGCAATGGTGCTGCGCGAATCGGTGATGGCCGAGCTGCAAATCAACCGCGGCAATATCAGCTTCACCAGCTTCTGCAGCAAGCATCCGGGCGTTCAATCCTGCGAGGATGTCGCCGCCTTGCTCATTGAAGTCACCACCGAAGAAGACCAGGGCTTCTTCGTCTCCGACTCCGGGGTGGACCCTTTCGCATGGAAACGCAACAGCAAGCCGCAGTGGGAACGAACCCTGGACCGTCTGCTTCCAGCAATTCCAGATGAGCAACTGGTTGACGAGGAACCGCTGGGATTGATCCTGAAAGTGGTCAGCGAACCCCGTTACGGAGGCGCGGACGCGCTGACCTTGCAGGCGCGGCCGGCCCGCCGGGGCACCAAGAGCCCTTGGGTCCAGACTGGAGTCAGCTGGCGCAACGTCGCCTTCGATGAGCGCTTCTCCAAGAAGCAGCGCCGAGCGGTCGTTGAACTGGACCGGCTGCGTGAACACGTAGAACAGAGCACCTACCGGCATTCGTGGGATCCCAAGGACTGGATCTCGCTGATGGATCTGCCTGGCCAGGACCTGCTGGATGCCTTCGAGGCCCTGCGCGACGCCGGAGTGCAGATCGTCAACGGCGGTTCCGCTGCCAAGCTCCCGGTGGAATTCAGCGAGATACCAGCCATGGCGCACGTGGATGTGCGCCGCACTGAACAGGGCCTGCGCATGGAAGGCAAGTTGCGCGGGCCGCGCGAAGAGCACCACCACCTCTTGCCGATCGGTACGCCACCGACCCTGCTGGCCTACGCCTCCAGCCCCTTGCCGAAGGCCAAGGAACTCGGATTGGCGCAGTTCGCTGAACCTGTCACGAAGGAACTGGCGGCGTTCATCGACTCCGGTGCGCACATCATTCCGGATGGAGCCATCGATCTTTTCGAGACCCAGCATCTGGACCGATTGCGCGTGATGGCGCCGCTGAAGAGCGAAGATGGCAGCTACCGTATCCCGGTTCCCGCGCGCCCCAGCCTCAAGCTGTCCTTGGAAAGCATCCAAGCCCCGCTGACCGTGCGCTATTCCTGGGAGTACTCATCTAAGGGGCCTCGCCAGCATGCCGTGGAAAGGGAAATTGCAGCTTCGGTGCAGGACAAGCTCGGCGAGCTGGGTTCGCTGGGGCAACTGACCGCATCAGGGATTTTCCCTCCGAAGGAATTCAGCACCTCTGAGTCCATCGACTTCCTGGTCCACGCACTGCCGCTGCTGGAAGAGCATCCCGATGTCATCATCGAGGAGCAGAACCGGCTGCCGAAGTACCGGATCAGCGATGCCCCGGCGACGGTCAGCGTCGAAGCGGGTGAAAGCACGGGTGACTGGTTCGACCTGTCCGTGGAAGTGCTCCTCGGCGAGATCAAAGTGCCGTTCGCGCTGCTGCTCGAAGCCCTGACCAAGCAAGATGAGTACCTCATCCTCGATGACCTGACGGTGATCCCGATTGATGGTGCGGATTTTGCCCAGCTGCGCCAGCTGATCTCCGAAGCCGGGGAGCTGGGCACGGTGCAGGGCGATACGATTCGCATCCACAAGTTGAGCATCGACTGGTGGCAGGAACTGGTGGATCTGGGAATTATCGAAGCCCAGCACAACCAGTGGCTGCAGACCATGAAGGCATTGCAAAGCGGCGAAGAGATGAAGCCTGTTGAGCTCTCGGATACCTTCAACGCGCAGTTGCGCCCCTACCAGAGCCATGGCCTGTCCTGGCTGGACTTCTTGCGCACCCATGGTCTTGGCGGGGTCCTCGCCGACGACATGGGGCTGGGCAAAACCGTGCAGCTGCTGGCCTGCCTGGAACAGGCACGCGTTGAAGATCCCAGCCAGAAATTCCTGGTGCTTGCCCCTACCTCGGTGGTGGGCAACTGGATCAATGAGGCGCAGCGTTTCGCCCCGCAGATAAGCGTCACCGGCATTACCTCAACCGCAAAGAAAAGCGGCCAGGATTTGGCTGCGCAGATCGGCGATGCGCAGCTGGTGGTGACCAGCTATACGATCTTCCGCTTGGCCTATGAGGATTTCGAGGCTGCCGGTTTCAACGTGATGATCATGGACGAGGCCCAGCAGCTGAAGAACCACGCGTCCAAGGGCTACAAGCAGGCCCGGCAGCTGCCGGTGCCGTGCAAATTCGTGGTCACGGGCACGCCCATGGAGAACAACCTCATGGAACTGTGGGCGTTGGTCTCGCTGGCCGCACCTGGCCTGCTGGGTGGTGCGAAGTCCTTCAAGGACAACTACCAGAAGCCAATCGCCGACGGGGACCAAGAGCGGATGGAACGCTTGAAGAACCGTCTGCGACCATTCGTGCTGCGCCGCACCAAGGAGCAGGTCGTTCCCGAGCTACCGGCAAAGACCGAACAGGTCCTGGAAGTCGAGCTGGAGCCAGGGCACCGGAAAGCCTATGACCGCCGCTTCCAGCGCGTGCGGCAAGAAGTGCTGGGCCTGGTTGACGATGTCGATTCGAATCGCTTCCAGATTCTCCAGTCGCTGACCTTGCTGCGCCAGCTGGCTTTGGATCCCTCGCTGGTAGGCGAAGGCAATGCGCCCAGCGCGAAGCTGGAAATGCTGCGTGAGCTCATGGGGGATGCGGTTTCCGAGGGACACAAGATCCTGGTCTTCAGCCAATTCACCAGCTTCCTGTCCAGGGCACGCGACGTCGCCGAGGAATTGGGCATTGAGCACGGTTACCTTGATGGCTCCACCAGTGGACCGCGGCGCAAGGAACTGATTGACGGTTTCAGCGAGGGGGATTTCCCGGTCTTCTTCATCTCGCTGAAGTCCGGAGGATTCGGCATCAACCTCACCTCAGCGGACTATTGCATCCTGCTTGACCCGTGGTGGAACCCCCAGGCCGAAGCACAGGCGATTGACCGTGCCCATCGCATCGGGCAGACCCGGCCCGTCTATGTGTATCGTTTGGTAGCCAAGGACACCATCGAATCCAAGGTGCTCGCGCTGCAGGCCAAGAAGACGCAGCTGTTCAACGATGTCTTGGGCGACACTGCCGAGGGGGCTCAGAGCGCCGCGCTTTCTGCCGATGATTTCTTGGCACTGATGGATTGATGCTTAAAAAGCTGAAGCCTTGGAAACTGTAGGGTTTCCAAGGCTTCGGCTCCTCTAGCGGTTTAGAGAATTTCGTCAAAGCTGTGGTTGAGGCGGTGCAGGAGATCTCCGAAGTTCTTCAGTTCGGATGCTTCCCATTCCTTGAGCTGGCGGCGCAGTTCCTGACGCAGCGTGTTGCCGCTCGAACGCCATTTTTCCTTGGCTATATCTGTTGCCGAGACCAGCTGGGCCCGGCCATCGGAAGGATCCTGGGTACGGGTGACAAGGTCCAAGGACTCAAGGTGCTGCACGAGGCGCGAAATGGTTGCCTTGTCCAAGCGCAGCTTCTCTGCGAGCGCCCCCTGCTGCTGCGCCTCATCACGGATGACCACTGCAAGCAAGCGGTACCCCGGGTCCTGCAGATCCGGGTGGATGATCTTGGCACGACGGATCAGCATTTGGCGGGCACGCAATAAGATGGCGGTGAATTCTTCTTCGACCGTCTGCATCAATTCTTCTTCTTGCATAACTCCTATTCTAATCAGCGTTTCGCACGGGCAGGCAGTTCGCGTAGCCATCGATATTCGCACAGATCTCCTGCACCCGGCGGGTGAAGGTGTCGTTCGAATGGCCTGAATAATGCGGGGTAGCGATGACTCGGGGATGGTTGGCAAGGCGCCGGGTGTCCTCCGGTGCCTGCATACCCTCCGGCGCCTGCCACCATACATCCAGCGCCGCGGCACCCAAGCGGCCCGAATCCAGCGCCTCGTGCAACGCAGCCAGGTCCAGCACCGGGCCACGGGCGACGTTGACCAGCACTGCCCCGGGGCGCAGTGCGGCTAGCTGCTCGCTGCCGATCAGCCCGGTGGTCTCATCGGTCAGCGGCACGCACAGCACCAGCACGTCTGCCTCGGACAGCAGGCGTGGCAATGCATCCATGGTGCCCACCCAGGCCGCATGGGGCGGGAGCTCCTCGGGGACGGTGCGTCGCACGGCGACGCAGCGGGCACCCAGGCTGCCGCAGAGTTCAAGGGCCTGCGTGCCGATGGCACCGAGCCCCACGAAGCCGATGGTCAGCTCGGCGAGCGTACGGTGCAGCGGCGTTTGCGGATCGGTGGCCAGGGTCTGCCAGCTGCCAGCGCGCAACTGCGCGGTGACCTCAAGCAGGCGGCGCTGCGCGGCCAGGATGACCATCAGGATGTGCTCGGCGATGGCCCGTTCGTGATGCGCGGTGCGCGCCACCGTGGTGCCGGAGGAGAGCCGGTCGAGTGCCAGCCGGTCGGTGCCGGAACCGGTGACATGAACCAGCCCGGCGCGGGTAGCCGCGGCCTGCTCGGCACTCAGCCGGGCGCAGACCAGCACGTCGGCCTCGGCTATCAGTTCCAGTTGCGGCCCCGGCGCCATCGAGGCGGCAAAGTGCCAGTCGTGGTGCGGTGACAGGCTGCGGAACAGCGGCTCGAAGCGGGCGACGATGGCGTCGGTGACGACTACCCGCAACGGCGCTACCATCGGGGGCTCGCCAGCTCGAAGGACGGGTCGATGCGGCGCATGTAGCCGGTGTCGTCGCGTTCGCGCAGCCCGCAGTCCAGGTATTGCTGGTGCAGCCGTGCCAACCCCTCCGGGTCAAGCTCGATCCCCAGGCCCGGTGCCTCGGGCACCGCGACGGCACCGCCCGCCAGTTCCAGCGCCCCGGGGAGGATGACATCCTCGTCCGGGCGCTTCCACGGCCAGTGGGTGTCGCAGGCGTAGTCGATGTTCTCGGTCGCCGCAGCCAGCTGCACCATCGCCGCAAAGCTGATGCCCAGATGCGAATTCGAATGCATGGACAGCTTCAGGCCGAAGGTGCGCGCGATGCCGGCGAGCAGCGCGGAACGGCTGAGTCCGCCCCAGAAGTGGTGGTCCGACAGGACGATGTCTATGGCTTTGCGTTCGATCGCTTCGGGCAGGTCATTGAAGGAAACCACGCACATGTTCGTCGCCAACGGCATCGGGATGGCCCGGCGCACCGCGGCGTTGTCTTCCGCGCTCAGGCACGGATCCTCCAGGTATTCCAGCACTCCGTCCAGCCGCCGGCCCACCTCGATCCCGGTAGCCACATTCCACACCCCGTTGGGGTCCAGACGCAGCGGCGTTCCGGGGAAGACCTGGTGCAAGGCTTCGATTGCGGCGGCCTCCTGCTCGGGCGGGAAGACCCCGCCCTTGAGCTTCAGCGCCTTGAATCCGTAGCGTTCGACCATGGTGCGTGCCTGGCGCACGATGCCCTCGGGGTCCAGCGCCTCGCCCCAGGCATCCGGCTCATGCCCCGGGTGGCGGTCCCACTTGTAGAACAGGTAGCCGCTGAAGTCCACGCGCTCGCGCACCGCCCCGCCCAGCAGCGTGCTCACCGGCAGTCCCAGGATCTTGCCCTGCGCATCCAGTGCGGCGACATTGAAGGCGGAAAGCACCCGGTCGGCCAGCGAGGTGGTGGTGACCATGCCGCCGGTGCCGTGCCCGCCCTGGCCCTGGTCCCCGCGCAGCGAGTCCTCCACGAGCTCGGCGATCTGGTTGAGCTTGAACACGTCGGTGCCGCGCAGGAACCCGGCGGCGCGTTCCAGCCGGGCCAGGTGCGCGCTGTCTCCATAGGTCTCGCCCAGCCCGTAGTGGCCGGATTCGGTGTGCAGCACCACGATGGCGCGCAATGCATACGGTTCGTGCACTCCCACGGAATTGAGCAGCGGTGGATCGGCGAAGGCGACAGGAGTGATCTGGATATCGGCGATTCGGTGGGATTGGGATTGCGTCATGGGGGTAGCTCCAGTCGGTAAGGGACGTTTAGAATCACCCTAGAAAGTGAATCGATACCTGTCCAAGCTAAAATTGGCAACCAACAATTCAAGGAGTGAATTGATGTTCTCGCTGATCCAGCTGGAATCTTTTGTGGCCGTGGCCGAGGAGCTGCACTTCGGCGCCGCGGCGGAGCGGCTGAATATGACCCAGCCCCCGCTCAGCCGGCAAATCCAGCTGCTGGAACGCGAATTGGATGCCAAGCTGTTCACCCGCACCTCGCGGCAGGTGGCGCTGACCGCGGCAGGACAGGTGCTGCTCCCCAACGCGCGGCGCATCCTGGATCTGTGCCAGAAAACCAGTTTGGAAGTCTCCAAGGTCGCCACCGGGGAATCGGGCACCGTGATCCTCGGCTACACCTCGGTAGCCGGCCAGTCGGTGCTGCCGCGGCTGCTCGCGCTGGCGGCCCGCGAACTGCCGGAGATCACGCTGGTGCTGCGCGAGGGTGTATCCATCGACCAGCTCGATGCGCTGAGCAAGGGACAGATCGACCTGGGGCTGCTGCGCCCGGCGGTGCACCGGCCGGGCGTGCAAACCCACCTGGTCAAGAAGGACCGGCTGGTCGTCGCGCTGCCGGCCGGGCACCACCTGGAAACCGGCAAGGGGGTGCTGATCAAGGAACTGGTCGGCCTGCCGCTGATGATGTACTCCACCCACGAGGCGCGCTACTTCTACGATCTGGTGCTGCGGCTGTTTGATTCGGTGGGTGTCAGCCCCACGGTCACCCAGGTGGCCAGCCAGATCCCAGCGCTGATGGCGCTGGTCTCGGTGGGCTTGGGTGTCTCCCTGGTGCCAGCCAGTGCCCGCGACTTCGCCCCGCCGGGGGTGGTCTTCGAGGAGCTGGTGGGTCCGGGAGGGATGGAGGAGCTGAACCACTCGGACATCTTCCTGGCGTGGGAGTCCGAGGCCGGGAATCCCGCGGCGCAGCGATTGCGCGAACTCTACCTGGCCGAATTGCAGGGGAATGATGCGACCCCTCGGAAAGCGGGTGACGGCAGCAGCGCAGGGAAATAGGCAACGGGTTTCGCCAGTTGCCAGCCGGGGCGGCGAACGAAGGCGGCCCGCCCGGCAACAGCCGGCAGCAGTGCCAGCGCACTGCTTTTGAGAGCTGTGCCGGGTTCAGCAATCTCTGCTCTGGATGCCAACGAAGTTCGCTGCGCTGGGAGGTTGTTGATTCTCCTACCAAAATCCGCGGCGAGCGGCCGGCCTTGCATGGCAAAATCGGCCGCTCGTCGCCGCTTAGGCAGAAGTGGTGATGCCGGTGGGCCGGCATCGAGCTGGGGATCCGATCAGGAGATCGGAGTGAGCAGCGTGCGATCCTCTAGGTAGGAGCGCAAATTGCCCAGGGCCAAGGCTGCCATGTCGGCGCGGGTTTCGTGGGTTCCGCTGCCCACGTGGGGCAGCAGCACGACATTGTCCAGGTTCAACAGTTCGGCGGGGACGCTCGGTTCCTTGGTGAAAACATCCAGCCCTGCCCCTGCAATGTCCTTATTGGCCAGGGCCTGGACCAGCGCTGGTTCGTCGATGACCGAACCGCGGGCAATGTTGATGATGAATCCGCGCGGACCGACGGCTTCGATGACCTCGCGGTCCACCAGCCCAGCGGACTGGGATCCACCGGCCGCGGCGATCATCAGCACATCGGTGGCCTCAGCCAAGGCGAGGGCCGAGGGATGGTAGGCATAACGGCTATCGGGCTTTTCCGAGCGGTTGTGATAGTGGATTTCACACCCAAAGGCTTCCAGGCGGTTTGCGATTGCTTGGCCGATGCGGCCCAGGCCAAGGATGCCTACCTTCGTGCCGCTGGCCCGGGTGGCCAGCGGGAAATTCTCTCCGGCAGCCCAGGCGCCCGCACGCAGGAAGCGTTCGGCAGCGCCGAGCGAGCGCAGCGTCGACAGGTAGAGTCCCAGCGCAGTATCGGCCACGCACTCGGTCAGCACGTCCGGGGTATTGCTGACTACGATGCCGCGGGCCTGGGCTTGGGCAACATCGGTGGCGTCGTAGCCCACTCCGAAATTGATGATCGCCTCGAGATTTGGCAGGCGCTGCATCAGCTCCGAGTCCACCCCGATGCGTCCGGAACAGACGGCCACGCGGATCTGCGTTCCGTGCTCCTCGAGCAGTGCTTCGCGTTCTGGGCCTGGCTCGGGCAGCACCTGCGCGCCGAGGTCGGCCTGCAGGGCCTGGGCCACCTCTGGATTCACCGGTCCCACGCGCAGAATGGCGTCGCCGGTGATGGGGGAGTTCTTTGAGTGCGTCATGGCGCTGGTATTTGTGGGCATACCAGCATCCTAGGAAGACCAATCAATTCACGTCCAACACGCAGATTGGATGGATCAATGCTGTTGAGGCATTGATCGTCAAATAACCCCGAAATGTCGCGCAAGTCACATTTGCCAAAGGCGCGGATCGCCACTGCGGCGCTCGCCGGGCGCCACCGAAGGGACCTGTTTTCCCTTGACCATGCGGGTTCATCGGTCAAAGCTTTTGAATCAACGCCGGCAGTCCTGCCACGCCGGATGCTCCACTCACTGAACCCATCACTCTTCGCGAAGGATCACAATGATGTTGACCAACCACCACCGCACCCGCAGGCTCTCTCTGGCCGTCGCCGCCTCCGCCCTGCTGGGCACCACCGCCCTGTCAGGCTGCTCGGTAGCCAACTCGGAACAGGCTGCCGGCGCACCTGCCTCCGGCACCGCCAGCGACACCCTGCGCGTGGTGCTGCAGCAGGAACCGCCCACCTTGGAAGCCTGCGAATCGAACCTGACCAGCACCGGCGTGGTGGTTCGCTCGACCATCACCGAGCCGCTGATCGAACGCAACCCTTCCAGCGGCGAGCTGGAGCCGAAACTGGCCACCGAGTGGTCCAGCGACGATGACCAGACCTGGACGCTGAAGCTGCGCGAGGGCGTGAAATTCCATGACGGCTCCGACTTCACCGCCGCCGATGCCGCCGCCACCATTGACCGTGCGGTCAACTCCGAGCTGGGCTGCAACGTTGAAGGCTATGTCTTCGGCGACGACGACCTGAAGCTGAAGGTCGTGGACGACTACACCCTGGAAGTCACCGCGGTGAAGAAGGACCCGATCCTGCCATTGCGCCTGTCCTTCCTGGAAGTCGTCCCGGAGGAAACCTCGGCCACCGAGAAGGTGCGCGAACCGATTGGCACCGGCCCCTACCAGATTGATGACTGGAAAGCCGGGCAGTCCATCGATGTCTCCGCCTATGCCGATTACTGGGGCGAAGCCCCGTCCTTTGCCAAGGCCAACTACCAGTGGCGCTCCGAAGGCAGCGTCCGCGCGGCCATGATCACCTCCGGCGAGGCGGATATCGCCACCGGCCTGAGCCCGGAAGACAATATCGGCGAGCTGGGCGTCACCTACCCGAACAACGAAACCGTGGCGCTGCGCATGCACAATGACAAAGCCCCGCTCAACGACGAGCGCGTGCGCCGGGCCATCAACTACGCCATCGACAAGGAATCCATTGTCGCTTCGCTGTACGGCGGACGCGACAAGGCCGCCGCCCAGCTGGTCCCCGCCGGCGTGGTGGGACACAGCGAAGACCTGCCAGTCTGGGAATACAACCCGGAGAAGGCCAAAGCGCTGGTCGAAGAAGCCAAGGCCGCCGGCGAGGACGTCTCAGCCCCGATCAACATGATCGTGCGCACCGCCCAGTTCCCCAAGATCCAGGAGCTGGCCCAGGTGATCCAGGAACAGCTCTCCCAGGTCGGGCTGACAGTGAACCTGAAGATGCTGGAGACCAGCCAGCACCTGACCTACCAGGTCCGCCCGTTCCCCACCGATGAGGACGGGGCGATCATGCTGATGACCCAGCACGGCAACCAGGCCGGCGACGCCGCCTTCACCGTGGACCAGTACATGACTACCAAGGGCGCCCAGTCGGCCTTTGGCACCAAGGAGCTCGACGAGCTGATTGCCACCGCGGATGCCGCCACCGGCGAAGACCGCCAGGCGGCCTTCGAGAAGGTCTTCAAGTACCAGAACGACGAGGTGGTGCAGTTCGCGCACATCGCCCACCAGACCGGCATGCTCGGGGTCGCGGCGAATATCGACTACACCCCGAATTCCTCGACAGGCGACGAGCTGCGCCTGGCCGAAGTCTCCAGCAAGTAGGCGCCGCCATGAGTGAAACGAGGATGTGAGATGCTGACCTATTTGCGAAAGAGGATTATCTCCTCCGCGCTGCCCCTGGTCGTCGTAGTCATCGGCGTCTTCGCGCTGGCCCGCATGACCGGCAACCCGGCGGCACTGTACCTGCCGCTGAACGCGACCGAGGCGATGCGCGAGGACTTTGCTGCACGCAACGGCCTGGACCAGCCGATCTGGGCGCAGATGGCCCAATATTTCGGCGGACTGCTGCGCCTGGACTTCGGCGCATCGATGCGCACCGGGGAAGACGCCGCAGCCATGGCGTTGCGCGCCTTCCCGGCAACACTGCAGCTGGCGGCGATGACGATGCTGCTGGCCATCGTGCTGGCAGTGGTGGTCGGCTCGATTGCCGCGCTGAAGCCCAACGGGCTGCTGGACCGCTTTGCGAGCTTCACCTCGATGATCGCCGCATCCATCCCGGACTTCTGGCTGGCTATCGTGGGCATCTGGGTCTTTGCGATCAGCTTGGGCTGGGTGCCGACCTCCGGGGTGGTCGGGGCGGCCGCCTGGTTCCTGCCGGTGGCCACGCTGCTGATGCGGCCCTTTGGCACGCTGGTGCAGGTGATCCGCGGGGCCATGGTCTCGGCCCTGTCCGAACCGTATATCAAGCTGGCGCGTTCCAAGGGCGCGACCCAGCGCCGGGTGATCGCCAGCCATGCGCTGCGCAACGCCGCGGCTCCCGCATTGACCGTGGCCGGGGACCTGACCGTGGGACTGGTCAATGGCGCCGTGGTGGTGGAAACCATCTTCGGCTGGCCGGGCATCGGCAAGCTGATGATCGATTCGATCCTGCAACGCGATTTCGCGGTGCTGCAGGCCTGCGTGCTGCTCACCGCGGTGGCGATCTTCGCATTGAACATCCTGATCGACCTCGGCTACGCGCTGCTCGACCCGAGGGTGCGGCCCAGCGCCGGCAAGCGGGCGCGGCGCAGCGCCCGGCGCGATGCGTCCCGGCATCGCCCGTCGCAGCCGGCACCGGCCGTTGCCGCTGAGCGCGCCGACGCCACGGAGCACGAGCTGACAAGGAGCCTGCCATGACGCAGACGATGAACCCCCAAGGCCCGCAAGCCGAGGAACCGCACGCCAAGCAACCGCGGACCAAGCTGGCGCGCGGCAGCAAGCCGAGCATGCTGAACCTGCTGCTGCGCGACAAGGTCGCCACCGTAGCGGCCGTAGTCCTGGCAGTGGTGGCGCTGACCGCGATCTTCGGTCCGCCGTTGATGGGCGAGCTGGCCACCAAGCAGGATTTGATGTTCATGAACAAGCCCCCCTTCGACCCGGCCAACGGGTGGGCCTACATCCTGGGCTCGGATTCGCTGGGCCGTTCGGTGCTCGCCCGCATTGTGGTGGCCACCCGCACCACGATGATGGTTGCGGTCCCGGCGGTGGCGATCGCCTTGCTGATTGGCTCGCTGTGGGGTGTGTGGGCCGGTTATCACCGGGGCCGGCGCGAGACCGTCTCGATGCGCATCGCCGATGTGATCATGTCCTTCCCCTCGCTGCTGCTCGCCGTGGTGGTGCTGTTCGTCTTCAGCCCTTCGGCAGCGAATATCGTGCTGATCCTGGCGATCACCCGCATCCCGATCTACCTGCGTACCGCCCGGGCCGAGGCCGCTGAGCTGCAGTCGCGGACTTTCGTGGATGCCGCCCGCACCTTCGGCACCAAGCCCAATGCGATCATTGCCCGGCATGTGATCCCGGTGGTCACCCCAACCCTGCTGACCTTGGCGACATTGGAATTCTGTTTCGTGATGCTGGCCGAATCCTCGCTGTCCTTCCTGGGCATCGGGATCCAGCCGCCGGAAGTTTCTTGGGGTCTGCTGGTGGCCCAGGGCCGCCAGTATCTGCAGACCGCGTGGTGGCTCTCGATCCTGCCGGGCCTGGCCATCGTGATCACCGCGGTGGCGGCCAACGCGCTGGCCGCGTGGCTGCGGATCGCCACCGACCCGGCCCAGCGGTGGCGTTTGACCTTGGATAAGCGTTCGGCCAAGGCGCTGAAGACCATAGTAAAGGATGCAAAATGAGCACCATCACCGATCAGGCCGTGCTGCAGGTCCAGAACCTGGATGTTGATATCCGTACCCCGCAGGGCACCTTGCGGGTGGTCAACAACGTGGGGTTCACCGCCCGCAGCGGCACCACGTTGGCCCTGCTGGGGGAGTCCGGGTGCGGCAAATCCATGACTGCCAAGGCGATCGCCGGGCTGCTGGACCCGGTCGCCCAGGTATCCGGCGGCAGCGCTGAGCTGCTGGGCGAGGACTTGAACCAGATGAGCAGTTCACGGCGCCGCCAGGTGGCAAGTCCCGGGCTGGGTATCGTCTTCCAGGATGCGCTGGCGGCGCTGAATCCGGTCTATACGGTGGGCGCCCAACTGGGCGAAGCCTTCAGGATCCACCGCGGCATGGGCAAGAAGCAGGCCAAGGCCGAAGCCGTGGATTTGATGCGCCGGGTGGGAATCCCGGAGCCGGAAACCCGGGTGAACTCCTATCCGCACCAGTTCTCCGGCGGAATGCGCCAGCGCATCCTGATCGCGATGGCGGTGGCGTTGAACCCGCGCCTGCTGATTGCCGATGAGCCGACCACCGCCTTGGATGTGACAGTGCAGGCGCAGATCATGGCGTTGCTCAAGCGCCTGCGTACCGAAACCGACATGGCGCTGGTGCTGATCACCCACGACCTGGCGGTAGTGGCCGAAGAAGCCGATGACGTGTGCATCATGTATGCCGGCAATGTAGTGGAACAGGGCAGCGTGCAGACGGTTTTCGCCAACCCCACCCACCCTTACACCAAGGGCTTGCTGGAATCGGTGCCCGGCCAAGGCCAGCGCGGGCAGGCGCTGTCCTCGATCCCGGGCAGCCCGCCGGAGCTCAGCCGCATCCCCGCCGGGTGCGTCTACCAGGACCGCTGCCCGCTTGCCTCAGAGCTGTGCCGGGCAGAACGCCCGGCGTTGCGGGAAACCGGTCCGGGCCAACGGGCAGCCTGCCACTTCGCCGAGCAGGTGCCGCACGCCACCGTCAGCCAAACCGGCTCCACCGAGAAGGAGATTCCCGCATGAGCACCGCAACTATCCAGCGCTCGGATACCGTGCTGCAGGTCAAGGATCTGAGCAAGTTCTTCCACGTTTCAGCCGGCGCGTCGGGCTCCCGCGAACTGCGCGCCCTGGACGGCATCAACCTGAGCATCAAGCGCGGCGAGACCCTGGGCCTGGTGGGCGAATCCGGGTGCGGCAAGTCCACGCTGGCGCGCACCTTGATGATGCTTGAAACCCCGGACGCGGGACAGGTGCTCTTTGACGACAAGGATCCTTTCGCCCTGCACGGCAAGGACTTGCTGACGTGGCGGCGCCGGGTGCAGATGGTCTTCCAGGACCCGTTCGCCTCGCTGAACCCGCGGATGAGCGCCGGGCAGATCATCACCGAGCCCTTTGCTACGCACCGCGATCTGTATCGCGGGGCTGCCAAGCAGCGGCGGCTACATGAGCTGCTCGATTTGGTGGGGTTGCGCCGAACCGATGCGGACAAGTCCCCGCAGGAGTTCTCCGGAGGGCAGCGCCAGCGATTGGGCATTGCACGGGCATTGGCATTGAACCCGGAGCTGATCATCCTGGACGAGCCGGTGTCCGCGCTGGACCTCTCGGTGCAGGCCCAGGTTCTGAACCTGCTCAACGAGTTGCAGCAAGAGCTGGGTGTCAGCTACCTGTTCATTTCGCATGATTTGTCGGTGGTGCGGCATGTGACTGACCGGGTGGCGGTGATGTATCTGGGCAGGATCATCGAGACCGGAACGACCGAGCAGGTGTTTGATTCGCCGTTGCATCCGTATACTGCTTCGTTGCTGTCCGCATCGCCGAAGCTGGATCCGGCGCAGCGGCCGGCCGGGCGGATTGTGCTGCGCGGTGAGCTGCCCTCGCCGTTGGATCCGCCTTCGGGGTGCCGTTTCCGTACCCGGTGCTGGAAGGCGCAGCCGGTGTGCAGTGCCGAACGGCCCCAAGTGCGGGTGCGTGAGCAGGGAGGAACTATTCGTTTGGGGATGCCTGGCGATGGTCCGGTGCAAGGATTGCACAGCACCGAATGCCACTTCCCGGTGGAAGTGGTTGAGTCCGGGCAGAGGGGCCGGGGAGCCTAGTGCCCCGGGTGCTGGGGCCTTCGTCCATGAGTTATGGACGATGGCCCCAGTGCGCAGTAGGTTGGAGGCAGGAACGGCAAACGATTCCAAAAGGTTGACGCTTCAACTAATGATTGGTAGCTTTGAATTATGACTCAGCGATCCGATACCCCTCCCGTCCTCTTCCTCAGCCACGGTGCTCCGCCGCTGGCCGATGACCAGCGCTGGACCAGTGAACTGGCCGATTGGTCCGGCACCTTCGAGAAGCCCAAAGATATTCTGATGATCTCCGCGCACTGGGAAAATGCCCCGGTGACGCTGAGCGCGACCCGGCAGAAGAACGAATTGGTCTACGACTTCTGGGGCTTTGACCAGAAGTACTACGACGTCCGCTACGACGCGCCCATGGCACCGGAACTGGCCAATGAAGTCGAGCGACTGACCTCCGCCTACGGGCACCACGTGGAGCGCGATGAGTCCCGAGGTCTGGACCACGGCGCCTACGTGCCGCTGAAGGAAATGTTCCCGGATGCCGACGTGCCGGTGGTTCAGATGTCCATGCCGACCCTGGATCCCTCGGGGCTTTTCGATTTGGGCAAGTCCTTGGCCCCCTTGCGGGATAGGGGAACCCTGATCGTCGGCTCCGGATTCACCACCCATAACCTGCGCTGGTTCAACCCGGCCGGCGGACCGGACGTAGCCCCGCCAACGGCCTCCAGTGAGTTCGACCACTGGGCCGAAGAGGCCATGGCCCGCGGCGACGTGGACTCCATCCTGGACTTCCTGCACAAGGCTCCGGCAGCGCGCGAAGCACATCCGCGCTCGGAACACTGGGCTCCGTTGTACGTTGCGCTGGGAGCTGCCTACGCCTCGGGCGGCATCGATGCCAAGACCGCTATTGACGGTTTCTGGTATGGGCTGTCCAAGCGCTCCTGGACCTTGAGCTAATCGCTGCATGAAGCTTGACCGGCAGGAAGTGCGGCACCACAAGGTGCCGCACTTCTGCATTTAAACAGCTCCATCGAGGTGAAAGGCATGGGGGCTGGTGGAAATCTTAGAAATTTTGCGGCGCCGGCTCGCGGGGGGACCTGGACCAGAAGAACAAGGTCAACCCAAGTCGCTGTCTGGATAAATAGCCCGTGAATATGTTCTGCATCCGCGGTTTTCGTGACGAGGCTCACCATGGTGACGTGTTTCACGTTATGCTCTTATGGTCAGACCATAGTGGTCTGACCATATATAGGTCATCTTGCTGCAACGATCGAGTCCACGCGTGGGTGGATTTCTGCGCGAGTATGGTCAGAAAGGACCATGGATATGGACAACTTAGGTGTGCTCGCACTGTTGGCACTGGCACCGATTCTTGTGGTGGGTATTCTTCTCGCCGGGCTCCGTTGGCCCGCAAAATACGCCATGCCCGTTGGATACGTCGTTGCGGTAGTAGTCGCGCTTTGGGTGTGGAAAATGGACTTCAACGGGGTGCTCGCAGCGTCCATTGAAGGCCTGGTTATCGCATCAACCATGCTGTATATCGTCTTCGGCGCATTGCTCTTGCTCGCGACCCTGACGGTCGGTGGCGCGATGAACACCATCCGGGCGGGCTTCAATAACATTTCAGCTGACCGACGGGTGCAGGCCATCATCATCGGCTGGCTCTTTGGCAGCTTCATCGAAGGCGCATCCGGATTCGGCACTCCAGCTGCGGTGATTGCACCGCTGCTGCTCGCTTTGGGTTTCCCAGCGATGGCTGCGGTCATGGTTGGCCTGATCATCCAGAGCACCCCGGTCAGCTTCGGTGCTGTGGGCACCCCGATTCTGATCGGTGTGAATCAGGGGCTTGGCGGCGATCCTGCTGTGGCCGAACGCATCAATGTCCTCGGATTGACCATGCCCGAATTCATCAGCAGCATCGGTTTCCAAGTTGCATTCATGCACGGCATTATAGGCCTGCTGATCCCGTTGATCATGGTCTGCATGCTCACTGGATTCTTCGGGCCGGAACGCCGCTTCAGCGACGGCTTGAAAATCTGGCCATTCGCCATCTACGCGTCACTGGCCTTCACCGTGCCTTCGGTTCTGACCGCACGCTTCCTCGGCCCGGAGTTCCCGTCGCTGTTCGGCGCGCTGGTTGGCCTGGCACTGGTGATGTTCACGTCCAGTCGCGGCTTCCTGATGCCGAAGGAGATTTTCGACTTCGGACCGCGTGCCAGCTGGAATGAGCGTTGGAACGGCAAGCTCGATCCGGAAAACGCCGTAGACAACACCGTTACCATCAGCAAGAAGAGCGCCTGGGCACCGTACATCCTGATGGGCGTGCTGTTAGTGCTGACCCGTGTGATTCCGGAAGTGAAGACCTTCCTGACAGGACTCCAGATTCCGGTTGCCGACATCCACGGCACGGGAATCACCACTTCGATCCAGCCGTTCTACCTGCCTGGATTCATGCTGATCTTGGCCTCCTGCCTGGCCTTCGCCTTGCACAAGATGAGCGGCGCGCAGATCGCCCGTGCCTTCAAGGTTTCGGCAGCGCAGTTGTGGGGCACCGCGGTAGCGCTGCTCTTCGCAGTGCCCCTGGTGCGTATCCTGATCCAGTCCGGCCCCGAGCTGAATAACTCTGGTCTGGCCAGTATCCCGGTGACGCTGGCCGAGGGCGCCGCGGCGGTTTCTGGTGGCGTGTGGCCGCTGATCGCGCCGTGGATTGGCGCCTTGGGTGCATTCGTCGCCGGGTCCAACACCATCTCCAACCTGACCTTCTCGCAGTTCCAGTTCTCCACTGGTGCGCAAATCGGTGTTGCTCCAGAATCGATTGTGGCAGCCCAGGCGGTTGGCGGGGCCGGTGGCAACCCCATCTCGATTCACAACATCGTGGCTGCATCGGCAACTGTGGGATTGCTGGGCCGCGAAGGCGACCTGCTGCGCAAGACCATTTTGGTAACCAGCTACTACTGCCTGGCCGGCGGCGTCATCGCGTACCTGTTCGTCTACGGCATTGGCCTGAATCCCGGAACAGTCATGCTGGTGCTCCTCCTGCTGGCGTTGGCCGGCATCGGGGCATGGATGCTCAAGCGTGATTCGGTTGCAAGTCGAGCAGTCGATCTGCGCTAGGCACCGCAAATGAGCTAGAAAGCGAAGAACAGTGGGGCGCCGGATGATTCCGACGCCCCACTGCACTTAATTGGTAACCAGATGGAGATTCAGGGCTAGCTGATGGCTACCGAAGCATCATCGATGCGGAACAGCGTGGCCTGCGAGCTGTCTTCCACGCCCTTGAAGCGCAGGGTGACGGTTTCACCCAGGAAGTTGCTCAGGTCAACGGTCTGCAGTTCGTAATTTGAGCTGGCATCCAGGTTGGACCAGGTTCCCATGTTGTAGGTTCCGTATCCGTCCAGGACCTGGACGGTCAGCTTGTCATACTGGCTGTACGCAGTGGTTTCGTTGGTCAGCACATGCAGGTAGAACTCCAGCTGCGCAGCGGAAGCATCTGCTGGGATGGTGATCTTCTGGTCCAAGGTGTAGGTGTTGGAATTGCCCCAGCCATTCAGGCCGGCCAATCCGTTGCCGGAGCGGGCTGCCGAGCCGGACTCGAAGGTGTCCGCGCGGTTGGCGGTCCAGTATTCCGATCCATTCTCGAAGCCGGCGTTCTTCAGCAGGTTGCCGCTAGGCTCCGGATCCGGAGTTGGGTCGGTGCCTTCCATGGCGCTCATGATCTTGGCAGCATCCACCAGACCGGCACCGCAACCGATGCTGCAACCGCCTGGCATCGCGCGGGTGCCTTGCTTCAATGCGGTTTCCACTGCGGCCGGGGACATCGACGGGTCGACCGACTTCATCAGCGCGACCATGCCCGCTACGTGCGGGGTGGCCATGGACGTGCCCTGGTAGAAGGTGTAGCCCTGGCTGGACGGGGTGGTGGTGCCGGTGTTGATCGTGGACAGCACGCCCTGGCCAGCGTAGCGGGTGTCGCCGCCTGGCGCGGTGACATCAATGGCCGAGCCGTAGTTCGTGTAGTACGACGGAGCGCCCGATGGGTTGCTTGCCGCTACGGTAATGACGTTCTCGCAGTTGGCCGGGCGGGAATTCGAAGCGTTCTGGCTTTCGTTGCCGGCGGCAACAACCACCGACGTGCCACGGGACACCGCCGAGTTGATGGCTGCCTGGTAGGTGGAGCCGCACGCGCCGCCACCGCCAAGCGACATGTTGATGGTGTCAGCCGGAGTCGGGTTATTCGGAACGCCTGGGACCGAACCGCCAGAGGCCCAGATGATGGCATCGGCGATGTCGGAGAGGCTGCCGCCGCACTTGGCCAGGACGCGCACAGGCTGGATCTTGGCATCCGGAGCAACACCAGCCACGCCGCTGGAGTTGTTGGTGACCGCGGCTACGGTGCCGGCCACGTGGGTGCCGTGCCAGGAGGAGCTGCCCGAGTAGCTGCCGCCGCATTCACCGGCGGCGTACCAGTCGCCCTCATCCTGCGGGTTGGCGTCCCGGCCGTTGCCGTCGCGGGCCGAGGTGGAGCTGGAGACGAAGTCGTAGCCGGAAATGACGTTGGCATTCAGGTCGGAATGCGAGGTGATGCCGGTATCCAGGACAGCGACGATGCTGCCTTCGCCGGTGGCGACGTCCCACGCCGACGGCAAGCGCATGCCGTTGGTGCCGCTGTAGTGCCACTGCTCGCCGTAGCGGGTGTCGTTGGGAGTCATGGAGATCTTCATGATGGCATCTGGTTCCACCGTTTCCACGAGGCCGGACTGCGCGATATCGGCCATGAACTCCTTGGCGCCATCGCCCTTGAGTTTCTTGTCGGCCTTCACCACGAAGCTGCCGGTGGCCATGGCGCGCATCTCCTTGACGGAAACGCCTGCTGCCTTGGCTGCTTTGCCCCAGGCCTTGGCGCGGGAGGACTTGCCCGCTTCCTTGGCTGATGCCTTGTAGGTGACGATGAACTGGTCGTAGGCTTCGCCTGATTCAACCGAACCGATCTTGACCTTGTTGTCTGCGCTGGCTTTGGGGAGGGACTTTTCAGCGGGAATCGGAACGGGGGAGGCAGTGGCTGGCAAGGCGCCAATGCCGAAGCCGCTCATGCCGATCACTACGGCCGCCGAGACGGCCAAGGTCCTCCGAAGAGGGGTGGAAAAACGTGCCATTGATGTTCTCCTTGTAGGGTTTTTGGGCGCACAAAAGTCGGTGATCAATCGATGCGGTGTGTGCCGGTAGGAGCGTAACTGCTCTCCAACTCCTAAAGGAAGTACTTCTCAAATAAATCTTTTATATTTGTACATGTACTAAAAAGGTGTTTCACATATTTCTGTGCGTTGATCCCTGCTGACTCGTGGATTCGGAAAATGAATGATGGTTATCTGCGACTTCAGCAAGCGCAAAATTTTCAGATCCGAGCTGACTAAGTCAAACGCGTAATTATTCGCATGATGTCATCAGCCTAGAGTAGCTACTTGGCAGTAGTCGATGATTTCTGGTCACGGCTTTGCGAGCGTTGGATCCTGCGCGAGGAACTTCAGAGAAGCAAGGCTAATTCTTTGAATAAAAAGTTCCGCTCCGGGTTCGGCATTCCGCGGCTGCCCGGAGCCGCGCGTGCCTAGCTCAGCAGGAAGGCGATGACCAGTACGCTGGGGAATGTCAGCAAGGTGCTTGCCAGGACCACTTCACGTGGCACAGCGACAGGCAGCTTGAATTGCTGGGCGAACAGCAAGACGTTCTGCGCGGTGGGAAGCGCCGCCATGATCACCACTCCGAGCAATTCGATTCCGGAGAGGCCAAAAACGAAGCGGGCTGCAAGCCAGGCGATCAACGGCATGAAGAACACCTTGAACGCGGTCGCCAGGTAGATTTCGCCTCTCAAGTCCTTGTCTGAAAACGGGCGTTGGCCGTAGAGCGCCATGCCGAAGGACATCAGCAGCAGGGGAATGGACGCGTCGCCGATCATTTGCACCGGCGCATGAATGACTTCAGGCAGTTCCAGACCGAAGAAGGAGAACACCGCACCGAGGAAGGTCGCAATGGTGACCGGGTTGGCAATGGATTTGACGATCATTTTCGCGCCGTGCGAGCTATCCGCGGCACCGGATTTGGCGCGGGAGAGCACCGCGAACATGCACAGGTAGACCGGAGCGATAATCAGCAACTGCGCGATGAGCACCGACACGACGGGACTGGTGCTCCCCACCGCGTACAGTGCCAGTGGCACACCGATGTTTCCGGCATTCACATAGCTCGTTGACATGGCAGCAGCCGGCAACCGATGACCTGGCGTTTTGAAGACCAGCCGCGCGACCAAGACATAGGCAGCGCCGGTCACCACGGCAACCAGCAAGGCTATCGGGGTGAAGACTCCGACTACCGCACGCAGATCGGTGCTGGCAAGCAGCGTGAACATCAGGGCGGGGTTGGTGATGTAGAAGATCAGCGGGGTCAGCCCCTGGGCAATCGCCGCGCGTTTCCGGGGCAGGGCGATTGATGTCAGCAGGCCGATGCCGATGAGGATCAAGACAACGGAGAACCCCTGTAGAACTCCTTGCATATTGCCTTTCCCGCCCGGAACTGGTGAATCCATAACCGGGGCTTATCGAAGCCGTGGACGGTTAAGCGGCAAAAGCCCACTCAACCGTCCACGGCGCAGTATTCAGATTACGTCGCGACCCATTAGCGAACCAGCGCGGGACTCTTCGAGTCGAAGGTCCAGCCGGGAATCAGGTATTGCATGGACACCGAATCGTCGCGCGAACCCAGCCCATGCTCAAGATACAGCTCATGGGCCTCGGCGACGCGATCCATGTCCAGGGTGACACCCAGACCGGAGCGCTGCGGAACCTTGATCTCCCCGTCCCGGATCACCAACGGCTCCTCGGTCAGGCCCTGGCCATCCTGCCAGATCCAGTGGGTATCCAGCGCAGTGATCTCGCCCGGAGCGGCGGCGCCGACCTGGGTGAACATGGCCAGCGAGATATCGAAGTGGTTATTCGAGTGCGACCCCCAAGTCAGTCCGAACTCGTTGCACAGCTGGGCAACGCGCACCGAACCCGACATGGTCCAGAAGTGCGGGTCCGCCAGGGGGATGTCCACTGCATTGGTGCGCACCGCGTGCGCCATTTCGCGCCAGTCGGTGGCAATCATGTTCGTCGCGGTAGGCAGCCCCGTCGCGCGGCGGAATTCGCTCATGACCTCGCGCCCGGAGAAGCGGCCCTCGGGACCGCAAGGATCCTCGGCGTAGGCCACCACTGCGCGCATGCGCTTGCCAAGCCGGATGGCGTCTTCGAGCAGCCAGCCGCCGTTGGGATCCAGGGTAATGCGTGCGTCAGGGAAACGTTCTTTCAATGCGATTACCGCGTCGACTTCCGCGTCGCCTGCCTGGACGCCGCCCTTGAGCTTGAAGTCCTTGAATCCGTAGCGGGCCTGCGCCGCCTCGGCCAGGCGCACCACGGCCTGAGGGGTCATGGCTTCCTCGCGGCGCAGGCGCTCCCAGGCGTCCTTGCCCTGCGGTTCGCGCAGGTACGGCAGGTCCGTCGTGTCCGGGTTGCCCACGTAGAACAGGTAGCCGAGCATCGGCACCGCGTCGCGCTGCTGCCCGTCGCCGAGCAGCTCGGCCACCGGCACGCCGAGGAACTGGCCGTGCAGATCCAGCAGCGCCGATTCCAGTGCGGTGACCGCGTGCACGGTGGTGCGCAGATCGAAGGTCTGCGCGCCGCGGCCGCCCGCGTCGCGGTCCGCGAAGCGGGCAGAGACCTGGCGCAGCAGCGAACGGTAGGTGGCGACCGGGGCACCGGCCAGCAGTGCGCCGGCTTCCTCGATGGTCGAGCGGATGGCCTCGCCGCCAGGCACCTCGCCCAGGCCGGTGCGACCCTCGGAGTCGGTGACGATGGCGATATTGCGGGTGAAGAACGGCCCGTGCGCACCGGAGAGGTTCAGCAGCATGGAGTCATGCCCGGCAACCGGGATGACCTTCACCGAGGCAATGGTGGGTTGTGCAGCCATGGATTATTCGCCTTTCGCCTGCAGGACGCCGTCGATGCGGCGGGTCAAGTTCCACGGGTTGCCTGCCGCAATCGGGTTGGGCAAGAGCGCCTCCGGGAAGTTCTGGTAGGCAACCGGGCGCAGGAAGCGCTCGATGGCCAGGGTGCCCACCGAGGTGGTGCGCGGGTCGGAAGTGGCGGGGAACGGGCCGCCGTGGACCATCGCATGGCCCACCTCGACACCGGTCGGCCAGCCATTGACCAGGATGCGGCCCACCTTGGTCTCCAGGGTCGGAATGACCTGGGCCGCGGTGGCGTGGTCCGCCTCGGTCAGCTGCAACGTTGCGGTCAGCTGTCCTTCCAGGCGGGAGAGCGCGGTGGCCAGTTCCTCGCCGCTGCCGTAGCGGATGACCAGCGAGGCGGCGCCGAAGATCTCGTCCTGCAGCACCGGGTTCTCCAGCAGCTGGCTGATGCCGGCGGAGTAGACGACCGGGGCCGGGGCGTTCTCGGTGGCCCCGTCCGTGCCACGGCCTACAAGCTTCACGCCTTCCTGGGCGGACAGGGTCTCGGTGCCCTTGACCCACGAGCGGTAGATTCCTTCGGTGAGCATGGTCTGCCCGGAAGTCTCCGGTGCCTGGCCGCTGATGGCGCGCACAAATTCGTCGCCAGCCTCGCCCTCGGGGACGAAGACCAGGCCCGGTGCGGTGCACAGCTGTCCCGAGGAACCGGTGACCGATCCGAGGTAGGCGGCGGCATGCGCTGCCGGGTCCTCGGCCAGTGCGCCGTCGAAGAAGATGACCGGGTTGATGGAGCTCATCTCGGCGTACACCGGGATGGGTTCCGGGCGGGCAGCGGCGGCGGCCATCAGTGCGGTACCGCCGGCGCGGGAACCGGTGAAGCCCACGGCCTTGATGGCTGGATCCTTCACCAGCGCCTGGCCGATGGAAGCACCCGGGCCGTAGACCAGGGAGAAGACTCCCGGATGCAGGCCGGCATCCTTGACCGCCTTGGTGATCGCCTGTCCCACGATTTCGCTGGTGCCCGGATGGGCATTGTGCGCCTTGAAGACCACCGGGCAGCCGGCAGCCAGCGCCGAAGCGGTGTCGCCGCCGGCGGTGGAGAAGGCCAGCGGGAAGTTCGATGCGCCGAAGACCGCCACCGGGCCTACCGGGATCTTGCGCTGTCGGATGTCCACGCGCGGGGCCGGGGTGCGCTCGGGCAGGGCCGGGTCCACGCGCACGCCGTGCTGGTCGCCCTTGCGGATGACCTGGGCGAACAGCCGCAGCTGCCCGGTGGTACGCCCGCGCTCGCCGGTCAGGCGCGCCTCGGGCAGGCCGGTCTCGGCCATGGCGCGGGCTACCAGTTCGGTGCCCACTGCCTCGATGTTCTCCGCGATGGCGTCCAGGAAGTCAGCGTGCTTCACCGGTTCCAGGCAGCGGAAGGATTCGAAGGCCTCGGCCGCGGCAGAGGTGGCAAGCTTCAGCTGCTGCTCATCGATGAGGCTGTAGGCAGGTTCCAGCGGCTGGTTGGTCGCCGGGTTGTAGCCGTTGACCGTCCGGCCGCTGCCTTCGGTGCTGGTTCCGGCAAGGATGGACTGGCCGGCCAGGTTCTGCGTTGTGGTGCTCATGAATTACTCCTGAGTCGAATTCTTGGTGTGCCTGAAGTGCGAATGCCCGTTAGAGGCTTGCACCGGCAGGAACGATGCCTGCCTTCTGGATCAGCGCGGACAGGTCTGCCAGGTCCTGCTCGGTCAGATCCTGCAGCGGCGGGCGCACCGAGCCGGAGTCGCGGCCGATGGCCTTCAATCCGCCCTTGACGATGGACACGCCATAGCCCTTGACTCGGTCGCGGATTTCCAGGTACGGAAGTACGAAGCGGTTCAGTTTCTCGTTGACCGCCTGCAGGTCCTGGGCGCGGACGTCCTTGTAGAAGTCCAGCGCGAATTCCGGAACGAAGTTGTACATGGCCGAGGAGTAGGTGCTCATGCCCAGCTGCAGCAGCGGCAGCGCGAAGGTCTCGGCGGTAGGCAGCCCGCCCAGGTAGAACAGGCGGTCCCCGTTCTTGGCGTACACCTTGGTCAGGTGCTCGATATCGCCCAGCGCGTCCTTGAAGCCGATGAAGTTCTCGTGGTTGTCTGCCAGCCGGGCGACGGTATCAGCCGAGTAGATGGCGTTGGCACGGTTGTACACGATCACGCCGGTCTTGGTTGCGGAGCAGATGGCCGATACGTGCTGGTAGAGGCCTTCCTGGTCGCATTCGGTCAGGTATGGCGGCAGCAGCAGCAGGCCTTCGGCGCCCGCGGCCTCGGCATCCTGCGCATTCTGGATGGCCTGCTTGGTGGAGCCGCCGGCCGAGGCAAGGACGGGAACGCTGGTTCCCGCTTCCTCGACCGCCAGGCGGACTACCCGTGCTGCTTCTTCCGGGGTCAGCGTGAAGCCTTCGCCGGTGCCGCCGGCGGCAAACAGGCCAGCGACGTCGAAGCTGGACTGCCAGGCCAGGTGATTGCGGTACGCGGCCTCGTCGATTTCCAGATTCGCGTCAAACGCGGTCACCGGGAAGGACAGCAGGCCGTCCTTGAGCTTGGCGGCAAGTTCGGCGGGGGTGTACTGGGCCATGATTCGTTCCTTTGACTGGGTTCCCGCATCATGCGAGGCGGGAAAGCTGGGGGTAGTGCATTGGTATTACCCTCAGCCTAGGAACCGGTAGTGATGCCTGTCCAAGCCCATATTTGTATTGTTTGATACCCAGCGCGCATCATTCGGCGTGCAGTGCGTGGCGCACGATCGATACCACCCGCCCCAGCGCGGGATTGCGCGAGGACTTGCTCCAGATGGCGTGCAGCTGCACCGGATCGTCGGCGACCTCGCCCAGCCGCAGGTAGCTGACCCCGCCCACGCCGAGCAGCTTGGCGCTCTCCGGGACGAAGGCGATGCCTCGCCCGGCAGAGACCAGCGCGATCATGGTCAGCACCTGGCTGACGGTATGGCGCACGTTCTTGTGCTCGATCTCGACGCGGCGCACCACCAGGTCATAGAAGTAGCGGGCCTTGGTGGGGGAGTGCATGATCAGGGGCTCGTTGCGCAGGTCCTCGAATAAGACATCTCGCTGCAATCGGGTCAGCCGGTGGCCGGACGGCACCGCAACATAAAGACCCTCGGTCAACAGCAGTGCGGACTCGAAGAGGTTCTCGTCGAAGGGCGGACGCGCCAGGCCCAGGTCGATGTCGCCATCCAGCAGGGCGTCGACCTGTTCGCCGGTGACCATTTCCGCCAGCTCCAGATGGACCTGCGGCATTTGCGAGGAGATTTCCCCCAGCAGCGAGCCGAGCAGGCTGAAGCCCGAGGCCGCGGTGAAGCCGATGCGCAGTTCGCCCAGCTGGCCCGCGGCGATGCGGCGGGCATTATCGGGGGCGCGTTCGGCGGCCACGACCAGCCGCCGGGCATCCTGCAGGAAGGCGTGGCCTGCCGCGGTGAGGGCCACTCGGCGGTTGTCGCGCTCGAGCAGTTCCACCCCGACGGTGCGCTCTAGTTTCTGGATCTGCCGGCTCAGCGGCGGCTGGGTCATGTTCAGCCGCTCTGCCGCCCGGCCGAAGTGCAGCTCCTCGGCAACCGCAACGAAACTACGCGCCTGGTCCAGAGTAAACATTTGATACCTTTCCGGAATCATTCTATGCACATTCAACCTTGGACATGCATCACTTCAAGTTTCTACGCTTGACCCCAAGGCCTACAAGGTGAGCTGTCTCACGGAATAGCTTGCCCCAGGTCACACACACTCGATTATCAGGAGAACTTCCCATGAAAAACCGCTTGACTCGTCGTTCGCTGCTCGCCCTCTCGGCCGCCGGTGCGGTGCTGGCCCTTTCCGCCTGCGGCGGCAACGTCGGCGGGGGCTCGGCCTCCGCCGAATTCCCCAGCGGCCCCATCACCCTGACTGTGGGCCAGGCACCCGGCGGCTCCACCGACCTGATCGCGCGCGCCGCGGCCGATGGCATGGCGGACTCCCTGGGCGTTGCCCTGCCAGTGGTGAACAAGCCGGGCGCCAACGGCGCGCTGGCCACCGAAGAGGTAGCGGCCATGGCCCCGGACGGGCAGAACCTGGTGCTGCTCAACGCCTCGCTGATCACCATTACTCCACTGGCGGTTTCCGAGGAGGAAGCGGTCTCGCTCGATGACCTCGATGTGCTCATGGGGCTGAGCCAGGACGACTACGTCATGGTGGCCAGCACCAAGTCGGGCCTGAAGAACTTCGACGATATCAAGAACAGCGACAAGAAGCTGTCCTTCGGCACCACCGGCGTGGGCACCGGCTCGCAGCTGGCCCAGGAACTGATCCTGGCCCAGGCGGATGTCGAGGGCACCACGGTTCCCTTCGATTCGGGATCCCCGGCACTGACCGCCGTGATGGGCGACCAGGTGCAGGTCTCAACTGTGCAGCTGGGCGAAGCCAAGCCGCAGATCGATGCCGGCACCGTCACCCCGATTGTGGTCTTCTCTGCCGAGCGCAATGAGTTCCTGCCGGACGTTCCCACCGCCATCGAGGCAGGCTATGAAGTCCCGGTCTCGCAGTACCGCGCCATCGCCGCTCCGAAGGGCCTGAGCGATGACGCCAAGCAGAAGCTGGTGGCCTCCATCAAGGACGCGGTAGCCACGGACGCCTACAAGTCGTTCAACGAGAAGAACATGCTGACCCCGAACGAGATTTCCGGCGAAGAGGTCACTACCGAGTGGAATGAGCTGGCCGCGAAGTACAAGGAACTGACCGACGAGTACAGCATCTCGCTGGCCGGCAAGTAGCCCGGCGGCAGCCAGCTGACCAGGAACACTTCAAGCACAGGACGAACATCATGCAAGCCAAGCACGCTGAACATCCGCCGGTGACCGCCGCGTCCCCCGCGGATCCCGGACCGGTGCAGTCCGAGAATGACGAGTCGCCCGAGGCGCTGACCCCGGAAGAACTCGCCGCCCAATGGGAAGCCGAAGCCCCGGAACGGGCTGGGGGCGTGGCGAACCTTGCCTCCAGCCTGGTGGTGCTGGGACTGGGCGGCGCCGGCATGGCGCTGTCCGTTGGCCTGGGACTGGGCACCCCCGCGGCGCCCAGCGCCGGGATGTGGCCCTTCATCGTCTCGCTGATTGCAGCGGCCATGGCCGTGGTGCAGCTCATCGTGGGCCGGCGCGGCGGGAAAGACGGGGAGAAGTTCAGTGCCATGAGCTGGTACACCGTCATCGGCTTCGCCACCCTGATCCTGATGGTGGTGCTGATGCCGCTGATCGGCTTCGAGATCCCGGCGCTGCTGCTGTGCTTCGTCTGGATGCGCTGGCTGGGCGGCGAGCGCTGGCGCTCGGCGGTGCTGTACTCGGTGCTGGTCGTCGTGGCCTTCTACGCCATCTTCATCGCCGCGCTCGGCACCACGATTCCCCGGCTTTTCTAAGCCGCAACCAAAGGTTGACCCATTATGGACTTCTTCGGACCAGTTCTGGACGGCTTCGGCACCGTCCTGGACCCCACAAACCTCCTCTACTGCCTGCTCGGCGTCGTCATCGGCATGCTGATCGGCGTGCTGCCAGGCCTCGGCCCGGCAGCCACCATCGCGATCCTGCTGCCGTTGACCTATGGCGTCGAGCCGGTCACCGCGATCATCATGCTGGCCGGCATCTTCTACGGCGCCCAGTACGGCGGCACGATCACCTCGGTGCTGCTGCGCCTCCCCGGCGAAGCCAGCTCCGTGGTGACGGTCTTCGACGGCTATGTCATGGCCAAGCAGGGCCGGGCCGGCACCGCACTGGGCATTGCCGCCATCGGCTCGTTCATTGGCGGCACGATCGCCATTGTCGGGCTGACCTTCCTGGCGCCGCTGGTGGCAAGTTTCGCCCTTGACTTCGGCCCGCCGGAGTACACGGCGCTGGCGCTGCTGGGCATCCTGCTGGTGGCCACCATCTCCGGCGGCTCCAAGATCAAGGCGATCATCGCCGCCGCGGTGGGCCTGTTCCTGGCCACCGTGGGACGCGATGGCTTCACCGGGGCCGAGCGCTTCACCTTCGGCAACCTGTCGCTGGCCGACGGCATCGACTTCGTGCCGATCGCCATGGGCCTGTTCGGCGTGGGCGAGATCCTCTACAACCTGGAGGAGCGGCACCGGGCGGTGTCCGCCCCGCTGAAGGTGGCCAATGTGTGGCCGGCGGGCAAGGACATCAAGCAGGCCTCCGGGGCGATCGGCCGCGGCTCGGTGCTCGGCTTCTTCCTGGGCATCCTGCCCGGCGGCGGAGCGACGATCTCCTCGCTGGCCTCCTACGCGCTGGAGAAGAAGACCGCGAAGGATCCTTCGCGCTTCGGCAAGGGCGCGATCGAGGGCGTCGCCGGACCTGAAACCGCGAACAACGCGGCTGCCACCAGCTCGTTCATCCCGCTGCTGACCCTGGGCATCCCGGCCAATGCGACGATGGCGATCATCTTCGGTGCGCTGCTGATCCAGGGCGTCACCCCGGGACCGCAGCTGATCTCCAATGACCCGGAGCTGTTCTGGGGCGTGGTGAACTCGATGTACATCGGGAACATCCTGCTGCTGATCATGTCCATCCCGCTGATCGGCGTGTTTGTGCGGATCCTGCGCATCCGCGCCGCGATCCTGGCACCGATCACCGCGTTGATCACCTTGCTGGGCGCGTACACCATCCGCAACTCCATGTTCGACGTGATGCTGGTGGTCATGTTCGGCGCGGTGGGCTACCTGATGAAGAAATTCGGTTTCGAGCCCGGCCCGCTGGTGCTGGCGTTCGTGCTGGGCAGCCTGCTGGAATCCAACCTGCGCCGTTCGCTGCTGGTGCTGGAAGGCGACCCTTCGGGCTTCCTGACCCGCCCGATCTCCGCAACGCTGCTGGTGGTGTTCGTCTTCGTCGCCGTGTGGCCGATGATCAAGTCGGCCATCGACCAGCACAAGAACCGCTCGATGGCCGTGCAGGCCGTTAATGAAAAGGAAAACGCATGAGCATCATCGTGGGATACGTCCCTACCCCGGTAGGGCAGGCAGCGGTTGACGCGGCCATTCGCGAGGCGAAGCTGCGCGAGGAGCCGCTGCTCATCGTGAACTCCTCGCGCGAGGGGTCGCTGGTGGACAAGCACACCGCGTCGCCCGAGGACCTCGCCCGGGTGCTGGCTGCTGCCACCGCGGCGGGGATCGAGGCCCGGATCGTGGAGTCGAGCTACCGTGATGATCTGACCGAGGAGTTCCTGGGGCTGGCCGAGAAGCACGAGGTGTCGCTGATCGTCATCGGGCTGCGCCAGCGCAGCCAGGTGGGCAAGTTCATCATGGGCTCCCATGCCCAGCGCATCCTGCTGCAGGCGCAGCATCCGGTGCTGGCCGTCAAGGCCGGCTGACCCGCTACCGCACCGCAGCCCAAGGCCGCGGAAGGCTTCAAGCGAAGCTTTCCGCGGCCTTGGCGCGTCTGCGGACCGGCAACTCCTGGATAGTTGCAACATGCCAACCATTGTGAGCCTCGTCACCAAATGCCCTATTCTCGGTGAGCGGCGCAATGCTGCGCGGAATACCCCGCGGCGCGTGGATCGCCGGAATTTCGGGGGATCGCGGGATTTGCCGCCGTACGGGTGATCCAAGTGATGCTGGCTGGGTATCAAAACATGCGGATCGAGTCTTGGACGGGGACAATGCGGGCTTACTAACGTGATTGCAGGCACACGGCGCTATGCGGCACCTCACGTGATTCGAGGCCCCGCCACCGCCCGCACTGCCGAGATTCAACCCCCCTTTTCCGAAGTACTCCCCAGATCGGAGCCCCTCTATGCCCCTGCTTGTCGTAGCGCTGGCGGTCATCGTGCTGCTGATCCTCATGATGAGGTTCAAGCTCAACGGATTCATCGCCTTGATCCTCGTAGCCACCCTCGTGGCCTTCTGGGCCGTCGCCACCGGATCGCTGACCGTGGACGGCGAGCCCGCAGGCATCGCGGACATCCCGGAGATCATCACCGATGGCCTGGGCGGGCAGCTGGGAAGCACCGCCATCGTCATCGGCCTGGGCGCCATGATCGGCCGCGTCATGGGCGATGCCGGGGCGGCGCAGCGGATCGCCCGCAAGATCCTCTCGGTCTTCGGCGAACGCGGAGTGCAGTGGGCCATGGTCATATCCGCGATGCTGATCGGCGTGACCATGTTCTACGAGGTAGCGTTCGTGATCCTGGCGCCGGTGGCCTTCACCCTGGTGCGCGCCACCAAGGTCAACCTGCTATGGGTCGGGCTGCCGATGTCCATTTCGCTGTCCACCATGCATTCCTTCCTGCCGCCGCACCCGGGGCCGACCGCCGTGGCGGGACTGTACAACGCCTCGGTCGGGCTGACGCTGGCCTACGGACTGCTCATTGCCATCCCGGTCGGGGTGGCCATTGCGATGGTCTGGCCGCGGCTGGCCTTCGTGCGGAAAATGAACCCGCAGATGCCTTCGGGGCTGCTGGCAGAAAAGGACTTCGCCGATGAGGAACTGCCCTCGGCCGCCCTGTCGTTCCTGGTGGCGCTGCTGCCCATCGCGCTGATTGCAGGTTCCGAAATCATGCGCATGACCATGGCACTCAGCCAGGGCGCCGAGGACGTGCTGGCGCTGCTGGGATCCGCGGAAGTGGCACTGCTCATCGCCCTGCTCGTGGCAATTGTGGCCTTCGGTCCGCTGCATAACCGCTCCATGGCGCAGGTCGCCAAGTCGATGAGCGAGGCAGCCCGGGCCATGGCCATGATCCTGCTGGTCATCGGCGCCGGCGGCGCCTTCAAGCAGGTGCTGGTCTCGGCAGGCATCGCCGACTACATCGCGGACACCACCGCCGGCTGGAACCTCAGCCCGCTGTTCCTCGCCTGGATCATCGCGGTGATCCTGCGCATTGCGCTGGGCTCGGCAACGGTGGCGGTATCGACCGCGGCCGGCATCGCCGCCCCGCTGGTCGTTGCCACCGGAGCGTCCCCGGAACTGATGGTGCTGGCCACCGCCTGCGGCTCGATCGCCTTCAGCCATGTGAACGATCCGGGCTTCTGGATGTTCAAGGAATATTTCAACCTCAATGTCGGGCAGGCGCTCGCGGTGCGCACGACCTACACCACGACGCTGGCGGTGCTCGGGCTGGTTGGCGTCTTCGCGCTGGACCTGGTGATTTCCTAGATCCCGCACTCAAAGATGAGGAAAGACCCTCGGAGGCCCGGCATTGTGCTCAATTCCAGGCAGCCGAGGGTCTTCTACATGCTGCGGCTGCGTGCCCCGGCTTCGGCCTGCAGTCGCAGGATTGAATTTCCCAGGTGCAGGCGCATGGCCGCGGCGGCCATCTGCGGATCGCCGGAGGCAATGGCGTCACGCACCGCGCGGTGCTCGGCGGCTACCGAGCCCAGCCGGTCGGCGGTGATCGCGTCAGCAAAATCCAACCGGCCGCGCGGCATCGCGATCATGGAGGGGCCGAAATTCTGGACTGCCTGTCCGAAATACGGGTTGCCGGTAGCCCTGGCCACGGCCAGGTGGAATTCGAAATCGCAGCTCATGCTCACTGCGGCGTTGCCCGCCGCGGCCTCGAAGCCCCGCAGCGCCTGGTCCATTGCTGACAGGTCAGCCTCGGTGCGGGTGCTGGCCGCTGCGGCGGCGGCCTCGGTCTCGAACCCTACCCGGTACTCGATCAGCTGCCGGCGTTCGGCGACGGTCCGCGGAACCAGCGTTTGAGCGGCGGGCTCGGTAGGAGGTGGCGGGGTCAAGGCGAAGCTGCCGGCACCGCGCCGCGTGTAGACCAGGCCTTCGGCCTGCAGCCGGGTGATGGCCTCGCGGACCACGGTGCGCGATACCCCGTGCTCGGCAATCAGCTCATTCTCGCTGGGCAGCTTCTGTCCCGGAGGGATGGCACCGCCGCTGATCTGCTCGCGCAGGTGCCTGACGAGGGCCGATGCCAGATTGGGTTTGTCGCTGTGCATGGTTAAAGGATAAGCGCCGGAACCGTCTGGCAGGCGGTTCCGGCGCGGGAGTCCAGGCACTCAGGCGGTGCCGAATTCAGCGGTTTCGGTGGTCCAGGCGCGGGCCTGGTCGCTGAGCGTGAAGCCCAGCCCTGGACGCTGCGGCAGCAGCATCCGGCCGTCCTTGGTTTCCAAGTGCTCATTGAACAGCGGGTCGAGCCAGTCGAAGTGCTCCACCCACGGTTCGCGGGGGTAGGTCGCCGCCAGGTGCAGGTGGATTTCCATGGCGAAGTGCGGTGCCAGGTCCAGGCCAGCCTGGTCGGCGAGGGTTGCCAGCCGCTGGAACTGGGTGATGCCGCCAACGCGCGGAGCGTCGGGCTGGATGATGTCGCAGGCGCGTGCTGAAATCAGGCGTTCGTGCTCGGATACGGAAGCCAGCATTTCACCGGTGGCAATCGGCGTATCCAACGCGGCGGCCAATGCTGCGTGTCCCTCGGCATCGTAGGCATCCAGCGGTTCCTCGATCCAGACGAGGTTGAATTCTTCGAGCCGGCGCCCCATGCGCAGTGCGGTTGCCCGGTCCCATTGCTGGTTGGCGTCGACCATGAGCGGGACATCCGGGCCGATGTGCTCGCGGACCGCGGCGACGCGGCGCAAGTCCTCGGCGTTGTCCGGCAGGCCGACCTTGATCTTGATGCCGCCGATGCCTTCCTCGATGGACTGGGTCGCCCGATCCTTGACCTCTTCTATGCTGGCGTTCAGGAAACCGCCGGAGGTGTTGTAGGTGCGAACCGAGTCGCGGTGCGATCCGAGGAACTTGGCCAGCGGCAGTCCGGCGCGCTTGGACTTCAAGTCGTAGAGCGCGATATCCAGCGCCGCCAGTGCCTGGGTGGCCACGCCGGAGCGGCCCACCGAAGCGCCGGCCCACAGCAGCTTGGTGTAGAGCTTGGCGATGTCGTTGGGATCCTCGCCGATCATCGTCTGGGCGACTTCCTTGGCGTGGGCATACTGTGCTGGTCCGCCCGCCCGCTTGGAGTAGGAGAATCCGAAGCCTTCATGCCCTTGTTCGGTCAAGATCTCGGCAAAGAGGAAGACCACTTCTGTCATGGGCTTCTGGCGGCCTGTGAAGACCTTCGCATCTGAAATGGGGGTGGCCAGTGGAAGCCGTGCTGTGGACAGCTTGACGTGGCGGATGGCGTCCGGGGTGTAGCTCATGGTTTGACTCCTGCGAGTGGTCTGGGCGAAACGTGGCATAAGTTATGTTACAAGTTTAAAACTTGTAATACAAGATATTGAATTACCATCGTTTGCCGGTTTTCCATGTTCAGGATCCTGTACGTTCCAGCGCCGAAGTAGGCTGAAGGCAAGCGCAAAGGGAGAACATCAGTGGTTCAAGAAGTGTTGGCAGTAGATGGCGGTCAGACCGGGATCAAGATCCGCTTCGAACACCGCGGCGAGATCAACGAGCTGCGCTTTCCCGGCGTGCAAACCAACGAGCCGGTCCTGCCGCAACTGGCACGAGCTATCCGCCACGCGCTGGCCGAGACCCCCGGAGTAATCACGATGATTGGTGTCGGCACTACCGGTCTGGTGAAAGCCGAACACGACGCACGGCAGCTCTTTGAACTCATTGGATCCCCAGAGATCACTGATATTGCGCTGGCGCATGATTCGGTGACCAGCTATCTCGGAGCACTGGGCGACCGCCAAGGCGTGGTTGTTGCCGCCGGAACCGGTGTTGTCACCCTGGCGGTGGGCCCTGGCTCGGTTGCGCGAGTCGATGGCTGGGGCTACATCATGGGAGATGCCGGCAGCGGCTATTGGATTGGCCAGCAGGCAATGAGCGCTGCCATGCGGGGCTTCGACGGCAGAGGGCCAGCCACCGCGCTGACCGAAGAGCTCGCTCAGCTCTGGCCCGACCTGACCGAGGCGTACATCGAGCTGCAGGCCATGCCAAACAGGGTGGCAACAGTAGCCGCCTTCGCCCAGAACGTCGCCCAGCTGGCGGCCACCGATGACGTAGCCGCCGAAATCTGCGCGCGGGCTGGAGAGGAATTGGCCTGTTCCGCCGCGGCGGCAGTGCGCCGCGCGGGATTGGAACGGGGCGCAGGACGGCTTCCAATCGCGGCCATCGGGGGAGTGCTCGCCGGGGAATACGTCAGGAACAGCTTCGTGCAGCAGCTGCAGCTGCTCATCCCCGCTGCGCATGTCCAGGACTCGACGGGCAATGGGCTGGATGGGGCCCAAGGTCTGGCGCTCTTGCCGGATGAGCATCCATTGCATCAGCTCGTATCGCGCTTTCGTGTGCAGCCGTAAGTCGTGGACAGCGGTGAACACGGGCCATCAAATAGGTGCTGGCAAACAATAAGTGACAAGATTAGCTCAGAACCTAGTGATTATTAAGGAGTCATCGTGAGTTTCCGAGTTGGTCCCGTAGATCTTGTCCCAGAAGGCGAATCGCTGCTGGTTGAAGCCAAAGACAGCGGCGCAAGCGAAGACATCGCGATCTTCCACGCCGAAGACGGCAACTTCTATGCCCTGCAGGATGAATGCACGCACGAAGTCGCGTCGCTCTCCGATGGCTGGATCGAAGACTGCACGGTGGAGTGCCCATTGCACTCATCGAGCTTCGACTTGAAGACCGGCAAGGTGCTGTGCATGCCAGCTACCGTAGATGCCCGGACCTACACGGTGAACGTTGTGGATGGCTTCTTGGAGCTTGAAGTCTAGATGCCTTCCGTGCACATTATCGGAGGCGGGGTCGCCGGATACACCCTGGCCCGGCATCTGGTGCAGCAGAACTACCCCGGATCCATCAAGATCAGCGATGCCCAAGGCCTGCCCTATGACCGCCCTCCGCTGAGCAAATCCCTGCAGTTTGAACCGTTTGCACCGCTGTCCTGGTACCAGGACAATAATGTCGGGCTGATCCAGGAAGAGGTGGAGCGCCTGCAGCTGCCTCAGGCGGCCGATGACTGGGTGGTGCTGGCGACCGGCACCCGGCCCAAGGCATTGGAGATCCCCGGCGGGCACCACGCGCGCAGCCTGCACAGCGCGGCCGACGCGGCTTGGATCTCCGAGGTCCTGGAATCCGGGATGTTCGGCCAGAGAGTGCTGGTCATCGGAGCGGGACTGGTCGGGGCCGAATTCGCTTCCACCGCCAAGATGCTCGGCGCGCAGGTCACCCTGGTTTCCAACTCCAACGCGCCGCTGGCCCATGTGCTGGGCCAGGAGCTTGCCGAACAGCTGCACGCAGACCATGCCAACCACGGCATCACCACCGTGACCGGTGCGGTCACGGAGCTCGGTCCGAACCATGCCCTGGTCAACGGCCAGCGCCATGAGGCAGAGCTGATCGTGGCGGCCATCGGAGTCGAACCTGAAACCGCGCTCGCCGAGCAGCTGGGCCTGGAGGTGGATGACGGGATCCTGGTGGATGCGCAGCAGCGGTCGCTCAGCTGCCCGCAGGTGCTGGCCATCGGCGACACCGCCCGGGAAGAAAACCAGCCGCGCACCGTGCATTGGGAAGCCGCGATGGAAGATGCAGCCCAGGCGGCGGCGACGATCATGGGCACTGCCGCTGTGCAGCGATCGGTACCGTGGTTCTGGAGCGACCGCCACGAAATGCACGTGGAAACGGTCGGCGACTTCAGCCAGGCCGCCAGCACCGTGACCCGCCTGAACCGGCGAGGCAAGATCCAGATGGTCTTCGGTCTCGATGCCAATGGCTCATTGGTGTCAGCCTCGATGATCGATGGAGGCCTGATGGCCAAGGCAGTGAAACGGCTGATCGCCAAGTCAGCCACCCCAAGCATTGAACAATTGAAGGACCCAACCGTGGGTCCGCGCGAGTTAGGCCGGTAGGAAACTTATGAGTGCAGCCGAACCGATGGACGTTCCCGCGGCCCTGCGGACGCCCATCAAACGAGTTGGCCCCGGCTGGATCGCCGCGGTGGTCATTGTCCACATCGGCATCAATGTCGGCTTCTTCGCACCGATCCAGGTGCTGCTCGGCTTGCACGCCGAACAGCTGGACGCCAGCCAGAAGAATGCGATTCTTTCGCTGGTCACCGGTGTCGGCGCGGCCGTCTCGCTGGTAGCCAACCCGCTGTTCGGCGCCCTGAGCGACCGCAGCACCTCGAAATTCGGGCGGCGCATTCCGTGGGTGTTCTTCGGAACGATCTGCGCTGCACTGGCCCTGCTGCTGATGTCGACAGCGCACACCGTCAGCACGCTGGTCATCGGCTGGGCGCTGATGCAAGCGGCCGGCAATGCAGCATTGGCAGCGATCTTCGCGGCCATCCCGGACAAGGTGCCGGTGGAGCAGCGCGGCATGGTTGGCGGGCTGGTGGCCCTAGGTCAAACCTGCGGTTCGCTGATCGGTGCAGTGATCGGCATGGTCGCTGCCAGCAATCTGGTCTTCGGCTACGCGATTGTCGCAACCGCCGTGGCGATTTGCTCCATCCCTTTCGTGCTGATGCGCCAAGACGTCGCGCTGCCCAAGGGCGCGCTGGAGCCGCTGAAGCCGCTGGAATTCCTGCGCAGCTTCTGGATCAACCCGGTCAAGCACAGCGATTTCGGCTGGGCCTGGCTGACCCGCTTCCTGCTGTATCTGGGCTGCCAGCTCTGCCTGGTCTACCTGCTGTTCTTCCTGCAGGACGCCATCAAGCATCCGGAGCCGGCCCAGGGAGTGCTGGTGCTGACGGCGATCTACGCCTTCTGCGTCATCTTCTCCTCGGTGATTTCCGGCAAGCTGTCGGACAAGGATGGCAAGCGCAAGAAATACGTCATCCTCTCCTCGGTGATCGTGGCCGCCGCGGCAGGCGTGCTCACCTTCGCTACCTCGTTCACCACCGCCATCATCGCCGCAGTGCTCCTGGGCATCGGCTTCGGCGCGTATCTGGCGGTGGACTTCGCGCTGCTGACACAGGTTTTGCCGAATGCCGATTCTCGCGGCAAGGACCTGGGCATGATCAACATTGCCAACTCCCTGCCTCAGGTGGTCGCGCCGCTGATCGCCTGGCTGACGGTGACCTGGTTTGGCGGCTACCCGACCCTGTTCCTGTGCTCGGTGGTGATCAGCCTCCTCGGCGCCGTGCTGGTACGCCAGATCAAGAGCGTTCCGTAAATCCTGGGCCAACCAGCTTGCGGCATCGTGCAGCCCACCGGCAAGGAAGCTGCGCGTCGCCGGGAACTGGTGGGGAAAAGCGCCAAGGGGCGCCATCCGAGGTCGTATGATGAATCCAGCGATCCGCAAAAACGAGGAGCAGGTGCGGCCGAATGCCACTGAATGAACCAGGACGGGAAAGCCGTGCGACGCAGCTTGACGGCATTGACCGCAAGTTGCTGGCGCTGCTGGCGAAGAACTCGCGGCGGACCAACAACTCCCTGGCCGAAGAGCTGGGCATCGCGCCGTCGACCTGCCTGGCGCGCTTGAAGGCCTTGCGTGATTCGGGAGTCATCTCGCGCTTCACCATTGAAGTGGACCCGGCGGTGCTGGGCCGCGAATTGGAAGCGCTGATCTTCGTGAAGATCCGGCCCGGAGCCCGTCACCTGATGTCGAACTTCGCCAATGACATGCGAAGCAAGCCCGGGGTGCGGCAACTGTTCTTCCTCGGTGGTGCCGACGACTTCGTCCTGCACGTCGCGGTGCGCAACTCCTCGGACGTGCGCCAGTTCGTGCTCGACAACCTTTCTGCGAATCCCGCAGTCGCGACGACGCAAACCTCGCTGGTGTTCGAACACGGACACGGCAGCGGAGAGTTCTGACCCGCATTCTTGCCGTTTCTCGACCGTTCGGTGTTCGCAGGAGCGGTCTGCCTCACGGCATTGCTCGAAGAAACATGCTAAACTTGATGTTCTTCTCTTAGCATGGCTGCGGCCCGTTGGCCGCTGGGGACCGGTTCTCCAGCACGGCAGTGGAACCTGCCGCAGCTGCGACTGAATGAATGGGGAGGTTGAGAAGTCCATGAATTTTGACGCAACTCTGATCACCGCAGTGGTGACGTTGATTGTTCTGGCCGTTGCAACTGCTGTGCTGGTCATCCGGTACAAGCGCACTCATCAGGCGGAAATCCGCCAGGCGCTGATTGCCAAGGCCCGCAAGCGCGGCGTTGCCTCGCCGGAAGACCTGTCGAACCACGACCTGGCATTGCAGATCCGCGCAGCGAAGCGCCAGCGCAAGCAGGACGGCAAGGATCTGAAGACCGCATAGGGTTTGGCCCTTTGCGCTGATCGTGCTGAGCCCCAGTCCACTTTTGGACTGGGGCTCTGCCGTGCCGCCAACCATTTCACGCGCTGGTCTGCGCATTTATCGACGACGAATAATCCATGAAATGGCATCAGTCGCAATTCCCTGTGACCTACGAAATACCAGCCAATAACTAACCCGGAACAATTATTGGAAACTATGCTCCCCGTCACCAGAAAAGTCGATTTAGCCCCAGAATCATGCGGATTGCATCACAAGGTCGTGTGGGCTTCTGAACAAACCACTTCTCAATAGATAAATGGTCGGAAATGATGGATATGACTGGAAATGCGCAAAATGATAATTCTTTAGGAGCAGCAGCAATGGCCTCGATCCCACTCGGTGAAGACATCCTCTTGGCACGCCACGGCGCCAACATCGTCAAGCTTCGCCAGGATCGCAAGAACCGCATGACTGTTGCCTATTTGCGCAGCGGGGCAATCGACACTGCCTCGAATCTGCTCACCGCTCCGGTTCCCGCATTGACCCCGGCAGCCAGCTTCACCGAAGGCGCAGCTCGCTACCTGAACGATGAAGCCGAGATCAGCCGCTGCGAGGTCCGTTCGCTGGTCAAGATCTCCCTGGGCTTTTCTGCCCTGATGGGCGTCGTGTTCGGCGGACTGGTCCTGGCGTTATACAAGGTCGGCGGCAACGAAGCGCTCCAGTCGCTGAGCTACATGAGCGCTGTACAGTAGCTTTCCCAAGCATTTTCAGACGACGGGATCCCGGGGCAACTCGGGGTCCCGTTTTTCGTGCGTCCCCGATTGGCACCGGTTCTGCCTTGGGACTTGCGGCAAGTCTCGTGTTTCTGGCCTTGCGGGCATAGGATGGCGGCAACCGACAAGGATGGGAGCAGGCCATGCGTTTTGTTTTGGAAGTCAACTTCGATACCGAGAACATGCAGCTCAAACCGTTGGAAGAGCTGCAGAAGATTCTGCGGGACTGGTCGACGAACATCACGATGTATCCGATCGTTGCCGGCGCCCAGGAGGACGTCTACGACTCCGACAACGAGCAAGTAGGGGAGTGGGCCATCCTCGACGACTAGTTCCGTCGCTTGGAGAACCGCCCGATGGCGTAGCCTGCCGCCAAGGTGATCAGCAGGATCAGCCACAACGGCGCGGCGGTGTGGAAGAGGGCTATCCCCACGAGCTCTACGGAGGCAGCCTGCCGGTTGGGCAGGGCCATGATTCGTGAGCGGATGCTCCAGAAGGTATCCAGGGAAATTTTCCCGGAGCCTTCGCCGCTAATCTTCGATTCATCCCGGGCGCCGGCCAGCCCGCGATCTGGACGACCAGCCGCTGGCGAGCAGCGGTTCGCTATGACGCCAGCGGCGGGCGTTCACCACTGCCGCGCAGGATCAGGCGCGTGGGCAGGACCAGCTGCTGGGTGAATCCGGTGGGATCAGCGATGCGTTCCATGGCGAGTTCCCCGGCGCGCCTGCCCATTTCCATGGCGTCGTGGCTGACCACTGATACCCCGAGAATATCGGCAGTGTCGAAGTCGTCGAAACCTATCAAGGCCGGCGGGTTGTCCTTCCCATGCAGCGCGCGCAATACCCCGACGCACATGCGGTTGTTGCCCGCGATGATGGCGGTCGGAGGATCGGCGATGTCCAACAGCTCGGACACCACATGAACCGGGTCGATGGCCGGGTCATCGATCAGTCGCTCCCAGGGCGTGGCAGCGGCCTTGCCTGTCCCGGCCAGTGCTTCGCGGTAGCCGCGCAGGCGTTCGACCTGGGTGTACACGTTGGCGGGATTGCAGATGTAGGCAATTTTGCGGTGGCCGTGCTCCATGAGCGAGCGTGTGGCCTCGAACGCGCCGTTGCGGTTTTCCATGACCACTGAATCCGCGACGAGATTGCGGGCCGGGCGGTCGATGGCAATGACCGGGGAACCCAGCTGGCGCTCGCCCTCCAGATATGACTGGTCCTCGCCCACCGGGATCATCAGCAGGGCGGACACGCGCTGGGACAGCAGTGTGTCGGCGACTCGTTCCTCGCCCTCGGCGGTGTCGTCGGTGGTCGCCACGATCAGCGTCTTTCCGTGCTCGGACAGGACCTTTTCCAGTCCGGTGGCAACCCTAGAGTAGAAGGGGTTGAGCATTTCGCCGATGATCAGACCCACGGTGGACGAGGCTCCGCCACGCAGGTTCCTGGCCACGCTGTTGGGACGGAACTTCAGCCGTTTGGCCGCCGCCAGGACGCGTTCAACGGTTGCGGCCGACACCAGATCGCGCTGGGTGAAGACTCGGGAGACCGTCTTGGGGCTGACGTTGGCAAGCCGAGCCACGTCATCCAAGGTAGCCCGCTGTTGAATGTTCATACTGAGTTGTCCCGGTTCCGGCATCGGCATCTGGAAGGTGGCGTGCAGTGAACACCACTACGGCCATCTTATATTCCGCACTGCTGGTACCGGGCACGGAACAACGGCTGGCCGGTGCATCGGAAAATTCACAAATGCACCGGCCAGCCGCAAATCCTGCTAGTCAGTTTCTGCCGAAACGGCGAGCTGCCTCAGCTCAACGCACCACGCAGGAGGCCGAGTTCTCCCAGCCCCAGCCGTCGCCGTCAGGATCGGAGGCGCTGGAGCTGCAGTAAGGGTATCCGTTGGGCGCTGTCGCGTCCTCGTTCCCGTCCCCGGTGCCGTCCGCATTGCCGTCCGCATTGCCGTCCGCGACGACGCAGGAAGCGGAGTTCTCCCAGCCCCAGCCGTCGCCGTCAGGATCGGAGGCGCTGGAGCTGCAGTAAGGGTATCCGTTGGGGGCGGTTCCCCGGTCGCTGCCGCCGCCGGAGGTGTAGACGCTGGCGATCTGGGGTGAACGTGCCTTGAGCCCGTCGTTGCCGTTGATGAAACGCTGTCCCCAGCTGGTGAGCCTTGACGCGTCGAAGTCTTCGACCATGTCCAGCGGTGCATCCGCGCCACCGTTGCCGGACCACGACCAGCCGAGCATGCCGATGCCCTGGTTGCGGGTGTAGGAGAGGATGGTATCCGCGTCCGGGGTGCCCGAGGTGTGGTGGTTGGCGAACTCGCCGACCATGATGGCCAAGTTCTGGCTGGTGAATGAATCGAGGTACGAGGTCACCGCGGAGGCTGAATCGAACACACCATACATGTGGACGTCGAAGACGAGGTTGTCATCCGCGGCAGCGACTGTTGATGCGTTATCCCGCATCGTGTAGGACCAGTCCTGGCCCCAGTTGGGTCCATCCACGACCAGGGTGTTCTCGATTCCGGCTGACCGCAGCTGTCCGATGGCATCGACTGTATCGGAAGCCCAGGACGAGTATCCCGAGTTGCCGTAGGGTTCATTGCCGATATTGACCATGACGTAGTCTTCTTGGCCCTTGATTGCCGACGAGACGCCTTTCCAGAAGTTCACCGAGGAAGACAGCGGGGTGGCCGCGGAATCTTCGCCGTAGCCGGTGGTGTCGTGGTCTTCCAGGATGCAGACCAGCTGGTTCTCCTTGCACAGGTTGATGACCTCGGTGACCTCGGAGGTGCTGGTGGCGCCCCAGCGTCCGCCGCTGAGCACTACGCGCACCGCGTTGGCGCCAGCGGCCCGGGCATCGGCGAAGGATTGGGTTTCATCCTGGTACCAGGCGTAGGGGATGTTGACGCCCTGCGGAATGAATTGCTGCCCGTTGGCATCGTAGATCTTGCCGGAATCAACGTGGAATCCGGTACCTGTATCGGCCTGCGCGACGGTCGCCAGGGACCCCAGGGCCAAGGCTGCCATGGCTGTGGCGGCCAGAGTGCGTGCGATCATGATTGTCCTTCCTGCATCGCGCATCAAGGCGCGGCAACATGAATTCGGAAAAAGTGGATCCGCGGAATATCAGCTCCGCAGGCGAGTGGATGCACGGTGAAGATCCGAGGTCCCAGCGCCTCGGATGAGAACCGAGTCTATGGCCGGTTCTGATGGTCCACAAGACATTTCCGGCCTTCTGCTTGGACAGGTTTAGGGACAAAAATGGACATTTCAGGACATCGCAGTTCGCAGTTGATCCCGCGCCCGCTGCGGGAAGGAAGAGTCTAGGCGTAGGGCGGGTGTTCCCCGCTGCCACGGTGGATGAGTTTGGTGGGGATGATGATTTGCCGGGTGAAGCCGGTGGGATCCATGATCCGTTCCAAGGCCAGCTCGGCGGCCTGCCGGCCCATGTCCACCGCATCGTGGCTCACCACGCTGACCCCCAGGATGTCTGCCGTGTCGAAGTCGTCGAAGCCGATCAAGGCTGGCGGGTGCTCCAGCGAGTCGAGCACCTGCAGGGCGCCGATGCACATGCGGTTGTTTCCGGCAATGATCGCCGTGGGTGCATCGTCCATGGCCAGCAGGTCTGCGACTACTGCGGCGGGATTGGCGGCGGGGTCATCCAGCAGCCGTTCCCATGGCGTGGGTTCCGCGCGGCCCCCGGAAGCAATCGCCTCCCGGTAGCCCTGGATGCGTTCGGCTTGGGTATAGACGGCTGCCGGGTTGCAGATATAGGCGATCTTGCGGTGTCCGCGGGCCATGAGCGAGCGGGTGGCGGAAAATGCGCCGGTCCGATTCTCCAGGACTACCGAGTCGGCCACGAGATTGCGGGCCGGGCGGTCGATGGAAATCACCGGGCAGCCAAGCTGGCGTTCGCCTTCCAGATAGGACTGGTCTTCGCCCACCGGGACCATGAGCAGGGCGGCGACGCGTTGGGCCAGCAGGGTGTCGGCGACGCGTTCCTCGCCTTCGGCGGTGTCGTCGGTGCTGGCCACGATCAGCGTCTTCCCGTTATCCGCCAGCACGCGTTCAAGCCCGGTGGCCACAGTGGAATAGAACGGATTGAGCAGCTCGCCGATCACGAATCCGACGGTGTTCGAGGCACCGCCTCTCAGGTTGCGCGCCACGGTGTTCGGGCGGAATTTCAACCGCTTGGCGGCGGCCAGCACCGCTTCGGCGGTTGCCGGGGAAACCAGATGGCGCTGGGAGAAAACCCGGGAGACGGTCTTTGGGCTGACATGGGCCAGCCTGGCCACATCATCGAGGGTGGCACGTTGGCGGATCGACATTCTCGTCCTCTCAGGCTCGGGGAGTAGCAATGACAACGTAGGACATTTAAATAGACATTGTCTACCCTCGCGCTGATGCAAATTTACAGATAATTGCTAGTCAGTATCAATTTATGGGCTCAAATGTCCTGCTGGACAGATTTAGACAGCGTTGTCATGGACTGTTGCCTGAAGCGGAAAATGTGACGTAGGCTGTATCCCAGCCCAAGCAAGGCACGCAACGCTGAACGCAAGACCCCCCATTCTGCAGAACCACCGACACTCGCACTGGTGGTCGCTTTAGTTCAAAGGAGAGTTGAAATGGCCCGTCGCAATGCACTGGCAGGAATTGCCGCCCTGGCAATCGCCGGTCTCGCACTGACATCCTGCGGTTCCAATGGAGCCGAGGCACCCTCGACCGACGGCGAAGCCGCCGGCGACATCACCTTCCTGACCAACCGCACCGACTTGGAGCAGTCCGGCACGTGGGACAAGTACGTCGCCGAATTCCAGAAGGAATACCCGGACGTCAATGTGGAAATCGAAGCCATCACCAACTACGAGGACGACGTCAAGACCCGCATGAGCACCCCCAACGGGTACGGCGATGTCCTGCTGATTCCCAATGGCGTTCCGCAGTCGCAGTACGCGGATTTCTTCACTTCCCTGGGCACCACGGCTGAGATGGAAGACACCTACCGCTTCCTGTCGGCCAAGTCGGTGGGCGGCCAGCAATACGGATTGGCTCTGGGCGGCAATGCCAACGGCGTCGTCTACAACAAGGAAGTATTCAAGGAAGCCGGCATCACTGACCTGCCGAAAACCGAAGACGAATTCATTGCCGACCTGAAACTGGTCAAGGACAAGACCGACGCCATTCCGCTGTACACCAACTACAAGGACGGCTGGCCTCTGGGCGGCCAGTGGACCAACATCGTTGGCGCAGTGACCATGAACCCGGATGCGCAGACCGAGATGTCCCACAGCGCAGCCCCGTGGACCGAGGGCACCGACATCTACTCGCTCGATTCGATGCTCTACAACGTGGTTGCCGAGGGCCTGACCGAACCTGATCCGCTGACCACCAACTGGGAACGCTCCAAGACCGACTTCGCCCAGGGCAAGATCGCCACCATGGTGCTCGGTTCCTGGGCGCTGGGCCAGCTTGAGGCATCGGCCAAGGACGCCGGAGCGGACGTTGAGAACGTGGGCTTCATGGCCTACCCGGCCAGCGTGGATGGCAAGCAGGCCGCGACGATTGCCGGCGACTACTACCTGGGCATCAACAAGAACTCCGAGAACCAGGCCGCCTCCCGCGCGTGGATTGACTTCCTGCTCGAAGATTCCGGATTCACCCAGGACGAGGGCATGATCTCCGCGGTCACCGCCGACGAGCTTCCTGCCAACCTGGACGACCTGGAATCCAACGGCGTTGAACTGCTGGAACTGAGCCCTGCCCCTGAAGGCGAGGAATCGCTGTTCAGCGACACCGCGGACAAGGCGCAGGTCGATGTCTGGGGCAACATCTATCGGCAGAAGCTGATCGACGTGGCCCGCGGCCAGGCTGAGGGCGACAAGGACTCGGTCTTCGCCGGGTTGAACGAGGCTTGGGGACAAGCAGTCAACGACCTGTCCAGCAAGTAGCATCACCGTCGCAGGCGGGCCGGTTCCATAGCCGGCCCGCCCCACCCAGGAGAAGAACCATGACCGTCTCACCGACAGACTCGCATCAGGCCCAGCCCGAGGCCGCCACGCCGGCCTCGCTCGCCGGCCCGCGAGCGAAGGCTTCCAAGCCAGGGCCCAACCGCAAGAAGCCCGGCTTCTCGCTCACCCCGTACCTTTTCCTGGCGCTGGGCGTGGGACTGCTGCTGTTGCTGACCTATGTCCCGGCCGTCAACATGATCTGGTATTCCTTCACGGATTGGAACGGCCTGGGTCCTGTCGGGGATTGGGTCGGCTTCGAGAACTACCAGGAGGTGTTCACCAACCCGCGCATCTTCGGCGTCTTCGGCGTGAGCATCTACTACTTCGCCGCGTCCTTCGTCCAGATGGCCCTGGCCCTGTACTTCGCGGTAATCCTCAGCTTCAACACCCGGTTCTCCAACTTCTTCCGCGGCGTCATCTTCTTCCCCTACCTCATCAACGGCGTGGCCATCGGCTTCGTCTTCCTCTACCTCTTCCAGCCCGATGGCACGCTGGACACCGTGCTGTCCTGGTTCGGCGTGACCGAGCCGCCCCAATGGCTGGGCGACGCGTCGATTGCCAACTATTCGCTGGCCACGACCTCGGTCTGGCGGTACACGGGCCTGAACTTCATCCTGTTCCTCGGCGCCATTCAGTCCATCCCGGCTGAGCTCTACGAAGCCGCGAAGATCGACGGCGCGGGGCCCTGGCACCAATTCAGGTACATCATCTTCCCGGGCATCCGCCGCATCATCGGGCTGTCGTTCATCCTCGCGATCTCCGGAGCGCTGTCCGTCTTCGAAATACCGTTCATCATGACCGGCGGGGCCAACGGCACCGCGACGTTCGTGATCCAAACCTTGCAAACCGCCTTCACCTATCGATCCGTCGGCCTGGCCTCGGCGATGGCCGTGATCCTGCTGATCATCGTCCTGCTCGTGACCTGGGTGCAGCGCAAGGTATTCCCCGACGAAAAGGTTGACCTGTCGTGAAAAAACTGGCCCCCACCACCCTGAAGTACCTTTCCCTGGTCGCCGCCGCCGTGGCGGTGCTGCTGCCGCTGTCGGTAGTGCTGCTGGCCAGCTTCAAGTCCAGCAGCGAATACGCCAGCACCGGACCGCTGACCTCGCCGCAGAACTGGCTGAACTTCGATAACTTCGCCACCGCATTCGAGCAGGGCGGCATGGTCGAAGGATTCATCAACACGACCGTCATCCTGGCGATCTCCCTGGCCGGCACGATCCTGATCGGCACGATGACCGCCTACGCGATCGACCGCTTCAACTTCCGCGGAAAGAAGCTGGTCATGGGCCTGTTCCTGGTAGCCAGCCTGATCCCCTCGGTCACCAGCCAGGTGGCCACGTTCCAGCTGATCTCCAGCATGGGCCTGTTCAACACGCGCTCGGCGCTGGTGCTGCTGTTCCTCGGCACGGATATCATCGCGATCTTCATCTTCCTGCAGTTCATGGCCAGCATCCCCACCTCGCTGGACGAGGCGGCCCGGCTGGATGGGGCCAACTACTGGACGATCTACTGGAAGATCATCCTGCCCCTGCTCAAGCCGGCCATCGCCACCGTGATCATCATCAAGGGCATCGCGATCTACAACGAGTTCTACCTGCCCTTCCTTTACCTGCCGTCGGAGGGCATGATCTCCACCTCGCTGTTCAACTTCAAGGGGCCCTTCGGCGCCCAGTGGGAGGTCATCTCCGCCGGCACCATCCTGGTCATCCTGCCGACCCTGATCGCCTTCATCTTCCTGCAGCGCTGGATCTACCGCGGCCTGGTGGCCGGCGCGGTCAAGTAGGCCGCCAGCACGATCCCTCGCGACCCGACAGAATTCTAGAAACGGAGCATAATTCCCATGCCTGAAACCCAAGACGCCATCGCCACCGCGCTGACCCGCACCGCGCTGCACACCGGATGGACCGCTAAGGCCACCGCCGGGCCGGTCCCGGAGCAGATCGCCGCCGCGAGCATCCCCGCCCAGGTGCCAGGGGTCATCCACCTGGACCTGCTGCGCGCCGGACTGATCGAGGACCCCTACCTGGATGACAACGAAGCCTTGCAGTCCTGGATTGGCCTGAGCGACTTCAGCTACCGCACCAGCTTCGCGCTCAGCGCCGAAGAACTGGAAGCGGCCGAGTACCACGAACTTGAATTCGACGGCCTGGACACCGTGGCGCAGGTGAGCCTGAACGGCGCACCGATCCTCTCGGCAGCCAACCAGCACCGCAGCTACCGCGTCGACGTCACCGGACTGCTGCACCGCGGAGAAAACGAGCTGGTGGTCGACTTCAGCAGCCCGGTGAAATACGCGAACGAGCAATCCCAGATCCTCGGGATGCGCCCGCGCCCCTACCCGCTGCCCTACGACGCGATCCGCAAATCGGCCTGCAGCTTCGGCTGGGACTGGGGCATCAAGACCGCGACCAGCGGAATCTGGAAGCCGGTCAACCTGGTCTCCTGGTCCACCGCCCGGCTGGAGCAGGTGCTGGTCCAGGCCGAGCCGGCCGGGGACGGCGGACGGATCAGCGTGTGCGGAACCCTGGATGTGCCGGCACCGGTGGAGGGGCTGGAGCTGGTAGTTGCCGCCGACGGCGCCCAGGCGTCCGTGCCGGTTGCGGCCAACGGAAGCTTCCCCGACCTGGTCCTGGAACTGGACAAGGTCGACACCTGGTGGCCTGCCGGCTACGGCGAGCAGCCGCTGTACGACGTGCAGGTGTTCCTGCGCGCCGGCGAAGCGTTGCTGGACTGCGCCGAACGCCGGGTCGGGTTCCGCACCGTGCGCTGGGACAGCACCCCGGATGAGGCGGGCACCCCCTTCCAGCTGCTGGTCAACGAGCAGCCGGTGTACGTCAAGGGCGCCAACTGGATCCCCGATGACGCCTTCCCTGTGCGCATCGGAGCCGACCGCTACCGCGCCCGGCTGGAGCAGGCCAAGGCCGCAGGACTGAACCTGATCCGCGTCTGGGGCGGCGGCATCTACGAGTCCGATGACTTCTTCGCCGCCTGCGATGAACTGGGATTGCTCAGCTGGCAGGACTTCCTGTTCGCCTGCGCCGCCTATGCGGAGGAGGAGCCGCTGCGCGGCGAGGTCATCGCCGAGGCCCGGGACAACGTGGCACGGCTGGCGCACCATGCGTCGCTGGCCATGTTCTGCGGAAACAACGAGAACCTCTGGGGCTACGAGGACTGGGACTGGAAGCGCTTCCTGGACGGCAAGTCCTGGGGCGGGGCCTACTACCACGAGCTGCTGCCGCAGATCGTGGCCGAACTGGCCGCCACGGTTCACTACTCTCCGGGCAGCCCCTTCAGCCCGCACGGCGAGCACCCGAACGCCGAAGAGCACGGCACCATGCACATCTGGGATTTGTGGAACCAGCGCGACTGGCCCGAATACCGCAGCTACACCCCGCGCTTCGTCGCTGAATTCGGCTGGCAGGGTCCGGCCGCCTGGTCCACGCTGACCCGCTCCATCTCCGACAGCCCGCTGACCCCTGAATCCCCGGGCATGGTCGTGCACCAGAAGGCGATGGAAGGCAACGCGAAGCTGACCGTCGGGCTGATGGCCCACTATCCGATGCCCGAGACGATGGAGGACTGGCACTGGGCGATGCAACTGAACCAGGCCAATGCGATCTCCTGCGCGCTGGAGCACTTCCGCTCGCTGGCCCCGCACAACTCCGGGGCTATCGTGTGGCAGCTGAACGACTGCTGGCCGGTGACCTCCTGGGCCGCCATTGACGGCGACGGGGTGGAAAAACCGCTCTTCCACGCGATCCGCAACGCCTTCGCCCCGCGCACCATCACCGTGGTGCCGCAGAATCAAGGGCTGGAAGTCGTGCTGGGCAACGACACCGGCGAAACCTGGGCCGGGGAGCTGGACTTGTCGCGCCGCGGCTACACCGGCGAGGTGCTGGAGCACGCCGTGGAATCCGTGAGCGTGCCGCCGCGCGGCACCCTGCGCCTGCCAATCCCTGCCCAGCTGGGCACCGCCGGCAAGGCCGCCGCCGAGCTGCTCTGCGCCTCGCTGGGCGAGACCCGCGGACTGTGGTTCTACGCCGAAGCCCGGGACACCGAGCTGGCCGCGCCTGAACTGTCCACGACGGTGGACACCACCCCCGGGGGACTGGTGCTCACGGTCACCGCGGCCAACCTGGTCCGGGACCTGGTGGTGCTCGCCGACAAGCTGGATCCCCAGGCCCGCGTGGACCAGGGCCTGGTCACCTTGTTGCCAGGGGAAAGCACCCGCTTCACCATCAGCACAGAACGCGGCCTGGACCCCGAAGCCCTCTCCGGCCCACGCGTGCTGCGCTCGGCCAACCAGCTGCTGAACCTAGCTTAGGAATCCAAAACACCGTGAACCACCACCTACGTGAAACCCAGCCCGAGCTGGGCAACGGCCTGCTGGCCGTCGATGCAGGGCAGACCGGCATCAAGCTGCGCCCGCACACCGGTGCTGAACCCGGCACCGGCTCCAGGGAAATCCTGCTGCCGGGGGTGCAGACCCACAAGGAGATCCTGCCCCAGCTGGCCGCGGCAATCAGCCACGCCCAACGGGAGGCTGGCACCCCGTTTGCAACCATTGCCATCGGATCCACCGGGCTGACCCGGGAAGAATACGATGCCGCCAAGCTGTCGGCGATGCTCGAAGCCCCGCGCGGGCAGCGGGTGCTGCTGGCCCACGACTCGGTCACCAGTTACCTGGGTGCCTTCGCCGACGGCCCCGGCGCCGTGGTGGCCGCGGGCACCGGAGTGGTCACCCTGGCCGTGGGCGAGAAGTCCGTGGCCCGGGTGGACGGCTGGGGCAACATCATGGGCGATGCCGGCAGCGCCTATTGGATCGGGCAGCAGGTGCTGAACTGCGTCATGCGCGCCCACGACGGCCGCGGTCCCGCCACGGCTCTGGCCGAACCGGTCCGCGAACAGTGGCCTGACCTGGAAGAGGCCTATATCAGCCTGCAGTCCTCTGCTGCGCGGGTTGCGCTGGTGGCGTCCTTCGCCCGATCGGCCTCCGAACTGGCGGCAACCGACCAGGTGGCCGCCGGCATTTGCCAGCGCGCGGCCGGCGAACTGGCGCACTCGGTAGCCACAGCCCTGGACCGGGTCCGGGGCAAGGACACCGGCACTGTGCAACCGGTGGCCTGCCTGGGCGGGGTCTTTGGCAGCGAGCCGATCATGTCCGAATTCTCGGTGCGTCTGGCGCAACTGGCACCGTCGGCGGTGCTGCGGCCGGCCGCCGGCTCCGGACTGGACGGGGCCGCCCATCTGGCCAGCCTCGCGGCGCAGCATCCCCTGCAGTCCATGGTTTCCCAGACCGTAACCGCCACCGATGAAAGCGTCCAGATCCAGTGCTAGTGAGCATCACCAATACGCCGCGCCCCTACGCCTGGGGTTCGCGCACCGCCATTCCCGGCTTCCTCGGGGCGCCGGCCAGCGGAGAACCGCAAGCCGAACTCTGGCTGGGGGCGCACCCGGCCAACCCCTCGAAGATCAACGCCGCGCAACCGGACTTTCCCGATCTCGCGGCATGGATCAGTGCCGAACCGCAGCGCGCACTGGGCACTGGCGGGCAGGGCCAATCGCTGCCATTCCTGCTCAAGATCCTGGCCGCCGAAACCCCGCTGTCGCTGCAGGCCCATCCCACCGCGGCCCAAGCGGCCTTGGGCTTCGCCGCCGAGGAACGCGCAGGAATACCGCTGGGCGCACCCCACCGGAATTACAAGGACAGCTTCGCCAAGCCGGAAATCATTGTCGCGCTCAAAGACGGGTTCCAGGCGCTGTCCGGATTTCGTCCGCTGGATGAGGTGCAGGGGGTCCTCTCCACGCTGCGGATGGCCGCGGCGGAACTGGGGGTGGAATCCCTCAGACCGCTGGAGCTGTTCGAAACGCTCCTGTCAACGCGCAACCCCATGGAGACCGCGCTCGGCCTGGTGCTCGGCGGACAGTACCAGCAGGCCATCGAGGAGCTGACCGGCCTGGTCGTGCGGCTGGCAGGCAGCATGGTGGCCCGCAGCGGACGCTTCGCTTCGAGCTTCGCCACCCTCAGGGATGTGGCTGGCGCCTACCCCGGCGATCCGGGGATCGTGCTCACGCTGCTGCTCAACAAGGTCACCCTGGCCCGTGGCGAGGCACTGTTCCTGGACGCCGGGAACATCCACGCCTACCTTTCGGGTCTGGGCATCGAGCTGATGGGTCCCAGCGACAACGTGATGCGCGGCGGGCTGACCTCCAAGCATGTTGACCTGGATGAATTGCTCCGGGTGCTGGACTTCGCACCCATGGCCCCGCCCTTCCTGGCCGCCGAGCCGACCGGCGTGAACATCACCAGCTACCGGCCGGCTGGCACCGGCTTCGCACTGCACCGTTTGCAGGATGATTCGCAGCTGCCGCTGGCAGGTCCTGCCGTGGCAATCGCGGAGTCAGGGGAGCTGATGGTTTCCGGAGCGTTGGGCAGCTCGAGCCCGCGGCGCGGCGAAGCGATCTACTTGACCCCGGATGAGCAGTATGTGCGCACCGAAGGCCGCGGCGAATTGTGGGTGGCGACGACCAGCGCCCGCTGAGCGCTGCGGCCAGGTAGCGGATTCCTGGCCGACGAGGCCTGCTTGCTGCTGGAGAACCCCGAACACCGCGGTGTTCGGGGTTCTCCGCCGTGCTAGTTCCGCCGCCGGGAAAACCACCCGATGGCGTAGCCTGCCGCCAAGGTGATCAGCAGGATCAGCCACAACGGCGCGGCGGTGTGGAAGAGGAAGAATTCCACGCGCACATAGGTCAGGTTCTGCAGGATGAAGACCAGTGCAATAGCCACCAGTGCAATGGAAGCCCACTGCTTGCCGGTGATCCGCGGCTTCGGCTCATTATCCATGGTCAGCTTCCGTTGGCCAGCAGGCCGGATACCAGAGCCGTGAGCCCGCGCTGGAACGAATCATCGCTGGTATCGAGCTTCGAGCGGCGTTGCGCCGCCACGGCCCGGGTGAAATGCGGAGTCAGATCCTGGTGGTTGCTGGTATCGAAAATGTCATGGGGCGCGGCGGTGTCCATGGCCGAGCCGAAAATGAACGACTCCAGTGCGACAATCGTCGGCACAATCTCGTTCTCCGCCATGCCGAAGTCCGCCAGTGCTTCGGCCACGCGCTCGTACATGCCCAGGGTGCGCGGGGAATCGGTGACCGGCAGGACCGCAATGACCGGGATCAGCGGAATGTGCCGGGCGAAGACGTTGCGGTAGCTCGTAGCCCACTTCAGCAGCGCTTCCTTGATGCCCGCCTCATCGAAGACCGACGTGTCGATATCGGCCATGACCCATTCCTGGATCCACTGCAGCAGGTCGTGCTTCGAATCGACGTGGTTGTAGAGCGCCGAGGGCGAGACGCCGAGGGACTTTGCCAGCCGCTGCATGGTCAATGACTCGTAGCCGTCCCCGGAAACCAGTTCCAGCGCATGCTCGGTGATGCGCTCCCGGTTCAGCACCGCCTTGCGTGGGCGGCCGGCTCGTCTCGCTTCCGTTTCGCTCATGCGGACCTCTTCCTGACGTGGGGTGCTTCACAACTGGATGTTCGTACCCTATGCTATATGACAGGTAAATGAACCATATTCATTTAATTGTGCAAGGGAGCGATCATGGAACATCTCGAACGCGACGTCGTCGTCATCGGTGCGGGACCCTCGGGGCTGACAGCGGCCTATGAGCTGAGCAAGGCAGGCAAGTCCGTCGCCGTGCTCGAAGCCCGCGACCGCGTGGGCGGCCGCACCTGGACCGAGCAGATGGACGGGGCGACCATCGAAATCGGCGGCCAGTGGATCAGCCCCGACCAGACCGGACTCTACTCGCTGATCAACGAGCTGGGCATCGAGACCTTCGAACGCTACAAGGCCGGCAAGAGCGTCTACCTCACCGAGGACGGCGAACGGATCGCCTACGAAGGGGAGGACTTCCCGGTAGCCGCCAGCACCGTAGCCGAAATGGACAAGCTGGTAGCGCTGATGAACGAACTGGCCGCTGGCATGGATCCGGACAGGCCATGGGAGCACCCGCAGGCCGAAGAACTGGACAAGATCTCCTTCCACCACTTCCTGCGCCAGCACTCCGCCGACGAACTGGCCTGCAACAACGTGGGACTGTTCATCGCCGGGGGCATGCTCACCAAGCCGGCGCACACCTTCTCCGCGCTGCAGGCGGTGCTCATGGCGTCCTCGGCCGGCTCCTTCGACAACCTGGTCGACGAGGACTTCATCCTGGACCGGCGCATCGTGGGCACCATGCAGGGCGTCTCCAAGACACTGGCCGAAAAGCTGGGCGAGGACATCGTCTTCCTGGGCAACCCGGTGCTCAAGCTCGAATGGTTCGACGGCGGCGTGGTGGCCCACGGCAGCAGCGTAACCGTCTCGGCCAAGAAGGCCGTGCTGGCGGTGCCGCCGAACCTGTACTCGCGCATCTCCTACGTTCCGGCGCTGCCGCGCAAGCAGCAGGTCACCCACCAGCACCAGTCCATGGGCCTGGTGATCAAGGTGCATGCCGTCTACGGCACCCCGTTCTGGCGCGAAGAAGGGCTCTCCGGCACCTGTTTCGGCCCGGCCAATCTGGTCCAGGAAATCTATGACAACACCTACATCGGCGAGGAAACCGGCACCCTGGTCGGCTTCATCTCGGATCTGAAGGCCGATGCCATGTGGGAACTGGACGAGCAGCAGCGCCGCACGGCGATCCTCAAGTCCATGGCCGGCTACCTGGGGGAGAAGGCCCTGGATCCCAAGGTCTTCTACCTCTCGGACTTCGCCGCCGAGGAATGGACCCGCGGAGCCTACGCCACCAGCTACGATTTGGGCGGCCTGCACCGCTTCGGCCCGGCGCAGAACGAGAATGTCGGACCGATCTACTTCTCCTCCTCCGACCTGGCCGGCGAAGGGTTCCAGCACGTGGACGGCGCGGTGCGCATGGGCCGGCGCTCGGCCGCACGCATCATTGCCGCACTGGACGGCACCGATTACGACCAGAGCTATGACGGGGTGGCCACGCTGACCGGTGCCAAGGAAGAGGCGAACGCCTAAGCCATGAAATTGCTTGTAGGCTACACCGCTGACCAGCGCGGTGCCGAAGCCATCGAACTGGCCAGCGCCCTGGTGGCTGGCACCCGCGATGCATCCTTGAAGATCGCCATCGTGCTGCCAGCCTCCACCCCGTTCAATGCGGTCTACCCCGGCGGGGATCATGGATTCTCCACCATCCTCTCCGCCCAGGTGGACCGCTGGGCGGCCGAAGCCCTGGCCCTGGTGCCGGAGGGCATCGCCGCCTCGGCGGTAGCCCGCTCGGTGCCCTCGGTGGCCGAGGGGCTCATCGCCCTGGGCGAGGAATTCGGGGCGCACGGGATTGTGCTGGGCGGGCGCAAGCGCCACCGCGCCGGCTTCTTCAGCCCCGGGGCGATTGCCAACGCGCTGCTGCATTCATCGCCGATGGCAGTATTCATGTCCTCGCCGGCGTCGTTGGCCACGCTGCGCGCGGCCAACGGGAAGATCACCCGGCTGACCGCCTTCGTCGGGGACCGGCCCGGCGCACGCGAGGTCATCGGCCTCTCGGCGCGGATCGCCGCCGCCTGCGCTTTGCCGCTGCGCGTGGCCACGCTCATCTCCCAGGCGGAGCTGGCCAACTCCGAGCAAGAGCTGGGCGACCACCTGGCCAAGACCCGCAGCTATCTGGAGGAACTGACCGAGTCCCTGGGCCTGGATGCGGCCATCGAGGTGGTCTCCGGGCAGGGACTGGATGAAGCCACGGCCCAGCTGTCCTGGCAGGACGGGGACCTGGCGCTGCTCGGTTCCGCCCGGCTGGCCGCTCCGCGCCGTCTATTCATCGGGCCCAAGGCCCAGCGGATACTCGGCCAGCTCAACGTGCCCATCGGCGTCATCCCGACCCTTGATGTGGCCCGCTAGGAAACACCGCAAAAATCCTGCACCACCCCTTATATTCCCCGGACGCCTGCCGCGAAACTGCGCGGACGGCGCCTCACTGACCCCTGACGGAAGGTGGCTCGGTACTTGTAGCCGACGCACGCACACCCCGCTGAAAGTTTGAAGGTAACCACCATGTCGCAAGACCTGAGGCAGGCATCGCCGCCTGCACGCTCCGAGAGCGGACTGCACGAAAAAGGACTGCCCAAGGGCACCGTGGGCGTTCTGGGACTTGTCGTTATCGGCATCTCCTGCATCGCCCCGGCCTACACCCTCACCGCGGGGCTCGGCGCCACCGTGGCCGAAGTCGGCACCAGCCTGCCGGCGATCCTGCTGGCCGGCTTCCTGCCGATGCTGCTGGTGGCCCTGGGCTACCGCGAGCTGAACAGCGCCATGCCGGATTCGGGCACCTCCTTCACCTGGGCGACACGTGCCTTCGGGCCGATGATCGGCTGGATGGGCGGCTGGGGCCTGATCGCCGCGACGGTGATTGTGCTCTCCAATCTGGCGGCCGTGGCCGTGGACTTCTTCTACATCCTCCTTGCCCAGCTCACCGGGCAGGATTGGATTGCCGAGCTGACCACGAACTTGTGGATCAACATTCCCACCACGCTGGTGTTCATTGCGGTGGCCGCCTGGATTTCCTATCGGGGCATGAACGCCACCAAGGTCTTCCAGTACGTGCTGGTCGGGTTCCAGGTTGCGGTGCTGCTGCTCTTTGCCATCATGGCGCTGACCTCCAGCCAGCCCAATGATCCGACGCCGATTACCTGGCAGATGTTCAACCCCGCCGGCATCGATACCTTCTCGGCGTTCGCCGCGGGCATCTCGCTGTCCATCTTCGTCTTCTGGGGCTGGGATGTCACGCTGACCATGAACGAGGAAACCACCGATCCGAAGAAGGTTCCCGGACGCGGTGCCACCTGGACAGTGCTGGTGATCATCGCGCTATACCTGGCCGTGTCGCTCGGGGTGATCTACTGGGCCGGCGTGGGCACCACCGGTTTGGGCGCAGGCAACCCGGAGAACCAGGAATCGATTTTCGCTGTGCTTTCCGGTCCGATCATGGGCCCGCTGGCCATGCTGATGTCCCTGGCCATCTTGTCTTCCTCGGCTGCCTCGCTGCAGTCCACTATGGTCTCGCCGGCGCGCACCTTGCTGGCCATGGGCTACTACAAGGCGCTGCCCTCCAGTTTCGCGAAGATCTCCGCGCGCTTCATGTCCCCGTCGGTGGCGACCTTCGCTGCCGCCGCGGCAGCTGCCGGCTTCTATGTGATCACCCGGCTGCTTTCGGAGAACGCGCTATGGGATACCATCACCGCACTGGGCCTGATGATCTGCTTCTACTACGGGCTGACCGCGTTGGCCTGCGTCTGGTACTTCCGCGGTGAGCTGTTCGATAATGCCCGGAATTTCTTCTGCAAGTTCTTGGCGCCGTTGATCGGCGGCATCGTGCTGCTGGTGATGTTCTTTGCCACTGCCATCGAATCCATGAATCCGGAGTACGGCTCGGGCTCCGAAATCGGGGGAGTAGGCATGGTGTTCATCCTCGGGGTTGGCGTGCTGCTGCTCGGCGTGGCCATCATGCTGTGGATGCGCCTGCGCAACCCTGCATTCTTCAGGGGTGAAACCATCAGGACCCGCAAGCTGCTGAAGTAGCACAAGAGCCGCAAACCCAATGGCCCGCCCATGAGCAGATCATGGGCCGGTCATTGGGGTTGCTGCTTGAGGGCAGCAAACTACCGCAGTTCTAGGTTCCGCGAGCTCAGGCCAGCAACGGGACTAGACGTTGGATTTGGCCCCGGCCATGTGCAGGGCTACTCCGATGGCTGCCAGCACGGCGCCAAACGGGGTGAGCGCGTTACTGATCAATGCGTTAATGAAACTCAGCGGGACGCTGGCCAATAGGGTTCCGCCATAGCCGGAATTCAGGCCCCACGACATCAAGGCCGGAATGAAGCTGCTGAGGAGAACACCAATCAGCATCACGACTACGCCGGTGACAATGATCTTCTTATGCGCTGCGAGCATCTTTTCCTCCTGTTGCCGTGGGCTGAGTAGTCATAACCGTAGCCACATCCACAGCTTTTAGCCATAGCGGCAGGACAACGATCTTGCGTAATGGGGCGCGGCACGGCACATTTCGCAACCTTCCCGTTGAAAGGCCACCAACCTGCGGGTCAATGGTTCAATAGGTTCATGGCTAACTCGGTACTTTTCATCTGCTCCCGCAATGCCGGCAAATCGCAAATGGCCGCCGCATTGATGGACTACATTTCTGAGGGGAAGGTGACCAGCTACTCGGCTGGAACCAACCCAGGTTCGGGCATCAACCAGGAAGCGGTTGAATCGCTCTCGCAGGCCGGCGCCGACATGTCCCAGGGCACGCCCAAGGCCATTGATCCGCGCGTTGTCGAGCAAGTCGACCGCGTGGTGATCCTTGGAACCGACGCGAATCCGCAGTTCGATCCGTCGATTAAGACCGAACGCTGGGTCACCTATGAACCCAGCGAAGACGGCATCACCGGTGCGGAACGGATGAACATGATCCGCGATGAGATCGCTGACCGCGTGCGTGAACTGTTCCACGAGATGGAGCGGTAGAAATTACTGTTCTCGATGCTGCCCGTAAGACGACTCCGTGGTGGCTTCCCGGCGTGTGCCTGGTGCTTACCGGATGGTGCGCCAACCAGTACGTTTCGCTGATCAGCTGGTATCAGCAATTCCGCGAACTCAGCGAGTTCGAGGCGATGCTGGTCATGGGCAGCTACCTGGCAGGCATGATCCCTGCCTTGGCATTCGGCGGCCCCTGGGCCGACAGATACGGACGCAAGCCTTTCTCGCTGCTCGCCCTGGCCTGCTCGATTCTGGGATCCTTCGGGCTCATGGTCGGATCGCTTCACGAGTCCGGCCTCTATGCGGGCCGCATCTTCACCGGCTTCGGCATGGGCTTGGCCATGGTCGCCATCACCAGCTGGGTGAAATTGCTCAGTCCCGGCGCCGCCGGTGCAACGCGCGCCGCGCTGTGCACATCGCTGGGATTCGCCCTTGGCCCGGTCATTTCAGGGGCCATCGTCGGAGCCAGCGGCAGCCCGGAACTGGCGTATATCGTTCATGCCGCCACCGCTTTTGCCTGGCTGCTGCTGATGTTCACAACCCGTGAAGCTCCTGCGCTTGAACCAGCAGGGCGCAGTTCGCGGGGTGAAGCGACAACCCCGGCAAACCTCCAGCGGTTCTACCGTGTTGTCCTGCCCGCAGCCCCATGGGTCTTCGGCATGGCAGCGACAGGCTTTGCGGTAGTCCCCGCGCTGAGCAGTGGTGCGGGCGAGTCCAGCCTGTTCTACACCACCTTGGCTGTCGTGGTCACCATGGGCATGGGCACAGTGATCCAGCCATTCGTCAAGAGATTCAACGACCTGGGCAAGATCAGGCTGATCATGGCTGGGCTGGCTACCTCGCTGGCGGCGCTGCTGTTGATGATCGCCGTGTCGCTCAGCGGTTCAGAAATCCTGGGAATCATTGCCTTCGCCGTGGCCGGTTCTGCCAATGGCATCTTGCTGGTTGCCGGGCTGAGCCAGGTCCTGGATCTTGCCGGCAGCGCGGACGTTGGCAAGCTCACCGGCAGGTTCTACATGTGCTGTTTCATCGGTTTCACTTTCCCGACATTCTTTGCACTCTGGCGGACGGTCGCGCACCCGGCGTTATTCATCTCGATGCTTGCTGTGCTCTGCGTGCTGTCAATGCTGCAGGTGCTCCGCTCGGCGAAATACCTGCCCGCTGCCAAGCTCCAGGAAGTGCCATCCAGCTCATAAAAACAAACGCCGTTGCCGGCGACATTTCGGTGCCGGCAACGGGATTGGCGATTCTGCCCGTTACTCGCTTGGATTCAGTCCTTGCTCAGCTTCTTGAGCAGCTCGGTGGTGCGGAACGGGATGACATCGCGCAGGATCATCGAGGTCGAAGTGCGGGTTATGCCCGGGCACAAGCGGATCTCTTCGCTAACACGGTAGAGGTCATCCGGGTCGGTCGCGGCCACGCGAATCAAGAGGTCGGTATCGCCGGCAGGAGCGACGCACTCGAGAACTTCAGGGATCTGGCGCAGCGCGGCGATGGCCTCATTCAAGCTGGCCTGGTTCAACTCGGCGCTCACGAAAGCGCTGACGCCTCGGCCCATGGCCGCTGGAAGGATTCGCGAGGTGTTCGGGCGCAAGGCACCTGAATGGGCCAGGCGTTCCAAACGCGTCTGCACAGTGCCGCGGGCAAGGCCCAGCTGCTGGGCCAGCATCATGATGGGCACACGCGGATCCGCATCGAGTGCCAGAAGGATACGCCGGTCGGTTTCATCGAGCTGATACGTATCCGAATTCATGTGGTGGTCTCCTGAGACAGGTTGTGTTGCGCGTGCATAGGTGCCAACCTAGATTTTAGTCAAAATGACCAGTGGATCCCAAATGTGTTGCGCGGATTGGCTGATATTGTTGCGCGCGACTCGGCTACTGCGGCCACTAGGGCGAATGGCCGGGCGGAATGCCATCCTTTATCCACAAATTCAGCAGGCTGGGATCAAATGGACGCTAATCACAGTAACCTGTTGATATGAGGTTTTTGCGGTTGGAAGACGTGGCAGAGGAACTGAATGTGAAGCTGCCGCAGGTTCGGGCTCTCGTGAAAAGCGGCGAGCTGCCGGCCATCCAAATAGGCGGGCGCGGCATGTGGCGCGTGGAACGCGTCGCCTTGGAGAACTATATCCAGGAGCGGTACGCGCAGGCCCGCGAGGATATTGCGAACGAAACCCATAGCTGACAGCGCTGGCCGCGGCTGTTCCCGAGCGCATCGGGAACAGCCACGGGCTAGTCGAGCTGGATAGTGCGTTCGGCAAAAATCTGCAACGCATCGCGAACGAGTTCGGCATATCCGCCGTAGTTCTTTGCAAACCGCGGATCAGCCACATACATCTCGCCGAGACTGCAGATATATGCCTTGCGCTGGGCCGGATCACCGGAATCCAGCGGGGTGCCCTTGGCGCTCTGAAGCCAGCGCACATGGCGAGCGGCTAGTTCCTGGGCTTCGACGCTGTCTGCTGGGACGGAATTCTTGCCCGCCTCGATCCAGGCCTGGTTTATGATTTTGACCTCTTCCATGAATGCGCTTTGCTCGTCTCCTGATTTGGAGCGCCACCAGCGATTAGATGTTTCGTAGGCGTCGGCGCCCCAGCGTGCGGATACCTCGTGCTTGTACTGCTCGTTGAAGCCGTCAAAGCTCTTTTCCGGTTCCATTGTTCCTCCTGTAATTAGTGTTGAAATGCTGTGATCCAGGGCCGCGATTTGCCGGTCCAGCGCCTCACGTTGCCTGTGGAGCTGTTCCTTGTGGGTGCGCAGCGCGGCTAATTCAGTGCGTTGCTCGTCCAGGATTTCAGCGATGGTTTCCAGCTTCATGCCCAACTGCTTCAGCAAGAGAATCCGCTGGAGCCGGACCAGCTGCCTGTCGGTATAGAAGCGATACCCGTTGGCGGCCACGTGATCAGGCTCCAGCAAGCCGATCTGGTCGTAGTGCCGCAAAGTGCGGCTGCTGACTCCAGCGGATTTCGAGACCTGTGCGATCGAGTGGCGGACTTGTTTCCGACGGCCAGTTGAATCGTTCATGGCTACCACGCTACTGGTTGACGTTGCGTCAAGGTCAAGTGCTTTGCTGGCAGGTTCAAACTGATTCTTGTGATTCAGCTCTCACGGCAAATTGGCGAATAATCGCGATATATTTCTTGTCCAGTTGATCATATTGACTAATTGCATTCTTGCCTATTGCACACGGTGATCTATGTGTTGTTCACTGAAAGTAGAGAAAGTTGAACGGGTTACCGCCGAATTCAACGAAGACCGCCTGATGACGTAAACCACCTGCATTTACGCAATCCAGGAGCAGTGGCCACCCACGCCAAGGCACGGTGAAAGCAGTAGTCCAGATGGCTCGTGGGCATTCCAGTTGGGTGGAATGCGCACGGGCCATCTGGCGTTCCCGGCACAGTTCCCGGTGCGGGAGTCTGCTGTCTGGAGCAACTTGGGGGAAACGCCATCCGGCATTCGCGATGCTCCGCGCTGGCTCTGGAACAATGAGCGCGTAGGAACACTGAGGAGTAAGAGTGGGTTCAATGAGTCGGATCTGGCACAACTGGTGGATGCAATTGGTCGCTGGATTGCTGATCACTGCGATCGTGGTGTTGCCGTGGTTGTGGATTGGGGAAGAAGACCGGTCGATTCTCCCGCATGCCAGCGACGACGCCCAAGGGCTGTTGGTAGTTTTCTCCGTCATAACCCTCTGGGGCAGCTGGTTTGCCCGGCGCATTGGGTATGGGCGTACAGCGTTCACTGTCGTGACAGCCGTGGGCATGATCCTGGGGCTTTTGGGTCTCGGATTCCAAGGCCTTCTCGCATTTGAGCCCGGGCTCTTGGGCGGGGAACTGTCCTCAGCATCCATCCGGCATCTTTGGGTATTCGGGGGCCTGCTGCTGATCAGCCAAGCCTGGTACTTCCTGGCTACTAAATTGCGGCTGCCCATAGCGGTGCTGTTTTATGCGACGCTAACGGTGGGTGTGAGCTATTGGCTGCAGATCATTGCTTCGCTCGTTGCCGGCGCCCAGTCCTACTATGTCTACCTCTGGTATGCCGGGCCGCTGCTCCTCGGCCTCATTTTGGGCTTCGTCGGATTCTTGAGAATCATGAACCTACTGATGTGGGTCTTCGCGCTGGCGATCCAATGGGTCATGCCGGCCGTTGTGGAAAGCACCGCTCGAGTTATCGAATCGAAGGCAACAGGCTGGGATTCTATTGGCTCCTTTTGGAAAGAATTCACCGGGAGCGTTCTGGATGTTCCGTGGCAGACTCCTCTTCTGGTCAGTTTGGCCACTGCCATGCTGACCAGCGTCGTGCTGCTGATCGTGCGCAAAGTTCGGCGACGCTAGGAGGCTCCCGGCAAACGACGGTGCGGTCGCTGAGTAATTGGGTGTTGCGATCCCTCGGAAGTGGCAAGCATGTGTGTTCTATGACGGGAATACTGAAATACTGACGCTAGCGAAGTCTCGAAATTTGCTACGCATGCCAGGAACAACGCCGAGGCATGATGCGCGCCTGACACTGCCTTTACCTTGGCAGGAGAGAGCCCGACGGCAGCTTCCAAGGCCAAGACGAGAATCTCTAGACTGCGAACCAAAGTGAGCGACTCTGCAATGCGAGAAGGTGAAGCAGTGTCTTGATTCGAGCGCGGATCTTGGTAGGAACCCGGCACGCCGTGGGCCTTGAATGAGGGTCACTGCGTCGAGATGAATACGTTGCTTCTATTGGCGGCTGTCGACACGACGGGCAGCAACGCAAAGGGCGATAGGAATCAAGCGGCAGTTGGCTCCCGGATCGAAAAAGGAGCATGCTGGTAGTTAATTCGACGTGGATTCAATCACACCGGAAGACGGGAATTGCCTTGACTGAAAATATTATGGGCGGAGAATTCGAGCTGATTTCGTTGTCAGCTGCGGGCAATGCCGAACGCAATCCAATCAAGCCAGGAAAGTATTCGGCCAAGAGAATTTTTGCCGGCGAGAAAGCACAGATTACGGAAATAGCTTTCGACTCAAATGTTGAGCTGAAAGAGCACGTAGCGCGCACCCCGATCATCGTTTCTGTAATTGAAGGGGAAATCGAGTTCACGGTGGAGGGATGCAATTACCCGTTGGCTGTTGGGGGTAGCATCTTCGTTGAAGCCAACGTCCTTCACGCGGTGTACGCGCAGATCCCGGCGCGCATTACGGTGACCTTCCTCAGCGCATAGTAGTTAGAGTTGCAAGCTGAAGCTTTGGAGTCCGAAAATTCGGTTCTCTCATTCGCCATAGAATAAAACCATGACTGAACTGCGCGATCGCGACCCCGGGGAATTGGTACAGCCCATCATCCTGCGAATCGACAAGGAGGATCCGTCGAGCGAGGATGAGGGCCTCTCGGCGGTGGCCCGCGCAGCCGTGATTGCCTACCTGCAAGATCCGCAGAACCCGGATTGGCAGCAGTGGGCTTCACAGGCATTCGCCAAGTCGGTGCGCCGGGCCAATCCCAAGATGTTCGCCAAGGTGCTGGAGATGTTCCCCGAGCAAATGGTCAGCGAAGTGGGCAAGGCGCAAGCTGTCGGCCTGCCCCCATTGCCGGCCGCCGACTTGCCGAAGCTGATCGCCAAGCTCCAGGTCTCCGGCACGCAGTTGCCAAAGGCCGATGAAGTCCTGGACGCGAAGATCAACATCGTGCTGAACAAGTCCTTGGAGATGTCCACCGGAAAGGCTGCCGCGCAGGCAGCACACGCGCTGTTCGCATGGCTGACCGAGGCCCCCGCCGAATCTGTCGAAGCGTGGCTGCAATCCCATGCACCGGTAGGCATCAGACACCTGCCACGCAAGGACTTCGAGCAATTGTCTCGGCAGGCTGCCGGGCCTGTCATCCAGGACGCCGGACGAACCGAAATCGAGCCGGGTTCCGTGACTGCTTTCGTCATGTCCAAGGCGAGCTAGCTTCTTCAGATCACGGCAGGGCGAAATTGCCATTGCTGTGTCATTATTTTCTTGGCGATCGCAATATCGCCGCCCACAGCGGAATGCCTTGGACTTCTGCTGACCGCAGGAATCGGCAGTTTGCCCTTGCTCGAAAGCACCCACATTGAAATATACGAATCGCGTCCTGGGCCTGTTGCTGGCCCTGCTCCTGGCCTTTGGCACCGCAGCTGGCGCCAGCGCATCAATGCAGGCTCCAGCCGGTGTCGCCCAGCTTGCTGCGGCTCCTGCGGCAGTCGCCAAGCAGACCACCGCCAACTTGAATCTGCGCAAATCGCCTTCGGTCCACTCCGCGTCGCTGCTGGTCATTCCCAAGGGCGCCAAGGTTCTCGTCTCCGGGGGTTCTTCCGGCTGGGTGCAAGCAACCTACAAGAAGAAGTCCGGCTGGGTCTCGGCCAAGTACCTGACCTCGCCCGCAGCGCCGGCCAAGCCCAAGAGCTCAGCCACCCGCTATCTGCTTTCCTTCCAGCCGGTCCGCAAGAAGGCAACGTCCGTCTCTCCGGCCCTGGCCGGAGCCATGCGCAAAGCCAAGGTGCAGCGTCTGGGCGCAACTGGCTCCTGGAGCCGGATCAAGATCGGCAAGGTCACCGGTTTCGTGCCAACAAGCCAGCTGTCCAGCTCACTGCCGGCACCCGTGCACCGGTATTCGAAAAGCGCCCAGGTCCTGCGGAAGTCCACCTCGGCCAAAGCGGCACGCGTGGCAAGTGTTCCGGCGGGAGCCAAAGTCGAGTGGCTGCGCACCTCAGGCTCGTGGAGCTATGTAGCTACCGCCGGGAAACGCGGATGGCTCCCTGCCAAGCAACTGTCTACCCAGCCTGTAGCAACCCAAAAGACGATAGGGAGCCGTTGGCTGCTCAGCAGCAGCGTCCTGCGCCGATCGAATCACAGCTCCTCGGCTTCCCTCGGACGCCTCGCGCCGGGCGAGAAAGTCGGCTTGTACACAACCAGAGGTTCCTGGTCCCAGATCAAGTCCACCCGTGGCATCGGCTGGGTGCCAACCGCCATCCTGTCCAGCACCGCCTATAAGCCTGCCCACCCAGCACCACGCTGGATTCTGTCCAGCACCGCCGTGCGCGCCAGCGCTTCGGGAACGTCCAGGTCCTTGGGAACGGTAGCCGCCGGATCCACGCTCACCCTGCACGGAACATCGAACGGCTGGGCTAGGGTGAAAACCTCCAAGACGACTGGGTGGGTTCCATCCAGCGCATTGGTGGCCAAGGCCTACACGCCGCTGAAGGCTGCCAAGCGCTGGACAACTGCCAATGTGCACCTTCGCTCCGGGTACTCCACCGGCTATAAATCGCTGGCGGTTATCTCCAAGGGGCAGCAGGTCAGCATCCTGGGTACGGCCAACGGTTGGGCACGCGTATCCACAACGAAGGGCACCGGATGGATCGGCAATGGCTATCTGGCTACCAGCAAACCCCAGGCGCCGCGACCGGCACCGGCCCCGACCACCGAATACCGCTGGACCACGGCCAACGTCAATCTGCGGGCCGGCGCGGGTGTAAGCCACCGGAGCAAAGCCGTGCTGCCAGCCGGGCAGAAGGTCACCTTCATGCGCAGCGATGCCGGCTGGGCCGAAGTTTCCGCGCCTCAAGGACGCGGTTGGGTCAGGGAAACCTACCTCTCCAAGAGCCAGCCGGGCGTCTTGCAGCCTGATGCGCAACGGGTCATTGCCGCGCTGAAGGGGAGAACCGGCGATACCGTCAGCGCCATCCACACCATTCGAAGCGGTTCGTCCGGGCACAGCTCCGGAAAGGCCGTGGACCTGATGATCCGCGATTACAAGAACCGGGCGCGCGTCGCCCAAGGCGATAAATTGGCCCAGTTCCTGCTGGATAACCGCATCCAGCTGGGGATCTATTACCTGATCTGGCAGGACCGGATCTGGCTTCCCACCACTGGCTGGACCCCGTATTCCGATTCCGGGAAGTACGGAAGCCAGTTCACCGGCAACTGGAATGACACCACCCGGCACATGGATCACATCCATGTTGAGGTCTACGGCAATGCGGCCACGAAAGGGCCGCTGGACTACCGCGCGCTGAGTGCCCGATAAACGTCTTCTGTCCGGTGTTTCAGACGGAGAACCGCAGAAGGCATGGCGCGCTCGGGGGTGCATCTGGTCAGCTGGAAGCATGGAGAATTTCGAGCCGCAGCTGGCGGTTGACCGGGCACCTGCTATCTGGATTGGACGCAATGACGGCACCGGCGAGCAGCATTTGAGATGGCACCAGCACGTGAACAGCCAGCCTGCTGGCACCCCCAATGGGCGGCGGCCTGCTGCGTTGCTCGGTTTCGCATCTGATGCGGGCGTGCTGCGCAACGAGGGCCGGGTTGGTGCCGCCCGGGGGCCGCAGGCGCTGCGCGCCGCCCTGGGCTCGCTGGCCATTCACGAGCCGCGCCCGCTGGTGGATGCTGGCGATATCGAGGTGCTTGGTGACGAGCTCGAATCGGGGCAGGAGCGACTGGCGCAGTCGGTGAGCGCATTGCTCGCTGGAGAAATGCTGCCAGTGGTGCTCGGCGGCGGCCACGAAACGGCCTATGGTTCATTCACCGGTCTGTTCAAGCACTTCAGGGACGAGCCGGAAACCCGGTTGGGCATCTTGAACCTGGACGGGCATTTCGATTTGCGCAGCGCACCGCGCCGGACCAGCGGCACGCCGTTCTTGGACATCGCCCGGGATCTGCAGGCCGAAGGGCGCGATTTCAACTACGCGGTAGTGGGAATCAGCAAGCCGAGCAACACACCGGTGCTCTTCGAACGGGCTCGCAGCTTGGGCGTGCGCTACCTGCTTGACGAGCAGTGCACGGCAGGTCAATTACCTGCCGTCCTGGGATTCGTCGAGGACTTCCTGGCGGGCATCGACAAGCTGTATCTGACCATCGATCTCGATGTGCTGCCTGCGTCGGTGGCTCCGGGGGTCAGTGCCCCTGCCGGTTTCGGGGTGCCCCTGGAAGTGATCCACGGACTTTGCGCAATGCTGGCGGGCAGCGGCAAATTGGCATTGATTGACGTGGTGGAGCTGAACCCGGGATTGGATATTGACGGGCGTACCGCACGCACTGCCGCCCGTCTTGTCAATACCCTGCTGGGGGTCTGAGACAGCACCCACAGCGAAATCTGCCGACGCGAATTTGCAATGTTCGACCCATCAAACATTATGATTGAGGGGGGCGAACTAATCGCCAGTGCGAGAATCGGAATGGTGTGCAATGGTGCAAACGGCGAAACGTCGATCAGGCGCGGGGCAACGTGTGGGGCTGCTGGCCGCCGTCCTGGCCTGCCTGCTCGCCCTCGCTGGTTGCGCGTCCAAGCCCAGCACTGAGCCCGCAGCCAGCCCGGACGACCGGCCGGTGGTGCTGACAACCTTCACGGTCTTGCAGGACATCGCCCAGAACGTCGCGGGCGAGCATTTGCGCGTTGAATCAATTACCCGACTTGGCGCAGAGATCCACGGATACGAGCCGACACCGGATGACTTGCGCCGCGCCTCCCATGCAGACCTCATCCTCGATAACGGCTTGAACCTCGAAGCCTGGTTCCAGCAATTCGTCGAAGACAATGACGCCCCGCACGTAACCGCCAGCCGGGGGATTGAGCCGATCGATATCGTCCAGGAAGAAGGGGCCGGAAAGCCCAACCCGCATGCCTGGATGAGCCCGCTGAACGTCAAGATCTATGTAGAGCGCATCGCTGAGGCCTTCAGCGAACTGGATCCGGCCAATGCGTCCAGCTATCGGGAGAACGCCAGGGCCTACCAGGCCAAGCTTCAAGATGTGCATGACGAGCTCGAGGCGGCGCTGGAGGAAATCCCCCAACGCCAGCGTGTGCTGGTGACCTGCGAGGGAGCCTTCAGCTACCTGGCGCGCGATGCCAACATGGCCGAAAAGTACCTGTGGGCGGTCAACGCGGAATCACAGGCCACGCCGCGCAAGGTCGCCGCGGCCATCGACTATGTCAGGGACAACGATGTTCCCGCGGTCTTCTGCGAATCCACGGTCTCCGATGCGGCCATGCAACGAGTCGTGGAATCCACCGATGCCGTCTACGGCGGAACTCTCTATGTTGACTCGCTCTCCGAACCTGGCGGTCCGGTGCCCAGCTACCTGGACCTGATCACGCATGACACCAGAACCATTGCCCGTGCTTTGAAAGGCGAAACACCATGAATGCGAAGCAAAGCACCGCCCTGGCCATCGACGTAACGGGCGCGACCGTCCACTACGGCCCCGTGCTGGCCCTGGACCACGCCTCATTGCAGCTAGGCCGCGGACGGGTCTGCGGACTGGTCGGGATGAACGGCTCGGGCAAGTCGACACTGTTCAAGACCATCATGGGGCAGATCAAGCCAGACACCGGCAGCGTGCGCATCAACGGCACCGACCCGCTGCAGGCACGGAAAAGCGGCCAGTTGGCCTATGTGCCGCAGAGCGAGGCCGTGGATTGGAGCTTCCCGATCTCGGTGCGCGAGGTCGTTATGACCGGACGCTACGGGCAGATGGGATGGACCCGGCGAGCCAAGAAGAAGGACCACGCCGCCGTGGACGAGGCCCTCGAACGGGTGGAGCTGGCCAACTTCGCCGATCGGCAGATCGGCCAGCTCTCCGGAGGCCAGAAGAAACGCGCATTCGTGGCCCGATGCATCGCCCAGGGCGCCAGCATCATGCTGCTCGATGAGCCTTTTGCCGGCGTGGACAAGCGCAGCGAAGCGACCATCACCAAGCTCTTGCGAGAGGTAGCCGATGACGGCGGCAGCGTGCTGATCTCCACCCATGACCTGCATGCGCTGCCGGAACTGGCCGATGAAGCGGTGCTGCTGATGCGCAAGGTCCTGATGCACGGAGATCCGGACGTGGTGCTGCAAGCGGAGAACCTGGCCCTGGCCTTTGGCCTGGATCCCATGAAACGAGGCGGGAAATGAACCTCATTGAATTGCTGGCCGAGCCCTTGGGCTACACCTTCATGGTGCGCGCCCTGCTGGTGACCATCATCGCCGCTGCCCTGTGCGCGGTGCTGTCCTGCTGGCTGGTGCTCATCGGCTGGTCGCTGATGGGCGACGCGGTCTCGCATGCCGTCTTGCCCGGGGTAGTGCTGGCCTACATCGCCGGCGCTCCCTTTGCCCTGGGCGCCCTGGTCTTCGGATTCCTCGCGGTGGCATTGATCGGGGGAGTGCGCGACACGACGAAGCTGAAGGAAGATGCGGCCATCGGCATCGTCTTCACCACGCTCTTCTCCATCGGGCTGGTGCTGATCTCGGTCACCCCGAGCCATGTGGATCTGAATCACATCATCTTCGGCAATTTGCTGGGTGTCTCGGCCAGCGACCTGTGGCAGGTAGTGCTGCTTGGCGCGATCACCTTCGCCATCCTGGTGCTCAAGCGCAAGGACTTCACGCTCTATGCCTTCGACCAGACGCACGCGCATGCCTTGGGAATGAGCCCGCGGCTGATCGGTGCCGTGCTCTTGGGGCTGTTGGCCATGACCTCAGTGGTGGCGCTGCAGGCTGTCGGCGTCATCCTGGTCGTCGCCATGCTGATCATTCCCGGCGCCACAGCCTACCTGCTGACCGACCGCTTCGGGAAGATGCTGGTGATCGCACCGGTCCTGGCAACCTGCGCCGGAATCCTGGGCGTCTACGTGAGCTATTACCTCGATGCATCAACCGGTGGAATGGTGGTGCTGGCCCAGGCAATGATCTTCGCAATCGCCTATCTTTTCAGCCCGAAGCAGGGACTCATCGCCACCCGCCTGGCCCGCAAGGGGCGGCGCAAAGCGCTGGCCGCCAGCCGCTGAGCGGCGGCTGGCCAGCACCCCTTCCCGACCCGGAGGCACGGGCGTAGGATGAGAGCCACGCGCGAAGGATCCAGGCGCGCGTCCGTGCAGTGCTGCTCAGGTCCGTGTGACAGGCAGCCCGGGTGCCGCGACATGGGGAACGGCAGTCACGGTGCGGTGGCCTTGCGCCCGCCGGACCGTCCATCCGGGGAACCGGGTGCCAAGCGAGGGCAATCCCTCGCGCACAGTTCGTGACAAGGGACTTTCCAATGACTGGCAAGGCAAGAACTCGCATTTTCGCTGTGATCACCGCCGCCTGCGCGGCCCTCGCCCTGGGCGGCCTGGCACCGGCCGCCGCTCAGGCGGACCCGGCAGGGAGCATCAGCTATGTGAACCTTGGTGATTCCTATTCGGCAGGCTTCGGATCGGGGGCCATCGTGCCCGGGCCGCTGCCCGGCTGCCTGCAAACCACCGGCCCCTCCCACGTCAGCCAGATTGCAGCGCTGCCCGGGGTGGATCTGAGTATCAATGCGGCCTGCGCCGGGTTCACCGCAGAACAGGTGGGGATGGCGGCCGCTGCGCTGGCCGCACCGCTGTCCACCGCCGACCTGGTGACGCTGACCCTGGGCGGCAACGACCTGCCTTGGGGGCAAGCAGTAGCCGCGTGCAGCACACAAGGCAGTGACTCCGGCTGCGACCAGGCGACAGCCGCCTTGGCGGCGGCTATCGGGTCCGTCGGGCCACGGGTCCACCGGACCCTGGAACGAATCGACTTGCTGAGCCCGGCAACCATCCTGGTAGCCGGATATCCACGCCTGTTCACCTCGTCCACCGGCGACCAGCCGTTGATCAGTGCCACGCATGCGCGGACGCTGAACCGCCTGGGCGATGAGCTGAACCGGGAGATTCGCGCGGCCACCCGCGGCACCAGTGCCAAATTCGTTCCGGTGCTCGGGCCATTCAATAACCATGGGTTCGGGGCGAGCGAGTCGTGGATCTACTTCAATCCGGCCAACCCGGTCGACCCCTTCAACCTCCACCCGACCGGCACCGGATACAGCCAGGGATATTTCCCGGCACTGGCGCACCGCATCGACCTCGGGGAACTGGCCGGCTGAGCGGAGCGCAGCGGCGCCAGGTGCTGGCGGCCCGGGAGTAGTAGACCTGCAGCAGGCCCCACGCGTGGACGTGAATCCACTCGTGGGGCCTGCACGCGTGCTGCTGAGTCAGCAGGCTGGGAGAGAACCGGCAGGCGGTAGCTAAACCCTCCAGCGCAGTTTGCCCTTGGCGTCAGTTTTGCAGGTGTAGTACTTGCCGGCCTTGGACTTGCCGCGCTTTCCCTGATCCGCCTTCTTGCAGTAGGCGCCAGGATGCACGGTGCCTTTGACCACGGAAGGAGCCTTCTTCACGTCCTTCTTCGGCGAGGCCTTGGGCTTGGACCCGGCGGGCTTGATCGGGGTGACCTTTGCGGCCTTCTGGTTGCGGCACGTCTTCAGCACCTTGGCCATCGCATTCTTTTCCGCCTTGGTCACCGACAGCGCGTACTTCTTCTTGACGCTGATCTGGGTTGCCACGTACTGGCACCGGAAGGACTTGTTCTTCGGGAGCCACTCGGCGGTGTTCTTGTCGCCCTTCTGGCGATTGGCCGAGGCGCTGGACGCCATCAAGTTCAGCGGGTCATTGGCCAGGGCCTGGCGCTGGGCCTGCGACAGTTTCTGGCCGCCGGAAATCCACGCGTTCTTCAGGGAAACCACATGGTCGATGTCGACGCTGCCTGACTTGACCTTCCAATTGATCTTCTTGCCGGTGTAGCTGTCATGCAACGTGCCCGAAGCTACGGTGCACTTCTTGCGGTCCTTGAACTTCACCTTGGACATGTCCCGGGACAAGGTGTCCTGGCGCTCGTCGCACTTGTCCTTGTCGAAGTCCTTCCAGCCATTGCCGAATTTTTTGTTCCGGTTGTATCCGGTGGCTGCTGCCTTGCCCTTCACCGGCAAGGTCGCCAGCATTGCGGTGGCTTTGGGACCATTGAGCTTCGCCCCGGGCTTGACCTTCTTGCTGCTGGTGGCAACCCGTTCCACCTGCAACGGCTGGTCTGTTGCCAACAGGTTGTCGACCTGTGCGAGCTGATTGATCTGAAGTGCAGAAGGATCTGCCGGTGCGCTGCATCCAGCAAGCACCAATATTGCAGCGCAGAGCGCAGCGAAAAGTTTTTTAGGCAAGGCGGAGTCTTTCAAATGAAACGCGAAGTAATGGATGGCCAAGGATGCCGCAATGCACCCCCATGTAAAACTTGTACATTGCAGTATCCCGGGCTAGTCAACACTGTAATCCATGAAACGGACAAATTATCTGTTGGCGTTGAAAGGTGACGACGCCGCCAGTTCAATGAGCCGAGGGCATGGAGCGGAAAGGCTATTCGGAGGAACGCGAGACCCACACCGCGGCAGCCGCACGCGATCCCAAGCGCAAGGTTTCCCCAGTCGCGCAGACCTGGACATTCACCGTCTCGGAGAACTGCTCGCCGGGCGTTACCTGCAGCTGCGCGCCGACAACGATCCGGTGATCGGAGAAATGCTGCAGCAGCTGCGAATCATCATCGGCAATGCGCTCGACCTCCACCCGGGCGTCATCGACGGCTTCGCCCAAGTTGAAAGCCTGGGGAATGGAAATGCGGCCTTCGGCGGTCGGGATGGGGTCGCCATGCGGATCGCGGGTGGGATGCTCCAGCAGGCTGTCGATGCGTTCGATCATGAAGTCGGATACGGCATGTTCCAGGCTCTCGGCCTCGTCGTGCACCTGGTCCCAGCGGTAGCCAAGCATTTGCACCAGGAATGTTTCGATCAGGCGGTGGCGGCGGACCATGGTCAGCGCATACTCGCGTCCCAGCTTGGTGAGCGTCACGGCTCCATAGGGCGCATGGTCGAGCAGGCCCTGCTGGCGCAATTTGCTCAAGGCGCCGGACACCGTGGAGAGCTTCATTCCCGATTTGCTGGCAATGATGCTCGCGGTGACCGGATCACTGGACCACTCGGTGAGGCCGAAAATGATCTTGAGGTAATTCTGCGCGCTATCTGAAAGCTGGTTGACCGACACAAGAACCATCTTAGCGACCGCTGCGCCTGCTGGCTCGACGTGACTTTGGTTATGGGACGTTTGGCCTTGAACTCCCGAGGCAACTTAAAGCAACTAGTCACCAGCCCGAAAAAATATAGTCGCTGGGTAGGGATTATTGATAGGCAAGCGCAGTGTATTGACTTAATTTTCTTTGTGCGGAAAACTGTGTAATCGATTCCATGGAATCGATTACACAATAAGCAAAGGGGCTTATGCCATGAACGCTGTCACCATCAAAGATGTGGCGCTTGCAGCCGGAGTTTCCTCCGCTACTGCCTCGCGCGTTCTCTCAGGCCACCCCGCCACTTCGGCCGCTTCCCGGGAAAAGGTGGCAGCCGTCGCCAAGGAACTGGGATTCGTTCCCAACGCCCAGGCCCGCTCCCTGCGCTCCACCAAAACCGACACCATCGCGCTGCTGATCTCCGATGTGCGCAACCCCTACTTCTCCGATCTTGCCCACGCTGTCGAGCAGCAGGCGCACGCCGCGGGAATGATGACCTTCATCGGCAACGCCAACGAAGACACCGAGCAGCAGGACCAATTTCTCGCAGCGATGCTCTCGCGCCGCGTCGACGGGCTGATTGTTGTGCCCCAGGGCCTCGACGAAGATGCCGACCGGCCCAGCCCGATGATGCAGCGCATCATCGCCTCGGGAACCCCGCTGGTCTTCGTGGACCGGACCCTTCCAGAGCAGCGCATCCCCTCGATCACCGCCTCCAGCACCGGTGCCCTGGAAGAAGCCATCGCGCAGCTCAAGCTCCTGGGCCACACCAGCATCGCCTTCCTCGGCGGCCCGGACCACGCCTCCACCGCCCGCGAACGCCACAGTGCCTTCGATTCGGCGATGGCGGCCAACGGCCTGAGCATCAATCCCGCCCTGCATTTTGCCGGCGACTTCCGTGCCGCCTCCGGTGCGGGCGGCGCCCGCTGGCTGCTGGAGCATGAACTGCAGCCCACCGCGGTGGTCATCGCTGATGCGCCGATGGCCATTGGCGCGCTGACCGTGTGGCGCGAAGCCGGCATCCGGATCGGAAAGCAGCTCTCGGTGATCTCCTTCGACGAGGTGGATGCGATGCTCATGCACGATCCGCCGATTTCCACGATCAGCCACGACCTGACCAGCATGGGCCGCGCCGCGGTCACTGCGCTGCAGGAAGTGATGGCCGGCAAGAGCCCGGAGCCGCAAGAATTCATCAGCCGATTCACCGCGCGTGAGTCGCTGGCCCCAACGCAAGCAGCCACCGGCGCATAGGTGATGATGGAAGGAACGAGAATGGGTAATGACGCTCTGCTGGTCCTGGACAAGGTCTGCAAGTCCTTCGGCCCGGTACAGGTGATCGACGAGGTCACCGTCGAGGTGCACGCGGGCAAGGTCTCCGTGCTGCTCGGCGAGAACGGCGCAGGCAAGTCCACGCTGATCAAGATGATCGCCGGCGTGCACGAGCCGGATGCCGGCCGGATCCTGATGGACGGCAAGGCCGTGAAGATCCCCAACACCAAGGCCTCCGAAGCCCTGGGCATCGCTACCATCCACCAGGAACTGAACCTGGTGCCGTCGATGACCATTGCCGAGAACATCACCCTGGGCCGCGTGCCGCGCAAGTTCGGCATCATCAACCGCCGCGCCATGCGCCAGATCGCCCGCGACGCGATGGACAAGCTCGGGCTGAAGCTGGATGTGGATACGCCGGTGGGCGAGCTGGGCCTGGCCCAGCAGCAGCTGGTGGAAATCGCCAAGGCCCTGAGCCTGGACGCCCGCGTGCTGATCCTCGACGAGCCCACCGCGGCCTTGACCAAATCTGAAATTGCGCACCTGTTCTCGGTGGTCAACACGTTGAAGGCGCAGGGAGTCGGCATGGTGTTCATCAGCCACCACCTCGATGAGATCGCCGAAATCGGCGACTTCGTGAACGTTTTGCGCGATGGCAAGTTCATCGCCACCGTCCCGGCCGACACCGAGGAGAACGAACTGGTCAGGCTCATGGTCGGCCGCGACATCGACGCCCAGTTCCCGCGCGTGGCCACCGAGCCGGGAGAGCAGCCGCTGCTGAGCGTGAAGAACCTGTCCGACGGCATGCTCAAGGACATCTCGCTGGAGGTCCGCCCCGGCGAAGTAGTGGCCCTGGCCGGCCTGATGGGTGCCGGGCGCACCGAGCTGATCCGCGCGATCGCCGGAGCGGACAAGTACTCCAGCGGCAGCGTGGCGGTGAACGGCAAGAAGCTGGCCAGCTTCGACGTCGCGGCAGCCACCCGCGCCGGCATCGGCCATGTGCCCGAGGACCGCAAGACCCAGGGCCTGGTGCTGGATGCCTCGGTGGCCGAGAACATCGGCTACGCCACGATGGCTTCCACCGCTAAGAGCGGCCTGGTCGACCGCAAGGGCCAGAAAGCCCGCGCGCAGCAGGTCGCCGAACGCCTGCGCATCCGCATGGGCAGCATCGATGCGCCCATCCGCTCGCTCTCGGGCGGCAACCAGCAGAAGGCGGTCTTCGGCCGCTGGTTCACCGCAGGAGCCAAGGTGCTGCTGCTCGACGAGCCGACCCGCGGCGTGGACGTGGGCGCGAAGGTCGAAATCTATGAACTGATCAATGAGATCACCGCCTCCGGAGGCTGCGTCTTGATGGCCTCCAGCGAACTGCCCGAAGTGCTGGGCATGTCCGACCGCGTCCTGGTGATGAGCCAGGGACGCATCGCCGGGGAACTGGCTACCGAAGAAGCCACCCAGGACGCCATCATGTCCCTGGCCGTCAGCAATGTGCACCGCGAAGAAGAAATGGGAACCAAGTAATGAGCAGCGTAGCTACAGCCCCGAAGAAGGGGTTCGACTTCAAGGCATTCCTTGCCAATAACGGAGCCTTGGTGGGCCTGGTCATCCTGTGCCTGGCCCTGTTCATCGCCACCCCGCGCTTCTTGACCGGGCCGAACCTGCTGAACATCGGCATCCAGGTCTCCACCATCGCGGTGATGGCCTTCGGCATGACCTTCGTGATCGTCGCTGCCGGCATCGACCTGTCCGTCGGCTCTGTGGCCGCGCTCTCGGCGATGGGCTCCTCCTACGCGATCACCACCGCCGGGCTGCCCGACGGGCTGTCCATCCCGATCGGCCTGGCCGTGGGCGCGCTGTGCGGCTGGGTCACCGGCGCGATGAGCGCCTACGGCAAGCTGCCCACCTTCATCGCCTCGCTGGCGATGCTCACCGTGGTGCGCGGGCTGACCCTGGTGATCTCCGACGGCCGTCCGATCTCCACCAGCTCCTCGGTATCCTGGTTGGGCGATGACCTCGGGCCGATCCCGATGCCGATCGTGATCCTCGTGGTCTCCGGCCTGCTGGCAGCCTTCGTGCTCAACCGCACCGTCATCGGCAAGAACGCCTTCGCAGTCGGCGGCAACACCGAAGCCGCGCGGCTCTCCGGCATCCCGGTCAAGCGCGTGCTGGTCACCGTATTCGTGATTTCCGGCGTGTTCGCCGCGCTGTCGGGCATGATCCTGGCCGGACGCCTGGACTCGGCCCAGCCGACCTTGGCCTCCGGCTACGAGCTGGATGCCATCGCCGCAGTGGTGATTGGCGGCGCCTCGCTCTCCGGCGGCGTCGGCCGCATCTCCGGCACGCTGATCGGTGCGCTGGTGCTGGCAGTGATCCGCAACGGCCTGAACCTGCTCTCGGTCTCCGCGTTCTGGCAGCAGGTAGTCATTGGCGCCGTGATCGCGATCGCCGTCGGCTTCGACGTGCTGCGCCGCAAGAACGTCAAGCACTAGATTTTCCACCCCGAACCCAATAATCCAACAGCAGTTCAAAGGAGAACCCCCATGAAGAACATCGTGCGCAAGACCGCAGCCGTCACCGTCGGCCTGGCCCTGGTGCTGGGCACCGCCGCCTGCAACCGCGGCACCGAAGCCGAAGCCGGCTCGGCCACCTTGGCAGTGTCCACCCTGAACAACCCGTTCTTCGTCGACCTGCGCGATGGCGCCGAAGCCGAGGCCGAAGCCCAGGGCATCGACCTGTCGGTGGTCGACGCGCAGAACGACTCCGCAACCCAGGCCAACCAGCTGGCCACCGCCGCAACCAACGGTTCCGCCGGCCTGATCATCAACGCCGTGGACACCGAAACCGCCGAAGCCGGCCTGGCCCCGGTTGTCGAGGCCGGCCTGCCAATCGTTGCCGTGGACCGCGCCGTAGGCGACACCAAGATCGCTTCCTTCGTGGCGTCGGACAACGTGGCCGGCGGCGAGCAGGCAGCCAAGGCGCTGGCCGAGTCGCTGGACGGCAAGGGCAAGATCATCGTGCTCGAAGGCGTTCCCGGCGCTTCGGCAACCAACGAGCGCGGCGAAGGGTTCGACAAGGGCCTGGCCGAGTACAAGGACATCGAGGTCGTCTCCTCGCAGACCGCCAACTTCGACCGTGCCGAGGCATTGGACGTGGTCACTAACCTGATGCAGGCCAACCCGGATGCCACCGGCATCCTGGCGATGAACGACGAAATGGCTTTGGGCGCCATCCAGGCGCTGGGCGACAAGGCCGGCAAGGACGTCAAGGTGGTCGGCTTCGACGGCACCGAAGATGGCTTCAAGGCCGTCGAGGACGGCACCCTGGTTGCCACCATCGCGCAGAACCCTGCCGAGCTGGGCAAGCAGTCGGTGCAGATCCTGGCCAAGGCCATCAAGGGCGAGGAAGTCGAAGCCAACGTGCAGGTTGCCGTTGATACCGTCGACGAGAAGAACATCGCCGAGTACGCAGGCGAGTAATCTGCTCAATAGCAGGCATCAAGCAGGACACCGGCACCCATCGGCCGCCGGGCAACGAGAACCAGGGGAATAACCATGCAGCAGCACATCCAGGTCACCATTGTGGGCTCAAGCAACGTGGACATCACCGCGTTGATGGCCCGCCTGCCCGGCCCGGGCGAAACCGTGCTGGCAGATTCCTACCAGCTCTCGCCCGGCGGCAAGGGTGCCAACCAGGCACTGGCCGCGGCCCTGGCCGGCGCCATCACCGAATTCATCGGCGCGGTCGGCAACGACTCGCACGCCGGCATCGCTTTGGGACAGCTTGAGGAAGCCGGCGTCAAGCTGGATCGCGTCACCCGCGCCAGCGAGCCGACCGGCGTCGCCATCATCCAGGTGGACTCCGCTGCGGAGAACTCCATCGCCGTGGTCTCCGGAGCCAACTCGACGGTCACCGGTGAGGCAGTGCAGGCCGCCGGGAGCATCGAGGGCATCCTGGTGCTGCAGGGGGAAATCCCTGCCTCGGGCATCAAGGCAGCCATGGATGCCGCCACCGACCGCATCGTGCTCAACCTGGCGCCGGTGATCGAATTGGACCGCGAGTACCTGCTCAAGGCCAACCCGCTGGTGGTCAACGAGCATGAGGCAGAGGCAGTGCTGCAGCAGCTGAACCCGCAGCTGAACCTGGAATTCGCGGGCAAGTATGAGCGCCTCGCCGGGTTGCTGGTGGACGAAGGCATCGACAGCGTGGTGATCACCCTCGGCGCCAACGGCTGCCTGGTCGCCGACCGCGCCCCCTTGGAAAACGGCGGAGCGCAGGTTCGCGCGCTGCCCGCGGTAAAGGTCAAGGCCGTGGACACCACCGGTGCCGGCGACGCGTTCACCGGTGCGCTGGCCGCCCGCCTGGCCAATGGGGACGACTTGGCGCAGGCAGCGGAATTCGCCGGCAAGTTCGCGGCCCTGACGGTGCAGGCCCACGGAGCCCAGGCTTCCTACCCGCGTTCCCTGCAGAACCTCTAAGCCCCCTTATTCGAGCAAGACCTTAAGGAAGCCTCTGTGCTGAAATCCGAAATTCTCAACGCTCCGTTGCTGGCCGCCTTGGCCACCTGCGGGCACACTGACACCGTGGTGATCGCTGACTGCGGACTGCCGCTTCCGCACGGCCCGCAGGTCATCGACCTGGCCCTGGTCCAGGGGGTGCTCAGCTTCGAGCAGGTGCTCGATGTCCTGGCCCGAAACCTGGTGATCGAGAACAGCACCTTGGCATCTGAAGCAGAGAATGGCCCCGTGCAGGAACTGTGCCGCACCAAGGGCCTGGATCCCCAGTTCATCTCCCATGAAGAGCTCAAGGCACAGCTGCCCCAGGCCAAGGTCATCGTGCGCACCGGCGAGGCGACCCCGTACGCCAACGTGATCCTGCACTGCGGTGTAGCTTTCTGACCAGCCAGCCGTGAGCCGGTGCCCGCCGCAAGTGCGGGCGCCGGCTTTCGCGTCCCAGCGGCTGCCTAGAATGGGATTATGGAGCACAGGAACCAGTCCGGAGAAAATGGCGAGCTGTTTTCCCGGATCGCGCCGGAAGCCGGGCTGCTGCTCGGAGCCGGCCGCGCCATCCTGCTCCAGTTGGCCCACCCGCAGATCGGACGGGCTATTGCCGAGCACTCGGGCTTCGCGGCCAACCCGCTGAGCCGCCTGGTCCATACCCTCGGGTACATCTATGCGCTGAGCAACGGCACGGCACCACAGCAGCGAACCATCATCGATTACGTCAACGCGGCGCATCGGCCCGTGCGCGGAACGCGCTCGAAGGGCATGCCCGCCTATTCAGCGCTGGATCCGAAGCTGCAATTGTGGGTAGCGGCCACCCTCTATGATTCGGCACGGACCATTGCCGGCCAGATCCTGGAAGAAAGCAAGAACGAGCAGGAAGAGCTCTACTCGCAGTACGCGCGGCTCGGCGATGCCTTGCAGATGCCGGGAGATTACTGGCCCAGGAACCTGAGCCGATTCGATGAATACTTTGCGCAGAACCTCGCCACGCTGCACGTCACCGAGCAGACCCGGGCGCTGGCCCGCGAGCTTTTCGAAGCCCGCAACGCTCCGTGGTGGATCCGGATGGGCATGCCGCTGATGCGGGATGTGACCATCGCGCAGCTGCCGGCCTCGGTGCGCGAGGACTTCGGCTATCGCCTCACCGGTACGGCCGCGAAGCGCAACGCCCGGGTGATCGCTGTTGCCAGGGTGGCCACGCGGATTCTGCCGCGGTTCATCCGGCATGCCCCGATGCGCCTGGTCTTGCGACGGGTCGAGAAAATGGCCCGTGCCGGCGGAAACTCACGTCCCTGACTTGTCCTGTGCATGGTCCGGGATCAGGATCCGTGGCAGCGCCAAGAGCAGGAACAAGGCCACCAGGATCAGCGGCCCGCCGACCCACGCCCCGATCTGCCAGCCGAAAAGAACTTGCAGCACAAACCAGACGCAGCCCGAGACCAGCAGTCCCACGCCAATGCCCACGATCTTGACGATGACATGTCCCAGATTGACCGTCTGCTGCTTCAGCCGCTGGCCGAAGAAATAGCGGTGCACTGCCACGGGCGTGATCAGCAGCAGAATCAGCAAGGTGGCAGCGACCAGCAGGATGATGTAGACGATTTCGTCGGTGCGGCTGAGCATCTCGAATCGTGCCTGGAACGGCAGCACCACGAGGAAAGCTGCAAGGATCTGCACACCGGTTTGCATTACGCGCATCTCCTGCAGCAGCTCATTCCATTGCCGGTGCGGTGCGCCATCGCTGGTATCGGGGTGGGAACGCCCGGTCATAACTGTTCTCCTTGGCCTCAATCCGTCGGCTGGCTGAACTTGCCGACCCAAAATGACTATGCCAAGCAAAGCCGTTGCGGGCAAGAGGCTATTAATCCACCGAGCCAAACTGTAGGCCGCGGCCAGTACATTGGGGAGCCCAGCCAGACTTGAACATTGGAGGACAAGATGGAAATCGAGAGCTCCGCTGGAAGCAGTTTCGACGTGTGGTCGATGCCCAGCCGCGGCTTGGCCTGGTGCGATTGCGGCAAAGGCCATGAACTCACGGAAAGCATCGTGTACCGGGCCTTCGGTGAAGCCGGATACGAACCAAGCAGGCCGCTGACGCACGAGCAGCTGGTCGACCTGATTGCCCAGGTGTGGCACTACTCGGAAGTCTGCCGGTTCTTCCACTTGGCAGTCGAACAGGCGGCAACGCGCATCCATGGCAAAGTCGATGCGTACTACCCGCTGGACCACAGCATCGACATCGTTGGGTTATTCTCGAAAACCTGGCAAGGCTGCCCGGATGCGGCCTGCCAGGCCGAAGGGTGAGCCAGCGGCCGGCGAATTGAGCCGAGCGTGCACGTGCGCATAGTGTGGGGAAGATGAACAGCTTTGCATCCTCCCGGGCCCCTGCCGAGCACGACGGATTCATCCATGTGCGGGGCGCCAATGAGAACAACCTGGACAATGTCGAGGTGCGTATCCCGCGCGATGCCATTGTCGCCTTCACCGGGGTTTCAGGTTCCGGGAAATCCTCCCTGGCCTTCGGCACGATCTTCGCCGAATCCCAGCGCCGGTTCCTGGAGTCCGTGGCGCCCTACGCCCGAAGGCTCATCGCCCAGGGGCACACGCCCAAGGTGGAATTCATCTCCGGACTTCCACCGGCCGTGGCCCTGCAGCAACGGCGTGGCTCCGCCAGTTCGCGGTCCACGGTCGGAACCCTGACCACGCTGTCCAACTCGGTGCGCATGCTGTTCTCGCGCGCCGGCGACTACCCCGACGGGGCAGCACGCCTGGATTCGGACGCCTTTTCCACCAACACCGCAGCGGGTGCCTGCACGCACTGCCACGGTGCGGGGACGGTGCATTCGGTCAGCGAGGCCTCGCTGGTACCAGATCCCTCACTGAGCATCAGGGACGGGGCCATTGCCGCCTGGCCGGGGGCCTGGCAGGGCAAGAACTTGCGGGACATCACCACGCACCTTGGCTACGACATCGACGTCCCGTTCCAGCAGCTGCCCGCTGAGGCACGACAGTGGCTGCTGTTCACCGAGGAACAGCCCGTAGTGGAAGTGACCCCGGAACGCGACCGCGTGGCCAAACCCTACAAGGGACGGTTCTGGAGCGCCGAACGCTATGTCCGGCACACGGTCGCAACCTCTAAAAGCGAAAACTTGCGCACCAAAGCGCTGGCGTTCATGCATTCGCAGGATTGCCCGGAATGCTCGGGGACGGGCTTCCGCCCCGACGCCCTGCAGGTCACCTTTGGCGGCCTGGATATTGCGCAATTCAACCGCAAGCCGCTCAGTTCGCTGGCCGGGCTCTTGCGCCCCTTCGCAGCCGAGGCCGGGACTGAAGCGCAGGCCGAAGTAGTGAGCACCATCAGCGCCGACCTGCTGGGCAGGGTCGAAGTGCTGGTGGAGCTCGGGCTGGGCTACCTGAGCCTGGACCGTGGCACGCCGACGCTGTCGCCGGGGGAGATGCAGCGCTTGCGTATTGCCACCCAGCTGCGCGCAGGCTTGTTCGGTGTCATCTACGTGCTCGATGAGCCATCTGCAGGGCTGCACCCGGCCGATGTGCAGCCGCTGATCGAGGTGCTCGATGCGCTCAAGGCCGAAGGCAACTCGGTGTTCGTGGTGGAGCACAACATGGATGTGGTCTGCCGTGCGCAGTGGATTGTCGACGTCGGGCCGGGTGCGGGCAGCAACGGCGGGCAGGTGCTCTACAGCGGAGAAGTCGCCGGCCTATCCGAAATCGAAGCATCCGTGACCCGGCGTTTCCTAGATCCGGGGCCGGCGCCGCGGCGCGAGCAGCGTGAACCCGGTGGATGGGTGCGCCTTCGCGGAGTGGAACTGCACAACCTTGCGGGAGTGGATGCGGCGTTCCCGCTGGGAGTCTTCTGTTCGGTCACCGGTGTGTCCGGCTCCGGAAAGTCCAGCCTGGTCTGCGGGGCCCTGGCCCAGGCTGCGGGCGGCCCAGTGGCCGAAGCGGAAGAGCTTGAGGTGGCAACTGAACGCGCGGTGATCGCCGAGGTGACCGGGGCACAGCAGCTCAGCCGGGTGGTGCTGATGGACCAGAAACCCATCGGACGCACCCCGAGATCCAATGTCGCCACCTACACGGGCCTGTTCGATGCGGTCCGCAAGGCGTTTTCCGAACTGCCGCTGTCCAGGGAACGCGGCTACAGTGCTGGCCGGTTCTCCTTCAATGTCGCCGGCGGACGCTGCGAAACCTGCCAAGGCGAAGGCTATCTGGAAATCGAATTGCTCTTCCTGCCCGGGACCTATGGGCCATGCCCAGAATGCCACGGAGCCCGATACAACGAGCAGACCCTTGAGGTCGAGTACCGGGGCAAGAACATTGCCCAGATCCTTGAGCTGGATGTGAGCGAAGCCGAGGAATTCCTCTCCGGGATTCCTGCGGCGGCTCGGGCGCTGGCTACCCTGCGCGAAGTCGGCCTCGGCTACCTGCAGCTAGGCCAGCCAGCTACCGAAATGTCAGGGGGCGAGGCCCAGCGCATCAAGCTGGCCACTGAGCTGCAGCGGCAGCGCCGTGGGCACACGCTCTACCTGCTCGATGAACCGACCACCGGTTTGCACCCTGCCGACGTGCAGCTGCTGGTATCGCAGCTGCAGCAGCTCGTCGACCAAGGCAACACCGTTATCGTGGTGGAGCACCAGATGGATGTGGTGGCCGCCAGCGACTGGGTGATTGACATGGGACCTGCCGGCGGAGATGGCGGCGGGCGCATTGTTGCCGAGGGGACCCCGACGCAGGTGGCGCACAACAAGGCCAGCCGGACTGCGCAATATCTTGCGCGCCGGCTGGCCTTGTGAAGCTGGATTACTTGCTGTTCAGCAGTGCGTGCGGCGGGGTCTGCACCCCGTCGGCCACTGCCTCGGCAGGGTCATCACCCAGGTGGATGATCCGGTTATCGGCATCCACATGCACCACGCTGGGCATGTAGCTGCGCGCCTCGGCATCTTCCATCTGCGCGTAGCTGATCAGGATGACCAGATCCCCCGGGTGCACCAGGTGCGCGGCCGCGCCGTTGATGCCGATAACCCCGCTGCCAGGCTCGCCGGCAATGGTGTAGGTTTCCAGACGTGCGCCGTTGGTGATGTCGACGATGCTGACCAGTTCACCGGGCAGGATATCCGAGGCTTCGAGCAGCTCGGAGTCAACGGTGACCGAGCCTACGTAGTGCAGGTCAGCCTGGGTGACAGTCGCCCGGTGGATCTTGGACTTGAACATGGTGCGTTGCATTAGATGATTCTTTCACGCGAGGTAAGTGGTTTCCCGGTATCCAAGTTTACGCCCCTTGCCCGCAGATGCCCCAGCAATGTCCGGCACCCCACATAGTGGCCCCCGAACAGCTACTTCGCCAGATGGGGTTCCAGCACGCGATGCACTTCGCCGGTAGCCAGCAATTCGCAGGCCGCTTCCAGCTCGGCAGAGAGGAAACGATCTTCGCCTGGACCTGCGACCTTGGTGCGCAGCAGCTCCAGCACGGCACCGGTGGCCGGCCCCGGCTGCAATGGCTTGCGCAGGTCCAGCGCACGGCCGGCAATCAGCATTTCAATGGCGAGGATGCGGCGCAGGTTGCCCACCGCGGTGCGCAATTTGCGGGCCGCATGCCAGCCCAGGGAAACATGGTCCTCCTGCATTGCCGATGACGGGATGGAATCCACGCTCGCCGGTACGGCCAAGCGCTTATTCTCGGCAACCAATCCCGCCTGGGTGTACTGGGCGATCATCATGCCCGAGTCCACGCCCGGGTCATCAGCCAGGAAAGCCGGCAGGTCGCGGGACCGGGCAGGGTCGAGCATGCGGTCGGTGCGGCGTTCGGCGATGGAGCCCAGATCGGCAACCGCGATGGCCAGGAAGTCCAGGACATAGGCGACCGGAGCGCCATGGAAGTTGCCGTTGGAGGTGACCTCGCCCGAAGGCAGCACGACTGGGTTGTCGATGGCCGCCGCCAGTTCGCGGGTGGCAACCAGGCGTGCGTGGGCGATGGTGTCGCGCACGGCGCCGGTCACCTGCGGGGAGCAGCGCAGCGAGTAGGCATCCTGCACCCGGCCATCGCCTTCGCAGTGCGAGGCGACAATGGGGGAACCGGAAAGGAAGTTGTACATGTTCGCCGCGCTGCGGCCCTGTCCCGGGTGCGGGCGCAGCGGCTCGTGCAGTTCGGCGCGGAAGACCTGGTCGGTGCCCATCTGGGCTTCGACGCTCATGGCGGCGGTGGCATCGGCAATGTCTGCGAGCTCTTCGAGATCCGCCAACGCCATCAGCAGCTGGCCGAGCATGCCGTCCGTGCCGTTGACCAGCGCCAGGCCTTCCTTCTCCGCCAGTTCCACAGGTTCCAGTCCTGCCTCTGCGAGGAGTTCCGGCACGGGGCGCTGCACGCCCTCGCGGTCGGTGGCTTCGCCTTCGCCCATCAGCACCAGGGCACAGTGGGAGAGCGGGGCAAGGTCGCCCGAGCAGCCCAGCGAACCGTATTCACGCACTACCGGGGTGATGCCGGCGTTGAGCAGTCCAACCATGGTCTCCAGCACGACCGGGCGTACGCCGGTGCGGCCGGAGGCCAGGGTCTTGGCGCGCAGGAACATCAGCGCACGCACCACTTCTCGCTCCACCGGTTCTCCCATGCCGGCTGCGTGCGAGCGGATCAGCGAACGCTGCAGCTTCGCGCGGTCCTCGGGCGCGATATGGCGGGTAGCCAAGGCGCCGAAACCGGTGGAAATGCCATAGACCGGGGTGTCGGCCGAGGCGAGGGCATCGATGTGGGCGCGAACCGTGGCCAGTTCTTCGAAGACCTGTGGCGCGATGCGGATCTGCGCGTTGTGCCGGGCTACCGCAATCACGTCATCGGCGGTTGCTCCAGTAAGGTCCAGGGTGACGAGTGGGGAAGCAGTCATGATGTTCAATCCGTTCTCTGCGCTGCAATGAGGTCTCTAATTCCCATTGTTCGGCAGAACGGGATGGCACGGCATCGATAATCGGGTCATCTGTCCGAAATGCCAGACAGCGCCACGGAGGCAGAAGGGAACGGACCGCAATTGGCATGCCAATCGCGGTCCGTTGAAAATTCCGGGTTCTAGAAGGTGATGCCTTCGAAGGCGTCCTCGCCGAACTTGTTCGACGAACCGTTGTCAGTGAACCTGGCGTTCTCGTTGAGGGATGCGGCCGAATTGCCGATGCCGCTAAAAGCTACCTGCTTGATGTTTTTGACCGCTGCGATATTTCCGTTGCCGCTTAGCTCGAGGTTCGTGATGTGCGGAGCGACGATCATGTTTCCGTCTCCAGAGACGGTCACGTTTTCGCAATCACCGACGAGCTTGAGCATTTGGCCCATGTCGGCGATATCCATGCTGTCCGTGCATCTGACTTCGGTCGCTTGCGCATCGAGGAAATCATAGACGGACTGGAACGTGCTGTCCGCAGGTGATTTCGGAACATTAGGCGTGCCGGTCGCCGCGCCTTCCGAGGCCTTGGCGCTCGGGGTGACGGTACCTTCGATGGGACCAGCATTCTCCGGAGCCTTGGTCTCTTCGCTGGAGGATTCAATGCTCACGCAACCTGACAGTGCTACGGCAAGGAATCCAACCGCCAGCGGGCCAGCGAAGCGATTGGCAATTTTCGAGAACATTTACATCCTGTCAGTCGAACCGGCCAGCACATTCGGATACACGGTGCCTATATCCATTCTGCGTCGAACAGCAATTAATAACCAACGGGAGTGGCAGAGGAACGAACGAATATTCTCTAATGGTTATTGGCAGGTCCGAGACCAAACCCGAGAAGATCTGCTGGCGATTCTGCGTCGCAAAAAGAATGATCGCTTCACCACTTGCCCGGTGCAAGCAATGAAGCGATTACAAGTGCCCAACTGGAGAATGGGCCACAATTCCGCGTGGCAGGAGTGTCTGCCAAGCTGCAAGCTCCCTAGAACCCCTCTTCCTGTTCTTGGGAACCAAACTGGCTTTCATTGTTGCCGTACGCCTGGCCAGACTGGCTATCGCCTAGAGATTCCTGCCCCGGGTCGCTGCCGTAAGGCTGGCCCTCGTCCTTTCCGAGTGATTCTTGGTCGAACTCTTCATCGTGACCGTAGGATTCTCCTTGGCTTTCGCCGCCGTATGATTCCTGGCCGGATTCGTTTCCGCCTCCAAAGGACTGCTGTTCTGACGGCTGTCTTTCAAATCCGTCATTGCTTCCTGAATCGAAATCTGAATTGGACTAGCTCTCGTAGCCTTCAGATCCGTTGTTGTCGAAGTTCCCGAACTGCTCGTTTGCATCCTGCTCAGACATGTCGTCCTCCGTGGATCGGTGATTCCTGACGTGCCTAGGGCTAGGTGCCTGAAGGTGCCTGCTCAAGCTTTCCGGGAAGCTCTGAGCAGCTGGCAACCTGCAGTTAATGCAATCCCCATGCAACTTGCAGAGACAGGTCAACATCCACCAAGTTGTGCTGCGACAGGAGCTGGCTCCAGCCAATTCCGTGAATCCGCATGGCAGGCAGCATGGCTCGCGCTGGGATTGCAGGAGAATCTCGGCACGAGAGAAGAGAAAGCTGGACGTTGCCCGAAAGAAAGATCCACTCGTTCGGAATCGGGGTGCCAAGTCGATAGTGTCAAAAGCGGGACACCGAGAAAGGTCTTGCCCCAAGCGTCCATGACAACGTAAGGAGAAGCATTGGCTAATTCGAAGAATACTCCAGCGAAGAAAACCGATCGCGAGAACGCAGAGAATGGCTTCGTGGCACCGGAGGTGCTGCGCGATTCCTTGCAGACCGTGCTGGTCCAGCTGCTGGATCTGCAGTTGGTAGGCAAGCAGATCCACTGGAATGTTGTCGGTCCCAACTTCCGCGACCTGCATCAGAACCTTGACGAAATCGTTGATATCGCACGTCGCGGTTCCGACGAAATCGCCGAGCGGATGCGCGCATTGCATGCCACTCCCGATGGACTGGCGGCAACGGTCACAAAGTACACCAAGTTGGAACAACCGGTGAACACCGAAATCCTGACGACTAATGCAGTGGACATGGTTGTCAAGGCGTTGCAGACAACCGTGGGCGTCATGCGCGAGGTCCATGATCCGGTAGACGAGGCGGATCCAACTACGGCCGACATCCTGCACCAGTACATTGCGGATCTGGAACAGCAGGCATGGTTCATCAGTGCCGAAACACGCAAGCCATAGTGCCGGAAGTGATGACCAGCAATTAGATGACAATAGCTTGAGGCGCCACCTCGGTGGCGCCTCAAGCTGATTTAAAAGGGTGCTACTTCTCCTGCGCTGCCATCGGAATGCGCACTCCGCGCTCGGCGGCGACCTCGGCGGCACGTTCGTATCCGGCATCCACGTGGCGGATGACGCCCATGCCCGGATCATTGGTGAGCAGTGCTTCGAGCTTCGCGGCAGCCAGTTCGCTGCCATCAGCCAAGGAAACCTGGCCGGCGTGGATGGAACGGCCCATGCCGACGCCGCCGCCATGATGGATCGATACCCACGAGGCACCCGAGCTGGTGGCGGTCAGCGCGTTCAGCAGCGGCCAGTCGGCCACGGCATCGCTGCCGTCCTTCATGGCCTCGGTTTCGCGGTATGGCGATGCTACCGAACCCGAATCCAGGTGGTCGCGGCCGATGACGATCGGAGCGGACACCTTGCCTTCGGCCACCAGCTGATTGAACAGCAAGCCCGCCTTGTGGCGCTCGCCGTAGCCCAGCCAGCAGATTCGTGCCGGCAGGCCTTCGAATTCCACATGCTTCTCGGCGGCATCGAGCCAGCGGTGCAGGTGCTCGTTCTCCGGGAACAATTCCTTCAGCGCCTGGTCGGTGACCTTGATGTCTTCCGGATCTCCGGACAGCGCCACCCAGCGGAATGGGCCCAGCCCCTCGCAGAACAGCGGGCGGATGTAGGCCGGGACGAAGCCCGGGAATTCGAAGGCGCGGGTGAAGCCGCCCTTGCGAGCCTCGTCGCGGATCGAGTTGCCGTAGTCGAAGACCTCGGCGCCTGCCTCCTGGAACCCGACCATGGCCTCGACATGCGCGGCCATCGCGGCCTGCGACTTCTTGGTGAAGCCCACCGGATCCGCTTCGGCCTCGGCGTGCCACTGCTCCATAGTGAATTCCACCGGCAGGTAGCTCAGCGGATCGTGGGCGCTGGTCTGGTCGGTGACGATGTCGAAGGCGAATTCACCGGCTTCGTGGCGCTTGAGCAGTGCCGGGAAAACCTCCGCGGCGTTGCCGACGTAGCCAACGGACAGCGGACGTCCTTCGGACTTGGCCGCCAGCACCTTCTCCAGCGCCTTGTCCAGATCCAGCTCGACTTCGTCGAGGTAGCGCTTGGATGCACGGCGGCGCAGGCGGGTTTCATCGACGTCGACAATCAGCACGGCACCGCCATTGAGGGTTACCGCAAGCGGCTGGGCGCCGCCCATTCCGCCGCAACCGCCGGTCAGGGTCAAGGTACCGGCCAGCGTGCCGTTGAAGCGCTTCTTGGCGATCGCGGCGAAGGTCTCGTAGGTGCCCTGCAAGATGCCCTGGGTGCCAATGTAGATCCAGGAGCCGGCGGTCATCTGGCCATACATCATCAGGCCTTCTGCTTCGAGCTTGCGGAAGTGCTCCCAGTCGGCCCAGTCGCCCACGAGGTTGGAGTTGGCAATCAGCACCCGCGGCGCCCACTTGTTGGTCTTGAAGACGCCCACGGGCTTGCCGGACTGCACCAGCAGCGTTTCGTTCTCTTCCAGGTCCTTGAGCGTCTCGACAATGGCGTCGAATGCTTCCCAGGAACGGGCCGCCTTGCCGGTTCCGCCGTAGACCACGAGATCCTCGGGTCGTTCGGCGACTTCCGGATCCAAGTTGTTCATCAGCATGCGCAGTGGGGCCTCGGTGGCCCAGGATTTGGCGGTCAGTTCGGTGCCGCGCGGGGCGCGGACGACACGTGGTTCGTGGCTCATGGCAATTCCTTAAGATGTAACGTAGCTAACTGATTCCATCATTGGCCATGAGCCATGGGTTGGACACCGGAGAATCGGCAGAGCTGTCCGGTATTTCAGATTCATAGGAATTTACGGGTGCGTCCAGCTGCTAGCTGGCTCAGATCAGCGCCAGCGCGCTACGCTCGATTTCCTGCGGACTCAGCGCCTGGCTGACGGCGATCATGCTGGCTCCACGCAGGGCACCAGCCTCCCAGCTGCGCGATGTGCGGATCTGCAGATGCTGGGTCGATAGCGGGGCTCCGCGCTGGTAAACCACTTCGCGGATGCCTGCCAGCAGGTGCTCTCCGGCGGCAGAGATCCGTCCGCCCACCACGATCAGCGATGGGTTCAGCAGGCTCACGCTAGCAGCCAAAACTTCGCCCAAATCGCGCCCGGCCTGGCGTACCGCGCGGATCGCCTGGATGTTCCCCGAATTCACCAGGCCAACCACATCCATGTTGCTGTTGGCCTCGATGCCTTCTGAGCGCAGCGCGGCGGCAATCATGGGCCCGGAGGCCAGGGCTTCCAGGCAGCCTTCATTGCCGCAGTGGCAGAAGATGCCGTCGCCGCGGCGAATGCGCACGTGCCCGATATCGCCGGCGGTGCCTTGCGCCCCGCGCTGCAGCAGTCCTCCGGAGATGATGCCGGAGCCGATGCCGGTGGCCAGCTTGACGAAGATGAAGTCCTCGCTGCCGGACTCCAGCTGATCTTTCTCGCCAATGGCCATCAGGTTCACGTCATTATCCACGACAACCAGGGCATCCAGATACTGCTGGAACCAGGCAGGGATGTCGAAATCGTCCCATCCGGGCATGATCGGCGGATTGGCCGGCCGGCCGGTCTCGAAATTCACCGGTCCCGGCACGCCCATGCCGACGGCAATGACGTCTTCGCGGTCGCGGTCCAAGGAAACCAGTAATTCCTTGGCCAGATCCATGGCAGTTTGCAAGATCTCTTCAGGTCCATCGGCGAAGGAAATGGGTGTCTGGGATTGCACCAGGGGAGTGCAGGCAAGGTCGGAAAGCGCAACGCGCAGGTGGCTGGCTCCCAAATCGATGGCCAGCACCAATCGGGCGTCGGGGAGTAATGAGAGCCGTTGGGGAGGGCGACCGCCGGTGGAGGCGCCATCGGCGATCGCGCCGATCAGGCCGAGGTGGATGAGCACATCCAGACGTTCTTGAAGGGTGGAACGAGCCATGCCGGTCAGTGCGGCAAGGTCGGTGCGGCTGTGCGGGGCGCCGTCCATGAACAGTTGCAGGACCTCGCCGGCACCACTGGCGCCACGGGCGAACTGCAGGCTTTGGGGGCTCGAAGGATTGGCCATGAACCCAGTAAAACACAGCAGTGGACGAGACAGAGAAACACTTTAAAAGAATGTCGACATACTTCTATTGACTATCGACATAAGTAAAACTAGTCTCAGTGTGTGACGCACGTCATGATCATCCGGATCGCACCCACCACTTCATCCAGGAGACGCCTTTGCCTGCCCACGACCTATCAATCCAGCTGTACACGCTGCGCGAGCACATCGCAGATGACCTTAAAGCGACCCTTCAACGGGTAGCCGGCATCGGCTACACGCAGGTTGAGCCCTACAACTTCGTGGCTCGCTCCGACGAGTATGCCCAGGCGCTGACCGAGAATCAGCTCAGCGCACCCACTGCCCACGCGCCATTGCTCTCTTCGGACTACGACGAGGTCTTCGTGGCCGCAGGAAAACTCGGCATCACCACCGTTATCGATCCGTTCATCCCGGCCGAGCAGTGGCAGGATGCCAAATCCATTCGCGCCATCGCGGACAAGCTCAACGCAGCCGCCAGGCTGGGTGGCGAATACGGCATCAAGGTCGGGTACCACAACCACGACTGGGAAATCTCCAGCAAGATCAATGGCGCAACAGCACTGGAATACCTCGCCAGCCTGCTGGACCCGGACGTCGCGCTGGAAGTGGACACCTACTGGGCTGCCGTGGGCGGCGCCGATGTGCTCCAGCTGCTTGAATCACTCGCTCCCCGCGTCGTGGCCCTGCATATCAAGGACGGGCCGAAGTCGAAGAATCACAAGGAACAGGTCGCAGTCGGGAGTGGCTCCATGCCGATCGACCAGATCATCGGTGCCACCAGCGGCCTGCTGCATGTGGTGGAACTCGATGACTTCGCCGGTGATATCTTCCAGGCCGTGACCCAAAGCCGAGACTACCTGGTAACCGAAAGGAACTAGTGCAGATGGAATCCCAGAACCAGCCTATGGGCGTGGGCATTGTCGGCGCCGGCACGATCAGCGACCAGTATCTGGAGAATCTCACCGCATTCCCGGATCTCGCGGTACGATTCATCGCCGACCTCGATACCCAACGCGCAGCAAGCCAAGCGCGCAAATGGTCTGTTGAAGCCTCGGGAACCTATGCGGAATTGCTGGCCCGCGACGACATCCAGATCGTCGTGAACCTGACCATCCCGGCGGTCCATGTCGAGGTGGCGTTGCAGGCGGTAGCCGCCGGCAAGCACGTATGGGGCGAGAAGCCCTACGCGCTGGACCGCGAATCCGGGCGGCAGCTGGCTTCAGCAGCCAAGGCGGCAGGCGTCCGGGTTGCCGTGGCTCCAGACACCATCTTGGGTGCGGGCGTCCAGAGCGGCCTGCGGCAGATCGAAAGCGGCGCCATCGGCACCCCGCTCACGGGACTGGCTATCTTCCAAGGCCCGGGACCAGAATCCTGGCACCACAGCCCCGAATTCCTCTTCGCCCACGGCGCTGGACCGCTCTTCGATCTCGGCCCCTACTACCTGACCACCCTGGTGCGGGTTTTCGGCCCGGTCGCCAAGGTCGCCGCCTTGGGTTCCCAGGCCAGGGCGCAACGCGTCATCGGTGCCGGTCCGAAGGCTGGAACCAGTTTCCCGGTCCAAGTTCCAACCCACGTCTCAGCGTTGCTCTCCTTTGAATCCGGGGCCAGTGCTCAGTGCATCTTCAGCTTCGACTCAAAGCTGAAGCGTGCAGGATTCGTGGAGATCTCGGGAACAGAAGGCACCGCGCAGCTTCCGGATCCCAACGAATTCACCGGGGACACCATCCTCCATTTGGCGGACCAGGAACCGAGTGTTGTCGTAGCCCAAGGATCCCGATACGGGCGCGGCACGGGCGTTGCCGAACTGGCCCAAGCCATCCGCGAGGGCCGCAAGGAACGCGTGCCAGGCGAATTGGCGTTCCATGTCCTGGACATCATGGTCAGTGTCGCAGAAGCCATCGAGTCGGGAGCATTCGTCGAGGTGGCCTCGACCGTCGAGCCCATCGAGTTGCTGGACCCGGCCTGGGACCCTTCGGCCCCCAGCATCCTTGCCTGAATCCTGCCCTTCGCAACACCACCCGCATCTGAAAAGGAACCACCATGCCTTCACCCCATTTCACGAATAATCTAGGGCGCATCGTCGCGATCACCTCCATCGCTGCGCTCTCGCTCAGCGGCCTGGCCGGCTGCTCCGGCGCGGCTTCCGGCTCCGGGTCGGCGGAAGCCGGCGGAACCATCACCTACTGGGCTTCGAACCAGGGAAGCTCCGTCACCCAGGATGAAGAGATCCTGGGTGAATCCATCAAGCGGTTCACCGAGGAAACCGGCATCGAGGTCGAGCTGGAGGTCGTCCCCTGGGCAGACCTGTACAACCGCATCCTCACCGCCGTCTCCAGCGGCGAAGGCCCTGATGTGCTGAACATCGGGAACACCTGGGCTACCACCTTGCAGGCCAGCGGTGCCTTCGTCCCCTTTGAAGGCGAGGCGCTTGAAGCCGTGGGAGGCGCAGAAAAGTTCGTGCCCGCGGCCCTGGCTACCGGTGGCGCCGAGGGGCAGGCCCCCACCTCGTTGCCGTTGTACTCCATGGCCTACGGCTTGTACTACAACACCAAGATGTTCGAGGAGGCCGGCATTAAGCAGGCGCCGAAGACCTGGGATGAATTCCTGGCCACCGCCAAGAAGCTGACCAAGGATACCGACGACGACGGCAAGATCGACCAGTACGGCTTCGCCTTGGCCGGACAACGTACCGCCAACAATGCCCACGCTGCATTCATCCTGGGCATGCAGAACGGGGGCGAGCTGTATACGAAAGACGGCAAGCCGGACTTCACCAATGATGGCATCGTCAGTGGCGTCAACGACTGGATCCAGCTGATGGGCGAGACCGGCGTGGTCTCCAAGTCCAACGCCGAGATCAATGACGGTTCGGTGCTCCCAGGGGAAATCATGGACGGCAACGCCGCCATGTTCTTCGACCAGGCCCCCGGGAAGTCGTTCAAGGCCGCTGGCTTCGAGGACTATGCCATGGCGCCCATCCCGCTGAAGGATTCCGGGGCAACCGGGCAGGAAGCCACCCAGTCGCTGGTTGCAGGCATTAATGTCAGCGTCTTTGAGAACTCGGATAACAAGGACGCCGCCCTCGAATTCGTGAACCACTTGCTCAGCGTCGATGAGCAGAAGACGCTGAATGCCAAGTACACCTCCCTGCCATCGGTCACGGAAGCCTTTGACGACCCGGCCTTCGGCACTGATGAGCAGCAGGCCAAGAAGGAAATCCTGGCCAATAACGCGGCCCCGATGCCGCTGTTCCCCACCGAAGGCCAGATGGAATCGCTTGTCGGCGAGGCCATCGCCAAGCAGTTCGCCCGCATCGCCCAGGGCGAGGAAATCACCGAGGCGGATGTCCGCAAGGCGTTGGAAGACGCGCAGCAGCAGATGCCAGCCAGCTAGCGGGCCGACACGTTGCGCTGGCTGCGGGATCGGACTTTTTCGTGCCCCTCGCGGCCAGCTGCAACACTCGCATTCGTTTACATGAAAGGAGGCCAAATGCCGACGATCACCCAGGCACCGCCTGAAACCAGCGAACCGCTCAAGCCCCGCGACGCGTCAAAGGCAATCAAGCGCAGTTCAATCAAGCGCGACCGGTTCTTCCCCTATGCGCTCTCAGCTCCTGCGGCATTCCTGGAACTGCTGATCCATATCGTTCCGATGCTGCTCGGCGTATGGATTGCTTTCCTCTCGCTAACCCAGTTCTCCATCGCCAACTGGGTCAAGGCCCCATTTGTGGGCTTGCAGAACTTCATCACCGCGCTGGACCCCAACGGTCCCATCGGTTCGCAATTCTTCGATGCGCTGGGCCGGACCTTCCTCTTCACCGTCCTGGTCGTGGCGATCGCCTGGAGCCTGGGCATTTTCGCAGCGGTGCTGCTGGCCTCCAAATTCCGCGGCAACGGATTCTTCCGCACCCTCTTCCTCGTGCCTTACGCACTGCCAAGCTATGTCACCACTATCGCTTGGGCGTTCATGTTCAACCAGCGTGATGGCATGGTCAACCGCTTCCTCGTCGAAGACCTCGGGATCCTGGACGAAGGTCCGTTCTGGCTGCTGGGCGGGAATTCCTTTTTCGTGATGGTGGTTGTCGCCGTCTGGCAATTCTGGCCTTTCGCCTTCCTGATGCTGCTTGCCGCCGTGCAATCCATCCCGAACGAAGTCTATGAGGCGGCATCCCTGGATGGGGCCAGCCTGTGGAAGCAGTTCACCAGCATCACCTTGCCGATGATCAAGCACGCCAACGTGGTGCTGTTGCTGATGCTCGGACTGTGGGTCTTCAACCAGTTCGATATCCCTTACCTGCTTTTCGGTCCGGTGTCGCCGGAAGAAGCAACCCTGATTTCCCCGTTGATCTACCAGCAGTCCTTCAACAACTGGAACTTCGGGGTGGGCGGCGCCTTGAGCGTCGTTCTGCTGATCGCGCTGCTGATCGTCTCAGCGTTCTACATCCGACTTGTCATGCCGAAGGAAAAGAGCATCGATGATTGAGACCCGCGGCTTCCGCATCCTGCGAGTATTCGGATTGGCCTTCATCACCCTGATTATCGTCTTGCCGCTCTACGTGGTGATCACGACCTCCATCAAGCCGCTCAAGGATGTCCGCGGCGCTTTCGAATGGATCCCGTCGGAATTCACCCTGGCCCCGTACCTGGATATCTGGACCACGGTCCCGCTGGGCAAGTACTTCGCCAACTCGATGATCGTCACCATCAGTGCGACCATCCTCTCGGTGTCCATCGCTATCCTGGCCGCCTATGCGCTCTCGCGCTTCGACTTCCGTGGCGCGCGGTCCTTCCGGCTGATCGTGCTCTCCACCCAGATGTTCCCCGGAATCCTATTCCTTCTGCCGCTGTTCCTGATCTTCACCCAACTTGAGCGTGCCGTGGGATTGCAGCTCAACGGAAGCTACCTGGGGCTGATCGTCACCTATATGACGTTCTCCCTGCCATTCTCCATCTGGATGCTCACCGGGTTCTTTGCTTCCATGCCCAAGGAATTGGAAGAAGCCGCCATGGTTGACGGACTGGGCCGGCTCGGTGCACTGGTCAAGGTGGTTCTCCCCGTGGCGCGCCCCGGCATCATCGCGGTGTCGGTGTACTGCTTCATCACTTCCTGGAGCGAAGTGCTCTTTGCAAGCGTGCTCACCAACAAGGACACCAGGACGCTGTCCATCGGTTTGCAAGCCTACGCATCGCAGACCGATGTGTACTGGAACCAGATGATGGCCGCTTCGGTGGTTGTTTCGATCCCGGTGCTTGCCGGATTCCTCTTTGCGCAACGGCACCTGGTCGCGGGCCTGTCTTCCGGCGCGGTCAAGTAAGAACAGACAAGGAAATACATGCCTCAATTGATCAGCCAACAGGCCGCACCGGCCATGCAGGAACTGAAAGTCGGCGTCATCGGCGGCGGGTTCATGGCCCGGACCCACGCCGACGCGATCCGCAGGGCAGGAGCCCAGCTCATCGGGGTGCGGTCCAACGGCGAGCAGTCCACCGCACGGGCAGCGGCGGTCCTGGGCGTTCCCGGGTTCGGCAGCGTGGAAGAGCTGCTCGAGCAGTGCGACGCCGTCCATGTCACCTCGCCCAATGCCCTGCACGCCGGACAGGCAGCCGCCGCACTGGCAGCTGGACTGTCGGTGGTCTGCGAGAAGCCGCTGGCCACCAGCGCCCGGGACGCCGGCCAGCTGGCCTTGCTGGCTTCCCGTTCCGACGCCGTGGCGTCGGTGCCGTTCGTCTACCGCTACCACCCGATGGTGCGCCAGGCCCGCGCCCATGTGCGCGAAGGCAAGCTGGGAAGGCTGCTGACCGTGCGGGGCCAGTACCTGCAGGATTGGATGCATGCTGCCAGCCACAAGAGCTGGCGGGTCGACCCAGCCTCCGGCGGTCCTTCCCGGGCCTTTGCGGATATCGGTTCGCATCTGGTGGATTTGCTGGAATTCATTGCCGGGGAGCGGATCGTCCGGCTGAACGCTGCCACCTCGGTGGCCCACCAGCGGCGAGGCACTGTGGAAGTCGCTACCGAAGATGCCGCCGCCCTGGTCGTGCAGATGGCATCGGGTGCCATCGGCACGCTGCTGGTTTCGCAGGTCAACGCCGGCCGGAAGAACGCCCTGGCCATCGAGCTGTCCGGAGACCGGTCGGCGGTGGAATTCCAGCAGGAGAAGCCGGACGAACTGTGGATCGGCGGCACCGGCATGTCCTCGACGCTCTCGCGCCAGGCGGACGGCCTGAGCCCCGATGCGGCACGCTTGTCGGTGGTGCCAGCCGGGCATCCGATGGGCTACCTCGACGCTTTCGCCGCGTTCGTGGCCGACACCTATGCAGCGATCCGCGGCGAAGCGCCCGAAGGGCTGCCGACCTTTGCCGATGGCGCCCGAGCCTGCCGGCTGACTGAAGCCGTGCTCGAATCAGCGGCAACCGGCGAATGGATCGCCACCAATGACTAGAGGAGAACCAACCATGAACACTGCGCATCCAGTTACGCTCTTCACCGGGCAGTGGGCCGATATGCCCTTCGAGGATGTTGCCCGGCTCGCCGCCGAATGGGGCTATGACGGTTTGGAAATCGCGGCCAGCGGCGACCACCTGGATCTCAAGCGGGCCGACGAGGACCCGGCCTACCTCCAATCACGGCTGGAGATCCTGGACAGGTACGGGCTGAAAGCCTGGGCGATCTCCAATCACCTGGCCGGCCAGGCCGTCTGCGATGACCCCATAGACTTCCGCCACCAGGGAATCCTGCGCGACTATGTCTGGGGCGACGGCGAGGGGGAAGGCGTGCGCCAACGGGCAGCCGAGGACATGAAGCGCTCGGCACGCGTCGCACGCAAACTCGGTGCCGACGTGGTGGTTGGCTTCACCGGCTCGAAAATCTGGCAGTACGTCGCGATGTTCCCGCCGGTTCCGGGCGAAGTCATCGACGCAGGCTACGAGGACTTCGCCAAGCGCTGGCATCCGATCATGGACGAATTCGATGAGCAGGGCGTGAAATTCGCGCTGGAGGTGCACCCGTCCGAGATCGCCTACGACCACTGGACCACCGTGCGCACGTTGGAAGCCATCGGCCGACGCGAGGCGTTCGGGCTGAACTGGGACCCGAGCCACATGTTCTGGCAGGGCATCGATCCGGTCGCATTCATCACCGACTTCGCCGATCGCATCTACCATGTGGATTGCAAGGACACCCGGATGCATCGGCCCAACGGGCGCAACGGCATCCTGGGCTCCCATCTGCCGTGGGGCGATCCCCGCCGGCGTTGGGATTTCGTCTCCACCGGCCATGGAGACATCAACTGGGACGATGCGTTCCGCGCCCTGGATTTCCATGGGTACACCGGCCCAATCTCCATCGAGTGGGAAGATGCGGGCATGGACCGCTTGCATGGAGCGGGCCAGGCCGTGGTCTACATCCGCAACCTGCTGTACCAGCGCCCCGAATCGTCCTTCGACGCGGCATTCTCAAACCAGTAGCACAGGACTAGGCAGGACGCTTGCCCTGCACCCGCGAGGTGATCGCCGCCGCGGTGGCGCGGATCTGCACGAGCAGGGCCTCCCGCTGCTCTTCGGGGACCCGGTCAGCCAGGAAGGTGACGGCCACAGCAGCCACCGGCCAATCATTGGAGTCCCGGATTGCCACCGCCAGCGAGTGGAAATCCGGGGTGACATCCCCGCGCTCCACTGCGTAGCCGCGCTGCGTGCTCTGCTCCAGTTCGCGGCGCAATTGCGAGTAGCTGGAGATTGATGATTCGGCCACGCGCTCAGAGAAGGTGGCGGCGCTGGGGTAGAGCGCACGCACCTGCGATTTGGGCAGCGCTGCGAGAATGGCCCTGCCTGAGGCGGTCAGATGCGACGGCAGGCGGACACCCACATCGGTGACCAGCGATGGGCGGCCCTTGGCGCGTTCCTCGACGATGTAGAGCACATCCGAACCGTGCAGCACTGCCAGGTGCGCGCTTTCGCCGACCTTGTCGACCAGCTGGGCAATCAGCGGAGCACCCAGCCGGGCCAGCGGCTCCTGGCGGGTGTAGGCGCTGGACAGCTCGAACGCGGAGACCCCCAAACCGTAGGACTTGTCCTCTGGATAGTGGCTGATGAATCCGTGTTCCAGCATTACGTTCAGCAGCTGGTAGACGCTGGAGCGGGGAAGCTCCAGCAGTGTGGCGATCATCGCCGCCGGGGTAGGGGTCTTCCGGCTGGCCAGCAGCCTGAGGATCCGCAAGGTATTGTCGGCGGCTGGAACCTTGCTCCCCATGGGGCCTCCTCGGTGAATTGGGCACAATGCTCTGCTAGGGAACTCTAGCAACCTGATCTGCAGTTTTCGCCCTGCATTCAAGTCGCTCTGGGAGAATGCGCCAGCGAAACACCTTCATCCACAACGAATGAAATAAAAAGCCGCTGGGATCAGCGCCTTTTCCAGGTGCAGATCCCAGCGGTGATTTGCCAGAACCGGAAGGTGCTAGCGCGTCGTGGTGCTGAGGAACTGGTTGAGCTCGTCTAGCGTTGGCGGGTTGGCGCCGGCACGCGAAACGGTGATTCCCGCGCACACCGAAGCGATCTGCATGACCTTCTCCAGCTCCACGCTGTCCAATTCCGTGCCATCGCGCAGCGACTGGGCCAGCGAGCTGTCCAAGATGGCGTGCAGCAGCCCGGCCATGAACGCATCGCCCGCGCCAACCGTATCTTCGGTGCGCACCGAGATCGAGGGGACCATGACTTCGGTGTGCTTGGTCCGGGCCTCCGCGCCGCGGGCACCGAAGGTGATGACCGCCAGGGATGCCCCGCGATCCAGGAAGTGTGCCAGGATGCGGTCGGCATCCCAGCCCGGGTAGAGCCAGAGGGCGTCCTCGTCGCTGAGCTTGACGATATCGGCCAGTCCGGCCAGCTTCTCGATCTGCTTGACCGATTCCGCCCGGTCCTCAACCAGTTCCGCTCGCAGATTCGGATCGAAGCTCAGGATCTGGCCCGCAGGCGACGCCTCGAACGCCTCATGGATCCGGGCGGCGCTGGGGCCCTGGAACGCTGCCACGGAGCCTGAGTGGAACAATGCGGCCTGGGTTGATGCCATGCTCTGCAAGGTGCAGTTGAGCTGGAACTCGTAGTTGGCGTCTCCGGACTCGTCGAGCACCACGGTGGCGCTGGATGTCTGCGCATCGGTGTGCGATCCGGCTGCGAGCTGAACGCCAGAGGCCGCCACATGCTCGGCGATCAGCCGGCCATGCTCGTCATCGCCGATGTCCGTTTGGAGCAGGACGTCGTGGCCCAGCCGGCCCAGTCCAACAGCAACATTCATCGGAGAACCGCCGGGATGCGCCACGCCATCGACAATGTCGACCAGAGCTTCACCGGCAACCTGAATAGTAACCATGACTCCGATCCTACGTAACCCGACCGGAAAAAGCCCATTCGGGCGATCAAACATTCAGCCGGTACCCGCGTTTGATGACCGTGGCGATGATTTCCGGCTGCGGCAGCGCCTTGCGCAGGCGGCTCAGGGTCATGTCCAGGGCATGCTTGGAACTGGCTTCGGGCAGGGCCGCCCCCAGCTCCTCGCGGGAGAGCACGCTGCCGCCAGCCTCGATCAGCGCCCGCACCAGCTCGGCTTGCCCGGGAGTCAGCTCGCAGTCCTCGTCCTGGACCGTCAGGGTGCGACCGCGCAGCTGCACCTGGCCGTGGATTGTCTGCGCCTGCAAGGTGCCCAGCGAATCCAGGTGCTCCACGAGCTGCCCGATCATGGCACCCATGCGATAGCGCTCGGGCACGAGCGGGCTGATGCCAGCATCGATCAGCGGGGCTGCGGTCACCGGTCCAACGGTGGCCACTACGACGCGATCGGCCAGGGAGCGCAGCAGCGCGGGCAGGCGGTTGCGGGCCTTGGCGGCAGCGAACAGCGCGTGCACGCTCGGCGCGCTGGTGAAGGTCACCGCGTCGAAGCGGGCAGTGCACAGCCCTTCGACCAGGGCGGAGATCCCGCTGTCGCTGCTGGTGTCCTGCCAGCGGTAGGGCTCCACCGCCAGCACCCGGCGAGCGCCGAGCTCGCGCAGGCTTTGCGGCAGGCCGTGATCGGAATCGGCATGCAGCTGCAAGGCGACGGTGGCCCCCTCGAGCTTGCCTTCAAGCAGCTGGAGCATGGAGGCGCTGCGCCCGTCCGCGGCGACGGCCGACGGTTCCAGGCCCAGTGCCTTGACGGCGCCGTGGGCCTTGGCACCGCGGACGTAGAGCTGCGCCTGGCCGAGCACGGCCAGCAACTCGTCGCCGACGCCGGCGGCTTCGGAGGTTTCGACCCAGCGGCGCAAGCCGTAGGCGGTGGTGATGACCACTGCCTGCGGACGCAGCTCGATCAGCTTGCGGGTTTGCGCGATCAGCTGCTGCTCATCGTCCAGCGGTGCCAGCTGCAGCAGCGGGGTATGGGTGACTTCTGCGCCGCGGCGCTCGAAGGCCTCGATGAGTTCGGCCGAACGCCGGTCGCTGGTCACTGCCAGCCGGAAGCCGGCCAGGGGCCTGGGGGTGCCCATCAGGCCACCTCCAATTGCTGTGCCAGCAGGCTGGCCGGCAGCCCGGCGACCTCGCCGATGACGATGACCGCAGGGTTTGCATGGCCGCGGGCGGTGTCGGCCAGTTCGGCCAGCCGGGTGCAGCTGGTGCGCTGGATGTCGGTGGTGCCGGATTCGATGATGGCGCAGGGCATGCGCGGGTCCATGCCGACCCGGCGCAAGCCAGCGGCGGTCTGCTCGACGGTGCCCATGCCCATGAGGATCACGATGCTGCCGCCCAGCTTGGACAGGTGCTCCAGCTGCGCATCGCTGAGCGGGTCGTGGGCCGAGACGACCGTGAACATGGTGTTCACGCCGCGGGCGGTCACCGGGATGCCGGCCGCTGCCGGAACGGTGATGCAGGAGCTCAGCCCGGGGATGACGCTGACCGGGATGCCGGCTGCGGTCGCGGCGGCGACTTCCTCGAAGCCGCGGCCGAAGACGAAGGGATCTCCGCCCTTGAGCCTCACTACTCGTGCTCCGCCGCGGGCGGCGTCGATCATCTGGGCTTCGATGTCCCGCTGGGTGAGCTTGTGGTGCCCGGGGCGCTTGCCGACGTCGACGATGTCAGCTTGGGGCGCGAGCTCCGGCAGGTGCGCTGCGGGGCCGAGCCGGTCGGCGAAGACGATCTCGGCTTCGGCGAGCGCCCGGACTCCGCGCAGGGTGAGCAGATCCAGTGCGCCGGGCCCGCCGCCGAGCAGCGTGATGGATCCGGATTTGGGTGTGGGGCGCAGGCGGATCACTGGGATGCACGCTGCTTGCACCAGGGAGGTGAAGCGCATCGGGTCGGCATCGCAGATCACCAGCAGGCTTGCCTGTTCCAGCAGCTGTATTGCCTCGAAGGGCTCCTCGGCGGCGAGCACCGTGGCGCCCTCTGCTTCGAAGCGTTTCGCAGTATTCTTGCTCCCGGATCTACTTCCGGCGAGCAGTATCGTGCATTCGTGCAGTTCGAGGTCGATGCCAATCATGGTGTCCTTGATTCTGCTTGAGTTTCTCGGGGTGACATGGGGTTCTCCTTGAACTAGTGGATGCACTCAGCTTAGGTGCCCAGGTTTTCCCAGAGGTATCGCAATTGTTTCAAGCGCAATAAATCGAATAAAGGTTAACCTTTTCGAAATCTTTGCGGGGGCAAGACGAAACACAAAGTCACTATCGTCAATATTGTTGCAAGGCACCGTGCCGGCTTATCCTGCAAAGTTCAGTGAGCGAATACGCAGGAGACTTGCCGAGCCCTGCCCGCAACGGGCACGCTGGAAGCATGGAGTCGCTTTTCGATGACAGTGCATTGCCCCGCACCGGGGGAGCGGTGCGCCCAGGCGCCTGGCACTTGCCGGGATGGCTGGACGCGGCTGCGCAGCAGTGGATCGTGCGGCGTTTCTTCGAGTGGGGCAGCGGGCCGGTTCCGCCGCACCGTACACGCATCAACGGGCATCCGATGAGCGTGCAAAGCCTGTGCCTGGGCTGGCATTGGAGCCCGGGCAGCTATTCAAGGACCGCTGGCGACCTGGGTGGCCAAACCGTGGCGCCCATGGAAGAGTGGCTGGTCCGCCTGGGCAAGCAGGCGGTAGCCGAGGCTACCGGGGATCCGCAGCGCGCGCAGAAATACCAGCCTGATGCCGCCATCGTGAACTACTACGATGCGCACGCGGTGATGGGCATGCACCAGGACGCCGAAGAGCGGATCAACGCACCGGTGGTTTCATTGTCCATTGGCGATTCGGCCACGTTCCGCCTGGGCAATACCGAGAACCGCAACCGGCCGTGGCAAGAGATCCGGCTGGCCTCGGGAGACCTGTTTGTCTTCGACGGACCGTCACGCTTCGCCTATCACGGGGTGACGAAGATCCACGCCGGGACCGCGCCGGCAGGCCTCGGCCTTGGCGGCGGGCGGATCAACATCACGCTGCGCCAGACCGGGCTGGAAGCGGTCTAGTTTCCCAGATCGATGGTGGCCGCTAGCGCGTAGTGGTCGGAATCGGCGATCTCCAGCCGCTCCAAGCTGGCTGATTCGACTCCGCGCAGCATCACATGGTCTATGCCGAGCATCGGGAACAGCGTCCGCGGCCAGGTCAGGGCCAGTCCCCAGTCGCTGTAGTGGGCTTCCTCCAGCTGGTTGGCGACCGGTGCGAAGTGGCGGTCGGAACTGGTGGCGTTGAAATCGCCGGCCGCTACGATCTTCGAAGAATCGTCTTCGGCCAAGTAGCCGGCCAGCGAACTGAGCATCATGTCCCGCTCGTGGTGCCCTGTGGGCCTGGCCGACGCCGCATGCACCGCATATAACCGCACATCCCCGCTGCCGCTGGCCACGTCAACCCGCAACGCGCGGTCCCAGCCCAGGCCCAGGTCCAGGGGTTCCGGGTTTTTCAGCGGATAGGCGCTCCACACCCCGACGGTGCTGACCATGTAGCGGTAGGGGTGGGTTTCGGCCAGCTCGGCGGTGATCTCAGGTTCTTGGCCCTCGCCGATTTCCTGCAGGGTGATGACCTGCGCTCCGTGCGCGGCCAGCTCGCGGGCGGCTTGCACACCGGCGGACTCGTGGACGTTTTGCGTGCCGACCTGCAGCGAAGCTTCCGGGACGCGCTGATCCGAGGGCAGGAACGCCGGTCCGAAGAGGACCGCCCAGACGACCATGGGCACGAGCAGCGCGATGAAGCTGATGCGCCCGCGCACAACCAAGGCCATCAGCAGGAGCACTGGAATACCCAGTCCCATCCACGGGGCCAGATTGTCGACGATCAATCCAAGGCCCATGACATCGGGGATCTGCTGGTGGAACACCATCAGCCCGGCCAGCGCGAGGCAGAGCAGGGCAAAGAAGAACCTCGCGATAATTCGCGAGGCAGACAGGCGTTGATGCGATGAATGAGCCATAGGACTTAATAGAGTGGCACAAAATACTGTGGGAATCGTAATTTTCGGCTTGGGGATTGCCGGTCTCGCCCGATGCAGTCACTACGATGGGTAAGAGCGCCGAGGGAGCCGCGTCCCAAGACCCTGCCACGAATTGAGAACTTGAATGACTGCCTACTTATCTGGCGGAAAACTGCTGCTGGCAATCCTCGCCTTGGCCATGGGCGGCGTCGGCATCGGCGTTACGGAGTTCGCCATGATGGGCCTGCTCCAAGAAGGCGCTGCCGATCTTGAGGTGAGCTATGCGCAGATGGGCCTGATGATCAGCGCCTACGCAATTGGCGTGGTGGTGGGCGCCCCGGTGCTCACCGCGCTGGCCGCCAAGATTCCGCGCAAGCGTGCGGTGCAGCTGCTGATGCTCTTCTTCACGCTCGCCAATCTCTCCTCGTTCTTCGCTCCTGACTACAACACCATGCTGGCGACCCGTTTCCTCGCGGGCCTGCCGCACGGGGCCTACTTCGGGTTGGCTGGTGTGCTCGCCGGCAGCCTGGTTCCTGCCACAATGCGCGGACGCGCCATCGCCTGGGTGATGCTCGGGCTCTCGGTGGCCAATGTTGCCGGTGTCCCGCTGGTGACCCGCCTGGGCCAGGAATACGGCTGGCGTTCGATGTTCCTGGTCGTCACCGTGATTGGCGTGTTGACCGCAGTGCTGATCAGCGTGTTCGTGCCATGGCGCAAGACCGATGCCGGGGCAAGTATCCGCCGCGAGCTGACCGCCTTGCGCAGCGCCCAGGTCTGGTTGGCGATGCTCACCGGAATCGTCGGGTTCGGTGGCTTCTTCGCGGTGTACTCGTACATTTCGCCGACGCTGACCGAAGAGGCCGGCCTGCCGATCGAGCTGGTACCGCTGGCCTTGGCGCTCTATGGCGTGGGCATGGTTGTCGGCTCGCTGGCCGGTGGCAGGCTGGCCGACTGGTCGATCTTCGGCGCGATCAAGCTGTCATCGGTCTTCATGATCGCGACCATGCTGATTTTCGCTGCCGTGACCAGCTGGGTGGTGCCGACGATGATCATGGTCTTCGTGATGGGCGCGGTGGGTTCCCTGCTGATCCCTGCCTTGCAGACCCTGCTGATGGATTCGGCCCCGCATGCGCAGTCGCTGGCCGCCTCGCTGAACCACTCGGCGCTGAACGTCGCCAACGCGCTGGGCGCCGCGCTGGGTGCCGCGGTGATCGCTGCCGGCTATGGCTTCCGCGCCCCGTCGGTGGTCGGCGCCGGCCTCGCTGCATTGGGCTTGCTGATTGCGTGGATCACCCAGATCCGCGCCAAGAAGGTGGGCCTGCTCGTGGGCCGCGAAGCCTTGGAAGCCCGCGAGCAGGCACGCACCCACTAGCTGCTTGGGCTAGCTCGCTACCGCGGTGATGTTGAACATCCAGATCACGCCGAACTTGTCGCGCAGCTCGCCGAAGGAGTCGCCCCACGGAGCCTGCTCCAATGGCATATTGATCTGGCCTCCTTCGGCCAACCCTTCCCACCACTTGGTCAGGGTCTCTGCGTCGGCCTCCGCGACTCCGTCGCTGCTCAGCGCCATCACGCCATTGCCACGGACGTCCATTTCTGGCGGCGTGTCCGAGGCCATGAGGTGCAGGCCGCGCTCGACGAATAGCGAAGAGTGCATGATCAGGTCGGCAACGGCCGGATTGCTGTCATTCATGCCTTCCTGGAAGGTCATCATGGAAAGCTCGCCACCTAGTACCTGGTGGTAGAACTCCATCGCTTCTTTGGCGTCTCCGGCGAAACGCAGGTATGGGGTCAGTCCGATGCTCATGGAATTGCGCCTTTCGAAGGAACGGGCGGGCCGATAGGTCCCGCCCACATTCTTCCATTGCGAGGCCATCGTGTGAATAGCCGAATGTGATCAGCGTCTCGAGTTCCCGATTTGGTGTTTTCGATAATGCTCCGGTAGAGTTTTATCTCGGTTCAGGAGTTGTTCAAACTGCTGAAACCGCCTCATTTGGGGGTATGGCGCAGTTGGTAGCGCGTCTGCATGGCATGCAGAAGGTCAGGGGTTCGAATCCCCTTACCTCCACCAAATGAAAAAACCGGGAAGCATCCAAAAGATGCTTTCCGGTTTTTTGCATTCTCCCCAGCTCGCGCTCGCCAGTGCTGTAGGGTTAGCCCAGAATTCACCTGGCCTCCGGCCATGAGCCAAGGGAGAAGAATGCGGGAACTGACCTACTTCGTTGCAATGAGCCTGGACGGATATATTGCCGGTCCGAACGGCGAATTCGATGCTTTCGCAGTGGAGGGCGAGCACGCAGCGCCCATCTGGGAGCGCTATCGCGGCACGGCGCCGACCCAACTGGCGGAGGCAGCCGGACTGCCCATCGACGGGTGCCCCTTCGACACGGTGCTGATGGGTTGGAATACCTACGCCGTCGGCTTGCCGGCACTGCCCAACCCCTATGCGCATCTGAAGCAGATAGTCTTCACGAGAGAGCACTCGTCACCCGAGGGGAGCGAAGCGGTGCAGTTCACCAACGCGGATCCGAGGGAGGTCATCCGCGATCTCAAGGCCCAGCCAGGGGAGCGCATCTGGCTGTGCGGCGGCGGGCAACTGGCGGCCAGGCTGCGCACAGACATCGACCGGCTGGCGTTGAAAATCCAGCCGGTGATGTTCGGTTCGGGAGTCAGGCTCTTCGGGGACTCCGGTTATGCCCCGGAGAGCTGGAAGCTGGAAAGCATGCAGTCCTTTGCCTCTGGTGTTTCCCTTGCCGAGTATTCGCGGGCCTAGCGGCCGTTAGCGGCGACTACATACCTTCGTCGCCGATGTGGCCCGCTGCGGTTGAGTCGAGCACGCGCTCTACGAACGCCGCATACTCGCCTATGTAGTGCGCAAGGAACTTTTCCGTGTCAGGGTTGCTGATGCTCCCGTCCTCGCCGAAATCCTCGGGGCGGTATTGCAGATAGACCTCGGGGGAATTCAACTGCGGGGCATCCAGGAAACTGAGCACGCTGCGCATGCTGGACTGCATGACCGCTGTGCCGATGGCTCCGGGCGAGGCGCCGAGCAGGCCGGTGGGTTTGCGGGCGAAGGAATTGGTGCCCCAGGGCCGGGAACCCCAGTCGATGGCATTCTTCAGCGCACCGGGAATCGACCGGTTGAACTCCGGGCTGATGAACAGCAGCCCGTCCGAGGCTTCAATGGCCTTTTTCAGAGCGGTCCCTGCTTCCGGGTAGTCGGCATCGTAGTCAGCACTGTACAAGGGCAGGTTGCCGATCTGGATTTCCGTGAAGCTGAGGTTTTCGGGTGCCAAGGCAATCAACGCCTTGGACACGACGCGGTTGATGGAGTTCGAGGCGAGCGAACCAACGAAATAGCCGATGTTGTAACTCATGGAACCACTTCAGCACCGGGCATGCACACGGCAAAAGAGCCTTGGGCATACTCCCAGCTAAGCCACGCCGCCGGCCCGGGCCCGTTGCGCTAGCTGGTGCGAACCGAAGGCCGAGAAGTCGGCATCGCCCGGAGGCCCCCAAACGACTAGGACTCGCAGGGCATCCGTGCCGGTATTGCGCAGGTCGTGGTCCACCCCTGCATCGGCCAAGATGCTGTCGCCTGGGCCCAACTCGTATTCGCGCTCGCCCACCCGCATCGTCGCCTGGCCCTCGAGCACCTGGTAGAACTCCTGCAACGCCGCCTGTCCCTCGTGGCGGTGGAAGCCCTCGAAGCCGCCTGGTTCAATCACCCAGGTCTGGATGGCCACCGGCATCCCGGTGTGCCCGGCGAAATGGTGGCTGACTTTCATGGCCGAGCCTTCGTGCATCCGGTAGTCGAAGACGTAGGCATCACGTGCTTCGAACGGGTCCATGGCTATCCTTCCGTGTGGTATCCGAGCCTCGTGCTGATGCGCCGTGCCGCGATCCGGGTGCTGGAGCACAGCTGCTCCAGTTCGTCGGCGCCGATGCGGTAGTACGGGGCGGCGGTCATGGCGCAGGCGACAAGCTCTCCGCGGTGATCGAGAATTCCGGCGGCCACCCCGACTTCTTCTGCGGAGGTCTCTCCGTAGTTGACCGCATAGCCGCGTTCGCGCACCAGATCCAGGCGTGCCTCGTATTCAACGGGGGGGATGCCGGCTAGATCGATCTCGCCGCTGGAGATCAGCTCCGCGCGGCGCGTTGGTTCCTCGTTGGCGAGGAATACCTGAACGGTGGCGCTCAGCCCCGAACGGTACCGGGATCCCATGACCGAGGTGTGCTTCACCGGATGGGTGGATGACAGCTGTTCCACGGAAATCGACTCGCTGCCGTCCCAGATGTTCAGCACCGCGGTCTCGCCGGTCGTTTCGCGCAGGTCTTCCAGCAGGGGGTAGGCCACCTGCCGCACGTCCAGGTTGGCCAGCAATGGGCCGGCGATGGCAATCAGTCCGACTCCCAAACGGTACTTGCGGGTTTCCTCGTCCCGGTCCACGACGCGTTCCTGCTCGAGGGTGGCCAGGATGCGCGAGACGCTGGATTTGTGGAGGCCGACCTGCTCAGCGATTTCGGTGACGCCGACGACCGGATGCTCAACGGTGAAGCATCGAAGCACATCGAGCACGTTGACGATTACTGAGGCACCTCGTGTCTCGCTACGGGTTTCAGTCATTTTCCCTCCTGAGTTGCTACTATCCTACGGCTCATGCCAACGGTTTGCGGCTGGTTTCAACTGAGCAGGCTACCGCCACGAGCGAAACAACGGCTGCAGCCATCAAGTACCAACCTGGAGCCAGGACATTGCCGCTGGTGGCAATCAGCAAGGTTGCGACGAATGGCGCGGTTCCGCCAAAGAGCGCATTCGAGAGATTGAACGAAACGGCGAAGCCCGAGTAGCGGACCTTGGTCGGGAACATTTCGGCGAGGTAGCTTGGTAGCGTGCCGTCGTTGAGCGTGAGCATTGCGCCGAGCAGAATCTGGACCAGGACGATCACTAGGAAGTTTCCCGATTCCAGAGCCATGAAGGCTGGCACGGTGAAGAGGACGAACAGGACTGATGCGCTGATCAATACCCGCCTGCGGCCGAAGCGATCCGAAAGCATGCCGGTGAGGAAGATGAAACCAACATAGGTCAGCAGTGCAACGGTGGTGGCCAGGTAGGAACGAGTGGCGTCCAGTCCGAGTTCCTCGGACAGGTAGGTCGGCATGTAGGACAAGATGACGTAGAAGCCGACGGCGTTCAGCAGGACCGCCCCTGCGGCCTGGAGCAGCTTGCGCCAGTGGTTCTTCAGCAATGACCCGACCGGGGAGCTTTCAGGTGCACCGGACTCGGATGCTTCAACGAAGGCTGGAGAGTCTTCCAGCTTGGTGCGGATGTAGCGGCCGATTAGCCCCAAGGGAGCCGCCAGCAGGAACGGAATGCGCCAGCCCCAGGTCTCCAGATCCTCAGTTGAGAGCAACCCGGTCAGCCCGGCGGCCATCAACGAACCGAAAAGCAGGCCGGTGGCAGTGCTTGCCGGAACGACTGCTGCGTACAGGCCGCGCCGGTTGGCTGGGGCGTACTCGACCAGGAAGGCCGAGGCTCCGGCATACTCGCCGGCGGCGGAGAAGCCTTGGACCAGCCGCAAGGCCAAGAGCAGCAGCGGCGCTCCGAAACCGATGGACGCGTAGCCAGGCAGCAGCGCGATACAGAAGGTGGCGCCGGTCATCAGCAGAATCGACCAAGACAGGGCCTCGCGCCGGCCGATCTTGTCGCCCAGATGCCCCCAAATGAAGCCTCCAATGGGGCGGACCAGGAAGGAGAGGGCGAAGACCCCGAAGGTCATCAGCAGACCCGCCTGCGGATCGTCGCTGGGGAAGAACACCGCGGCGATGGTAACGGCCAGATAGCCGTAGGCCGCGTAATCGAACCACTCCACGAAGTTGCCAATGAAGCTGGCAGTGATCACCTTGCGGCGGGTCTTCGAATCAACGGTACGGGACGTAGCTGTGCCGGTGGCCGGCGCGGCCGCGGTTGCGTCAGTGGTTTGCAGTGGGGAGTTGCTGGAATCGTTCATGGTGTGAAACCGCCTCTGGAGGGTAGCGGCTTGGGCCAGTCCTGGCTTCTTTGCCGCTGGAATGATGAAGTGTTCCTATGGACCAGGTAGGTGGTCCTCGGTTCTTGGCGCAGCCCCCGTGCATGCCGCGCATCAGTTGGTTAAGGCAACCGTGGGGCGGGGTTCGGGCCCCGCCCCACGGTTATCGCTCGCCTTTAGGCGTCGATGATGTTGTTCTCCGGACCGAAGCCGAACTTGGTGATGTTCTCAACGGTGTTGTCATCGTTGATCACCAGGATGTCGTGCTCGCGGTAGCCGCCGGCACCTGGCTCGCCGTCCATGACGGTGATCATCGGTTCCATCGAGACGACCATGCCTGGCTCCAGGACAGTCTCAATGTCCTCGCGCAGCTCCAGGCCTGCTTCGCGTCCGTAGTAGTGCGAGAGCACGCCGAAGGAGTGGCCGTAGCCGAAGGTGCGGTTCGGCAGCAGGCCGTGGGCGATGTAGATCTCGTTCAGCTCGGCGGCGATGTCCTTGCAGACGGCACCTGGCTTGATCAGCTCCAGGCCGCGCTTGTGCACCTCGACGTTGATGTTCCACAGTTCCAGGCTGCGGGCATCCGGCTCGCCCAGGAACAGGGTGCGCTCCAGTGCGGTGTAGTAGCCGGAAGTCATCGGGAAGCAGTTCAGCGACAGGATGTCGCCGCGCTGAAGCTTGCGGGTGGTGGCCCAGTTGTGGGCGCCGTCGGTGTTGATGCCGGACTGGAACCAGACCCAGGTGTCGCGCACTTCGCGGTGCGGGAAGGTCTTGGCGATCTCGTGCACCATGGCCTCGGTGCCGATCAGTGCGACCTCGTATTCGCTGATGCCTTCGCGGATCGCTGCCTTGATGGCTTCGCCGCCCAGGTCGCCGATGCGTGCACCGTGCTTGATGACCTCGATTTCCTCGGCGGACTTGATCATGCGCTGGCTCATGGCGTCCTGCGAGACATCCACCAGGGTTGCGCCGTCGAAGGTGTCGGCGATCTGCTGGCGGGTGCGGCCCGGCAGGAAGTCGTCTTCCACGCCGATCCGGGTTGCCTTCACGCCGTCGCGCTTAAGTGCTTCCTGCAGGCCGTAGAAGAAGTTGTCGCGCTTCCAGTCGGTGTACACGATGTTGTCGCCGTAGCTGGTGCGCCATGGCATGCCGGCATCGATGTTCGCGGTGACGGTGGTGGAGTTGCTGGCGGTGACCACCAGCGCGTAGTTGCGGCCGAAGGTGGTGTACAGGAAGTCCGAGTAGTACTTGATGCCGTGGTAGCTGGTCAGGATGACCGCGTCCAGCGACTTCGCGGCCATGATCTGGCGCAGGCCGGCCAGGCGGCGCTCGAACTCGGCATCCGAGAAGGTCAGCTGCTCCTTGGCGCCGTTGTGCAGGGTCTTCAGTCGGGCCAGTTCGGAAACATTGGTGGCGATATTGGCGGTAGTCATGGTTTTGGCTCCTTGTGGGAAATCAACTGTCAAGGGAGGCCGGCCCAATCAGATGGATTGCGAGGATTCATGGGAATCGCCGGAGAAGAAGTACGTGTTGCGCTCACTGCAACGCCGTTGCATTTAGATTATGTGTGCCCCGCGTCACTGTCAAGGGCGATTGTGAAAACTTTTTCTGCAGAGCGGTAAATCTGGAATGATCTGTATGAATCCCGGAAGTGACCGGAAAATGCGAAGGCCGCGGAACTCAATATGACGAGTTCCGCGGCCTTCGTTCCGATGCCGGATCCACTGCCTAGGTGTGCCGTTCCTGTCCTGGGACCTCCTTGAGGATCGCACCATCGCCGTCGGGGTCAGCGACGAAAACAAGGTTCGGGTCGGGATTGTTGATGTCCTTCTCCAGCTGCTTGATTGCCTTGTCGCGCTTGATCAATCGCCGAATCAGGTTGATGATCATCAAGATGATCACGAAGGAGAACGGGAAGGCTCCGATGATGGTGCCCGTCTGGACCGTATCGACCACCGCCGTGCCGCCCAGGGTGAGCAGCACCGTGGCGACGGTGGCGATGCTCAGCACCAGCACCACGCGGAAGACCGGTCCGGACTTGTTTGGCGCCGAGACGAACTCGCTGAGCGCATAGATCCCGGAATCCAGCGAGGTGACATAGTAGGTCGCGACCAGGATGGTGGAGACCACCAGCAGGATCGTGCCGACCAGCGGAAGGTGCTCGAGCATCGCGAACAGGCCGGCCGAGGTGTCCGCGGACACGGCATCGCTGATGTTCCGGTTGCTCGCATCGTCATAGTAGATCGCGCTCGCCCCGATGACTCCGACCCAGATCATCACGATGAGCGTGGGGATGATGGTCACGCCGATGACGAATTCGCGGATGGTGCGGCCGCGCGAAATCCGCGCGATGAACCCTGCCACGAACGGCGAAAAGGCGATGACCCAGCACCAGATGAATACCGTCCACCAGCCATTCCAGCTGTCCTGCCAGCTGGCCAGGGGGCTGGAGGTGATGCTGGCATCGGTCCAGAGGCTCATATTCACGAAATTGGCCATGAAGCTGCCAAAGGTCTGCGAGAGCATCGAGACGATATACAGCGTAGGGCCGAAGACCAGCACCGCACCGACCAGCACAATGCTCAGAATGGAGTTCAGGCTGGAAATGCGCGCCATGCCCTTGCTGATGCCCACGATAGCGGAGATGCAAGTGATGCCCGCGAAGATCGCGATGACGACCAGCCACAGGGCAGGACTGGAAGACAGGCCGGTGAACGAGGAGAGCCCGGAAGTGAATTGCAAGGTGGCGAATCCGAACGAGGTCGCCAGGCCTAGCACGGTGGCGATGATGGCCAGCAGCTCGATGATGACGCCCGCGCCGCGTCGCGACCAGCGGGGCAGGATGTCCACGGTGGCTTCGCGGAAGGTCAGTGTCTTGCCCAGGTTGTGGTGCGAGTAGGCCAGGCAGACCGCCACCACGCAGTACATGGCCCAGGCGGTCAGTCCCCAGTGGAAGTAGGTCCACACGATCCCGCCTTCGGCTGCGCCGGCAGGCGTGGTGGACGGGATGACAGGGTTCTCGTCGCGCAGCATGATCGGTTCTGCGACGGACCAGAAGATCAGGCCGATGCCCTGGCCGCATGCGAAGAGCATGGAGTACCAGGCGAACTTGCTGTGCTCGGGCTTGGCCTTGGGCCCGCCCAGGCGGATTCTGCCGACCTTGCTCATCGACAGCCAGAGGCACATCACCACGGTGAAGACCGAGTACAGGATGAACAGCCAAGTGAATTTCCCGGTGACAAAGGTGCGCATCTCGGAGATGGCCGCCGATGCCTGCTCGGGGGAAAGCAGTACCCAGAGCAGCACCGCGACGATCAATGCGGGCGGGATAATCCGGATGAGCAGGCGATCCAAGGGCGGGATCACGCGTCCCATGAAACGGGGCACTTCGACGGGCGCCTGGCTTGAGCCCTCGCCCTTCCGGGCGTTCTTCCGTTCGGTTTCGTTGAGGGACATGCTACTCGACCTCCACCTGGATGGATCCCAAGAGCAGCTCGCCCTGGAGCGAATCGGCTACGGCAGCCGTGACCGCATCCAGCAGCAGTTGGCCCTTTTCGGCGCTGGCGCCGGCGGCGCTGGAGAGGCAGCCGGTAGGCGGGGTGCGCGCGGGATCCTCGGGGAAGATGTCGTACGGGGTCAATTTGGCCGGCGGGTGGTCCACCACGCGGGTCATGTCCACTTTCTGCGGATGCAACAGGAGCATCAGCGAGGTCTCAAGCACCCCTCCGTGCTCGATATCCCATCCCAGGAAGCCGTCAGGGAATACCTTTTCCAACGTTGCCTCGTCGACGAAGTCCCAATAGGACAGCAGTACGGCACGGGATTCGGACCCCGTGGCGCGGGCGCGGGCGACGGCGTTGTCAAGGCCCTCGTAGATGAACTGGTAGTTCTCGAAATGGCCGTTGAGCACGACTACGTTCGTGAAGCCCTGGGCGATTAAGGACGTGACCACGTCGTCGACCATGCCAGTCAGGGCCGCGGCGCCCAGGCTCGTGGTGCCGACCCGGTGGTTGCCGCCGCCGGAACGCGGCTGCGACTTGTATCCGTAGGAGAAGACCGGTGCTACCAAGGCTCCGATCTTCTCGGCCACGATGCCGGCGATGGCCCTGGACAGCATGGCGTCCACGCCTAGTGGCATGTGCGGGCCGTGCTGCTCGGTGGCACCGGTCGGGATGATGATGGTCGAGCCTTCGCGGGCCACCATTGTGGCGTAAGATTCGGCGTCGAGTTCTTCGATGAACACAGAGGGCATCGTTGCCTCCTAGGCAATGTCAGGAGTTGGGAAAGGGTGATCGCCTTGCGAGATCCTGGAAAATTTTAGTTGCGATGAGTGCAACACTGTTGCGCTAAATCATTCCAGTGGTGCATGTCACAGTCAAGAGCTTTAATTTCCGATACCTGCTGAGCTACTTCCGCGACCCGCGACCCCGCAGTAGATAGCTCCGCCGCGGGCGGCCAGACATTGCCCGGTGTTGCGGGGCGTGATGAAGCAGTCAACTGCCAGCTGGTTCCTCGGCAATATCTTCGTTCCAGATTTCGGGGTGCTCGGCGATGAAGCGCTCCATCAGCGCTTCGGCGCGCTGGTCCTGAAGGACCTCGACCAGCACGCCGCGCTCGCGCAGCCAGGCGATCTCCCCGCTGAAGGTGCGGTCCTCGCCGACGATCACCCGCGGGATCTTGAACAGGACAATGGCCCCGGAGCATAGGGCGCAGGGAGCCAGCGTGGTGTACAGCGTCAGGTCGCGGTAGCTGCTGCGCCGCCCGGCCGCGCGCAGAGCGTCGATCTCGGCATGCGCGGTCGGGTCGCCCTGCTGCACCCGCCGGTTGTGCCCGGCCGCGATGACTCCTTCCGCTCCGGCCAGGCTGGAGCCGATCGGCACGCCGCCTTCGGCAGCGCCGGCGCGCGCAGCCTGCAGTGCCGCCTCGTAGCCTGTCTCGTCCATCGTTTCCTGGGTCATCGGGTCGTCCTTTCTTTGTACGTGCTTGGCGCCGTGTCCGGGGTTCCGGAGTCGGCGCCAGCCGAATATTCTATTCCAGCAGGTTAGCTGCCAGCCGGGGCCTTCTCTGGAGCGGCATCTGGTTCGGGAAGAGCAGCCGGCCTGCTGGCCACATGCTGCTCCTTGCGCGGGTCCTCGGCGCTGCTGAACTCCTTGATGAATGCACCCTCGGACAGGTCCATCTTCAGTCCCAGCGGAACCCCGGCGTTGATCCGGGCCCGGAAGCGGGGGTAGCCCAGGGCGAAGTAGACCGCGGCGCCGGTGAGCGTTCCGCCCGGCCATGAGAAATCGATGCCGCCCACGGCGCTGGCGATCGAACCCTGCAGCGCGGGAACCGAGCCGTACATGCACATCCAGGTCATCACGATGCCGGCGGCGAAGGCGACGAACGCCGACCAGTTGACCGACTTCAGGCGTGAGGACTTCGGATCGAGGAACGGGTAGGAGAAGTCCTTGTGCTTGCGCTCGAAAATGAAGTAGGGCACTGCCATGATGCCGCCCCGGGTGGCGACCCGGGCCGAAATGGAGGCATTGGAGTTGTGCAGAAGTTCGGCATTGCCGGCCTGCTGCACGGCAACGAGCTGCTGCTCACGACCGGGGAAGCCGTTTTCCACCTGAAGCCCGAGGCGCAGCTGGCCTATCTGGATTCGCTGTCCGAGCGCGGCGTGGCGGCGCTGGTGCTCGAGCCGCTGGTTCCGGAAACCAGGATCCCGCAGCGGTTCATCGAGCATGCCCAGCAGCTCGGGCTGCCGCTCTACCGGCTGGAGGCCACCGTGCCCTTTGTGGAACTGGCCGAGGGAACCAACCGCCGCATCGTCTCCGAGTACGCCTCGGCCCTGCAGCAGGACGACGAGATTGCCCAGCTGCTGGCCAGGCACATGGCCTCGGCTGGACCCAACTTGCGGCAGCTGCTGGAAATGATCGAGCAGGCACTGGGATCGTGCGCGGTGCTGTAGGAATTGGGCGGCCGGATGATTGCCGAATCCAGTCTGGCGGCCGAGGCTGGCGTGGCGCAGGCCGAAGCGTTGGAAGTGGCCACGGACCTGTTCATCGGCAGCGATACTGCAGCCCGGCTGGTGCTCCTCGGCTCCGAGTCGGTGTCCGCTGAGCGGCTGGAGCTGGTGGCCAAACGGTTGGGCAGCATCGTCGGCCTGGCCTATGCCCAGCATTACCGGCCGAGTGCGGTGCAGGCGGCCAATACGTCGCTGCTGCAGGCCATTGCCATCGGCGCCGACGGGCTCTTCGCGGCTGACTTGGCGCGGCAGGCGCAGATCGGCAGCGACGGGCCGGTGATGATGCTGGTATTCCAAAGCTACGACATGGCCAGGATCCGCGCCAGCTGCACCTGGCGCTGCCCTCAATCCGCACCTAGCTGGAGAGCGGGCGGTTCCAGGCGCTGCTCGCGCTCGCCTCGGGTGATCCGCGCGGGGCCCGGCGGGAAGCGATCGCCAGCCTGCACCGCGGCCTGGCGGGACTGTCGGTTGAATGCTGCGCCGGCCCTTCGGCCGAGGGGATCTGGCGCGCGCAGTGGTCCCTGGCCGAGGCACTGGTCTTGGAATCATTTCCCGAGTCCACCCTGGACCAGGGCAGGGTGCGCGATGCGTCGGACCATGCGCTGGAGAGGCTGGCGGCGAAGTTCGGGCACCGGGAGGATCTGGATCATTTCATTACAGAGCAGCTGGGGAACTTGCTGTAGTACGAGGACCAGCGCGGCAACGTGCGGCTGGCCACGCTGCTGGTGTGGCTGGATGCCGGATGCAATACGACGAATGCAGCCCATCAGCTCTATCTGGAGCGCCAGACGCTGCATAAGCGCCTGGCGAGGATCTTCGCGCTGCTCTGCGGCGACCTGCATGAAGGCGGCCGGCTGCTGCGGGTGTATTTGGCCCGCTGGCTGGCCATGGGCAGGCCGCAACACGTGCGCACGCCGCGTGTAGGGACCTAGAGAACGGACCGAACCGACTTCTCGAAATGGACGATATGCTCCAGCGCCAGCTCCTGCGCGCGTTGCGCGTTGCCATCGAGAATCGCCTGGAGCAATGCTACGTGCTCGTCGATGTGCTCATCGATGCTGGGCAGGCGATCCAGTGCCATGCACCAGATGCGAGTGGCCAGATTATCCAGGCGGATCAGCGTCTGCTCCAGATGGTGGTTGCCGGCTGCCTGGTAAATCAACCGGTGCACTTCGAGGTCGTTCTCCATGAGCGTGCGTCTCAGGTTCTCGCCCGAGAGCTGCTGGACCGCCGCCAAGGTAGTCTGGATGCCAGCTCGTGCGCTGCCTCCCTGGAGCACGGCGGCTTTGGCCGCGGCCAAAGGCTCGAGGGCCTGCCGGACTTCGGTGATATCAGCCAGTTCGGTGATATCCACGCGGCTAGCGAAGGTGCCGCGGCGCGGGTAGGACTGCACCAGGTGGTCGACCTCCAGGCGCTTGAGCGCTTCGCGCAGGGGAGTGCGTCCGATGCCGAGCTCGGCGACCAGCTGGGCTTCGTTGATCGGGTCGCCGGGGGCGATGTCCATCATGATGAGCCGGTCGCGCAAGACCTGGTAGGCGCGCTCAGCCATCGATTCGGCGCCCAGGGGGAGCTGCGTGGTGATTGTCATCCTGACTCCGATTTCTCTGCTCTGTTCGGCATGATTACTGCGTACTGAAATATTTTCGGTTACCCATTGACCGGGGTGTGAGTTCCATCATACAGTGAATTGCAGATTGATATATCAGTTGTCGGCAATTCATACATTTAGGAATGGGCAATGGCACAAGCTTCAACACTCGCGGCAGATTCCCTGACCGCAGACCTCGCGCATCTC
>NZ_BJNE01000004.1 GCF_006539525.1 Glutamicibacter nicotianae | reverse complement strand
TGCACTCGTTTAATTGCCGCGGCTGTTGTCCAGCCTCGCAGCCGGCCCATCATCGAGGTATGGCTGAGAAAGCGTCGCTCCTGTCCGCAGGACCGGCGATCGCATCACTGGTGTTTGATGACGTTTTTGCTATCGGAATAGCGTAGTTCACGCTGCATATCCCGTAGACCCTGATCAAAGTTCTACTGATCGTGCTTGCCGTCGCGTTGATTGGCGCTGCCGCGGGAACAATCGCCGTGGCAAGGGCTTGTTTCATCCGATCCAAGAATTGAGAAGGCTAATGGGCCGCTTCTTCAGATTCAATGACTGAAGCGAGCGCCAAATCTTCAACCGTGAGCATCACGGTGCTATCCCGCCGATTGAATAACTGCAAGGTGATGCTCCGGCCATTGCATCGCCAAATGCGAATGGACTGATCCTCGTCTTCCCAGGGGCGTTCCGGAGCGCCATACACCTCTGAGAGTTCTGCCTGCAAAACAGCAAACCCAGACCGGGTGACTGGATCTTGGGGGACCCGAGAACTGTAGAGGAACGTACAGACACTGAGGAATTGTTGACGGTACGTATCCCAAGTACTCGATATTTTTCCTGGCAGGCCGAGGTCCAGACTCGTCATCTGATGAGGTGAATCCTGGTCGTCGGAATCAATCGCGGTGCCTGATACGAATCCAAGCGCATCGAACAGGGCCTCACGCTCAACTTCAGTCTTTGGCCAAGAGCCTTGGACCAAGCCCTGGATAATGGGCACAAGGTCGTGTGGGACAGGGGACAAACTGATGACTGAGTCTGGCTGTGTCATGCAGCGAGCCTACCTTTGAAGCATAGGATCGCGGAAGCCGAACTCGGCATGGCTGCCCGGCAGCGAGTACCCCGGTCTTGGACTGTGGACAGTTATTTCTGTCGCGATCGCGCAGTCCCCGTTCACCGCAAGTTCCCTGGTGCCCTAAGACAGCTGCTTGACGCAATAAGCGCCTAATCCTAGAGTCAGGGCACCGGGGTTCGTCCGGCAAGCAAATGGCTGCAGGAGCTTCTGATGGGTTTACTGGCATTTAGCTACAACGTCATGCTGGATGGCTGCGTCGATCATCGAGAAGGCATCGCCGACGATGAATCGCACGACTATTTCACGGGTCTGATGAATGCGCATGGAGCGATGCTCTGGGGTCGTGTTACCTACGAACTGATGGAGGAGTACTGGCCAGCTGTGGCTCGGGGCGACATCTCAGCGCCGCCAGCGCTGCTTCGCTGGGCACAGCAACTGGAGGCGAAGCCCAAATACGTTGTCTCGAGCACTCGCACGGCATATTCATGGAATAACTCCCACCTGCTAAGTGGAGAGCTGCGCGCCTGTGTACTGAGGCTGAAAGACCAGTACCCCGATGGTGTGCTTCTGGGCAGCGGCAAGCTGGCAACAGCTCTGGACAGGATGGAACTCATCGATGAGTACCACTTCCTAATTCACCCAGTTATCGCCGGCCATGGTCCAACGCTGCACCAGGCAGGGTTGCAGAAATCCCGTCATCTGGAATTGATCTCAGCGCAACCGCTCTCCAGCGGTGCAATTGCAGCCAGTTATCGGCGAGTTCGCTGATCCCATGCGGATGACGATTTTGCCTTGGGAATCCGGGGCAGAATCGGAAATGCAGACACCTTTTCTTGCCGGGGAGTTTCGAGTTTTTCATGATGGCCGCAGGAGCTTGCAACTGCACGCAAAAGACCTGAACGCAGTTGATGAAATATGCGTCGAGCCAAGGCTAATCTACAGTATCAAGGAGCGGGGATCGCGTAGCGTAGGAAGCATGGATACGCTTTTCTTCGCCCATCGCGGCAGCTCCCATAAATATTCGGAGAACACTCGTGCCGCCTATCTACAGGCCATCGACGAAGGTGCCGATGGAATTGAATGCGACGTCCATCTGAGCAAAGACGGAATCGTTGTTTGCCACCACGATCCAACGGTCGACCGCACCTCCGATTCATCCGGTCTCGTTGCCGGATATACCTTGGCGGAAATGAAAGCCATGGACTTCACCGGAGTCGTACCGAGCATCGTCCCGGCCGAGTATGGGACCGAAAACGAGCAGCTCCTGAGCCTCGGCGAACTCTTCGCTCTCATTGAAGAACGCGGCAAGCCAATTGGTTTGGCCATCGAAATCAAGCATCCAAGCCCCTATGGCCACCTGCTGGAAAAGGGCGTGCTGCAGGTCCTTGCAGCGCACGGGTTCGACCCGCAAACCGGGACCGCCGGCTCGCAGGGACAGATTGCCGTGACCTTGATGAGCTTCGAGCCGAATTCCCTGCGCTATCTGGCCCGCACGGTCAGCACTGCGCTGTTGTGCCAATTGATGACCGAAGTCAATCCGGACTACGTCCAGCAACTGATTGATTCGGGTGACGTGGGCAGGGCCGGTGTCTACGAGGTGCTGTACCGCTCCGTGCCTGAAGGAATCGAACTGATCAACGCAGGGGGAGCTGGAATCGTCGGATCCGGCGTCGCCTGGACCCGAGCCAACGAGCATCTTGTGCGACGGTGGCTGGAGCAAGGATTGAAAGCGCGGATCTGGACGGTCGACCGTCCGGCAGATGCGCAATTCGTGGTGGACCTGGGCGTTGGGGAACTGACCAGCAACCGTCCGGCAGAACTACGCAAAGAACTGGAGCTGAGCTAGGAAACATGAGCACCGAAGAAACCGCACAGGTCAATCTGTACCTGCAGGACACCTATGTTTTCGCCACCGAAGCTGAAGTCATTGCTGCGGGCAGCGATGACGAAGGCCAGTGGATTGCCCTTAGCCCGAATATCTTCCATCCGCGCGGCGGCGGCCAGCCTGAAGACTCGGGCACCGTAGACGGGCTGCCGGTATCGGTCCAGCGCGGCGAGAACGGTCTGGTGATCCTGTACGGTGCCGGCACCAAGCAGGTGGGAGATCGGGTCGAAGCCGAGATCGATGGCGAGCTGCGCCTTGCCCATGCAGCCCTGCACACCGCCGGGCACGTCCTGGGCTTTGCCGGTGAAGATCGCGGCTGGCAGCACAAGGGCCACTCGCACTTCCCCGGGCAATCCCGGCTCGACTTCGATCCGGTGACCGTTGATCTGCCGTTGGGCGATGAGAACGAACGGGCCGCGGCGAAGGCCATGATCCAAGACCGCGTCAATGAACTCATTGCAGGTGGCGGTGAAGTCACAACCACCATCGATGAAGAGGGCATCCGCACCGTGACCATCGCCGGGGTGAATGCTGAACCGTGCGGCGGCACCCACGTGAAGCATCTGGACCAGCTGGAGCACGTTGAAATCGGCGAGGCGAAGGTCAAACGCGGTGTCTACAAGGTCAGGTACGATGCCCGCCACGTCCGCTAGCTGGTTCACGCCTGCGACCAAGATGGGCCTTTCCATCGCGATCGCCACCGGGCTCTACGGCATTTCCTTCGGGGCGCTGTCCATCGCCGCGGGCCTGAATCTATGGCAAACCGTTGCGCTGAGCGCCCTGATGTTCACCGGCGGCTCGCAGTTCGCCTTTATCGGGGTCATCTCCGGCGGCGGTGCCGCCTCGGCGGCATTCTCCGCGGCTTCGCTGCTGGGCATCCGCAATGCCGTGTACGGGATGCAGATCAAGCAAACCTTGCGCCCGCTGGGACGGCAGGTGCCGTGGATGGCCCAGGTGACCATCGACGAATCCACCGCGGTGAGCTTGGGGCAATCGGATCCGGCGGAGAAGCGCCGCGGATTCATCGCCGCAGGTGCCGGCGTCTACGTCCTGTGGAACCTGTTCACCCTCGTTGGCGCCTTGCTCGGCGAACGCATGGGCGACCCTGCTGCGTGGGGCCTGGATGGCGCCGCGGTTGCGGCCTTCATCGGGCTGCTCTGGCCGCGGCTGAAATCAGTTGAACCGATCATGATCGCAATTGCCGCGGCGATCCTTACCGCGCTGGCGGTACCGGTGACCGCGCCGGGCTTGCCGATTCTGGTGACGGCGGCCTGCGCCGCGATCTACGCCGTGGCCACCGGCCGCCGTGCCCCGGCGGCGACCGAGCATGGTGAACTGGAAAGCATTGAGGAGGAGAAAGCGTGAACGAGTTGAGCTGGTGGATTCTCGGGGCCTGCCTAACGGCCTACGCCATCAAGCTCTGCGGCTTCTTTGTGCCCCGCAGGGTCTTGGACTCGCCGGCCATGTCCCATGTCGCCGCCACGCTGACCATCGCGCTGCTGTCTTCCTTGGTGACGGTGAATGCCTTCACCTCGGGACAGGAACTGGTCATCGATGCCAGGATTGGCGCTCTCGCGGCCGCGATTATTGCGCTGGTTTTCAAGGCGCCCTATCTTGTCGTCGTTGTTGCTGGTGCCCTGGCTGCCATCTTGCTCAGGGCGAGTGGACTGGCTGCCTAAATATTGCCTGCACGGCAGATGACAAGCCCAGCGCGTAGTGGGACAGTGGAAGCATGATTGTAGCTTTCTCAGTAGCACCTAGTAATGACAACCCCAATGGCTCGGTCCATGACGCAGTGGCTGAAGCGGTGAAAGTCGTCCGGGATTCCGGTCTTCCCAATCGCACCAGCTCCATGTTCACCGAGATCGAAGGCGAATGGGATGAAGTCATGGAGGTGGTCAAGCAAGCCACCATGGCTGCTGGCCGATTCGGTTCGCGCGTATCGCTGGTGCTGAAAGCCGACATCCGCCCCGGCTACGAGGGCGAGCTTGACGGCAAGATCCAGCGGCTCGAGAAGGCCATCAAGGATAGTGAGGAGAAAATGTCGTCATGATCCACCATTCAGCCGAACGCGATGCCGGGGCAGTCGACGAGTACCTGGAGCGGGAGCTGGGGCTGCGTGTTGACGCTTTGGAAGCAGGCCGCGAGCATTCCCATAGCGCCGGATTGCCGCGGATTGAAGTGAGCCCGGCCCAGGGCAAGTTCCTCCAGCTGCTCGCCGAGATCACAGGCGCACGCAGGGTCCTGGAAATCGGAACCCTCGGCGGCTACTCGACCAGCTGGCTTGCCCGGGGCGTGGGAGAAACCGGCACCGTCATCAGCTGCGAATTCGAGCCGCTGCACGCCTCGGTTGCACGCGAGAACTTGCAGCGGGCAGGGCTGTCCGAACGCGTTGAAATCAAGTTGGGCGCGGCCCAAGGTTCGCTGGATTCGCTGTTGTCCAAGCGAGTTGCGCCATTTGACCTGATCTTCATCGATGCAGATAAGCGCAACAACGTGGCCTACCTCGAACGGGCAGTGAAACTGTCGCATCCAGGGACCGTGCTGGTGCTCGACAACGTGGTGCGCAGCGGCGCGGTTTTGGATGACCCGGCTCGGCACGGGACGCAGGAGGCCGATGTGCGGGGGATCCAGGAGTCCTTGCGGTGGTTGCGCGATGATCCGCGCGTATCAGCCACCGCCCTGCAGACCGTGGGCGTCAAAGGCTGGGATGGATTCGCGCTCGCGCGAGTCCTCTAGCGGCCACGGCTAGCGCGTAGGAGAGTGCTCGGGGAGCTCGGCATCGAGTTCCCCGGCTTCGTCCTGCTTGAACGGCGGCGACTTCAGGATCAAGAAGTACACGCCCAACCCGCAAAGCACGCCCATCGGCGGGCCTACCCACAGGGCCTGCTCGGTGTTGCGCACCAGGCCCGCAACTACTGGACCAACCAGCATGGGGACGATGTAGTAGTAGTGGTCCGGCTCGGCGGGGCCCCAGAAACGTTCGAATCTGGCTAGAATGCTGAAGCCGGCGGCCAAGAGGACGCAACCGAGCAGAATCACCCAGAAGGTCGAGGAAAGGCTGATGGTCAGGGTCAGTGAACCGACAAGGCCACCGGTCAAGGCAGCGTACTTTTTATTCCGGTCCAAGCCCGAACCCCTTTTGAGCCAAGAAATTTGCAACTACATCAAAAGTTTTTCAAACATCTGGATAGTCCGCAATCCTACTTAAGTAGGAGGGTGCCTTGGTGAGTTGGAAGAAATTAGCGAAGCCACTGCCGTAGGCTAGAGAAGTGCCGCAAATGAACGACTATCGAATCCGACTGGCTACTGAACAAGACGTCCGCCCTGCACTGCAGATGAAATTGCACGCCTGGCGGGAAGCGTACGCCGCACTTCGCGATGAATCATTTTTCACCCACCACGAAGGCCAGCTCGATGGCCAGGTAGCCTGGTGGGAACGCGGGCTGGCATCCGGCGCGCAATTCTTCATCGCCGAAGACCGCGACGGACGCATCATCGGGGTAGCCGGCGGCACACCGGCCATCGACGAGGACAAGGACGCCGGAGTAGAGATCGAATTGGGCATGCTCTATGTCCTGGAACAGTATTACGGCACCGGACTGGGCCAGCACCTCCTCGATGTGGTCCTGGGAGAGCGCGATGCGCTGGTCTGGGTTTTGCAGGGCAACGAGCGGGCCCTGGCCTTCTTCGCGAAGCAGGGATTCACCCCCGATGGAACCAGCGAAGCCCTGGCTGGCAGCTGGAAAGGCTTGATCGAGCAACGGATGGTGCGCGCACGTGGCTAGGGATACCAAGGAATCAATGCTCGGAGAATTTCCGATCGACACCGGTACGGCGGTGATCGAGGCCGATCCCTACGGTGCCAACCGCTACATCCTGAAGGTCAACGGCGTGCCGTCCTCGCACGTGGATTTGGATGATCCGACCTATCTCGATTTCGAGTACATGCGCTGGATGGAACCGATCTTCACCATCGGTTTTCCTGCCGGGCAATTTGATGGCCGCGCCCGCAAGCTGCGCGTGCTCCACCTCGGCGGAGGCGGCTGCTCCATGGCCCGCTGGGTTGCCGCCAGCTATGAAAACGCCCGACAGGTCGTGGTGGAGCTGGATGCCAAGCTGGCCGAGCTGGTGCGCGTGAACTTCGAAGTGCCGCGTGCCCCGCTGGTGCGCCTGCGCGTGGGGGACGCGGCGCAGGTGCTGCCAACCTTGAGCGATGCGAGCCGCGATGTGATCATCCGCGATGTCTTTGCCGGCAGCACCACCCCGCGCGAGCTGACCACTGCCTCCTACGCCAGTGAAGCGCAGCGGGTGCTGGACACCGGTGGCGTCTACATCATGAATTGCGGCGATACCGCGGACCTGGCCGGCGCCAAGGCGGAAGCCGCGACGCTGCTGGAGGTCTTCGAGCATGTGGCCATGGTCGCCGACCCGCCGATGCTCAAGGGCCGCCGCTACGGGAACATCGTGTTCCTGGCCAGCGACGAGCCGCTCAAGCTCGGCCCGGCCTTCGAGCGCAGCCTGCGGACCGCGCCGTTGCCCGCGCAGCTGGTTGCCGGCGAAGCCGTGTGCCGCTTCGCCACTGGCGCCGCGCCGATTACCGGCTAGCTGACGGTGCCCATCCGGTAGCCGGTGCCGTCGGCGGCGCGCTGCAGCAGGCCGTGGTCGACCATGTAGCGGCGCAGCAGCGCGACGTCCGGGTGGAACACCCGCAGGCGTTCATTGAGCTGCTCTTCGCGCAGCTCTTCCCCATCGCCGATGACCGCGTTGCGCAGGTAGAGAACCACCTCGTGGCGGTCCGCCGGTTTCGCTGGGAGGGATTGCAGCTGGTGCCCGTCGAAGAAGCGGCGGATCCCGCTGCGGTTGGCCTTCGCGGCCGAGGCCGAGGCCAAGGTCTTCTCCAGCAGTTCATCATCCAGCGCCCACCCGGAGCCGTCGTGGCGCAGCAGCCCGATGCTGGCCCAGCGTTCCAAGTCCTTGCGCTCGGACTTGCTTGCTGGCTCGGGCGCCCCCTGCCCGCTGAGCACCGCGCCGAGAAGCCGGCGCATCGAAGGGTTCTTCAAGCCTGCTGCCACCTGGATCCACTGCCCGGCGGTATTCTGCTGTTCGCTCATAGGCCCCATCCTATCCAGTTCCCGCCGGTGCGAAGGCAAAAGGCGCCCCGCCATCGCGACTGCGATGGCGGGGCGCCGAAGGGCTGCGGGGCTACTTGACCCCGGCCCACATTTCAATCAGGCCGATGCCGAAGAACAGCACGAAGGCCGCGGAAACAACCCACATCAATGGGTGGATTTCCTTGGCGCGTCCCTGGGTGGCGCGGATGAACACGTAGGAGATGAACCCGGCGCCGATGCCATTGGCGATCGAGTAGGTGAACGGCATCAGGGTGAAGGTCAGGAAGGCCGGCAGCGCGATGCCCCAGTCGTTCCAGTCGATCTTGGAAACCTGGGTGATCATCATGAAGCCGACGACCACCAGGGCCGGAGCCACGGCTTCGAAAGGCACCAGGTAGATCAGCGGGCTCAGGAACATCGCCACGATCATCAGCAGGCCGGTGACCACCGAGGCCAGGCCGGTGCGGGCGCCCTCGCCGATGCCGGCGCCGGACTCCACGAAGATCTGCGCCGAGGAGCTCGAGGTGCCGCCGCCGACGATTGCGCCGGCCGCGTCCACCAGCAGGACCTTGTCCACATCGGGGATCTGCCCGTTCTCGTCCATGGAACCGGCTTCGGAAGCCAGGCCCACCATGGTGCCCATGGCGTCGAAGAAGATCGAGAGCAGGATGACGAAGGCCAGCAGCGAGGCGGCGGTGACGCCGATCTTGCTGAAGGCGCCGAACACGCTGACCTGGCCGATCAGCGACAGGTCCGGCAGGGTCCATTCAGGCAGCGACGGAACCACCAGCGACCAGGTGTTGGTTTCCATCGCGCCGATGTGGAAGACGGCTTCGAGGATGTTGGCGAGGATCGCGGAAACGACGATGCCGATCAGGATTGCGCCCTTGACCTTGCGCACCACCAGGGCCATGGTCAGCAGCAGGCCGACGATGAAGACCAGGATCGGCCAGCCCATCAGCTCGCCGTCGAAGCCCAGGCCCACCGGCACGGTGGTGTTCGCGGCATCCGGAAGGCGCTGGACGAATCCGGCATTGACCAGGCCGATCAGGGCGATGAACATGCCGATGCCCACCACGATCGCGGTCTTCAGCCCGGCGGGAACCGCGTTGAACACCGCGGTTCGGAATCCGGTAAGCACCAGGCCGAACATGACCACACCGGCAATGAGCACCAAGCCCATGACGTCGGCCCAGGTCAGTTCCGGGTTCGTGGCCACGGTGATGGCCACGAAGGCATTGACGCCCAAGCCGGTAGCCATGGCGAATGGGTGACGGGCCCAGATGCCCATCAGGATGGTCAGGATGCCGGCGACAAATGCGGTCACTGCGGCAACGCGCTGGATGCCCAACTCGCCGCCCGAGGAATCGGCACCGGAAAGAACCAGCGGGTTGAGGACGACGATGTAGCTCATCGCGAAGAAGGTGGCGATGCCGCCGCGAACTTCGGTGGAGAACGTTGAACGCCGTTCCGAAATCTTGAAATATCGGTCGATGCGTGCGCTTATAGCAGTCCCGGACGGGGATTTTGTGGAGGAGGGCATGGAAAAATTCTATGACGTTTCAGCCGCTGATTCATATCGATCCAGCTATTCAGTAGGCTGTACGCGAAAACTTTAGACCCAACTCACACCTAGAACTGCGGAAGCAAGTACATTGGTGGTAAGGGAAGTCACAACCCGTTGTATCTGAGGTATTTGAGGAGCGAGTCTGATGAGTGACGAAGCACCAGTAGCAGCAGAGAAGATCGAAGGAATTGTCGTTGGCGTAGACGGTTCCCAGCAGAGCAAATGCGCTTTGCGCTGGGCCGAACGCGAAGCGGTGCGCCGCGGCAGCGTATTGAATATCGTGTCCGCCTATACCATCCCGGTGTTTGCCGCATCCTCCATGGACGCGGGCTACTCAACCCTGGACGACGATCTGATCCGCGGGGGTGCCGAGGACATTGTGCGCCAGGCCCGTGCAGAGCTCGAAGGCAGCACAGCAACCATCCGCACCTATATCGAGTCCGGGGACCCGTCGGGCGTGCTGCTGGATCTGAGCCAGGACGCGGAATTGGTAGTAGTCGGAACCCGCGGCCGCGGTGGCTTCGTGGGCCGCCTGCTCGGTTCGGTCTCCTCGGCGCTGCCAGCGCACTCCAAGTGCCCAACTGTCGTGGTTCCGCTGGCCATGGCCAAGGAGCAGGAGGAAGCCGGCGCCGCCGTCGCGGCGGACCGCAAATGCATCGTGGTCGGCGTCGACGGCTCGGACCGCGCCCGTTCTGCGGTGCTGGCGGCAGCGGAGGCGGCCATCGCCAGCGACCTGACGCTGCGGCTGATCTGCGCGGTGCCGCCGGTGGGAGCGGCGCTGGCCTGGATGCCGGCGACCGTGGACCAGGAAGCCGTGCTCGAAGACGTGCGCTACCAGATGAGCGTGGGCACCAAATGGCTCAAGTCGCATTATCCGACGGTGAAGATCGAAACCGATGTGGTCTCCGGGCCGCCGGTTGAGGTGCTGATCCGCGAGTCCGAGCATGCGGTGCTGACCGTGACCGGCTCCCGCGGCCGTGGCGGCTTCACCGGGATGCTGCTCGGCTCGACCTCGCAGGGCGTCTTGCACCACTCCAAGGGACCGGTCATGGTTGTGCCGGACTCGGACGATCCTCGGCTGGAGAACCGCAAGGACTTCGACACCAGGGCGCAGGAGCAGTAGCCGCGCCGCAACAGCCAGCATGCACGAAGGCCGCGCACCCACCGGGTGCGCGGCCTTCGTGCTCGAGGGGATCCAGCTTAGTAGCGGGCTGCCTTCGGGTAGAGGTTGTTGACGTAGCTCAGCGGAGTCACCGAGATGCCGGCACTCGGGTTGCGAGCGTGGACTACCTGGCCGTTGCCGATGTAGATGGCTACGTGGTAGAACGAGGATCCGCCATTGGATGACGAGAACACCAGGTCGCCCGGGCGCAGATTGCTCAGCGACACGTACTGCGGGGCGCTGGCGAACTGCTGGGACGAGGTGCGTGGCAGGCTGATGCCGGACTTGCCGAAGGCGCGCTGCGAGAAGCTCGAGCAGTCGAAGGCATCCGGTCCGTTGGCGCCGTAGACGTAGTACTTGCTTGGATCATCTGCAGTATTCAAGGCCCAGGAAATCGCTGCCGAGTAGTTGCTGGACTGCGGAGCAATCTCAGGCTTCGGCTCTGGCTTTGGTTCCGGCTTGGGCGTCGGCTTCGGGGTGACCTTGGGCTTCGGCTCCGGCTTCGGGGTGGCCTTGGGCTTCGGCTCCGGCTTCGGTTCGGCCTTCTTGGTTGGCTCTGGCTTCGGTTCGGCCTTCTTGGTTGGTTCCGGCTTCGGTTCGGCCTTCTTGGTGGGTTCGGGCTTAGGTTCGGCCTTCTTGGTTGGTTCCGGCTTAGGTTCGGCCTTCTTGGTTGGTTCCGGCTTTGGAGCTGCAGGTGGCTCGGTGGTTTCCGGTTCTTCTTCAACCTGCTCAGGCTCAGGCTCGACCGTTTCCTCTTCAGGTTCGGTCTGCTGCAGCTCGCGAGGCTTTTCAATCGTGAGCGGCTGAATGGTGAAGATGTCCTTTTCGGGAACGTTGACGTTTTCCTCTTCGGCGATCACTTCCGCAAGAGTTTCTTCCTGCTCCTGCGCCTCGCGCTCTTCAACCGCCTGGCGGACCTCGGCTTCTTCCTTCTGCTTCAAGGTTGCAAGGTGGCCGATCAATTCATCGCGCAGCTGCTGCTCAGGTTCGATAGCCGCTTCGTAGATGGCCAAGGTGCTGTTCGCGGTCGCTGCAGCGGCGTCATAGTTCGCTGCGGCTTCCTGCGCGGCATTCTGTGCCGCGTCGGCGTACTCCTGCCAAGCCGAAACGAGGCCCTCGGCCTCGGTGGCGGTGTTGACGGACTGAACCTTCTGTTCGCTCAATGCGTCGATGGTAGCGGCCTTGTAGAACAGGTCGCCTTCCTGGTTGTCATCAAGGAGCAGGCTCAGGGTTGAGGTGCCAGCGCCGTTGCGGTAGATATCTGAGGCGATAGCGCCCAGATCGTTGCGGCTCTGCTCCAAGTAAGTCTTTGCGTACTCAAGCTGTTCAACGGCCTTCTCAGCTGCAGCGGTGCGCAGATCGCGCTCTTCGCCGGCAGTAAGCAGGGATTCCTGGGCTTGAGCGGCTTCGGTTTCAACGCGCTGCAACTCGGCACGGCTGGAAGCAAGGGAAGCTTCGATTCGCGCGATCATCGCGTTCGTCGAAGCTTTGTCCTTCTTTGCTTCCTGGACTTCCGCGTCCGACGGCAGCGCAGAAGTGCTTGGTGCGGCAGCGATCGCCACAGACTGAGGGAGTGAAGCTGAAGTAGATGCGGAAGCGGGCAAAGCGCCTGCAAGGCAGGACACCGCTAGGGCCAGGGTGCTTGCAGCAACACCGAGCGTGTGGCGAGTAGCCATATCGTTCCTCACTAAGTACATGGATGACGCGGAGCGCGTGAGTCGTGACTTTCAGCAATATGAAGGTCACGATTCGGATAAGACTCCAAATAGCACATTAGGCCAATTAAGACACGCTTGGCAACACTGTTCACATCAGTCACATGAATCCCATCCGTGTAATTCTCGGTCCTATTCGGCGATGATCTGCACAGATAATGGTTTTTCGGTCCTGTGTGACTTATCGAGAGCAATTGGGAAATAACTAATAGATGCGTCTCGCTTCGTTACCAAGGGCTTACTTGCCATGAAGTTTGGGTAACGTGCGGGGTGAATAGGTGCGGCTCAAAGCGTTGCCTTTAAAAGGGATCGTCCCTCGAAGTGCATGAAGTTCCTTTGCTGCCCACCGGACTTGGCCGTGGCGGCAAGGGAAAGTGGCCATGCCAAGTTCTTCCGGCGGCAATTTCTCGTCTCGCCGAGCTGGGCCGGCGCGAGTGCGGCAGTGCCGGCCTATTAAGCACCACTTTGGTTATAGGCATCGCAATTGAGCCGCGTCGCCTTCCGGGTGGAGGATGTGCCCCAGCGGCTAGTTTCGATCGCTGGCCTGTGGCCCTGGTCTCTCTCAGCTGGAGGCAGGCCGCCGGAATCTAATTGTTTTGTGAGGCAGATCTCAAAAGAAGATTTTGCGATTTCGGCGCTACGACCACCCTAATTCGTGCAATTTCGCATCGTCGATTCCGAAGTGGTGGGCCACTTCGTGCATCACCGTAATCCCGATTTCCCGCACCACTTCTTCACGTGTTTCGCAGGCTCGAAGCGTCGGATTCTTGAAGATCGTAATGCGATCTGGGAGTGCGCCGGCGCCCCAATCCAGGTCCCGTTCCGTGAGTGCGACACCCTCGTATAACCCCAGAATCTCAGGGTTTTCCGGCTCTCCAGGGAGAGGCTCGTACTCGTCTTCGATGAAGAAGATGACGTTGTCCATCATTGCGAAGGCGGCCTCTGGAATCGCGTCGATAGCCTGTTCGACCAGGGCTTGGAATTCGTCGTCATCCATCTCGAAAAGCATGGTTTCAGACTATGCCTGTGCACCCGATTTGGCATGGGCAAAACCCGCCCAGGAGCCGATTTTGCAAAAGCAAAAAACACTGCGTATAGTTATTGGAGTCCGCTACGGAGAAGCAAGAAACCGAAGCGAACAACTTAGGCCCCCATCGTCTAGCGGCCTAGGACACTGCCCTTTCACGGCAGCGGCACGGGTTCGAATCCCGTTGGGGGTACAAGCAACCACTTAGTGGTTGCCAGATGGAGAAATCCATTGGCTTGCGAAAGCAAGGCCCTGTAGCGCAGTTGGTTAGCGCGCCGCCCTGTCACGGCGGAGGTCGCGGGTTCAAGTCCCGTCAGGGTCGCTCAATTTACTATTCCAATAGTAAATTTGGTGTCCACTTAGTGGTACCAGGCTCTGTAGCTCAGTTGGTAGAGCGTTCGACTGAAAATCGAAAGGTCACCGGATCGACGCCGGTCGGAGCCACGCAGGCCCTCGGTTCATCCCGGGGGTTTTACTGTGTGACTTGAATTTATTCAAAGCACCAGGCCCTGTAGCGCAGTTGGTTAGCGCGCCGCCCTGTCACGGCGGAGGTCGCGGGTTCAAGTCCCGTCAGGGTCGCATACTAAACAGAAGCTCCGGATTCCGGAGCTTTTGCTGTATCCGGGGACAGATAGCTAGTTTGCGCGACTAGCTAGTTTGCGCGACCCAGATGCCGCGGGCCGATCCAGCGACTGCTCAGCCGGCGGTATGCCGCAGCGGCACTCGTCAGGTCCTCGTCTTCCAATGCCTGAATACCGTGCATCAGATCATTCACGGATTCATCTGGCCACACAATTTCTGCCAGCAGTCCATAATCCAGTTCAATCACCGAGCGGCTGTCGAAAGTTTCCAGCCAGCCGCCCAGGCTGCCCAGCTCCTCGAAAAGCTGCGACTGCGGCGCATGGGTCGCCAGCGTCTGCACTGCCCAAGACAGGCGATTAATGGCCTGCTCGAAGGATGCGTACATGCGAACGGATTTCAACTGCTCGCCGCTATGCACCAGCTCGTGCTCGTCATCTTCGCGGAAGAGGGCGAACCAGCCAAGCGGGATGCCCCACGACGAGGTCCTCGTGTGCAGATGGGTCAGGTCTTTGGCCAGGCGGTCGGCATCAACGCGTTGGGCATTGGCCTGCCGCGCTGCCGGCGGCACCAGCAGGTCGAACACCTCGGTCCGCATGGCTTCTTCGGCTTGTTCGGCGGCGAGCAGGCTGCGTGCCTGCAGCTGTCCTGGGCAGTACCGGGTGTGCTCGGTGCCTTGGTAGTCCAAGGACTTCACGCTGCGGAAGAATTCCGGCTCGTCGTGCGGGAACGGGTCGGAGACGTTGCGCAGGGTGCGGCTCCAGAGCCGCTCGTTCTCGAAGGCGTCCCATTGCTCCCCGGTGCGCCGGGGAGTGCGCAAGATGATGGACTGGGCCCAATCCTCAAAGGCATCCAGCGGCTCATAGACGCGAAGGTGCGCTGTGGCGGCCGTCAGCTCTGCGGCGGGCCCAGTCATCTTTGCCGTCATGACTAGCCGGCCAGCTCCACGATGACCGGGGCGTGGTCGCTGGCGCCCTTGCCCTTGCGTTCCTCGCGGTCAATGCTCGCACCGATTACCCGTGCGGTGAGCGCCGGCGAGGTGAGCGAGAAATCAATGCGCATGCCTTCGCCCTTCGGGAAACGCAACTGCGTGTAGTCCCAATAGGTGTATTGGCCTTCGGTATGCGGGCGCACCACATCGGTGAAGCCCAGTTCCTCGAAGGCAGCGAAGGCGGCACGCTCTGGTGCTGACACGTGGGTCATCTTGTTCTCGATGAAGAAGTCGATGTCCCAGACGTCTTCGTCCTTTGGCGCGATGTTCCAATCGCCCATCAAGGCAATCTGCGCCTGGGGATTCTGCTCCAGCCAGCCGGCGGATTCCTGCTTGAGCACGTCCAGCCAGTTCAACTTGTAGCCCATGTGCTCGTCATCCAGCGCGCGCCCGTTCGGGACGTACAGGCTCCAGATGCGCACCCCGCCGCAGGTTGCCGCGATGGCGCGAGGCTCTTGGATCGGGTTCTTTCCGGCCTTGCCGAATTCCGGCTGCCCAGGGAAGGTGCGTTCAACATCTTCGAGGCCAACGCGGGAAGCGATGGCGACGCCATTCCACTGGTTGACTCCGAAGTGCGCCACCTCGTAGTCGTTGTTCTCGAACAGTTCCCAGGGGAAGTTGTCGTCTTTGCACTTAGTTTCCTGGATAGCCAGGACATCTACATCGGTGCGTCGCAGCCAATCCTCAACACGGTCGGCGCGGGCTCGCAGCGAGTTCACATTCCAGGTTGCAATCTTCACTAGTTCAACCTATCAAGTTTGCTGTCCTGTGCCACTTCAATTTAGTTGGAAGTCCGAGTATATTCGACACCAGTAGGTGACCTCAATCACTCAAAGGAGAGTCTGTTGCCTGAGATTCTGACCGAACGCCGGGGGCACCTGGGACTCATAACGCTGAACCGGCCCAAGGCCCTCAACGCGCTCACCACGGACATGTGCCGGGAATTCCTCGACGCCCTGCTTCAATGGCGCAATGACCCTGAGATCGCCCAAGTAGCGGTCATGGGCGCTGGGGAGCGCGGCCTGTGCGCCGGTGGGGATATCGTGGCGATCTACCGGGACATCCTGGACCGCAGTGGCGCTTCGGCCGACTTCTGGCGTATTGAATACCAGCTCAATGTCCTGATCGACGAGTACCCCAAGCCGTACATTGCGCTCATGGACGGAATTGTCCTTGGCGGCGGCATCGGCATTTCGGCGCACGGCAGTCATCGCATTGTTACTGAAGCCAGCCGGTGCGGCATGCCGGAAGTCGGCATCGGATTCTTCCCAGACGTGGGTGGAACGCATTTGCTGGCGCGTGCGCCGCATGCCGCCGGACGCATGGCGGCCCTGACCGGAATGAAATTCGGCGCCGCCGACACCATCGCCTTGGGCCTGGCCGACTCCTATGTGCCGCAGGAGAAGATCCCTGACTTGCTCGCCGAGCTGGAAACCCAGCCCGCTGCGGCAGTGCTGGCCGACTATGCGCAGAGCCCGAAGCCCGGATTCCTGCACGAAGAATGGGTGCAGTCCTTTGGCGAGGAAAGCATCCCAGCAGTAGTGCATGCCCTGGAGCGCAACGACTCTCCGCAAGCCCAGGAAGCGCTGAAGGCATTGGCCGCTGCCTGCCCAAGCTCGGTACGCCTAGCCGAAGAACTCCTTCGCCTGGCTGGAGCCGATTTGAGAACGGATCTGCAGCGGGAATACCGGGCCGCCGTGCATCGGCTCGACGACCCAGATTTCGCCGAGGGCATTCGCGCCGCAGTGGTCGACAAGGACCGCAATCCGCAATGGACCGAAACTGTCCCCGGCCAAACTCCGGCCCAACGCACGCAAAGGCACTTGGCACCCTTGCCAGGAGCAGAACTGACTTTCGCACTGCTCGCTGAAGATCTAGAGGAAAAGAGCCACTCATGAGCGTCAAACCAGTTATCGGATTCCTCGGCATGGGCCATATGGGACTGCCCATGGCCATTAACCTGCACAAAGCCGGCTACCGGATCAAGGGCTTCGATGTGGTTCCTGCCGCGGTGCAGGCGGCCGCAGAAGCAGGCATAGCCACCGTGGCAACAGGCGCAGAGGCGGCCACCGATGTCGATATCGTCATCACCATGTTCCCCTCGGGCAAGCACGTGCTCGATGCCTACCGTGAATACCTGCTGGAGAGCGCCAAGCCCAATACGCTCTTCCTGGAGTGCTCCACCATCGATGTAGCACAGGCCCGTGAAGCGGCGCAGCTTGCGGTTGACGCGGGGCATCGCAGCGCCGATGCCCCGGTTTCCGGAGGCGTCGTCGGGGCGGAAGCGGGGACCCTGACCTTCATGCTCGGTGCGCAGTCCGAGGATCTCGAGGAGATCACCGGTGTGCTTGAGCATATGGGCAAGCGCATCGTGCATTGCGGCGGATACGGCGCCGGACAGGCCGCCAAGGTCTGCAACAACATGCTGCTGGGCATCTCGATGATTGGCGCTGCCGAGGCGTTCGTGCTCGGAGAACGGCTGGGCCTGGAGCACCAGGCGCTGTTCGATGTCATTTCCTCGGCCTCGGGACAGTGCTGGTCGGTGACGACCAATTGCCCTGTACCTGGGCCGGTGCCAGCCTCTCCTGCCAATCGCGACTACCAGCCGGGATTCGCCGCCGCATTGATGGCCAAGGACCTGGGCCTGGCAGCCAGTGCGCTGGAGCATACGACGACCGATGCCCAGCTCGGCTCCCTTGCCGCGGCGCTGTACCGCAAATTCAGCGATGAAGGCAATGCGGGCACCGACTTCTCCGGGATCATCAACGCGATCCGCGACGGCTCGCTATAGGAAGTCCCCGGAGGCCTTGCGGAAGCGGGCCAGGATTTCGAAGATTTCGGTTGCGTCGGTGCCCGAAAGATTGCTTCGGGCGAAGAGCTTTTCGTTCAGGTCGTCACGGGCCGCGGGCAGCACCTGCTGGCCTGCGGTCGTGAGCTCCAATAGCCGGGTGCGGCCATCGGTTGGGTGCGGGATGCGCCGCACCAAGCCGGTGGCTTCCAGCCGGTCTACCGAATTGGTCAGGCTGGTTGCGTGAACCTGCAGCAGCTGGCTGGCCTGGCTCATGGGCAGGGAACCGCGCTTCGAGAAGCCGAGCAGGGCGAGCACTTCGAATCGCGCAAACGTCAGTCCGTGAGGCTTGAGGATGGCGTCGGCCCGCTGCAAGTAGATCGATGCGGTGCGCATCACCGCGGTAATCGCGGCCATGGAATCGGCCTCGGCTGACCACCCATGGGAAATCCACTGTTCCCTGGCTTGCGCGATTGGATCGCGTGGCAGCGGAGAAGTCATTTGCATACCCCCCAAAAGAAGACTTAGTCCAACAATATACTTGGACTTCCTATGGTTTGGAAGGAATCCCCAGATGGACCTCTTGAATATGACCGGACAACTGGAGGAAGCCGAACGGCAGCGGCTGCGTGAAATCAGCCAGGTGGCGCAGCGCGAGGTGCGCCGCCAGTCGATTGGCTACTGGAACCGCGAAGAATTTCCCGCCGAGCTGATCGGCAAGCTGGCCGAATTGGGGCTGGGTGGTTTGCAGCTGGAGGACAGCTCTCATCTGCTGCGCGGGCTGATCCATGCAGAACTCGCCCGGGCCGATATTTCAACCTCATCAGTGGTCGGCATCCATAACGAACTGGTGCTTGGGATGATCCACGAACTGGGGTCGGAGCAGCAGCGGGCGCGGTGGCAGGACAAGCTCGCCGGGTTTGAAGCCTTCGGCGCATTTGCGCTGACCGAACCGGAGCATGGATCGGATATCGCCGGAGGCATAGGCGCCACCGCGCACCGCGGCGGGGACGAATACGTCATCAACGGCGCCAAGCGCTGGATCGGCATGGGTACGCTGAGCGATTTCGCGCTGGTCTGGGCCAAGGACGAGGAGACTGCGCAGATCGGAGCGTACCTCGTTGAATCGGACCGCCCTGGATACAGCGCCACCAAGATCGAGAACAAGATCGGGCTGCGCGGCATGCAGAATGCGGATATCCGGCTGGAGAATGTGCGGATTCCAGTAGCGAACAAGTTGCCCGGGGCCACCAGCTTCGCCGCCGCAAACCAGCTGCTGATGCAATCGCGCGCTTGGGTGGGATGGCAGGCTGCCGGCGCGATGATGGCCACGCTCGACATCTGCAAGGCCTACGCCACGCAGCGCCAGCAGTTCGGCAAGCCGTTGGCCGCCTTCCAGCTGATCCAGCAGCCGCTGGCCGAAATCGCAGGCAATCTGGGCGCCTGCCTCTCCATGATGTGCGAGATTGCCCGCAAGCAAGAGCGTGGAAAACTGCGCATGGAGGATGCTGCCATGGCGAAGTCGACTGCCACCCGCCTGGCAAGGGAGTCGGCCGCGTTGGGCCGGGCGATGCTTGGCGGCAATGGCGTGGTGAGCGATTTCGAAATGGCCAAGGTCTTCTGCGATGTCGAAATTCTCCATACCTATGAAGGCACCTATGAGATCAACTCGCTGATCGTCGGGCGCGCGCTGACCGGAGTGAGCGCCTTCGTGTAGCCGGCTCCAGCGTCCTTCAAGATTTTTCTTGCCAAACCATAACAAGTACTTTCCAAAATGGAAAGCACTTGTTATGGTTAAGGAACAAGGAAGATCGAAGTCAAAGGAGCAGGGCAATGAAGATTCCATTCAGCACTTGGTACACCGTCATCATCGTTTCGGCAGGCCTGGCCTTCGCGGCAATGGCCATGACCGCCTATGCCACGGGCAACAACTCGCTGCTCTTCATCGGCATGGGCTTCTTCGTGGCCCTTTGCATGACCATGACTTCCATCCATGCCCAGCGTCAGCAGAAGGCCCGCAAGGCGGCCATCAAATGAGCCCCGACAAGGAAATGACTCCCGAAGAGCAACTCGCCGCCCTGGGGATGGCGCAACAGGGAATGCAGCGGGCTGCCGGATACGGTGCCAAATTGCTGGGCACCTATTGCATCATTCTGGGGGTCCTCATGGGCGGGCTGGCGGCGCTGCTGCAGCTCTATCGCCCCGACGAGAATTTCACCGGCTTCATCGTCATCATGGTTTTGTTTGCCATCGCCGTCATGGCTATTTCCTTGGCCTACGGGAAGCTCTACCGCTCGCTGCCGCGCGGGCATTCAAAAATGTACCTCCGGGGATTCACTATCAGCATGGTGCTTTATGCGGTGGCTGTTGCGTTGCTCGGAGCCGGATCCATGGGCTGGGGCGTCATCGCGTTGATCTGGATCATCGTTGCCGCACCGTTGTCGCTGACCGGAATTGCGATGGTGCGCAAGTGAGTTCCCATGCCCGTGAACGGCTCAATGATGATTTCTCCAACCCGGTGCGGCTTTCGCTAATGGGTTCCCTGCAAGCAGTAGACGAAGCTGACTTCAAATCCTTGAAGGAAGCCATCGGCATTTCGGATTCGGTGCTGTCGCGGCATTTGAGCGCACTGGAGGCCGGAGGGTACGTGCAGATCAAGAAGGGGTACGTGGGCAAAAGGCCCCGCACCTGGGCGAAGCTGACTTCGTCCGGGCAAGAGGCCTTTGCGCAACATGTCCAGGCGCTGAAGGAAATTACCGGATTGGGATAACTGCTAGGCGCGCCACCACTTGTCCCAGTAGGTGGCAGGCACGGTGCGCTTATGCCGTGATCCCAGGAAGCGCCGCTCGATGGCTTCGGCAGCGGACGGATCGATCTCTCGGCCCTCGAGGTAATCGTCAATCTGCGGATAGGTCAGGCCGAGCTCGTCTTCATCTGCGCGCAGGGGCTGGCCATCCAGCAGATCCGCGGTCGGCTCCTTGGCCCACAGCAGCTCAGGGGCCTGCAGCTCGCGCAGCAGCGCCTGGTTCTGGCGCTTGTTCAGCCCGGCCAAGGGCAACAGATCCGCTGCACCGTCGCCGAACTTGGTGAAGAAGCCGGTGACCGACTCGGCCGCGTGGTCAGTGCCCAGGACCAGCATCCCGCGGTCCCCGGCCATGGCATACTGCATCAGCATTCGGGAGCGGGCCTTGAGGTTGCCGCGGTTGAAATCGCTCAGCGCCGGGTGCCCTGCATCAGCCAGGGCCTCGTCGAAGGCAGCGACCGGCTTCTGGATGTTCACCTCGAACTGCTCGTCGGCAGCCACGAAATCCATGGCGGCTTGAGCATCGGCAGCATCCTTCTGCACGCCATGCGGCAGGCGCACCGACACGAAGCGGGCCTCGCCGCCAACATCTCGCACCTCTTCAACTGCCAGCTGGGCCAGACGACCAGCCAGAGTCGAATCGATGCCGCCGGAAATACCCAGCACGAATCCCTTCGCACCGGTGGCGGACAGATAGTCCTTGAGGAAGTCGATGCGCCGGCGGATCTCGCCGGCCGGGTCGATTTCCGGGCGCACGCCCAGCTCTTCAATGATCTTTGCTTGCAGTTCACGCATGCTTCTAATCCTAGGCATGAGCCATCGCCGTGCGGTACCGCTGCACCGGCTGGGAACGAAAGTTAATCTGTTCTCAACAAATCCCGGCGGGGCTATGCTGATTCCCGGTCGGGATCCCAGCCTAGGTTCCGGGCGATCTTCTCCAGGGTTTCAACCACAGCGTCATATTCGGAACCATCCAGGTCCTGGCCGAACTGGGTGCGGATCTTCTCCACCAGCTCGCTGAGCTTGAGCAGCGAAGTGTGCCCACGCTCGGTGATGGAATATTCGCCGTTCACTGCCGTAACCCAACCTGATTCGATCAGCTCGGCAAGGTGTTCCCGCAATGATTGCGGTTCATCCGGGGAAGCGAAGAATGGGGAAAGCCCGGCGTCCAGCTGCGCCTCGGTGGCAGGCTGCTGCTCCAGCAGGTTGAGCACCTGCCATTGCCTGCGCGTCACACCGTGTTCTTCCAGAGTCGCTGCAAACTGCTCGTCAATCAGCGAATCCACCAATTTCAACCAGTAACCCAAGGGGCGTTTTGCGTTCATGAAATCAGCCTAGCCATGATGCCGACTAGAATCGAGGGTATGAGCGAAACCAGCGCGCGTGAGCGACTAAAAGAACTGATCCAAGAACTAGCCATTGTGCGCGGCAAGGTCACCTTGTCCTCGGGCAAGGAAGCCGATTACTACATCGATCTGCGCCGTGTCACCCTGCATCAGGAAGCATCCGGACTCGTTGGCGAAGTCATGCTTGACCTGCTGGACGAGGCCAAGCTGGAATTCACCAATGTCGGCGGCCTGACCATGGGCGCTGACCCGGTAGGCACCGCCATCATGCACACCGCACGTGCCAAGCAGCGCGCCATCGATGCATTCGTGGTCCGCAAGGCGCAGAAGTCCTACGGCATGGGCCGCCAGGTTGAGGGGCCAAGCGTTGAAGGCCGCGATGTCATCGTGCTTGAAGATACTTCCACCACTGGCGGCTCCGCGCTGACCGCTGTAGAAGGTGTGCGCAAGGCAGGCGGCAACGTCATTGCCGTGGCGGTGATCGTTGACCGCGACACCGGAGCCAAGGAACGCATCGAAGAAGAAGCCGGCGTCCCCTACCTGTTCGCCTACGGCAAGGACGAGCTGGGCCTGTAGCCAGCGAGTTTCCCCTGATTTCCGGCGGCGGGCCGGGCTTGCCCCAACAATGGCAGCCCGGCCCGTGGTGATTTAACACCCTTAGTGTTTGGCCAGCTATGGTCTTCGCCTGGAACATCGCGCGAAATCCGCCATGAATCCCCATATCCACGACGGGCTCTTGGCCCTGTTGCGACGACTGAGCGCCGGACAATGCGAAGTTGTCGTGAGCTGGCGAATTCACGTGGCAGGCGATCGCCTCGGCACTGGAAAACTCAAAATAGGCAGCTCATCAGAGATGCGGTCGGAACTAGTGGGACTCTATTGCGCTCGGATTTGCGCTCGCCGGTGCCAATAAGTCCTATGCGGTCCTGCGGCGCAGTGTCAGCGAGCCGACCAGCAGCGCTGCGGTGATCCAGGAGGCGATGACCAGCATGCTGCCTGCCGTCGCGGAATCCACTGTTCCCGCCGCGACATCTGAGAGGGCGTCGATGGCGTGGGACAGTGGAAGCCAGTCTCCAATGGCTTCCAGCACTCCGGGCAGCTGCTCGCGGGGCAGGATGATGCCGGCCAGCAGGAACTGCGGGATGACCAGTGCAGGCATGAACTGGACTACTTGGAATTCGGTGCGCGCGAAGGCGCTGGCCATCAACCCGAGACTGATTCCCAGCAGCGCGTCGAGGGCTGCCACGGCAAACAGCAGCCAGAAGCTGCCCTCGATTTCCAGGCCGCAAACCCAGATGGCGAAGTTGACAGCGATCATGGTTTGGAAAATCGCGACCAGGGTAAAGGCCAGCGCATAGCCGAAGATGAACTCGCCCTTGGCCAGCGGCATGCTCAGCAGGCGCTCGAGGGTGCCGCTGCGCCGCTCGCGCAGGGTGGCGATGCTGGTGACCAGGAACATCACCACGAAGGGGAACAACGCGATCATGGCCGGACCGATGCGGCTGAAGGCCGGGGTGTCGGTGAAGATCCAGGCGATCAGGCCGATCAGCAGGCTGGGCACGATGAGCATCAACGCGATGGTCCGCGGGTCGTGGCGCATCTGGGCCAAGACCCGCCCGGTGGTGGCGAGTGTGCGTTTCATGGCTGCTTCCCTTCCGCCGCGGCCCGATGCTTCGGAACAGATGCCTTGCGGCTTGGCGGCTGCGCGGTGCCGCCTGCCGCGATCAGCGCAACGAAAGCATCTTCGGGATTCTGCGCACCGGTTGATTCCATCAACGCTTCCGGGGTCATCTGGCCGAGCAGTTTCCCCTCGCGCAGCAGCAGTACTTCATCGCACCGCATGGCTTCGTCCATGACATGGCTGGAGACGACAAGGCAAAGGCCGGTGGCCGCCAGTCGCGAGAACATCGCCCACAAATCCGCCCGCAGGACAGGGTCCAAGCCCACCGTGGGTTCATCCAGGATGACAATGTCCGGCGAGCCGAGCAATGCGATGGCCAAGGACACGCGATTGCGCTGCCCGCCGGATAGATCCATGGCCAGCCGGTCGGACTGATCCGTGAGGTCCGTGGTTTCCATGACCCGCTCCACTTCGGCTGCCCGCTGCCCGAGGATCTTGGCGAAATAGGCGATGTTCTGCTTGACGCTCAAATCGTCATAGACGCTGGCGGCCTGGGTCATGTAGCCGACCCGATGGCGCAGGGATTTGTGCCCGGCGGGCTGTCCGAGAACGGTCACAGTTCCGCCGCTGATGATCTGGTTGCCCACGATGCTGCGCAGCAGGGTGCTCTTGCCGCTGCCGCTGGGTCCGAGCAAGCCGATGATCCGTCCCGGCGCTAGTTGGAAGCCCACCTGGTCCAGGACCAGGGACCTTCCGCGTCTGACCACGAGGCGCTGCACATCGACACAAGCCTTTTTATTCATCACATAATGAATTAGAGACCCCCGCCAGCGGTATGTCAATGGTCCAGCGCAGGCAATTCACCGGTGAGGTAGCGCTGGATAGTGGGAGCTACCAGCTCGATCACCTGCTCGTCATCCATGGAGGCCAAAGGCTCCAAGTCAATGATGTAGCGCGCGACAATGAGCCCGATAATCTGGCTGGCCACCAGGGCCACCCGGGGTTCGGCGCTATCTTCGGGTAAACGCGAACCCAAGCGCGAGAAGATCTCCTTCTGCAGGAAGGGGCGGAGGATCTTCGTCGCGCTGCTGCTGGAAATTAGTCCCCGGATCATGGCCGTTGCCGCCGTGCGGAAGGCGGGCTTGCGCCAGGTGGTGAGCAACGCGCGAACCAGCGCCTCGCCCATCTGCTCCAACGGCGCCGTGGCGGCCTGGGCAATGATTTCCCCTGGATTGACGGGGATGTGCATGGTCTGGACGAACAGGTCGTCCTTGTCCTTGAAGTAGTGGTGCACCAGCGCAGGATCCACCCCGGCTCGGCGCGCTACCGAACGGAGGCTGGCTGCCTCGTATCCGGCATGGGAAAATTCCTTGGAGGCGGCCCTGAGGATGGCCGCCTTGGTTGTCCCGGTGGTGCTGCCCTTGGGGCGCCCGCGCTTCCGCGCACCCGGAACCTCGTTCGGTACTTGCTCGCTCACGGTCTCAGCATACGTCCGGAACCGTGCGCCAACGCAGTAAGGCCGGGCAAAAGCCCGGCCTTACATGGGTCAGCTGAAGGCTACTTCTTGGCGGCTGGCGTTTCCGCTGCCGCGGCGCCCTTGGCGAGTTCCGCATGCAGGTTAGCCACGGAAGGGAACTGAAGGTCCGGGCGGAACGGGAAGGTATCCATGTCTTCCCGGGCGGTGATGCCGGTGTACACCAATGCCGTCAGGAGTCCGGCTTCCATGCCCGCAACGATATCGGTGTCCATGCGGTCGCCGATCATCGCGGTGGTTTCCGAGTGCGCATCGATCCGGTTCAAGGCGGAGCGGAACATCATCGGGTTCGGCTTGCCCACCACGTATGGGTCGCGGTTGGTTGCGCGCGAGATCAGGGCCGCGATGGCGCCGGTGGCCGGCATGATGCCCTCGGTGGAGGGGCCGGTGGCGTCCGGATTCGTGGCGATGAACTTCGCCCCGCCTTCGATCAGCCGGATGGCCTTGGTGATGGCTTCAAAAGAGTAGGTGCGGGTCTCGCCCAGAACCACGTAGTCAGGATTCTGATCGGTCATGATGAAACCTGCATCGTGCAGTGCGGTGGTCAGGCCGGCTTCGCCGATGACGAAGGTGCGGCCACCTGGACGCTGGCGAGCCAGGAACTCGGCGGTGGCCATCGCGGAGGTCCAGATGTTCTCCTCCGGGACGTCCAGGCCCGAGGCCAGCAAGCGGGCGCGCAAATCGCGCGGGGTGAAGATGGAGTTGTTGGTCAGCACCAGGAAGCGCAGGTTGTTCTCGCGCCAATAGCCCAAAAGCTCGGCGGCGCCCTTGATGGCCTGGTTCTCGTGCACCAATACGCCGTCCATGTCGGTGAGCCAGCATTTGATGTCGTGGACAGTTCGGGTACCGCGGATTGAAGTAGTCACGAGGCGTGGATCCTCCCTGGGAAAGTATGTGGTGGGAGCTATCGGCACTGAAAGTATCCCCTTCTATTAAGAGATTACACAGGCTCGAGCAAATGCACCGTGAACAAGGGCACGAACATAACGAACTAGGCTTAATGCTGTGAACGAAGAAACGCATGAACCAGTGAATGATCCCGGTGCGCAGCATGTCATCGGTGTGGGCCCCTGGGAAGGGGAGCTGCCTACCGACGGAAGATACGATCCGCAGCTGCTTGCCGAGGGCGACCGGCGCAACGTCGCGGACAAATACCGCTACTGGACGATGGACGCCATCATTGCTGATCTTGACGAACGCCGCCACGATTTCCATATCGCGATTGAAAACTGGCAGCACGATATGAACATCGGCACTGTGGTGCGCAGCGCCAATGCCTTCTTGGCCAAGGAAGTACATATCATCGGCCGCCGCCGCTGGAATCGGCGAGGCGCCATGGTCACGGATCGTTACCAGCATGTACGCCACCATGCAACGGTGGAGGAGTTCGTTGCCTGGGCCGAAGGCGAAGGGCTGACCATTCTGGGCATCGATATCTTCCCGGATTCCGTTCCATTGGAAACCTACGATCTTCCGAAGAACTGCGTGCTGGTCTTCGGGCAAGAAGGTCCCGGACTCAGCCCGGAAGTCCATGCCGCGGCCAAGGACACCTTGTCCATCGAGCAGTTCGGGTCGACTCGTTCAATCAATGCGGCTTCCGCCGCCGGGATTGCCATGCACGCATGGGTGCGCAGGCACGTGTTTGGGCAAAAAGTAGGTTAACTGGAAATTTAATACTGGCGAGTTTAGTCGAGCATCTGGATTAGTTACCATTTTCGGCCTACGCTGGATTTTGGTTATGAAAATGTGATCTGGGAGAGGGCGGTCGTGAAACGACGTCATCAAGTGAACCACGACTTGTTGTTGCCGGGTTTGCCGCGACGCAGGAAACCATTGGTTATATGGTCGACTTCTATCGTCGCTGCGCTCGGGCTGACAGGAGCCTTGGCGATCCCAATCATGGCGCAGGTCGGAGATACCAGGCAGGGAAATATCCCCGTAGGCATCGACGCTGTCGCTGATCCGTCGATGTTCAACGGGCCTGTCTATGTCAGCGCCGACGCTCCACTGAATGCCTTCGGCGGTTCCGGCAAGGAACTGGCAATTGACGGACGTCCAGTGGGCATGATCGATGGCGCTGATGCTGAATCCGAAGCATCCGGCGATGACAACGAATCCTCCGCATTGCTCGCCGGCATGGTAGGTGAACTGGGCAAGCTGCCTGGCGACCTGCAGCTGATGCACCCGGTCAAGACGCGCAAGATTTCCAGCCCCTACGGCTGGCGTGCCAACCCAACCGGTCCGGGCAACCAGATCCACATCGGCCAGGACTACCCGATTGCCTGCGGCTCGCCCGTTTACGCTTCCGAGGCTGGAACGGTCACCGTATCCTCATGGGCAGGCCACTCAGGCATGCGTGTGACTATTGATCACGGCAGCAATGTCCAGACTGGCTACAGCCACAATTCAAAGTTGATTGCCAAGGTGGGGCAGCGGGTCGAACAGGGCGAGCTGATTGCCTTGGCCGGCACTACCGGCAACTCGACCGGTTGCCATGTGCACTTCGAGGTCATCATCGATGGCCGTTGGCACGATCCGCGCAACTACCTGCCAACCATTCCTGGACAGCGTCAGGCAATGATTAATTCGCAGCGCCTGACGGTCAACGCCGGCACCGCTCCGAAGGGCAACGGCTCCCAGACGCCAGATCGCGCTCCAAGCGGCCCGGATCCAGATGTGATCGTTCCCGAGGACGATACTCCAGTCATTCCTCGGCCGAAACCGACCCCATCGGAAACGAAGCGCCCGTCGCCAAGCGAGAGCGAATCCCCAAGCGGTTCCCAGTCGCCCGATGGCTCGCAGAGCCCTGACGGCTCGAAAAGCCCGGATAGCTCCAAGAGTCCGGACGCGTCGACGAGCCCAAGCGAGTCGCAGAGCCCAGAGAGTTCGACGAGCCCTGACGAGAGCTCGCCTACGGAGCCTGAAACGACTGCTCCTGAGACAACAGCCCCCGCGCCCACTGAGGGACCCAAGGAAGAAAAAGGTTCGGTCGAGAAGTCTCCAACGACGCCAGCTCCTGAGGCTGAAACGGATTCCTCGAAGCCGACGTCAACCGGAAGCGAAACTCCGAATGCGTCCACGAGCTCGGCGCCAGCTCCAAGCACAACGGGCACCACGCAGGTGGCTCCATCGGGAAGCAGTTCCCAGAGCGCAACAAACGAATAAAGAACGCAATAAGCCAACGGCCAACTGTCATGAGACTAGTTCTCGTCTGGGTTGGCCGTTCGCTTTGCCGTAAACCTCGGAAATCCCCGTGTCACGATCTGAGATTTAGGACTCAGACAGTGCCATAGCCGATAGGATGGATGGCGAACCGCCGTCAATGGAGACGCGTAACCTCGCTAATCACCAGGAGTGAAGCATGCCTATCGCAACCCCCGATAAGTACAATGCAATGATCGATGCTGCCAAGGCAGGCGGCTACGCCTTCCCAGCAGTGAACGTGACCAGCTCGCAGACTTTGAACGCCGCAATCCGCGGTTTCGCAGAGGCTGAATCCGACGGCATCATCCAGGTCTCCACCGGCGGCGCCGCATACTGGTCGGGTGCGTCCATCAAGGACATGGTTGCCGGCTCGCTGGGCTTCGCGGCCTTCGCCCGCCAGGTTGCCAAGAACTACGGCGTGAACATCGCGCTGCACACCGACCACTGCCCAGCCGACAAGCTGGACGGTTTCGTGCTGCCGCTGCTGGCCGCTTCGGAAGCCGAAGTTGCCGCAGGCCGCGATCCATTCTTCAACTCCCACATGTGGGACGGTTCGGCTGAAACCCTCGAAGAGAACCTGCGCATTGCCGCCGAACTGCTGCCGCGCACCCATGCCGCCAAGCAGATCCTCGAGGTCGAGATCGGCACCGTGGGCGGCGAGGAAGACGGCGTGGAGAACGCCATTAATGACAAGCTCTACACCACCGTCGAAGACGCTCTGGCCACCATTGAGGCCCTGGGCTCCGGCGAGAAGGGCCGCTACATCACCGCGCTGACCTTCGGCAACGTCCACGGCGTGTACAAGCCAGGCAACGTAAAGCTGCGCCCAGAGATCCTGAAGGACATCCAGGCGCAAGTCGGCGCCAAGATCGGCAAGGACAACCCATTCGACCTGGTGTTCCACGGCGGCTCGGGCTCCTCGGAACAGGAAATCGCCGATGCGGTCTCCTACGGCGTAATCAAGATGAACATCGACACCGACACCCAGTACGCCTTCACCCGCCCGGTAGCTGGCCACATGCTTGCCAACTATGACGGTGTGCTGAAGGTTGACGGCGAAGTTGGCAACAAGAAGACCTACGACCCACGCGTGTGGGGCGCCAAGGCCGAAGAGTCCATGGCTGCCCGCATCGTTGAAGCTGCCCAGCAGCTCGGCTCGGCCGGAAAGTCGCTGAAGTAACCATGGTCGGCGAAAACCTGCTGGGCATCCCGGAAACCCTGCTTCCGGAAGAAACCGAAGTGCTGGCACGCCACGAAGCCGGGGACGAAGCCGCGGACTTGGCGGCAAAATTCCCTGCCTCGTCACTGGCTTGGGCACTGCTTGCCAACGAAGCGCATAACGAAGGCCGCATCGTGGAGTCCTATGCGTTCGCACGCGTGGGCTACCACCGCGGCCTGGACTCGCTGCGCAAGGCCGGCTGGCGCGGACAGGGCCCGGTGCCTTGGCGCCACGAGCCGAACCGCGGCTTCCTGCGCTCGCTGTATGCGCTGGGCCGGGCGGCTGCTGCCATCGGGGAGACCGAGGAAGTCGAGCGCATCGGCAAGTTCCTGAACGACTCGGATGCTACCGCCAAGGCTGAAATCGAAGCCGGCAAGTAGCCAATTTCGCAACACCGCTCGGCGGCTCTTCTCGCAAGGAGAAGAGCCGCCGAGCGGTATTTAACGCACGCTTCCAACCCTGCGAAGGTCTCGTCGTCACCTTCAACAAACAGCAAATCGGCAGGTCATGACTCATTAAGAAACATGAGGGCGTTCTCATGTTGTTCTACTTCCGGACTCATCTAGTTCACCTAAAGTTCATTTCGAAGAGATCATCACCTCACGTCTTCGAAAGGGAGAGCAATGTTGTCATTCTGGATGGGACTGGGCTCCAACATCATCGGCATTACGGTTCTCGTGTACTTCGTATACTTCCGCCGCCACTTCCGCCGCGACCTCGTGCTGGCCTACATCGCCTTGAGCATGGGCATCTTCGCCGTCACCTTGCTGCTCTCGGGCAGCGGTGCGGGCATGGGGCTGGGTCTCGGCCTCTTCGGCATCCTCTCGATCATCCGCCTTCGGTCCGACACCTTGACCCAGGAAGAAGTGGCCTACTACTTCATCTCGCTGGCCATCGGCTTGGTCAACGGCCTGCACCCGGAACCTGCATGGCTGGCTCCGGCAGCGACCGCGGCCCTGGTTCTGGTGATGTTCCTTGCCGACCACCCGAGCTTCGCCCCGCGCACCGAACGCCAGACCGTGACCCTGGAACGCGCCTACCCGAAGAAGGTCGACCTGCAGGCCGCGCTTGAAGAACTGCTGGATGCCAAGGTGCTGCGAACCGTGGTTGTCGAGCTGGACATGGTGCGCGACCTGACCATCGTCGATGTCCGCTTCCGCACCAACGCCGCCGGCAGCAAGCCTGCGTCCAAGGCCAGCGCCTCCGAGAGCTTCTCCGGCACCTATGAACTGGCCAACAGCCAGTCCGCCCCGGCCACGCAGAACGGAGCGAAGCAGGGGTCGTGGTCTTGATGACTGCCCTTGCCGACAAGCGTATGGACCTCGCCTCCTCCCAAGCCAGGGCGGCTCTGGAGGCAGCCGTCATCGGCCGGGAGCCAATCAGCCTCGAAGATGTGATCTCCGAAGCCGCGCTGCAGACCCGCGTCGACAAGAAGTTCCTGCTGACCCCGGAGGAATTCACCGCGCTATCCGAGCGCTTGGGCGACCAGTTCAAGATCATGCAGATCGACGGCCGGCGCACCTTCCGCTACGAATCGGTGTATTTCGACACCGAGGACTACGACCAGTACCGCGCCCACCGCCAGGGCCGGCGCCGGCGCTACAAGGTGCGCTCGCGCACCTATGCGGACACCGGGCTGTCGATGTTCGAGATCAAGACCAAGGGGCTGCGTGGCGCCACGGTGAAGCACCGTGTAGAGCAGGACCTGGACACTGCTGGCGAACTGACCAAGGAAAACCGGGAATTCCTCGAATCGGTGCTGCGCAGCGAGTACGGGCAGGAGGCACCCCAATTGCAGCCGGTCCTGGACAGCGCCTACCGCCGCGCGACGTTCGTGAACCCGATCGATGGTGAACGGCTGACCTGCGATGTCGAGCTGGAATACGCCCATGGCGAGGCGAAAGTCGACGGGCCGGACCTGATTGTCGTGGAGACCAAGTCAGCCGACGGCCGCGGCGTTTCGGACCAGGCCCTGGCAGAGCTGGGCATCCGCGAGGTGTCGATGTCCAAGTACTGCATCGGCATTGCGCTGCTGAACCCGCAGCTGCCGGCCAACCGCTGGAGCCGGCTGCTGCAGCAGAGCTTCGTCCCGGACCCGGCGCTGCGCTAGCACCGGCAGCGGATTCGGCTACCGCTCCGAGGCGAGACGGTAGCCGAATCCGCGAACCGTCTCAAAGCGTTCAGTGCCGAGCTTGTTGCGCAGGTAGCGGACATACACGTCCACCACGTTGGATCCGGGATCGAAGTCGTACCCCCAGACCCGGGACAGCAGCTGCTCCCGGCTGAGCACCTGTCCGGGGTTGCGCAAGAACGCTTCGGCCAGCGCGAACTCGCGTGCCGACAGGTCGACCTCGCGTTCATCGACCGTCACGCGGCGGCGCAGCAAATCCATATGCAGGTTCTCGTGGGTCAGCGAAGACACCTCGGGGGCATTGTCCTCCGAGCGAAGGCGCAGGCGTACGCGGGCCAGCAGCTCGTCGAAGTGGAACGGCTTGGCCATGTAGTCATCGGCGCCGTTCTGCAGGCCGGCGACCGTGTCTTCCACGCTGCCGCGCGCGGTCAGGATGATTACCGGCGTATCGATCTGCGCGGCGCGCAGGCGGCGCAGCACCGAGAATCCGTCCTCATCGGGCAGGCCTAGATCGAGGATGATCAGCTCATGGTCGCCTTCAATGGCCTGGCTGAAACCGTCATGCCCGGTTTCCGCGATGGATGAGGTCAGTCCCGCGGCACGCAGCCCCTTGGCAACGAACGAACTGATGCGCGGCTCATCTTCAATAATCAGTATCTGGCTCATGCTTCCTTGCTTCCAGTCGACAACGGCATGTCAATGTAGAACGTGGATCCCTTGCCATGCTCCGAATTCACCCACACTCGCCCGCCGTGGGTTTCAGCGATGGCCTGCACGATGTTCAGCCCCAGGCCGGAACCGGAGGAACGCACAGAGTTCTGGCCACGTCCAAAGCGCTCGAAAATGCGTTCAAGATCTTCGGCCTGGATGCCCACGCCCGCATCGGAAACCCACCAGCGCAAGGTGGTGTTGCCCTGGCCATCGCGGACAATCTCGTTGCCCAAGCCGATGCGGCTGCCCTCGGCCGAGAACTTCACCGCATTGGCGCACAGCTGCAGCATGGCCTGGGTGGTCCGGACCGGGTCGAGCGACACGGTGGCTTCGGTGCGGTAGTCGACGCGCCACTGGCGCGGTCCCAGGCCACGAGCCTTGTCGAGGATGTCGTCCAGCAGCTTGCCGACTTCCGTCGGCTCAACCTGGAGGAAGTCCATGCGGTTGGATTTCGCCAGGGTCACCAGGTCGTTGATCAGCAAGGACATGCGCCCGAGCTCGTCCATGGCGATATCGCGGCTCTGCCCGACATCTTCTGGATCGCTGGGGTCCATCAGTTCCAGATGCCCGTTGATGATCGTCACCGGCGTGCGCAATTCGTGCCCGACATCATCGAGCAGCTGACGCTGCGAGCTCAGCGCGCCTTCCAAGCGGTCCAGCATCTCGTTGACAGTGACGGTCAATTCGGCGAACTCGTCATTTCCGGAAACCTCGATGCGCTGGGAGACATCGGTCTCGGAAATCTGCTGTGCGGTGGTTTGCAGGCGGCGAATCGGGTCGAGCATCCGTCCCACCACCAGCCAGGCGGCCAGCGCGGCGACGAGCATGACCGAGCCGCCGACGGCGGCGTAGATCATGAAGTTGCGGTCGTTGGCGATGGCCTCGGCCGAGTAGTCGTAGGCCAGCACGAAGGCGCCGTGCTCATGGTCGGCAGGAAGGCTGACCGGAACGACCACTGCGCGATAGGTAGTGATGTCCGTGTCTACAGTTCCCAGGCGGATATGGTTGGCATCCTGGACGGTTCTGGCCCATTCGAGGAACTCCGGATCATCTTCCAGCCGGGTATTGACGATATCCGGTGCGGTCCAGCGCACCTTGTTGCCAACCAGTGCGAGCATGCCCTGCTTCGGCGACGGCAGGGTGCGCTGCATGGCGATGTACAGCAGGTCCTCAGCGTGCTTGAAGCGCTCCATGGTCCGCGGGTCGACACCGGTTTCGGTGAGGACTTTGAATTCCTTGACGGTGCGGGTCAATGACTCGTCGAGGCGTTCGTTCAGTTCGTGGCGCTGCACGGCAAAGCTTGCGGTGCCCGCCACCAGCAGGGCCAGGCCCACGAGCAGCATCATGCCGGTCAGCACCCGGGCCCGGATGGACCACCGGCGTTCGGGTGAGCTAGTCATCGTCACCGTCGTCGTCGGCTTCTTCGTAGTCGTCGTCATCGTCGTCATCATCGTCGTACTGGTTGCCGGATGGAGGCAATGGGACGACGGTCTTCTTCGGCGGGGGTGGCGGAGCAGGTTTCGGTTTCGGCTTGGGAGTAGCGCTCGGCTTGGGTTTCTCCGAAGGCTCCGGCTTTTTCGAGCTGCTCGGGCTGGACGACGGCTTCGGGGATTCGGTCGCCGAGGCGGAAGGCGAGGAGGATGGGCCGTTGGGGGTGCTGCTGGTCGGAGCAGGGGTGGCTTCTTCGAAGATGAACCCTTCACCGAGGTCTTGGTCCGCCGGGCCTTCCAAGGCTTGGCTGATTCCGAACGCGCCCAGGCATACGACTGTCACGACAGCGATCGTCGCAAAGACACGGCGCAAAGCTTCCTTTCCCATGTTTTTCATTGTGGCTGAAATAAATGAGATCCAGATGAGAGATGCCGTTAGATGACAAAAGCCTCCCGGCGCTAGGCCAAATGCTCGAAGATGATGACCGTCTGGGTGGAGGCGAACGCACGGTTGGACCCCAAGTGCGTGGCCACGAATGCCCGCAGGTCTTCGATGCTCCGGGTCGCCACGCGCACCAGCAAATCCGGCGAGCCGCCGAGAACGAAGACTTCCTTGACCTCGGCGAGCTCCTTGAGCTGATGCGCCGAGGACAGCAGGCGGTCCCGGGCAGCGGAGGAGACCACAACGGAAATCATGGCGTTGACGGCAACGCCAAGCAGCCGCTCATTGATCGCTGCATGGTAGCCGGTGATCACCCCCGCCTTGGAGAGGGCCTTGACCCGACCCAAGCAGGTGGAGGGAGCCAGGCCGACCTTTGCTGCCAGGAGGTTGTTGGCGATCCGCGCGTCCTTGCTCAGCTCGGCAAGGATGGACAAATCCGTTTCGTCGACACGAACAGGATTCGGCAGGGCGTCGCCTTGAACCTTCCATAATGAATCCCGCACGATTGATCAACTCAATTCTTTTGAAAAGTTCAGTTCTTGTCGTCTAGTTTCGAACTCTATTCTACGATGAAAGCATCATGGAGAACCGAAAGTTTTCCATCCTTGATTGTGGCTGAACAGGAGATCCAATGACCCCGGAACTGACCCGGCAGTCCCTTGCCCAGTTGGACGCGGCAGACCCGCTGGTGGCCTTCGCCGAGCGCTTCAACCTCCCGGAAGGTGTCATCTACCTGGATGGCAACTCCCTGGGGGCGCTGCCCAAGGGCGCGGCCGAACGTGCTGCCCAGGTAGTCACCGAAGAATGGGGCCAGGGCCTGATCCGGTCCTGGAACACCGCCGGCTGGTTCGAGATGCCGCTGAAGCTCGGCGACAAGCTGGGGCGCCTGCTGGGCGCGAACCCCGGCGAAACCGCGATCACCGACACCACCACGCTGAACCTGTTCAAGGCCCTGGCCTCTGCATTGCGCACGCAGAAGGCCGATGCCCCGCAGCGCCGGGTGATTCTCACCGAACGCGATAACTTCCCAACCGACATCTATATCGCGCAGGGTCTGGCCGATCTGGTCAACTCGCTCTCGCAGGAAACCGGCGTCGCCTATGAAGTGAAGCTCATTGACTCCGAGGCGCAGCTGCGTGCCGCACTGGACGAAACCGTGGCTGTGGTGGCCCTGTCGCACGTGAACTACCGCACCGGATCCATGTGGGACATGGACCAAGTCACCGCGGCCATCCACGCCTCGGGTGCACTGGTGGTCTGGGACCTGGCCCATGCCGCGGGGGCAGTGCCGATTGACTTGAACTCCGCGGATGCCGACTACGCCGTGGGCTGCACCTACAAGTACCTCAACGGCGGCCCGGGTTCCCCGGCGTTCATCTGGGTCAATGCCCGCCACCACGAACGCTTCTGGCAGCCGCTGTCCGGCTGGTGGTCGCACAAGTCGCCCTTCGAGATGGCCGACAGCTACACCCCGGCCAACGACATCCGCCGCTTCATGTGCGGCACCCAGCCGGTCACCTCGCTGGCAATGATCGAAGCCGGCCTGGATATCGCGCTGGAAGCTGACATGGGCAAGGTGCGCGCGAACTCGCTGGAGCTGGTGGATCTGTTCATCGAGCTGGTGGAAACCCGTTGCGCCGGTTACGGTTTGGAACTGGTGACTCCGCGCGAGCATGCAGCCCGCGGCAGCCATGTCAGCTTCCGCCATGAGCATGGATATGAAATCATCGCCGCACTCATCGACCAGAGCGTCATCGGAGACTACCGCGAGCCGGAAGTCCTGCGCTTCGGCATCACCCCGCTGTACCTGGCGCGCACCGATATCTGGGATGCCGTGGAGAAACTGCGTGAAATTCTGCACACCAATGCGTGGCAGCGCGAAGAGTACGCGGTGCGTAATGCCGTGACATGACGCAAATTCCGCCGGTTTCGGGCCATCCCGGGGCCGAAGCCGGCGAATCAGCGCGGGAGTAACCTTGAGAGCAGCACGGCATTTTCGATGCCGTGCTGTTCGCATAGGTCTAAGGGAGCATTGTTGGGCAAGCAGCCGGTACGCGCCACTGAAGTCGGTTCGGGGTTGAAGAAGTCGCTGACTCCTGGGCAGATGTCCATGATCGCGCTGGGCAGCGCCATCGGTACCGGCCTTTTTGCCGGCAGCAAGCTCGCCATCGCCATGGCCGGCCCTTCGGTGATCATCAGCTACCTCATTGGCGGCGTCGTCGCCCTGCTGGTCATGGGCGCCTTGGCGGAAATGACTGTCAAGCAGCCGGTGGCCGGTTCCTTCGGCGTCTATGCCGAACGCTACCTGGGACGGTTCGCCGGATACCTGACCAAGTACCTGTACTGGTCGGCGCTGATCTTCGCGGTGGGCACCGAAGTCAGCGCCGTGGGCGAGTACATGCAGTACTGGTTCCCCGCAATCCCCGGGCTGGTTTGGGTCCTGGTCTTCTCGGCCGCGCTTTTGGGAGTGAACTTCTCCAGCGTGAAGATCTTCGGAACCACCGAATACTGGTTCTCCGCGATCAAGGTCTTCGCGGTGATCGCGTTCATCATCATCGCCCTCTGGCTGGTCTTCCACGACCCCAGCGACCAGTTCGGGTTCCACAACTATTCGGCCGAGGGCGGCTTCTTCGCCAACGGCCTGTTCGGCATGTGGAGCGCTGTCATCGTAGCGATCTTCTCGTACATGGGCGTCGAGGCGATCTCCATTGCCGCCGCCGAGGCGAAGAACCCGAAGCTCGCGGTGCGCAAGGCCTTCAAGGTCTCCTTCCTGCGATTGCTGCTCTTCTACGTGTTCACCATGTCCCTGATCCTCGCCGTGGCCCCAACCAGCGAATTGCTGGCCGGCGGTTCGCCATTTGTCACCGTGATGTCGCAGATTGGCATCCCGTTCGCCGACTCGGTGCTGAACATCGTGCTCATCATCGCCGCGCTCTCGGCGATGAACGCCCAGCTCTACGCGGCCACCCGGATGCTGCATTCGCTGGCTGATTCCGGCCACGCGCCACGCCTGGCGCACCGGACCAGCCGCGCGGGCGCACCGGTGCACGCGGTGTGGATGTCAGCCGGCGGCATCGCTGTGGCGGCAGGGGTGTATGCGATGGTCCCGGAGGGAGGCTTCGGCATCATGATGTCGCTGGCCACCTTCGGCGCATTGGCCACCTGGTTCATGATCCTGCTGACCCATGTGTCCTTCCGCCGCCAGGTGCGCCTGGAGAAGGCAGCACTTGAATTCAAGCTGCCGGGCTACCCGGCCGCCTCGATGCTCGGCGCAGTGCTGCTCGGCGGCCTGCTGGTAACTTCGTTCTTCGTGCCGGAATTCAAGTACACGCTGATCTTCGGTGTGCCTTTCGTGATCGTGATGTCGATGCTCTACAAGCTGGTCTTCGCCGGGAAGAAGCAGCCGGCGGCGAAGTAGCGGAGCTGGCCGCCGCGTGCTGTTCCACTGGAGAACGGCGGCACGGGCACTAAGATCTTAAAGGGCGTGCCAGTTGGCAGGTGCCGCAACTATCGAGGAGCAATGGTGGCCAAGCTGTATTTCCGCTACGGAGCGATGAACTCGGGCAAATCCACGAGTTTGCTGCAGGCTGCCTTCAACTACGAGGAACGCGGCCAGCGCATCCTGCTGGCCAAGCCCGGGATCGACACCAAGGGCGAGAGCTCCATCGTTTCCCGGCTCGGAATCGAACGCGAGGTCGACTTCAGCGTGGGCCCGGAGGAAAACCTCCGCCAGAAGTTCGCGGCCCACTGCCTGGGTGATGACCCTGATGCCTTGCTGCCGCATGTGGATGCGCCGCCGGTGGCCTGCCTGCTGGTGGATGAAGCGCAGTTCCTCTCCCGCGCCCAGGTCGATGACCTGCTGCGCATTGCCGTGCTCGATGATGTCCCGGTGCTTGCCTACGGCATCCGCACTGATTTCCGTACCCGTGCCTTCCCTGGCTCGGCGCGCTTGATGGAACTGGCGCACTCCCTTGAAGAGCTGAAGACCATTTGCCGTTGCGGGCGCAAGGCCATGTTCAATACCCGCCGCTCGGGCGAGACGATTGTCTTCGACGGGGACCAGGTGGCTATCGACGGCGAAGAGGTCTGGTACGAATCGCTATGCGCCGCCTGCTATCTGGAAGCGTCTGGCGGCAAGCTGGGCTAGTTCGGCGAGCTAGCCGATGAGGCCGGCTACTGCCCGCTGCAGGCCCCAGTCAAAGCCATCAGCCAGCGGTGCGTCGACATCGAGCTGGACGAGGTTCTGGCGGTAGGCCACCGAGCCGAGCACGTGGTTCAGCAGCAGTTGCTGCCCATGGCGGGCGTTGTCGGCAGCCAGCCCTGCCGCTTCCAGCAGGGCGCGAAGCTGCAGCACCGGCTGGAGTTCGGTGGCCTGCATTGCGGTGGCGACTTCAATGACCTCGGGGCTGTCCTGGATCGGCAGCAACGCGAGGTAGAGCTGGCGCGCCAGTTGGAGGATCGCCTCGGATGGGGAATTGTAGTCCTCGGCATCCACCGACAGCGCAGGGGTGTTCAGCAGCTGGGCGGCAACCTGGGCCAGCAGCTCCTGCTTGTTCTTCACATGCCAGTACAGGGCGCCGACCTGGACATCGAGTTCCTTGGCCAATCGGCGCATGGACAAGTCAGCCAGCCCGAACTGCTGCAGGATGCCGACCGCGGTGTCCACGACCGTTAACTGAGTCAATGCCATGAGACCAAGTCTAGTCGCACCGCCGGTGCGCGCTCAGGCGCCAAGCTCCGTGCGGGCAAGGAAATCGTTGCGGAACTGGCTGGAAGCCAGTGCGCGGTAGCGTTCGAGAATTTGCGGGGCAGGTTCCATCGCCGGGAGCTCGGCAGTGCCCTGGGCCCAATTGGGGAATTCCCCGGCCAGTACGCCGGCCGCCTGGCGGGCCGCCCCATCGGCGACGTATTCGCCCGGCGCCGGGAGCAGGATCGGCAAGCCGAGGATCTCGGCGGCGATTTGCTGGACCGCGCGGGACTGCGCACCACCCCCGACAAGGATGATGCGCTGCGCTTCAACCCCTTGGGCTTCCAGTGCGCGCAGGCCGTCGGCTAGCGAGCAAACCACCGCTTCCACGGCGCTGCGGGCCAGATTCGCGGCGGTGTAGTTGGCTCGGGTGATGCCATGCAGCGAGCCGGTGGCCTCTGGCAGGTTCGGGGTGCGCTCGCCGTCGAAGTAGGGCAGCAGCACCAGGCCGTCGCAGCCCGGGGCGGCGGACAGTGCCAGGTCGTTGAATTCCTCGAGGCTGACCTGCAGCAGGTTGGCGGTGGCGTCGAAGATGCGGGTGGCATTCAGGGTGCATACCAATGGCAGGTAGTTGCCGGTGGCGTCGGCGAAGCCTGCCACCAGGCCGGAGGCATCTGCCGAGGGGGAACCGGCAACCGCGAAGACGGTGCCGGAGGTGCCCAGGGACATGACGACGTCGCCCACCTGCGCGCCTACGCCCAAGCCGGCCGCGGCGTTATCGCCGGCACCGGGGCCGATGAGTGCCCCGGAAGCGGTGCGGCCGATGGATTCCAGTGGTCCTGCAACCTGCGGCAGCAGCGGGACATGGCCAAGGTGCTGCGCGAGCGCTTCGTGGTCATAGGCGTTTTCGGCGGCACGGTAGTAGCCGGTGCCCGAAGCATCCGAGCGGTCGGTGCGCAGGGCCGCCAGTCCGGTGGCCCCGGAGCCGGGGCCGTAGCCGGCCAGCCGCCAGGACAGCCAATCGTGCGGCAGGCAGACGGCCGCGACCTTGGCCGCGTTCTGCGGCTCATGATCCTTCAGCCAGCGCAGCTTGGCCAGCGTGATCGACGAGACCGGGACGGTGCCGGTGCGCTGCGCCCAGTACCTGGCGCCCACCGCGGCATCGCCCTGGCCTGCCTCGGCGATGATCTGGCTGGCCGCCTGCGCGCTGCGCGTGTCGTTCCACAGCAGTGCCGGGCGGATCACCGCCCCGCTGGCGTCGAGAACCACCATGCCATGCTGCTGCCCGCCCACCGAGATGGCATCCACGTCATCCAGGCCCCCGGCCTGGGCGATCGCTTCCTGCAATGCGCTGTACCAGGCTTCGGGGTCCACTTCGCTGCCCTCGGGGTGCGCGGCACGGCCGGAGCGGACCAGGGCGCCAGTTGCGGCGTCGCGGATGAGGACCTTGCATGACTGGGTGGAGGAGTCTATGCCGGCAACGAGCGTCATTGTTCTTAGGCTGCTTTCTGCGGTGGGCGGGTGCTGTAGGTTCAGCGGGCGCCCAGCAGGTGCTCGATGGCCAGCTGGTTCAGGCGGATGAATGCGAAGTTGCGCTGCGCTGCGGCGTTGGCGTCGAAGCCGGCGAAGCTAGCCGCATCGTCCATCAGTTGCTGCGCACTCTCGCCGGCATCCAGGGTGCTCTCGCCCAGCTCGAACACGCCCGAGAGCTTCATTGCCTCCTGTACCTCGGGGTCGGCGCGGAATGCCTGTGCGCGTTCCTTGAGCATCAGGTACATGGACATGTTGGCCTTGGCCGAGTCCCAGACCCCGTCGTAGCCGTCGGTGCGTGATGGCTTGTAGTCGAAGTGGCGCGGGCCGTCGTACTTCGGTCCGCCGTTCGGGAAGCCGTTTTCCAGCAGGTCCACGGTGAAGAAGGCGCTGGCCAGGTCGCCGTGGCCGAAGACCAGGTCCTGGTCGTACTTGATGCCCCGCTGGCCGTTGAGGTCGATATGGAACAGCTTGCCTGCCCACAGCGCCTGGGCGATGCCGTGGGTGAAGTTCAGGCCGGCCATCTGCTCGTGGCCGGTTTCCGGGTTCAGGCCGACGATGTCGCCGTGCTCCAGCTGCTCGATGAAGGCCAGTCCGTGGCCCACGGTGGGCAGGAAAATGTCGCCGCGCGGCTCATTCGGCTTTGGCTCCAGCGCGATGCGCAGGTTGTAGCCTTTTTCCTTGATGTAGCCGGCAGCGGTGTCCACGCCTTCGCGCATGCGGTCCAGCGCCGCGGCCAGATCCTTGGAGCCGTCGTACTCGGAGCCTTCGCGGCCGCCCCACATGACGAAGGTCTCGGCGCCCATCTCGGCAGCCAGATCGATGTTGTGCAGCACCTTGGCCAGCGCGAAGCGGCGGATCGAGCGGTCGTTGGAGGTGAAGCCGCCGTCCTTGAACACCGGGTGGCTGAACAGGTTGGTGGTCACCATCGGGACCTTCAACCCGGTTTCCTCCAGCGCCGTGCGGAAGCCTGCAAGGACCTGTTCACGTTCCGCCTCGGTGGCGTCGAAGGGAACCAGGTCGTTGTCGTGGAAGGTGATGCCGTAGGCGCCGAGCTCGGCCAGCTTGTGCACAGCTTCCACCGGATCCAGGTTCTCGCGGGTGGCGACGCCGAACGGATCGGCGCCGGTCCATCCCACGGTCCACAATCCAAAAGTGAAGCGGTCGGCGGGGGTTGGCTGAAGAGTCATGGGATGCATCCTTGGATCGGGGTGTATGGCTTCCACCATTTAGTTTATGCCCTGAACTATATGGGTGGGAATACGCTAGAGTCAATAGCGAGCAGTGAACGATTCGTCCCCAAGAATTCCCAAGGAGAAGGCATGCGCCAACCAGCGTCTAGCGCCCGTGCCGCAAGCTCTTCGGCCCCGGGCAACGTCGGCGACGTGCGCAAAGCCAACCTGGCCAGGGTCCTGTCGGTGATCGCAGCCGCAGGGGAAGACCAGCGGTTCTCACGCGCCGATATCGCCCAACTCAGCCAGCTCACCAAGGCTTCGGTCTCCAGCCTGGTCGCCGACCTTCTGGCGGCCGGCCTGGTTATTGAAATTGGCGTGCACCGTGACGGGGAACGCGGGCGGCCCTCGGTGGGGCTCATCCTGAACCCTGCACGCTGCGTCATAGGCATGGAAATCAACGTTGACTACATAGCCGCCGGACTGGTTGATCTCAGCGGCAAGCTGCTGGCACACGAAATCCTGCCCCGTGCCAACCACAGCGCAACAGCCAGCGAAGTGCTCGCCGCCCTGGGGGAGCTGAGCCAAAGGCTCCAAGCTGCAGCGCTGGCCCAAGGGCTGATGATTCTCGGCGGCGCGTTGGCTGTTCCTGGTTTGGTCGACGAGGAGCGGTACACCGTCCTCCAGGCCCCTAACCTCGGCTGGGAGCGGCAAGACCTGGATGTCGCAGCTTTGCTGCCCGGAGGCAGAACCCGCTTCAGGCTCTTTAACGAAGCTAACGCCTCAGCGCTGGCCCAGCAGCAACTGATGGACGTCCAAGAACGCGACTTCCTGTTTGTCTCCGGGGAAGTGGGCATCGGTGGCGGATTGATAATCGACGCTGAACTTTTTGCCGGTCCCCGGGGGCATGCCGGTGAACTCGGACATGTGGTGATCGCCCCCGAAGGCAGGGCCTGCAGCTGCGGTGGTCGTGGATGCCTGGAAACCATCGCCGGGCAGGAAGCGATCCTGGCTGCCGCTGGTCTAGGGGCGGTGGTTGACAGCGCCTCGCGCCAACAGCGGATCCAGCAGCTATTCCAAGCGCTGGAAATCGGAACCGAGCCCGCTGTAAGCGCAGTGGCCGAAGCCGGAAAATCCTTGGGCATTGCGGTGGCCTCGGCCATGCGCCTGTATGACGTTTCCACGGTAGTCTTTGGCGGGCACTTTGCAGCCTTGGAACTGTGGCTGCGTCCTGCCCTGGAAGCCAGCCTCCGGGTGCACGCGCCGAGTATCGCCGGCCAGGCCCGGTTGCTGTGCTCGCCGCTGGGCCAAACAGGTGCGCTGGTCGGTGCCGCGCGCAGCGTGGTCGGGGACCTGCTGGAGGCACCGCACCTGCTGGTGGAATGAGCCTTGAACGGCTCGCTGGGTCTGAATTCTCTGGTCCAAGCAGCTGCCGAAGGCAGTAGCATGCGAGGGAAAATGACCTCGTCCAGTGGCGGCCATCCTGAATTCGGGGGCACCACGAGGATGCATATTGGAAGCAACTAGGCCAAGAAATTCCGTTTCTTTCGACCTTGCGGGCGAAGGGATTACGGCAGAAACGAACAAGTGCACACGGTGCGGGCCTTCCTCGCCGCAGCGCTCGGCAACAAAAGCGAAGCAGAGCAAAACTGGGGCTTCCACGCGTGCATGCGTGGAAGCCCCAGTTTCTTCTGCGGAATTGTCGTTGCGCAAAAACCTAGGTAGCAAAGTTGATGATGAGCCGGATCGATAGTGCTAATACGCTGATGAAGCCGATTAGGGCAATGGAGTTTTGCCACCATTTCGTAGCCAAGGATCCCATGAGCTGCTTCTTGTTGGACATGATGATGATCAAGATGCAAAGCAGAGGTGCGATGAAAACGGTCAAAGCCTGGGCCAACACAATCAATTGGACTGGGCTAGAAGTGAAGACCAGGGAAACCACAAGCCCGACGGAGAGAATTGCAGTACTGCCAATGCGACCGACAACGGTGCTTGGGTGCGGGCCACGTCCGAACGCATCGGAAAGCGCGGTGCCACCTGCAATGGCGTTGGGGATCATTGAAGAGAAGGCCGAGGCCGCGAAGCCCAGTGAGAAGATATAGCTGCCTACTGGACCTGCCAACGGTTCGAAAATCGTAGCCAAGCTCTGGATCGATGTGGCGGCCTCACCGGTATGGCCCAGAACGGCTGCCGCCACGATGATCACCAGACAGGTCATGACTCCGGGTGCAACAATGCCGGGCACGGTGTCGGCAATGGTGATTTCGCGGTACTGGTCTTCTCGCCGATTGCGTTCCTTGGTCGCATAGGACGCGTAGAACGCCGCATTCATTGAGAAGTTCGTGCCAACCAGGGCGATGACCAGCATCCATCCGCCTTCGGGAATCGTGGGGATGACCCCGGAGGCAGCTACGGCCCAGTCGGCCTTGGAGATAAAAGCGCTGACAATAAAGCTGACCGACATCAGCGCGATGGCAATGATCAGCGCTTTCTCAACAATGTTGTACACGCCCTTGAGGAACAGGATCGCGAAAACCGCAATGGAGCAGATGATGGTCCACATCATCGGGGATGTATGGGGGACCACGAGGGATAACCCCAAGCCTGTGCCGATGGCGTTGCCAACGGAGAAGCAAAGCGTAATCAGGAAAACGCCAATTCCCGAGAGCACTCCCCAAAAGGTCCCCAAATGGTCTTTGATGGTCGTCACGAGCGAGACCGGGGATTTGATGCCCAGTCTTACGCTCATATCGGTAATGAAAATCATCAGGATCGTCGAGACGATAATGACCCAGATCAGCGTGTACTGGTATTTGCTGCCAGCCTGTACCGCGCTGGTCAGGTTGCCGGGGCCAAACTGCCAGGCACCCGCGACGAAGGCCGGTCCCATCAGGGCCAGGTGGCGCATGATTCCACTGCGCGGCTTTGGCGACTTGGGCGGCGTGCTTTCGGCTCGCCCATCCAGCTCTTGCGGCATGTTCAAAGTCTCCTTGCTCATGTATTCTCCCCCTTTTCTTGCTGGGCTGCTTTGCAGCCGCTGAGTCGTCGTTGACTTTCGGAGTTGCCCGTTTGAGTAGCCAGATGGGCAAGAGCAGGGCGGCCTGATATTTGCAGACCGCCCGACACGACAGGGCCAGGCTAGGCCGAGACTCGGCTCAGGCCTGCCGCGGCGAAGGCATCAGCAATTTCCTTGTCAGCACCTTCTGCCAGCGGTAGCAACGGGGTGCGGACTGTGGCATGGTCCAGGATTCCCCGATTCACCAGCCCCCATTTCAGGGCGACGGTTCCTTCCATGTGGGATCCCCGGTGGTAGACATTCTTGGTTACCGGGAGCAGCTGTTCGTGGATCTGGTGGGCGCGTTCGTAGTCGCGGGCCTTGCCAGCTTCGATGAGCTGGATCAGCAACTCTGGCGCGATATTGCCGTAACCGACCAGCAGGCCGTCAACATCGAACATGGTGGGCAGCAGGTACTCGTCATGGCAGGAGAGGATCTGCAGCTCCGGGTAGGCTTCGCGCAGTGCGGGAATCTCGGTGTACCAGCGGCGCATGTTGCGCACGCCGTTCTTGGTCGCGAAGACGCCTTCCTGTCCAGCAATCTCCAATTGCGTGTCCAGATCGTAGGTGGCCTTGGTGTTGTCCGGGTACTGGAACAAGATCGAGGGCAGCCCGCTTTCCTCGTAGATGGCGCGGTAGCGAGTCTGCGGTGCCCCCTGTTGGTAGCCAAAGCGCAGCCAGCCGTGCGACGGGTAAACCAGTCCGGCGCTGGCGCCAGCCTCGACTGCACGCTTTGCCTCTTCGGCGGCGACTGCATTGCCTTCTTGGGTAATGCCGGCGATGATCGGGATTTCGCCGTTGACGCTGTCACGGAAGGCCTTGATGACGTCTGCCTGTTCTGCCTGGGTCAGGAACGTTCCTTCGCCCGCATGTCCGAGAACAACAAGCGATTTCACGCCATCGATCGAACCGAGCCACGATCCTAGGCGCTGGATGGCTTCGAAGTCGATGGCGCCGGATTCGGTGAATGGGGTAACTGGTGCAGGGCTGAGTCCACGCAGGTCAATAGTCATTTCAATGTCTCCTAACTTGGATTTTGCAATCGTTCACGGGAACGTTTGCAGGAACGATTTCAAGTATGAATGTATGATCTGAATCATGTCAAGGGGTAACTCGCGTCACTGATAAAATTCTTTGGGTAGGGAGGTTTCGCAATGCATGAAATGATTCATCGACCAGTCACTTTGCGTGATGTCGCGGTGAAGGCTGGTGTTAGCACTTCGACGGTCAGCCGTGTCCTCGACGATCGCATCCAGTCAAAATCCGAAACCGCCAAGCGCGTCAGGGAAATTGCCGAAGAACTGGGCTACCGTCGCAATACCTATGCCTCCAGCCTGCGCCGTGGAGAGACCACTCTGATTGGAGTGGTTGTTCCCCGATTGACTGACGCGGTCATGGCACTCATGTTCGAAGCCATTGAGCGCGCGGCGCGCAAGCGCGGACATGTCGCTGTGGTGACAACAAGCGGTGATGACCCTGACGACGAGATCCAAGCAGTGGAACGACTGCTGGACCGCAATGTGGACAGTGTCATTCTGGCAACAGCGCGCATGGATGACACGCTGCCGGCCTCGCTGCGGCAAAAAAGCCTGCGCCACGCACTGGTACTTCGAACCGACGGCACCAGCCCCTCTTCGCTTGGCGACGATTTCCAGGGTGGCTACTTTGCCGTGCGCCATCTGGTAGATCTCGGGCATAAGAACATTGCAATAATTACCGGTCCGGAATTCACTTCCAGCGCCCACGATCGAGTAGCCGGCGCTAAGCAGGCGCTGGAGGAGGGTGGAATCAGCATTGATGCATCCAGGATCATCTTTGCCAGTTACGGTATCGAGGCAGGCATAGCGTTTGGCAAAGAGCTACTGGCTCAAGATCCGCCAACGGCGATCTTTGCCGCCAACGATAACATCGCCATAGGAATCATGACCGCTGCTGAACAGGCGGGATTGAAAATTGGGCGTGACCTTTCAATCGTCGGCTACAACGACATACCTTTGGCGGAGCGGCTTCCGGTGTCCCTCACATCGGTTCGTGTGCCCTTCGACAATATTGCAGAAACGGCTCTCGACCTGCTGGCAAATCCGGACCCAAACCCCATTAGGCGAGCCATGCCGGTGCTTATGCCGCGCCGCTCTACTTCCCATCCGGCAGGGTAAGCATCACAGCGCCACAGCGTTTATCGGAGACCCTGTAGTCAGAACACTCATGGAATTCCGGTGGAGGAAGATGAACGTCCACCGGTGGCGGCATACATGGGGCAAGACGACCCGACCTGTCCGTACCTCACCTTGTAGCGTCGTGGGCAATCTTGCGTCTATCCGTTGAATTGCATTCACTTGCGTGCCGTACCTGATAGTGGCCGCTGCCTTCATTGGCAACGGCCAGGGCCAGCCGAGGCAGTTCGGAGGATGTGGGTTAAGGGGTGCCGACCGGCTGCTGAAGTTCGGTCACCCAATCCGCTTGGTCTTCTGATACGGCACGCACGTAGACTTCGCGGCATGGACCGGTCGGAACCAAGCCGCGGGCCAGGACTTCTTCGTGCACGGCCTGCCAGCTTTCATGGATGGTGTCCATGGAGCCAAGGTGCACTCCGCAGATGGCTTCGGGCACCGCGGGGAGCTCGATGATTTCGACATCGGCAAGGTCGGGAGCGCTAGTGGCGTATCCGGCGATGACCTCTACTCCATCTTCGGTTCCGTTGTATTGCGCAATGGGCGTGGCAAGGCTTTGGCCCTGAATGGACTGCGCGATGCTGTCGAAGAGCGGGCCGATGCGACCAGCGATTTCAGCTTGCTCGGCCACCGTTAAGCGGCCTGCGGCCAAGCGCACTGCGGGCAGTGGCTTATGGATGATTTCAATGCGTGACATGAGATTCTCCTTCGAGATCAAGCGCAGGCGCCGTTGCACATCGGCCAGCCGCTGCGTGGCGAGCCGATGTTCGGCCTCGACCTGCGCGGCACGGTGCTGCAAGTGCTCAGCAATCTTTTCCGTGGTGGTTCCCTGATCCAGGACCAAGGAAACCTCTTCCAAGCCGAAACCCAGCTCGCGCAAGGCCACTATCTGATGCAAGCGCTGAAGCTGGGAAGGGTCGTAGGAACGGTAGCCGCTGAACGGGTCTACGTGGGCGGGCTTGAGCACCCCGGCGGCATCCCAGTGCCGCAGCATGCGGTGGGTCACCTGGCCGATCTGCGCAAACGCCCCGATGGATAACATGCTTCAGTTCTCCGCCCTCACACTGTATCAGGGTCAAGTTTGCTTGAAAATGCCGCGGATATCCACGAATAACCTTGGCTCCGTGACCTACAGCTCGAGATTCGCTAATCGTTTCGGTAAACTTTGGTCGTAAGAGCCCCTAACTCTTGCAACGGACCTCCGGGTTTCAGTGAGCAGGACAGGGGTATATTTTTTGCCCGGCACCGTGCCGGGACGGCGCTAAGCACGCCGCAACCGCTGCTTAAAGCAAGGGGGAGGATCCCATGCCAGCAATCGTGATCGTCGGAGCCCAATGGGGCGATGAAGGCAAAGGAAAGGCTACCGACCTGCTCGGTGGCAAGGTCGACTACGTAGTGAAGCCAAACGGCGGCAACAACGCCGGGCACACAGTGGTCGTAGGCGGCGAGAAGTACGAGCTCAAGCTCCTTCCAGCCGGCATCCTTTCCCCGAATGCCACTCCGATTATCGGAAATGGCTGCGTGGTGAACCTTGAGGCCCTCTTCGAAGAGATCGATGGCCTGGAGTCCCGCGGTGCCGATACCTCCAAGCTGCGCGTTTCGGCCAACGCCCACCTGGTGGCCCCGTACCACCAGACCATGGACAAGGTCACCGAACGCTTCCTGGGCAAGCGGGCCATCGGCACCACCGGCCGCGGCATCGGCCCGGCCTACATGGACAAGGTCGGACGCCTGGGCGTCCGCGTGCAGGACGTCTTCGACGAATCGATCCTGCGCCAGAAGGTCGAAGGCGCGCTGCGCCAGAAGAACGAGCTGCTGGTCAAGATCTACAACCGCCGCAGCGTTGAGGTCGAGGAAATCGTCGAGTACTTCCTGTCCTACGCCGAGCGCCTGCGCCCGCTGGTGATCGACTCCACCTACGAGCTGAACAAGGCGCTGGACGAGGACAAGGTCGTGCTGATGGAAGGCGGCCAGGCCACCTTCCTGGACGTGGACCACGGCACCTACCCGTTCGTGACCTCTTCCAACCCGACCGCCGGCGGCGCTTCGGTGGGCTCGGGCATCGGCCCGACCCGCATCACCCGTTCGATCGGCATCATCAAGGCCTACACCACCCGCGTGGGTGCCGGCCCGTTCCCCACCGAACTGTTCGACGACATGGGCATCTACCTGCAGAAGACCGGCGGCGAGTACGGCGTGAACACCGGGCGCCCACGTCGTTGCGGCTGGTACGACGCGGTGCTGGCCCGCCACGCTTCGCGCGTGAACGGCTTCACCGACTACTTCGTGACCAAGCTGGATGTGCTCACCAACATCGAGCAGATCCCGGTCTGCGTTGCCTACGACGTGGATGGCGTGCGCCATGACGAGATGCCGATGACGCAGACCGAGTTCCACCACGCGAAGCCGATCTTCGAGTACTTCCCGGGCTGGACCGAGGACATCTCCGGGGCCAAGACCCTGGAAGACCTGCCGGAGAACGCCCGCAACTACATCCTGGCCCTCGAGAAGATCAGCGGCACCCGGATCTCCGCCATTGGCGTGGGTCCTGACCGCGACCAGACCATCGTGCGCCACGATCTGATCAACGACTAGTTCCGACAGTTACGAGGAAACCCCCAGTAGGAGCATCCTGCTGGGGGTTTCCTCATACCTGTCATAAGCGGAGTACCGGTGCCCAGAGGAGAACCTTCCGCCAGCGGAGCGGCTACGGTTCGACGCTGACGCCTTCTTCCTTGGATTTGCCCGAGACCCGCAAGTTCCACTGGGTGAGCACCTTGGAATCGGTGGCCTTGGTGACAGCGGAGACCACGGCAAAGGTCGCCGCGGACGCGATCAGGCCATAGTAGATCGGTTCGTTGGCGTAGACGCCATCGAACTTGTTCTCAGCTTGGATCTCCAAGATGATCATGGTGCCCAGCGTGACCACGGTGCCCACGGCCATGGACGCAGTTGCGCCCGCGCCGTTGCCGCGCTTCCACAGCAGGCCGCCGATGATGGCCACCAGCAGGCCGCCGACCAGGATGTCGTAGGCGATGGTCAGCGCGGCGACCACGTCGTCGACGAGGATCGCCAGGGTCACGGTGACGATGCCGAGGACCAGCACCCAAATGCGGTTCGCCCGTACGTCGTGCTCCGGGTTGACATCGGTGTTCACCTGGATATCCTCGCCGAACCAGCTGGCCACGAATGGGGTCACGTCGGTACGGGCCACGGTAGCCGCTGCAATCAGCGCGCCCGACGCGGTGGACATCATCGCGGCCACGGCGGCGGCCATGACCAATCCGCCCACGGCTACCGGCAGCAGCTGGGTGGCGACCTCGGCGTAGACCACGTCCTTGTTGTCTGCCGCCCCGGCGATATCCGGCAGGGCGACCTTGGCCGCCATGCCGATGAGCGCGCCGGCGATGCCGTAGATGATGCAGTAGATCCCGGCGGTGGTGCCGCCCCAGCGGGCAACCTTCGGGGTCTTCGCGGTGAACACGCGCTGCCAGATGTCCTGACCGATCAGCAGGCCCAGGGTGTAGACCACGAAGTAGGTGATGATGGACTGCACGCCGATGCCGGTGATGTCGAAGAATTCTGCACCGATGCGTTCGCGGATGCCGTCCAGGCCGCCGGCGGCATGCATGGAGAACGGCAGCATCAGGGCGAAGATGCCGATGGTCTTGATGATGAACTGCACCTGATCGGCCAGGGTAATGGACCACATGCCGCCGATGGTCGAATAGACGACCACGATGGCGCCGCCGATGGCGATGGCCAGCCATTTCTCCCAGCCGAAGAGCACCACGAAGATGGTGGCGTAGGCGCTGGTGGAGGTGGCGCAGAGCATCAGCGTATAGGCCAGCATGACGATGCCGGAGGTGTTTGTAGCTGTCTGGCTTCCATAGCGCAGGGAGAGCATTTGCGAAACGGTGAAGACCTTGAGCTTCTGCAGCGTCGGGGCGAACGCCAGCGACAGCAGGATCACGCCGGCGCCGATGGCGACCACGAGCCACATGCCGGAAATGCCCCACTTGTAGCCCAGGCCCACGCCGCCCACGGTGGAGGCGCCGCCAAGCACCACTGCGGCCATGGTTCCGGTATAGAGGAACGGGCCGAGGCGGCGGCCGGCCACCAGGTAGTCGCTGCTGTTCTTGGTGCGGGACTTGCCCCACCAGCCAAAGGCCAGCATTGCGGCCAGATAGGCGGCGACAATCGCGCCGTTGATGAATTCCATGGAGAACCTCGATGTCCGGGCGCATGCAGCGCTTACCGTAAGTAAACTTTTGTTGCACCATAGGCTACTCGCGCTTAAGTCGCCGATCAATGAAATTGGCAATTATTGCCTGCCACCCGGCTCGCGCCAGCCGTAATGTGATGAATCAAACTGTTCCATCCAGTGAAACTTTCTAGACATTTTGCGTCGAAATATGCTTCACGTACGGCATCGTGTCACATATGCGTAGCATTCGATCGGCAATGTGTGCAGTCGCAGCTTGTTTAGTACTGTTTCAGGTTGACGCAGCGTTGCATCGTTGGCCAGCAGGGCCGTTTCCCCGCCGTTGCGTCAGATGATTTCCCGAAACCAGAAAGACGCCTAGAAGATGAGTGAAAAAGGTCAGGGCCTGACGAAGAAGTCGGCCGGACACGTCATTGTCGACACGCTTGCCGCGCACGGCGTGGAACGAGCCTACGTAGTACCGGGTGAAAGCTACCTGGATGTCCTGGACGGGCTGCATAACTCGCCAATCGAAACCGTGGTCTGCCGCCACGAAGGCGGAGCCACCTACATGGCCGAAGCCGAAGGCAAGATGCACCAGCGTCCCGGCGTTGCCATGGTGACCCGCGGACCTGGAGCCGCCAATGCCCACGTCGGCCTGCATACCGCATGGCAGGACTCGACCCCGCTGGTGCTGTTCGTGGGATTGATCCCGTTCGAGCACCGTGAAAAGGAAGCCTTTCAGGAATTCGATCCGAAGGCATGGTTCGGCACCGGCGCCAAGCGCGTCATGATTCTGGACCACGCCGATCGCGCCAGCGAAGTCGTCGCCGAGGCAATGTTCGCCGCGATGTCCGGACGCCCGGGCCCGGTGGTTGTCGGCCTGCCGGAAGACATCATCCGCAACGAAATTTCTGCCGAAATCCACCCGGAAATCCCGGTGGCCACCGGCGGCATGACCGTAACCGACTGGAAGGCGCTGAACTCCGCCCTGCAGGAAGCAGACAAGCCGCTGTTCATCTTCGGTGGCAACGACTGGTCCCACGAGGGTGCCGCGGACTTCACCCGCTGGCTCGAGGAGCACGACCTGCCGGCCGCTGCCGAATGGCGTTGCGAGGGCACCGTGCCTTTCAACTCGCCATCCTATGTCGGACCGATCGGCTACGGCCGCCCCAAGCCGACCTATGATCTGCTCGAGGAAACTGACCTGCTGATCTTCGTCGGCACGGTTCCAGGCGATGTCATCACCGACGGCTTCAACGTCCGCCAGAACTGGGACAAGAAGAACTTCCTCGTCACCATCGACCCGTCGCTGCGCGGGCGTTCCGGCCCGGTATCGCACCAGATTGTCGCCAAGCCGGATGTCTTCGTCCGCGACCTGCTGCTGATGGATCTGCCGGTCAAGGAATCCTGGAAGGAATGGACCTCGCGGATGCGTGGCGAGCAGGAGAAGTTCGCCGAGCTTCCACCGGCACAGCCATCCGAAGGCCAGGCAAAGATGGCCACCATGATGGCCAATCTGGTCGAATCCCTTCCGGAAGATGCCATGGTGACCTTCGGCGCCGGCGAGCACACCAACTGGGCCCACCGCTACTTCCCGACCAACGGCTACGCTTCCATGCTCTCGGCACGCAACGGTTCCATGGGCTACTCGATCCCTTCGGCGGTCGCCGCATCGCTGAATTACCCGGGCCGCCGCGTGGTGAGCATCGCCGGTGACGGCGAGTTCTTGATGAACGGCCAGGAGCTGGCAACTGCCGCCCAGTACGGCGCCACCCCGCTGGTGATCATCATGGACAACCAACAGTACGGAACCATCCGCACCCACCAGGAACGCCAGTACCCGGAACGTGTCTCCGGAACCCAGCTGCTGAATCCCGACTTCGCGTTGATGGCGCAGTCCTTCGGCGGCTTCGGCGTCCGCGTCGAGGATGATGCAGATGTTCCGGCGGCACTGGCAAGTGCGCTGCGGGCTATCGACGAGAATAAGCAGTTCGCGTTGATCCACTTGGTGGTGGAGCAGGGCGTCAAGGCCTACTAGGCGCTTGCTCTCTTCAGCAAACCGTCTGGTCTGCGATGCGCAATTCCAGCGGGTATCGTTGTGGACGATGCCCGCTGGACGCTTTTAACCAGGAAGCCGAGGCAGGCCCGAACCTGGTACTGTCCAGCGGCCAGCTTCGGGCCACCGCCGTAGCGCGTAGAAGATCACAACCGCGCGGGCCGTTCTGTCTTGGCACGCGCCCGCTGAGGAAATAAGATGAATTGCTACCGAATCCCGTGAGCACTAGAACCCCGACCACGAGGTGGATAATCTGATGGCACAGATGAGCGAAGAGCTCATTGAGCAGTGGGCCGACGCGACTGCTGAAATCTACAATGAGTCCCTGACTGGCATTAACCTGACCCGTCTGCCTGAGGCAGTGGCTCAGTACGTCGAACTCTTCGCGCAGAGCGAGAACCTGACGTTCAACGGGGATGCCACCCCCACCGATTACTTCGACAATCACCCGTTCCTCGCAGTGACCGCAGTGCTCAACAGCCCTGAGGCGATGGAGGTGCTGGATTCCGACGCGCAGGACGCATTGGACGCTATGGCCGACTTCACCGAGGCCTGGTACAACTTCGACCTCGAGAACGAGCCCGAACTGGGCATCTCCGAGGCAGATGACGACGGCGACGAAGACTGGTAAGTCTTCCCCCGGCTTAGGCCGGCACCCAGCAGCACCATGCTCGCTGGGTGCCGGCCTTTGCCGTTGGATAGCGGGAAATGGATCGCATGGCAACAGCCGTGGAACTATTCCATTTGGCCGCCGAGGGTGGCACTATTCGCATATGAGCCAGTTCAGCGTCTTCGAGAGCACCGTGGTCATCCACTTGCCGGTGCACCGTGTCTGGGAGCTGCTTACCGATTGGGCAGCAACACCCTTGTGGATCCATGGCATCGGTTCCATGCATTCGGACGACCCGGAACTCAAGGTCGGCACCAACCTCGTGTACCGCGTGGCCGGGCATGAACGCGTGTATCGCGTCCATGACCTTATCGAGAACCGCCTGCTGATCCTGCATACCTCGGAAAATCCCGATGGGCTCTCCTACCGCTACGACCTGAAGGATGACGCGGGGCACACCGAGGTAGTGCTGCAGGTGGCGATCATCAATCCGGACCTGACAGTGGAGCAGTGCGAGGAGCTGGCGGCGAATATCCGTGAAAGCGAAGGCGACAAGCTGGACCAGCTGCGGCTCTACGCAGAGCAGGCTCCCTGAGCGGCAGCCGTTGGCGGGCAGCTATTTGGCAGAGCCGGGAGCCGGCGCCGAGGCGTAGGCCTTCGAGTTCTCCAGCTGGCCATTGAAGAGCTGGTCCACGGTGACCGGGGTGTAGCCAGCGGCCTTCAATTTCTTCGCCAGATCCGGCACGGCCTTGACTGAGCTCTCATGGATGTCATGCATCAGGATGATCGATCCCGGCTGGGCTTCGTCCATGGCGATGCGCACGGTCTTCTTCGGATCATGGTGCTTCCAATCCAGGGTGTCCACATCCCATAGCACCAACGGGTAGGGGACCAGTCGATCATAAACGGCGCCGTGGCTCCCATAGGGGGGCCGGAAGACGGTCGGTTTCTTCCCGGCAGCCTTTTCCACCGCATCGCTGGTCCACCCCAGCTCATGCTCTATCTGCTCCCGGGTCAGCGACGTGAGATCCGCATGGTCCCAGGTGTGGCTGCCCAGCTGGTGGCCTTCGGCAGCCATGCGCTTGACCGTCTCGGGGTACTTGGCGATGTTCTTCCCGACGAGGAAGAAGGTCGCTGGCGCATCCGCCGCCTCCAGTTCGTCGAGCAGCCGTCCGGTGTATTGGCCGGGACCGTCATCGAAGGTCAGAGCAACGCAGCGGGCCACGGTGCAGTCCACCTGCTCGCTGGTGGCAGAGGCGGTCGGTTGCGCATCGGGCGCAGGTGCAGATACCGGGGAACATGAAACCAGGCAGGCCAGTGACAGCGGCAGCAGCAGGGACCGGCGCGCCACGCCGGGCAAACGGGAAATCATCCTTCCACCATCTCGCCATCCCGCAGCGACGCCCGGGACCTACACGCCCAAAGCCGCTGGGAATTTGATCCGTGCTCGCCTAACGCCAGCTGGCCGGAGCCTCTCAGCCGCGCTCGCCGTCCAGCGCGGCCGGGACTGGGTCCGAGAGCGGATGCGCGATCTCGTCGTGGGCAAATTTCCCTGCCCACCAGGCGATGATTCCGAACAATGGCGAGGCGAGGCCGGCGATGATGAAAATCGCCTGCAGGCTGAGCACCTGGGTCAAGGGCCCGGCGGCCGCCATGGACAGCGGCATCAGCGCCAGCGAGACGAAGAAATCCAGGCTGGAGATCCGTCCGAGCAGATGGCCCGGCACCCGGCGCTGGAGCAGGGTGCCCCAGATGACCATGCCCACGGCGTCGGTGATGCCGAAGGCCAGCAGGATCGCGAACAGCATCCAGGCTTCATCGACATAGCCCACCAAAGCCAGGGGCAGGGTGCCCAGGCACCAGCAAGCGGTCATCAGGCTCAGGTAGCGCCGCGGAAATTTCGCGGAGGCAACCAGCAGCGAGCCGATTGCCGAACCGAGGCCGAAGAAGGCCAGGGCGAAGCTGAACAGCTGGGCATCCCCGTGCAGGTTGCCGCTGACGATGAACGGGAGCAGCACCTCGAAGGGGCCGATGAAGGTGAACACGGAAATGACCGAGAACAGCAGCGTCCACAGCAGCCAGCGGGTGCGCACCGTGTAGCCGATGCCCTCGCGCAGCTGGCGCAGCATCCCGGGCTGCCCCTGGCCGTCAACTGGCCCCGGCGCGTTGTATGCCTGGCGGTTGGGGATCCTGCGCAGCATCAGCAGCGCCGCCAAGTGGATCACCGAGATGCCGATGATGGCATGCGCCGGCGACAGTGCGGCCACCACGAAGCCGGCGGCCATCGGGCCCAGGGCGGTGTGCACCACCGGACGGGCGGTTCCCTCCAGCCCATTAGCCGCCAGCAGCTGCTCGGCGGGGAGCATCTTGGGCAGCAGTGCGGAGTAGGCCGGGAAGAAGAAGGCCGAGCCGGCCCCGGTGCAGAAGCCGGCAAGCATCAGGTGCCACAGCTGCAGGACCTCGGTCATGGCCAGCACCGCGGTGACGCCCATGACCGCCAGCGACAGCGCCTCGACCAGCATCACGATCCGCCGGCAGGAATGGCGGTCCGCCATGATCCCGCCGAGTAGCACGAAGCACAGCAGCCCTGCGGCATTCGCGGTGGCAACCGCAGACAGCTCCACCGGTCCACCGCCCAGGCGGCGCACCTGGTAGACCATTGCCACGGCCCACATGCCGGCGGCAAAGGTGGAGAAGACGAGTGCGCTGGCCAGCAGGGCGTAGTCGCGATAGGCGAACGGCTTGATGAGGCGCAACGCAGAGGTTTTGAGCGCGCTCATGAAAGCTCCTGCGGTAGTGCGTAGGAACTATCATCCATCCAGTGATTGAGTTCTGTCAATCAGTGGGTGGGATTAAAAGATTTCTGGGAGCTACTCGGCGTCATGATCAGTTTTCAGGATGGCGGCCAGCTGCACCAGGGTAGCTTCGGCTCCTTCGCCATCGGCCCCGGCCTCGTCCGTGATTGAGGCGGAATCGTACTATCAACAGTTCCTTACTCGCGGGTTCTCCCGATACCAGGAACCGAGGCCAGGATAGCGAGCCCCGTGAACGGCACCGCGCCGAGCGCGATCATCGCGAGTTCCGGTGAACCGTCGAACTTGATGATGCTATGGGTGAAGACGAGTTGGGATGCGGTTTGGAAAGCGACGTGGATACCGACGGCAGTCCACACGCTGCCAGTGACGAGTCGAGCATAGCCCAGCACAAATCCCATGGCAGCGAACAATGACACGTCGAGCGGGTTGGCTCCGCCGCGGAGCAGGACCGCAGTAGCAACGAAGAGCGCAGTCTGCACTCCGATGACCCACCACGAGGACAACCGCTCAGCAAGAACCGCGGACACGTACCCGCGAAACACAAGTTCCTCGGGGATCGCCTCAGATAAGAGCACCGCGAAGAAGAGCAGGAGAAGCACAAGCCAGAATTCGGCGGAGGGCGCTGCGACCTGCAATGGGCTGCCGAGTAGCGCGAGAACAAAGAATGTCGCGGCCGCGGGCACAGACCACGCAATGAAGCCCAGGCAGAACGCTCGCAAGTCCCTGACGGCTGTCGTGAAACCGGCAACGTCGAGTCCGCGGTGCCCTGAACAACGAATGAGGGCCAGGAGCATAGCGATAATGAGGCCAGAAATGACAAGTCCACTGAGGATACGGGTCCGCAGGCTCCCATATGAGGTCGGGTCGGATGAGTTGGCCAGGGCCACCGCGAGCAGCAACGCAGCTACCAGGACTCCGATCATGGAGGCAATGCGAATCAGAACCGTCCAAAGGGGTAATGGTATCCGAAGCTCTTGTGCAGTAACCGGTTCAGAATCTGTCATCGTTGAGCGTTGCTTCCGTTAGCAGAACATGGCAATCGAGAGTTGCTACGTCGTCATGGCCAGCGATGGGTCGCGGCCTTCACCCGTGGTGGTCAGTATGGGATTTGCCAGCGGTCTCATCTGAAAACCATCAGCTGCCGGCTGGGTATTCCTGCTCTAGGCAAGACCAGCCGGTTGTTGACGAGTTATGCGTTGTCGGCAATTCCGCGCAGCCGCAAGCGTTCTTCGTCCCACTGTGCGGGCGTCAGATCTGGGATGTTGGGAGCTGCGGGGCGCAACCCGACGAACCCGTCCAATTGCTCGCGCACGATGTCCATGTGACCTGCATGGCGATGGGACTCGGCGATCATATGGATCAAGAGACGCTCTACAGTCGTGTGCCGATGCGTTCCCCACCATGGAACAACGGCAGGGGAATTCAGTTCAGAATGATCCAGAACCTCATCGGCTGCGCTGGTTGCCTCACGGTACAGATTCATGGCATCAGTCAAGGTCATATTCGACGGCGGACGGAAATCGGCCTGGGCGTCATCGTCTGCCATGATGTCTCGGATCAGGGGATTCTCAATCTTCTGCCCAAGGCATTCGATGAAGTACCCGGCTTCGGTGACGGCCAGATGAAGCAGCAACCCCATGACGTGGGTGCCTGTTGCTGTCAGCGGCGTCCGTGCTTGGGCATCGCTCAATCCTTCGCATTTCCACAAGATTGCTTCGCGGGCATCGTTCAGATACTCGCGTAATTGGGCCCCTTGGCCACTTTTGTCAATTGCCATGTGCTGAGTCTAGTGCCACGCAGATTCAATGTCCCGAAGGATGCTTGCCCTTGAACATATGGCGGCGGAACCGCCAGCTCCCGCGCCGAGCCCCTCCTTCTAATTAGGGGCATATCCAGTGATTGAGTTCAAATCACCAATGAGCGGGATTCAAAGAAACCGGGGACCATGCGATGGCGCATGATCCCCGGGAAACCGCTGGAAACTACTCGGCGTCGTGGTCGGTTTCCAGGATGGCGGCCAGCTGCTCCAGGACGGCCTCGGCCCCTTCTCCCTCGGCCCGCAGCACGACGGTGGAACCGTATTCCGCGCCCAGGCCCATCAGCGAGAGGATGCTGGACGCGTCCAGCGCCTCGTCGGCGGGTTCGCCCTCGTGGGCGATGGTGACCTCAACGGGCGCTTCGGCCGCGGCCTCGGCGAAGATGGCTGCCGGGCGGGCATGCAGTCCGACGCGGCTTCCGATGATTGCTGTACGTTCTGCCATGATGGCTCCTTCAGGTTCTCGTAAATGGTTGATTGCGGTAAATTCCGGGGGCCTAGAGGCCAAAGCGGTCCAGCTCGCCCAATTGCGCGCGCACGGCACTGCGTGCCGCCTCGGCGGACTCGGCGTCCAGGGCCAGCTGGGCCAGGCGCTGTGCGGTGGCCAAATCCACGGTGCGCAGCACCGCGGCGACCGGTGCCAAGGCACGCTTGTTCATGGACAGGGTGCTCACGCCCAGCCCCACCAGCACCACTGCCAGGGCCGGGTCGGCGGCGGCCTCGCCGCACACGCCAACCGGCTTGCCACCAGCTGCCTTGGCACCGGCGGCGGTGGCGGCCACCATGTGCAGCACTGCCGGCTGCCAGGGATCGTTGAGCTCGGCCAGGGCACCGAGCTGGCGGTCCGCCGCCATGGTGTACTGGGTCAGGTCATTGGTGCCGATGGAGACGAAATCGCAGCGCTGCAGGATCTGGCCTGACAGCATGGCCGCCGAAGGGACCTCGATCATCGTCCCGGCGGTGGCCAGCCCGGCTGCCTTGGCAAGCTGCGCGAACTGCTGCGCTTCGGATGGAATGGAAATCATCGGCGCCATCACCCAGACCTCGGCCTGGTGCTCGCTGGCGGCTTGCGCGATGGCTTCGAGCTGGCGTTCGAGCACACCGGGGCTGGCAAGGGTCGTGCGGTAGCCGCGCACGCCCAGGGCGGGGTTCGGCTCGCTGGCATCGGTCAGGAACGGCAGCGGCTTGTCGGCCCCGGCATCCAGTGTGCGCACCACGACCTTCCGGCCGCCGAAGGCGGCGAACACCGCACCGTAGGCTTCGACCTGCTCTTCGCGGGTCGGTTCCTTGTCCTTGCCCAAGAAGCAGAATTCGGTGCGCAGCAGGCCCACGCCCTCGGCTCCCGCCGCGGCTGCCAGCTGCGCGTCGACGCCGCTGCCCACATTGGCCAGCAGCGGGACATGGTGCCCGTCAGAAAGCTGGCCGTTGCCGGAAAACTCCGGCAGCTCCTCGCGGTTGGCGTAGGTGGCGGCCAGGTGCTCTTCGGCTGCTCCGGGATCGGCGATGACCAGCCCGTCGATGCCGTCGACGAAGACCTGGTCCCCATCGGCCAGCGCGGTGGTGCCGGGCGCCGCCACGACGGCCGGAAGGCCCAGCGAGCGGGCGATGATGGCGGTATGCGATTGCGGCCCGCCATCGGAGGTGACCAGCGCCAGCACCTTCGCCGGATCCAATGTCGCGGTATCGGCCGGAGCCAGGTCCACCGCGGCCAGGATGAACGGCTCATCCGAGTCGGGGATGCCCGGTGCGGGCACGCCGCGCAGCTGCGCGACGATGCGGGCGCGCACGTCGAGCACGTCCCCGGCGCGTTCGGCCATGTAGCCGCCGAGGGCCGACAGCTGCGTGGCCACCGCATCGGCGGCCTCCCAGATGGCCGATTCGGCGCAGGTGCCGGAGGCGACCAGCTTGGTGGCGGACTTGAGCAGGGTGCGGTCGCTGGCCATCAGCGCGGTGGCCTTGAGCACCGCTTGGGCATCGCCCGTGGCCTGCGCCGCGCGCTCCTTGAGCTGCGCGGCAACCGCTTGCGCGGCCGCGGCCAGGCGCTCGGCCTCGGCTTCCGGGCTGGAGCCTGCCGGCAAAGGGGCGCCGTCTGCGGGCGGGAGGATCGGTTCGGGCATGCGGCGCACGGATCCGATGACCCGTCCGGCGCTGACGCCTACTCCGGTGAATGCCTGGCTCATGCTGCGGCCTTTGCCTCTTCAACGGCTCCCGCGGGGGCCTTGCGGACATATTTCTTCAGGACGATCACCAGCGCCGCGGAAACCAGAGTACCGATGACGGTGGCCAGCAGGAACATCGGCCAGGTGTTATCCATGGCGAAGAAGACGAAGATGCCGCCGTGCGGTGCCTGGGAGAGCACATCGAAGCTCATGATCAGCGAGCCGGTGACCCCGGCGCCCACCATGGAAGCCGGGATGACGCGCAGCGGGTCGGCCGCGGCGAAGGGGATAGCGCCTTCGGAAATGAAGGCGGCGCCCAGCAGCCAGGCCGCCTTGCCGTTTTCGCGTTCCGCCCCGGTGAACAGCTTCGGGGAGACGGCGGTGGCCAGGGCCATCGCCAGCGGCGGAACCATGCCGGCGGCCATCACGGCGGCCATGATCATCAGCGGGGCCGGGTTCTCGGCCACCGAGCCGGCACCCAAGCCGGCTACCGCGAAGGAGTAAGCGACCTTGTTGACCGGTCCGCCCAAATCGATGGCCATCATCAGGCCCAGGATCAGGCCGAGGATAGCTGCCGCGGTGCCGGACATGCCCGAGAGCCAGCCATTGAGGGCTTCGGTGAGCTGGGCGATCGGACCGCCGAGGAACAGGAACATCAAGCCCGAAGCGATAATGGAACCAAGCAACGGCACGATGACCACTGGCATCAGCCCGCGCAGCCAGCGCGGCACGGTCCAGGAATTGATCCAGCGGCAGGCCAGGCCGGCGATGATACCGCCGACGATGCCGCCAATGAATCCGGCTCCCATGAAGCCGGCCACGGCACCCGCGGTGAAGCCCGGGGCGATGCCCGGACGGTCGGCGTAGGCGTAGGCGATGTAACCGGCCAGCGCTGGGACCAGGAAGCCCATGGACAGTCCGCCGATCTTGAACGCCACCGCACCGAGGTAGGCAAGCAAGCCGGCTTCCGGCAAGTTGAACAGCGTATTCTCGGTCAAGTATTGGTCTGCTACATCGGTGATGGCGTATCCGCCGAGCAGGAAGCCCAGCGCGATGAGCAGACCGCCGCCGGCGACGAACGGGATCATGTAGGAGACGCCGGTGAGCAGCGCGCGCTTCAGGCCTGCGCCGAAGGATTCGCTGCCCGCTGATTCCTCGCTGGACGCGGCGGCACCAGCCGGAACCCGGGCCGCCTTGGGGTCTTCGGAGGCGGCGATGGCGTCATTGATGAGCTTCGCCGGTTCGTCGATGCCGCGCTTGACCGGAACCTGGATCACCGGCTTGCCCGCAAAGCGGCCGCGGTCGCGCACATCCACGTCCACCGCGAAAATCACTGCGTCGGCGGCTTCGATGACCGCCGGATCCAGCGGGGTGGAACCCGAGGAGCCCTGGGTTTCCACCGCGAAGTCGACACCCATTTCGCCGGCGGCCTGGGCCAGCGAATCGGCGGCCATGTAGGTGTGGGCAATGCCGGTAGGGCAGGCGGTGACCGCAATGATCTTCTTCTTGGCAACGGCCGCAGCGGCCGGTGCGGCGGCAGGGCTGGAAGCCGGGGAAGCGGAGGGGACGGAGACCGCAGGAGCGTCGGAGACCACGGCGCGGATCAGCTCGACGATCTCCGCTTCGCTGCCTGCTTCGCGCAGCGAAGCGGTGAACGGCTTCTTCACCAGCGCGCGGGCCAGCTTGGAGAGCAGCTTGAGGTGGGCCTGGTCGGCGCCGTCCGGGGCGGCAATGAAGAACACCAGGTCGGCTTCGCCGTCCTTCGCGCCGAAGTCCACCGGCGGGGCCAGCCGGACCATGGCCAGGGTCGGTTCGGTGACCGCTGCCGAACGGCAGTGCGGGATGGCGATGCCGCCGGGCACCCCGGTCGCGGTCTTGGCTTCGCGGGCCTTGGCATCGGCGGCCAGTGCGGCGGCATCGGTGGCGCGCCCCTGGTTGGCCACCAGCAGGGCCAGCTGCTCGATGACCTCGCTCGTGCTGTTGCCCAGGTCGGCGTCGAGCAGCACGAGCTCTGCGGTGATTAGTTCACTCATGACTCGGTTCCTTGCGTTGAGGTAAGTTCGCTGACGGTTACGGCGCCAGCGGTGAGATCGGATTCTGTCGGGATGGTGGAGCCAGGCAGCTGCGTTGCCGCAGCTCCGTAGGCGACGGCGTTTCTCAGCCGTTCAGGGGCGCTGGCCCCAGCGGCATCGGCCAGCAGGTAGCCGGCCAGCGAGGAATCGCCAGCCCCCACGGTGCTGCGCGGGATGATCGGGGTGTGCGAACCATGCCAGGCGCCCTGCTTGGTGACCAGCAGCGCGCCCTGTGCCCCGAGCGTGGCCAGCACCGCGCCGGCGCCCCGGTCCAGCAGCTGCTGCGCGCAGCTGGCGGCCAGCTCGATGGAGCCTTCCAGTGCCGCTTCGCTGTGGCCGCCAGCCAGCTGCGCCAGTTCCTCGGCGTTGGGCTTGACCAGGTCTGGGATGTGCTGCTGGCCGTGGGCAAAGAGCTCGAGCAGCGGTGCGCCGGAAGTGTCCACGGCGATCTTCGGGCACTTTGCGCCCAAGGCCGCGCGCAATTTTGAGGTCAGCTGCGCATAGAAGCCGGCGGGAACTCCCGGCGGCAGCGAGCCGGCCATCACCAGCCAGCTGGCGCCGGCGGCCGCTTCGGCGACCAGCTCGCCGAGCTCGGCCAGCTGCTGCGCATCAAGGGCGGGACCTGGCTCATTGATCTTGGTGGTGGTGCCATCGGGATCGGTCAGGGTGGTGTTGGTGCGCAGCGCTTCGGCGATCGGCAGGTTCCGGTGAGCCAGCTGGTCGTGGGCCAGCGCGGTGACCAGCGGGTCGGTGCTGGCTCCGGGCAGCACGGCCAAGGTGGCGCCACCCGCCGCGGCGATGGCGCGCGAGACGTTCACTCCCTTGCCTGCCGCCTGGACATGGCTGGCCACAGCGCGCTGCACGGCACCGGGAGCCAGCGGCTCGCCCAGCTCGATGGTTTTGTCCAGTGCCGGATTGGCGGTCAGCGTGATGATCATGCGATCACCACCTCGACATCCGCGGCTTCCAGCGCGGCAGCGAGCTCCTCGCCGGGCTGCTGGTCGGTGACCAGTGTGTCGATGTCTTCAAACCGGGCAAAGCAGACCAGGGTTTCCTGGTCGAATTTGGATCCGTCGGCCAGCAGCACCACGCGGCGGGCGCTGGCGACCAGGGCGCGCTTGACGGCGGCTTCCAGCGGGTCCGGGGTGCTCAGGCCGAATCCTGCATGCAGCCCGTTGGTGCCGATGAAGGCTATGTCCGCCCGGTACTGGGAGTATTCCTGCACGGTGCGGGCTCCGCTGGAGGCGCCGGTGATGCCGCGGACCCGCCCGCCGATCAGCTCCAAGGCGATATCCGGGCTGTGGACCAGGGCAGCGGCGATGGGCAGGGCGTGCGTGATGACCACCAGTCCGGTGCCCGCGGTGCTCTTGAGCATGCGTTCGGCCAGGATTTCCGTGGTGGTTCCCGCGTCGATGATGACTGAGGCGTCGGAGACCGGCAGCAGGCTCAGCGCGCGCTGGGCGATGCGGGCCTTGGACTCTGAATGGATGGCGGTGCGCACCACGTAGCTTTCCTCGCGGGTGCTGGCCTCGGTGATGGTGACCGCTCCGCCGTGGACGCGGCGCAGGTAGTTCTCGGATTCCATCAGGGCCAGATCCCGCCGCACGGTTTCCCGGGTGATGTCGAAGCGCTGCGCGAGCTGGGCGACGGTTACTTTCCCGTCAGCTTCCAGCTGCTCAACGATCAGCCGGTGTCGTTCTTCGGCGAACATTCATGCCTCCGCAATTCCTCATGACGTGCAACACATTGATCTGTGTTTCCATGACTTTATGCCCGATTGTGTGGCATCGTCAAGTGAAAATGTGGAGAATTTTTGGCTTTATTTGGTTTTGAGTGGGTTTTGGGGGAATTGAGGAAATTGCATCGCGCATGATTGCTCCGGTGAACTGTACGTTCCTGCCGAATGCGCAGCGGGAAAAGCCCAGTCCCGTTGGCCTTCACGGAAACTATGGAGCTGTTCCGAACAAAAATGAGTGCATGCAACGGGATGTTGCATGCACCCATTAGTTGGAGTTCAGGATTTCCTAGGCGAGGACCTGGCGCTTGGAGGAAATCACGCCGGTGTTGAATCCGGCCAGGCGCAAACCGCCGTGGAAGCGGGCGTGCTCGATCTTCACGCAGCGGTCCATGACCACGTTCATGCCTGCGGCCTCGGCATGATGTGCCACTTCCTCGTGCCAGGAACCCAGCTGCAGCCACAGGGTCTTCGCGCCCACGGCCAGGGCCTCGTCCAGGACACCGGGCAGATCATCATGCTTGCGGAAGACCTCCACCAGATCCGGGGTTTCCGGAAGATCAGCCAGCGACTTGTATACCGGCTGGCCCAGGATCTCATCGAGTACAGGATTGATGAAGTACACCTTGTACTTGGAGGAGGAGAGCAGATAGGTAGCCACAAAATAGCTGGCGCGCGATGGCTTGTTCGAGGCGCCGACAATGGCGATGGTCTTGGTGCCGCGCAGGATCTCCAGGCGCTGCGCGGCTCCCGGGCCTTCCCAAGTGGTTTCAACGGCAGTCATTAGTTTGCTCCCTTCGAAGCGGTTGGCAAGGCACAGGCGGAACCGTCATAGGTCGGTGCTTCGAACTCGGCGGAGGAACCGGCGATAGCTTCCTGCGAAGCAGTTAATGCCTGGTCCAGATCCCAAAGGATGTCCTCGACGTCTTCCAGGCCTACCGACAAGCGGATCAAGTCTTCTGGCACGCCGGCGGAGACCAGCTGCTCGGCGCTCAGCTGCTGGTGCGTGGTGGAGGCCGGGTGCAGCACCAAGGTGCGGGCATCGCCGATGTTGGCCAGGTGGCTGGCCAGCTGCAGGGCCTCGATGAACTTCGCACCGGCTTCGCGTCCGCCCTTCACGCCGAAGCTGAAGACCGAGCCGACGCCCAAGGGCAGCAGCTCCTTGGCCTGCTCGTGCTGCGGGTGGGAATCCAGCCCCGCGTAGTTCACGTAGGTCACGCGCTCATCGGATTCCAGCCAGGCAGCGACCTGCTTGGCGTTGGACAGGTGGTTGTCCATGCGCTGCGGCAGCGTCTCCAGGCCCTGCAGCAGCTGGAACGCCGACTGGGCCGGAAGGGACGGACCGAAGTCGCGCAGCTGCTCGCTGCGCAGCTTGGTCAAGAAGCCGTACTCTCCGAAGTTGTCCCACCAGGAGACATTGCCGTAGCTGGCTACCGGTTCGGTCATGGTGGGGAACTTGCCGTTGCCCCAGTTGAACTTGCCTGACTCGATGACCACGCCGCCCAGGGTGGTGCCGTGCCCGCCGATGAACTTGGTGGCCGAGTGGATCACGATATCCGCGCCGTGCTCGATCGGGCGCAGGATGTATGGGGGAGTGAGCGTCGAATCCACGACCAGCGGGATGTTGTGGCGGTGAGCCACCTCGGCCAGGCCTTTCAGGTCAGCGATGTCGCCGGATGGGTTGGCCACCACCTCGGTGTAGACAGCCTTGGTGTTCTCCTGGATCGCGGCTTCGAAGTCTGCTGGATCGTTGGAATCGATGAAGGTGGTGTTGACGCCGAAACGGCGCAGCGAGACATCCAGCTGGGTGATGGTGCCGCCGTAGAGCTTCGAGGAAGCCACAATGTGGTCGCCGGCCTGGGCCAGCGCCGCGAAGGTGACGAATTCCGCGGCCATGCCCGAACCGGTGGCTACCGCGCCGATGCCGCCTTCCAGCGAAGCCATGCGCTCTTCGAAGGCCGCCACGGTCGGGTTGCCGATGCGCGAGTAGATGTTGCCGTACTTCTGCAGGGCAAAGAGGTTGGCCGCATCGTCAGCGTCCTTGAACACGAACGACGTGGTCTGGTAGATGGGCACTGCGCGTGAGCCATGCTCGGCATCGGGAGTGCCTCCGGCATGCAGGGCGCGGGTGCGGAATCCAAACTTGTGATCTGCCATGGTGGCTTACGACTCCTTGTCGACGGGGGTTTCACGTGCACCGCAGGGCGGGCCGCGATCGAGGCAGGAATCCCGGAATCAATGTCGCTTCCTGCCGTTCTCCAACGGGTAAGCGGCTGCATCGTTTCTGGCGGTAGCACCGTAACCACCGGATGTGGCAGGTTGCTGCGGCGTCATCGAACCAGATCTCTCAGCCGCTCGGGATGGTGTAATAATCTTCGCAACATGACCGTTCGTGACCCAACTATGAGTCGTAACGTTGCGTATCGGGCCTGATATCGGAGATTCTTCGACATCTGCTGCACCGGTAGGCTGGAGTCATGGATACTTCGTTCGCACTGGTACGGCATGGGCAGACCGATTGGAACCTTGCAGGCCGCCTGCAGGGGCGTACCGACATTCCGTTGAACGAGACCGGTCGCGAACAAGCGCGCGAGGTCGGGCGCAAGCTCATCGGCGAAGGCTTCTCGCTGGTTCTGGCTTCCCCCTTGGAACGCGCCCAGGAAACTGCCGTGCTGATTGCCCAGCAGATCGGAGCAGCGACGGGCAACGCCGTTCCGGAACTCATTGAACGCGGTTTCGGCCCGTTGGAAGGCCGGATCATGGCGGAGGTCAGTGACGAGGAATCGGCTGCTGCCGCAGAGCAGATTGAGCCGCGTGCGCACATCTTGAGCCGCGCGGTCCCGGCGCTGCTGGACATCGCCAGCAGGCATGCCGGGCGCAAAATCATGATTGTCAGCCATGGGGCCACCATGCGCACCATTCGCGACGCGCTATCCGGTACCAAGGAACCCCAAGGCGTGGAGAACGGTGAAATCATCGACGTGGACCTGGCCCGGCTCGAACAGCTCGCCGGCGAATTGGACTTGGTGGCCTTCTAGAAATCCATGCTGTCGCGGCATGAACGAAATTTTTTTCATTCACACCTCACAGGATCGGTTGCCGCTGCGTTTACATGGTGAGAGGCCACGAGGTCGCGAAATCCCAGGAGAGCCATGCAAGCACCATTCGAGCGGATAGTCCAAGATTATGGACTGAACGTCCTGCGTGTCTGCCGCGCCCTGCTGGATGAGCACCGCGCGCAAGACGCATGGTCAGAAACCTTCCTCGCCGCACTCAAGGCCTACCCGCAGCTTCCCGAGGAGGCCAATGTCCTGGCATGGCTGGTACGCATTGCCCGGAACAAGGCCATTGACGAGTTGCGCAAGCATAAGCCGGAGATCCTCATCGACCAGGACATGGACGGTCCCGGCTCCGGGATGAACCGGCCGGATCTGCAGCTGGAAAATCTGCAGCTGTGGCACGAGGTGAATCAGCTCCCCGGCAAGCAAAGGCAGGTGGTGGCCTATCGGTACCTCGGCGGGATGAGCTATGCGCAAATTGCCGAAATCCTTTCCGGCAGCGAAGCCGCTGCCCGCAGGGCTGGAGCGGACGGGATCAAGAACCTGCGTGCCCGGCTAGCAGACCAAGAACTATGGCGGGAGCAGCCATGAACGAAAAAAATTATCGGCCGCAGGCGACGGCCGCTGAAATGCAAGCCCTCGACGCGCTGCATGGCCAGCTCGTTGAGCGAGCCCGGGCATTTGAACTTGTCGATGTCGCCTATCGGGTGGTCGACAGCCCAGTGGGTTCATTGCTGCTGGCAAGCACCGATGCCGGGCTGGTGCGGGTGGCATTCGAATCCGAGGGCCATGACCGGATACTTGAGCTGCTTTCGGAAAAGCTCAGCCCACGCATCCTGCGCGACAAGACGAGCCTGGATGGGACCGCCCGGCAACTGGATGAGTACTTCGCGGGAACACGGCACAGTTTCGAGCTCCCGGTGGATCTGCAGCTCTCCACCGAGTTCCGCCGCCAGGTGCAGCTGGAACTGGGGCACATCGAGTACGGGCAGACCCGCAGCTACGCCCAGCTGGCGCAGCAGATCGGCAAGCCGAAGGCGGTGCGCGCCGTCGGCTCAGCGTGCGCCACCAACCCGATTCCCATCGTGCTGCCCTGCCACCGCGTGCTGCGCACCGATGGTTCGCTGGGCGGCTATCTGGGAGGGCTGCAAGCCAAGACGGAGCTGCTGAAACTGGAGAATCCGGACTTCGCCGGCAGCGCGGCGACGCTTTTCTAACTGCCCATAGCCGGATTAAACAAATGCTGGGCTGTTGCTTCCCATCGGGGGAGCAACAGCCCAGCACTATCTGCCTGAAGCTAGCGGCCGGTTAGCGGCTACTTGGCCAGCAGTTCGAAGCGATCCGCGTCCATGAGCTTGGCCCATGCAGCGGCGAAGTCCTTGACGAACTTCTCCTTGGCGTCGTCCGAGGCATAAACCTCGGCGAGAGCACGCAGTTCCGAGTTGGAGCCGAAGACCAGGTCCACGCGGCTGCCGGTCCAGCGGCCGTCGGTGGTGGTGTAGCTCTGCTCGTCTGCCGACGGGGTCCACTCCAGGCCGAGTTCCAGCAGGTTCGCGAAGAAGTCGTTGGTCAGAGCGCCCGGGGTGTCGGTGAAGACGCCCTTGTTCGAGCCGTCCCAGTTGTTGCCGATGACACGCAGGCCGCCGAGCAGCACGGTCATCTCCGGAGCCGACAGGCCCAGCAGGTTCGCGCGGTCGATCAGCAGGTACTCGCTAGGCAAGTTCAGGAAACCGGAGTCGTAGTTGCGGAAGCCGTCAGCGACTGGCTCCAGCCAGGCGAACTGCTCTACGTCGGTCTGCTCCTGGGTTGCGTCAACGCGACCCGGGGTGAATGGAACCTCGACCTGCTGGCCGGCTGCCAGGGCAGCCTGCTCAACACCGACGTTGCCGGCCAAGACCACAACATCGGCGAAGGATGCCTTGATCTCGGAAGTGGCGTTGAACTGGTCAACGATTTCCTCGATCTTGGCGATCACTGGCTTCAGCTGCTCCGGCTGGTTCACCGACCAGGAAACCTGCGGCTCCAGGCGGATGCGGCCGCCGTTGGCGCCGCCGCGCTTATCCGAGGAACGGAAGGTCGCTGCGGCCTTCCATGCGGTGGAGACCAGCTGCTGCACCGAAAGGCCAGCACCGTTGATCAGGGACTTCAGCTCGGCGATTTCCTTGGCACCCAGGGTGGCTTCAGGAGCAGCCGGCAGCGGATCCTGCCAGAGCAGGTCCTCGGCTGGAACCTCTGGACCGAAGTAGCGGGACTTCGGGCCCATGTCGCGGTGGGTCAGCTTGAACCAGGCGCGGGCGAAGGCGTCGGCGAACTTGTCCGGGTTCTCCTTGAAGTTCTTGGAGATCGGACCATAAATCGGATCGAAGCGCAGTGCCAGGTCGCTGGTCAGCATGCGCGGTTCGCGCTTCTCCAAGGTATCGAACGCAGGCTGAACCAGGCCGGCTCCGCCGCCGTTGACGGGGCGCCACTGCTTAGCACCTGCTGGCGACTCGAACAGTTCCCACTCGTAAGCGAACAGGATGTGGAAGAACTCGTTGTCCCAACGGGTTGGGTGGTAGGTCCAGGTCACTTCCAGACCGGAGGACACGGTGTCTGCACCCTTGCCGGTGCCGTGGCCGTTCTTCCAACCCAGGCCCTGCATTTCCAGCGGAGCTGCTTCTGGATCCGGACCGATCTTGTCATCGGCGTGGGCGCCGTGGGTCTTGCCGAAGGTGTGGCCGCCAGCGATCAGCGCTACGGTCTCTTCGTCATTCATACCCATGCGGCGGAAGGTTTCACGGATGTCGATGGCCGAAGCCAGCGGATCCGGGTTGCCATCTGGACCCTCGGGGTTGACGTAGATCAGGCCCATCTGGACTGCAGCCAGAGGGGCTTCCAGGTCGCGCTTGCCGGTGTAGCGCTCGTTGTCCAGCCACACCTTTTCCGGGCCCCAGTAAACGTCGTCGTCAGCTTCCCAGACGTCCTTGCGGCCGCCGGCGAAGCCGAAGGTCTCGAAGCCCATGTCCTCCAGAGCCACGTTGCCAGCCAGCAGGATCAGGTCGGCCCAGGAGATGGCCTGGCCATACTTCTTCTTTACCGGCCACAGCAGGCGGCGAGCCTTATCCAGCGATACGTTGTCTGGCCACGAGTTCAATGGGGCGAAACGCTGCTGGCCTGCGCCGCCGCCACCACGCCCATCGTGGGAGCGGTAGGTGCCGGCGGAGTGCCACGCCATGCGGATGAAGAACGGACCATAATGTCCGAAGTCTGCTGGCCACCAGTCGTGGGACTGGGTCATGATCTCGGCCAAGTCGGCCTTCAGGGCCTCCATGTCCAGTGCGTTGAACGCCTCGATGTAATCGAAGTCCTCATCCAACGGGTTCGATACCTGCTGGTTCTTAGCAAGGATCTTCAGGTTCAGCTTGTTCGGCCACCATTCGGTATTGGCGTTGCCCTGGGTTGGGTGAACTCGACCCGCGCCAACTACTGGGCACTGACCTGCGGTCGTCTCAGACATGTGCTCTTCCTTCCGGATTTTTAGGGGATTGTGCGGTTCATGTCCGCCACGCGGGAACGAGTCCTGCGTGATGGCAAATCTAGGGGTTTACTACGACATCTTTCTGCGCATTCGCGGCCTGGCAATCAGGGCATGTGCCCCAGTAGATCACTTCGGCCTCGTCGATGCTGAAGCCGTGATCGTTGGACGCATGCAGGCACGGGGCGCCGCCGACAGCGCAGTCGACGTCCGCCAGCTTGCCGCACTGGCGGCACACCACATGGTGGTGATTGTCGCCAACGCGGGCTTCGTAGCGGGCGGTATGGCCCTGCGGCTGTATCTGCCGGATGACTCCCAGCTTCGTGAAAAGCTTCAGCGAATCGTAGACAGCTTGGTGCGACACATTGGGGTGCCCTTCGCGAACGGCCGAAATGATGGTTTCGGTATCCGCGTGCGGGTGCGCAGCGACAGCGGACAGCACCGCAACGCGGGGTTGCGTAACCCGCATCGATGCCGCCTTCAGCACCTGCTCGATCCCTGCCTTTGATGTCATGTAACCAGCATGCCTGCTTATTTTGAACGAGTCAAGATAAGTTCGAATGTATTTCAGGTTACAAGTTGGTGAGTGGCAACAATGGGTCGAAAAGGTTTCTGTGCAGGAAGTATGCCTTATGAGGAATGCCTTGGTGGGAGGGGATCGAAGCTGAGGCGATTGTTGAATCCTGGATATTTCAGACGAATAAACAAAGTGGAGAATAGGTCATTCCGACTTCGGAAGTAATTCGGGGCGGGTAAGGATTTCGTGGAAGCGGAAACCGGAAATCCGAGCGAGGCGAGGAAGCTCACACGGATGGCGGTGCCAGCGAAAACATCGTGATCCAGAGCGTATCCAGCGTTGGAAATGGCGTGAAATCAAGGATCTGATTTGACCCTCGGTGAGATGTCGACAATGCTGGAAAAGGCCCATTTTGGATTTATCGTGTCAATTCCGTGCTAAATCGGGTCACTTCGCAGGAACATTTCGCGGGATATTTGCGCAGAATAGCTGTTTCTTTCAGGCAGTTCTGACGCGAGATTTAGAGACAACGGACGGACACCCGAAAAGCAATTCGCAATCAATCACACTGCATGGCGATCGTTGACTCTAGAAACGATGGCTGGGCAGATTCCGTCTGGAACTTCTCCACGGGATCTCACCAGTGAAGGAAGAACGCAATGAAGCAGACGGATCAATCAATCGTAGACCTCGTCGAGGAACTGCATTCAGTTCGCCACAGGCGACCTAAGAAGTACTCCCTTTCCGGTACGGATTATTGGGTATTCGGAATCGCCGGCGTTATCGCGCTGGCATTCATCATTTGGGGTTTCTCCACCCCGTCGGGGCTGGGCAAGGCCTCCAGCGCAGCCTTGGACTGGGTTATCACCAACACTGGTTGGCTTTTTGTCATCGCCGCCGCATTATTCGCGGTCTTCGCTATTGTCGTAGCAGCGAAGAATTTCGGGCGCATCCCGCTGGGCAAGGACGGTGAATCGCCACAGTTCTCCACGGTTTCGTGGATCTCGATGATGTTTGCCACCGGCATGGGCATCGGACTGGTCTTCTACGGGGTCGGCGAACCGCTGTACTTCTACATGTCGCCTCCTCCGGGAACCGTGGAAGGCTCCACCAGCGAGGCACTGAGTACCGCTATGGGCACCACGCTCTTCCACTGGACGCTGTTCCCATGGGCCATGTACGCGATTGTCGGCTTGGGCATGGCCTACGGCAGCTTCCGGCTGGGACGCCCGCAGCTGTTCTCCGCCATGTTCAGCTCGCTCTTCGGCGACCGCGCCATCCACGGCTGGGGCGGCCGCACGATTAACATCCTGGCTATCATCGCCACGCTCTTCGGCTCGGCCTGTTCGCTGGGCCTTGGCGCATTGCAGATTGGCGGCGGCATCCAGGCCACCGGGATGATGGAGAAAGTCGGTTCCGGCGTTCTGGTGGTCATCATCGCGATTTTGACTGCCTTGTTCGTTGCTTCCGCTGTTTCCGGCATTGAGCGCGGCATCCAGTGGCTGTCCAACACCAACATGGTGCTGGCAGTGATCATCGCGTTGATCGTATTCATTGGCGGTCCAACGCTGTTCATCCTTAATGTCATCCCCAACGCCATTGGCTCCTTCATTGGCGACTTGCCGGAGATGGCTTCGCGCACGGCGGCTGGCGATGTTGCAATGTCTGATTGGCTGTCCTCGTGGACCGTCTTCTACTGGGCCTGGTGGATCTCCTGGAGCCCATTCGTCGGCCTGTTCATCGCCCGCATCTCCCGCGGCCGCACGATTCGCCAGTTCGTTACCGGCGTGCTGCTGGTGCCATCGACTGTCACCTTGATCTGGTTCTCGATCTTCGGTGGCGGCGCAATCGGCATTCAGGAACGTGCCGAACGCGCCGGGGAAACCGGGGAAAAGCTGGCCAATATCGTCGATGGCGCCCCAGACATCAACTTCGATCTGATCCTCTTCGACATGCTCGGCCGCCTGCCGCTGGCAGGCTGGGTGGCTACCGTGCTGATGGTCGTCACCGTGCTGCTGATTGCGATCTTCTTCGTGACCGGCGCAGACTCGGCCTCGATCGTGATGGGTGCGCTCAGCGAACGCGGCGCCGAAGAGCCAACCAAGAAGGCGGTGATCTTCTGGGGCGTGGCCACCGGTGCTGTTGCCGCGGTGATGCTGCTGGCTGGCGGTGATCATCCGGCGGAGGCATTGAACGGCCTGAAGAACATCACCATTGTTTCGGCGCTGCCGTTCGTCATCGTGATGCTGCTGCTCTGCGTGGCGTTGTGGAAGGACTTGAGCAACGATCCGCTGGTGCTGGGCGACAAGGTGGCCCGCAAGGTGCTTGAGCATTCCGTGGGCCAGGCGATTGACCGCCATGAGGGCAGCCAGTTCAGCTTGATGACCACCGAAATTCCTTTGGTCAGTGCCGATGGCAAGGAGGCTGAAGTGAAGATCTTCGCCACCGAAGCCACCGAGGCCACCATTGACCCGGTGGAGGACGGCAAGAAAACTGAGGGCGACGGCGAGAGCCCGAAGCCAACTGCCGGGGAGTAATTACCGGCAAAGCAAGTGAAGCTTCTTCCCGATTCCGGGAAGAAGCTTCACTTTATTTAACCTCTGGAGGCTTGGCCTGGCTGATTAGCCGCGAGCGCGGCAGATCGCGTTGATCTCCGGGATGCACGGCTCATTCTGCAGACTTGTCGTATCGCCGAGCGTGGTGCCCTCGAACAACTGGGTGAGCAGGCGGCGCATGATCTTGCCAGAACGCGTCTTGGGCACATCTGGAACCAGGACGATTTCACGCGGCTTGGCAATCGGGCCGATCTGGACCGCGACGGTCTCGCGAAGCTCGGCGATGAATTCGGCCTGCCGGGCAGCGAGATCCGCATCAGGCGACTCGGCGATCAGGGTCTTGTCCAGCGGCACAACGAAGGCGGTAGCAGCGTGTCCGGTCTTGGGATCCGGGGTGGGGCAGACGCCGGCTTCCACCACACCGGGGTTGGTGACCAGCGCCGACTCGATCTCGATGGTGGACAGCCGATGGCCGGAAATGTTGATCACGTCATCGGTGCGGCCCAGGATGTAGATGTCGCCGTCCTCATCGAAGCGGGCACCGTCACCGGCCAGGAACCAGCCTTGCTCGACGTATTGTTCCCAGTAGCTGGTGTAGTAGCGTGCCGGATTGCCCCAAACGGTACGGGCCATTGACGGGCCGGTGCGGGTAATGACAATATTTCCCTGCTCGTTGGCCGGCATGCTGCGGCCATTGGCGTCAACGATGTCCACCGAAATGCCCGGCAGCGGACGTGCGGCGCAACCCGGCTTGAAGTGCTCATCCGTAGGCAATGGGGAAAGCACTGTCGCGCCGGACTCCGACTGCCACCAGGTATCGACCATGGGCAGGCCCGCCGCGGTGTCGCGGCCAATCTGCTGGCGGAACCATTTCCACGCCTCGGGGTTGACCGCTTCGCCCACGGTGCCGCCGATCTTCACCGACGACAGGTCGTATTCTGCCGGGATGCCGTCGGGGAACCAGCCCATCAGCGAGCGGACCAAGGTGGGAGCGGTGTAGTAGCTGGTGACCTTGTAGCGTTCGATGACCTCGAAGTGCCGGCCCGGATGCGGGGCGTTGGGCACGCCCTCGTAGATGACCTGGGTGACGCCGTTAGCCAGTGGACCGTAGATCTCGTAGGTGTGGGCGGTGACCCAGGCCAGGTCAGCGGTGCACCAGTGCACATCGTGCTCGCGCTGGGACTCGTCTGGATTGGCGAACAGCATGTTGTAGCTGGTGGCCGCCTGCGTCAGGTAGCCGCCGGTGGTGTGCACCAGGCCCTTGGGCTGGCCGGTGGTCCCCGAGGTGTACATGATGAACAGCGGCGTCTCGGAGTCGAAGAACTCCGGGGTGTGCTCGGTGGACTGGGTATCAACCACCTCATGCCACCAGACGTCGCGGCCCTCGGTCCACGGGATCTCATCTCCGGTTCGGCGGATCACCAGCACCTTTTCGATTTCGTTCTCGCCGGCAACTGCCGCATCGGCGTTGTCCTTGACCGGGACCGAGGTGCCGCGGCGGAACTGGCCGTCGGTGGTGACCAGCACCTTCGCCTTGGTGTCTTCCACGCGGAACTTCAGTGCTTCGGCAGAGAACCCGCCGAAGACCAGCGAGTGGATGGCGCCGATGCGGGCGCATGCCAAGGTGATGACGATGGTTTCAATGAGCACCGGCAGGTAGATGACCACGCGGTCGCCCTTCACCACGCCCAGGGATTCCAAGGCATTGGCAGCTTGGGAAACCCGCTCCTGCAGATTCTTGTAGGTGACTGCAACGCGGTCGCCGGGTTCGCCTTCGAAGTACAGCGCAACCTTCTCGCCGCGTCCTGCGGCGACGTGGCGGTCGGCGCAGTTCACTGCCGCGTTCAGCTTGCCGCCGAGATACCAGGAAATTTCCGGGCCGCGTTGCGCCTGGGGGTCAGCCGGAATGATGCGGCTGGTGGTGTGCCACGGGGTGTCCCAATCCAAAAGGTGCGCCGCTTCGTCCCAGAATTCCTGGCGTGCCGCCTCTGATTCAGGTGCTGAGGTTGTTGCCAATTCGGTGGTCATTGCAAACTTTCTTTGGTGGGGGAAGGGATAGCGTTGCCAGCCGGTGCTAGCTAGTCCGGGGCTAGGTCCAGCGTTTGATCGCCCAGCGTTCGGCTATCGATAGCAGGGCATCGGTGATTTTTCCGAAGACGGCCAGCAGCACGATGGTCATGATCAGGCGGTCCAGGCGGCCATTGTTCTGCGAATCGGTGAGCAGGAAGCCCAAGCCCATCGATGCTCCGAGCAGTTCAGCCGCGACCAGGAAGAGCCACGCTTGGGCCAGTGCCAAGCGCAGTCCGGAGAAGATGGAAGGGACTACCGCGGGCAGCTGGACTGTGCGCAGCAGCTTCAGTCCCTTCAAGCCGAAGGAGCGAGCGGCCTCGATCAGGTGGGCATCGACATGGCGCAATGCCAAGGCGACGGTGGTGAAGACCGGGAAGAACGCGCCGATGATCACGAGCGTGACCTTGGAATCTTCGCCCATTTTCATCCAGAGCACCAGCAACGGAACCCAAGCCAGCGAAGGGACGGCGCGCAGGGCGCTGATGCTCAGGCCCAGAAACGCATCTGCCAATTTGGACAGGCCGACGAGGGCGCCCAGCGCCAGGCCGAGCAGGGAACCAAAGGCGAAGCCGAGCAGAACACGCTGGGTGGAAATGCCGATGTGCTTGCCAAGATCGCCATCTTCGAGGAGCTCAAAGGCGGCGGCAACGACCGAGCCTGGAGTCGGCAGCGTCCACGGGGCAACGGTGCCGCTCACCGTGACGAATTGCCAGACAGCCAGGGTGGCCAGCGGCAGGATCAGCGCAAGCAGCCATTTGGGTGCTCGCAGGATCGTTGCGGCGATGCCTGCCTTGTGCTTGGCAGGTGTCGGATTTTCCCGGGTATCAGCTACGTTTGCGGTGCTCATCGCTGTTTACTCTCCGGAGATCTTCGTAGCATCTGCCTTGAGGGCGAACTGGTCGTCAACGAGGGTTGCCAGTGCTTCATCTACGGATTCCTGCTTGGAAACATCGCCGCTGGCCACCAGGGTGGGGCCAATGTTGCTCAGCACTCCGGTGAATTTGGCGTCGGGAACCGCCGGAACGTCCAGATTGGAGCGTTCCTCGATCACGGTCTTGGCAACTTCTGGTTCGAGCCCTGCAACGTCGGCCAGGATCTCAGCGGTTTCCCCAGGGTTCTCGGCGGCCCAGCCGCGAGCCTTCTCATAGGCGTCGACCACGAGCTGGGCCAGTTCGGGGCTCTGCTCGATGAAATCTTCGCGGGCGTTCAGCGCACCGTAGGTGTTGAAGTCCAGGTTCCGGTAAACCAGCTGCGCGCCGTCTTCTTCGGCGGCGGCCATGATTGGATCCAGGCCGCTCCAGGCATCGACCGAACCGTTGACCAGCGCGGTGCGGCCATCGGCATGCTGCAGGTTCTGCAGCTTGATGTCATCTTCGCTCAGTCCCGCGGTGTCCAGAGCCTGGAGCAGGAAGAAGTAGGGGTCGGTGCCCTTGGTGGCGGCCACGGTCTTGCCTGCCAGGTCTTCAACGGACTCGATCTTTGAATCCTTGTCCACTACCAGGGCTGCCCATTCCGGCTGGGAGTACAGGGCGACGGTCTTGATTGGTGCACCGTTGGAACGGTTCAGCAGCGCTGCGGAACCGGCGGTGGAACCGACATCAATAGCACCGGCGCGAAGCGCCTCATTGGCCTTGTTGGAACCTGCGGACTGGATCCACTCGACGTCAACGCCCTGTTCCTTGGCGGCCGCATCCAGCCATCCCTTTTCCTTGAGCACCAGGCTCAGCGGGTTGTACGTGGCAAAGTCGATGGACAAGGTCTGATCACCGGAGTCGGCCGTAGCGTTTTCGCCAGCGCAGCCGGTCAGGGCAACTGCGCCCATGAGCAAAGCGGCGGCGGACAGTGCGGTGCGGCGGGAGAAGCGGTTCAAGAGCATGGAGAATCCTAGAATTATGCGTGCAAGCGGATGGACGATAGGGCAAAGAGCAAGGATCGCCGAGGATCCAATGCGTTCCCTGGATTAATGGTTGGTTGGGTCGACGCCGAGCAGGCGCAGCAGGTGCAGGCGATCGGCAACGAACTTCTCGTCCGTGTGCCGGCGCGGTTGCCCGGCGGAGATCGCTAGGTCTTCGATGACACCAGCCGCGCCGTTCCCGGTGCTGCGTCCCAAGACGATAACGCGGTCAGCCAAGGTCAAAGCCTCGTCCACGTCATGGGTCACCATGAGTACCGTGGTGGGGAATGATGCGTGAATTGAGAGCAGCAAATCCTGCATCTTCAGGCGGGTCAGGGCATCGAGTGCGCCGAAGGGCTCATCGAGAAGCAATACGCCCGGGCGGCGGGCCAGCGCGCGAGCCAGCGAAACACGCTGGGCCATGCCGCCGGAAATCTCCCGCGGGCGCAGGCTGGCTGCATGGCTCAGCCCGGTCAGCTCGATCAGCTCATCAATCAGCGCGTCGCCAGAGGCCTTCTCGGTTCCTGGGGCTAGACCCAGCGCAATGTTTTCGCGCACCGATCGCCACGGCAGCAGCCGTGGTTCCTGGAAAGAAACGGCGCATAGCTCGTTGATGCCGTTGACCTCGTGGGTGCCTGTGCGGATGTCACCGGTGGAGGGGTGGTCCAACCCGGAGACCGAGCGCAGCAGCGTGGATTTTCCGCAGCCGCTGGCGCCCAGGATCGCGAGGACTTGGCCGGCTGGTATGTGCAAGTTGATGTCGGCCAGCACGGTGCGGCTTTCCTTCTTTGTGGTGAAGGTCCGCGACACGTTGCTGAATTGGACGTACAGTGCGGTTGAGGTGGTTGAAGTTGCCTCGGGCGCTGCAATGGTAAGAGCCATATCAATCTCCATCGGTCCTGGCGGTAGCACCGGCCTGCGGAGGTGGAGCTCCGAAGGTGGTTGCTGCGGCGTCAAAGAGCCAGATCTCTCGGCCGCTCGGGATGGTTACCCTTCTATTACAGCGAGTCGAACGATTTGGACGCAAATCTTGCGTAACATGAAAAAATCTTCGACAACTGCGTCACATTGCCCAGAAATTTCGTTATTTATTTCACCTAGGTCCGGTTTGATCGACTGCAAGCCAATCCGTGCAACTCATCTTCGATGGGACGGCGATTAGGCTGTGGGAATTGAGCCTAGGGCCTCCCCGCTCCGAGGCGAAATATGACTTCGCGGCTTGGAAGGGCCGGATTATTACCGTTACAAATGAATGACGACCCATCCAGAGCGGCTGAGAGATCTGGCTCCATGACGCCGCAGCAACCACCCGAAGAGCGGGACGGTGCTACCGCCAGGACCGATGGAAAGAATTGAGAACCCTGATGCCTATTGGCGAATCACCGAATGCCCCAGGGCTGGACTTCAACCAGCTCAGCGATCCTTCGCAGGCCACCGCGCTGGAACTGGACAAGTTCGAGGAGCAGCTGCCCACCCGGCAGCTGCTCAAGATCACCCCTGGCCCCGGCGCGGATGAGCAGTACGACCGGCTGGCCGAAATCTTCCGCCCGGTCTTCGCTCAGATCGCCGCGACCGCCAAGGACCGCGACCTGAACCGCGTGCTTCCCTTCGAGCAGGTAGGCCTGCTGAACCGCGAGCGCTTCGGCGCGCTGCGCCTTCCCGTGGCCGACGGCGGCTACGGTGCGCGGCTGGTGGATGTCTTCCGCCTGCTCATCGAGCTCTCCGAGGCCGACTCCCATGTAGGCCAGCTGTGGCGCGCGCATATCGCTTTTGTCGAGAATGTGCTGGCACTGGAAGACGAGGCGCTGCGCAAGAAGTGGGTGGCCCGCATCGCCGCCGGGCAGATTGTCGGCAACGCCTACACCGAGCGCGGCGGCAACGCCCTGGGCACCTTGAATACGAAGGCCAGCTTCGTGGACGGGCGCTGGGTAGTCGACGGCGAGAAGTACTACTGCACCGGCACCATCTTTGCCGACTGGACCACTGTTGCGGTGGCACACCCTGAGCTTGCCGGACGCCAGATCGCGGTGGTGTCCACCCAGCGCAGCGGCGTCAAGATCCTCGATGACTGGGACGGATTCGGCCAGGGCCTGACCGGAACCGGCACCACCGAATTCCATCAGGTCCCGGTGGACTGCTTCATGCCGCAGCAGCGCAATGACTCCGAAGCGGCGATCTTCCAGCTGGTGCTCATGTCCGTGCAGGCAGGCATCGCCCGCGCCGCGCTGAACGACCTGCGCAGCGCGGTGCAGGCACGCACCCGCATCTTCACCACCGGAACAGGGGTGCCGGTATACCAGGAACCCCAGGTCCTGCAACTGGTGGGGGAGGTGTCCGCGGAATCCTCCGCTGCCGACTCGGTGGTGATCGGCGCGGTGCTCGAAGTCGAGGCGGCCCTGGGCGATCCGGGGCTGAACGACGAGGAACGCTATGCGGTCTGCGAGCTGGCAGCCAACCGTGCGCAAACCGTGGTGCAGCCGCTGGCCATCGGGGTGACGAGCAAGCTCTTCGACGGGCTGGGGGCCTCGTCCACCAGAAGCGGCTGCAACCTTGACCGGCACTGGCGCAATGCGCGCACCATCGCCACGCACAACCCGGCGATCTACAAGGCGCGCATCGTCGGGGACTACGAGATCAACGGAGTCCAGCCGCAGCGGCTGTCCGTCACCGGCGAAGATTCGGCCCAGCGGGCCTGAGCGCCCGCGACGCAAACCAGATACTTTCCATGAACATCGACCTAATGGGGGCAAAGACATGAGCGAGAACAAGCGCGAGATCCTATTCAACGCATTCGACATGAACTGCGTGGTGCACCAGTCGCCGGGCCTGTGGCGCCACCCGCAGGACAAGGCCGCCGACTACAAGACCCTGGGCTACTGGACCCACCTGGCCAAGGTGCTGGAAGAGGGCAAGTTCGATGGGTTGTTCCTGGCCGATGTGCTGGGCACCTACGACGTGTTCAACGGCAGCAACGAGTCCCCGCTGCGCACCGGCGCCCAGGCCCCGGTGAACGACCCGTTCCTGCTGGTCTCCGCGATGGCGGCGGTCACCGAGAACCTCGGCTTCGGCGTCACCGCCGGCACCGCCTACGAGCACCCGTACCCGTTCGCCCGCCGCCTGGCCACCCTGGACCACCTGACCAACGGCCGCGTCGGCTGGAACGTGGTCACCGGCTACCTGCCCTCGGCCGCGCGCAACATGGGCCAGGAAGACCAGATGGAGCACGACGAGCGCTACAACCACGCCGACGAGTACCTCGAGGTGGTCTACAAGCTGCTCGAGGGCTCCTGGGAAGACGACGCCGTGCAGGCCGACAAGGCCACCGGCATCTACACCGACCCGGCCAAGGTGCACCCGATCGAGCACGAGGGCAAGTACTTCAAGGTGCCGGGCATCGCCATCACCGAGCCGAGCACCCAGCGCACCCCGGTGATCTACCAGGCCGGCGCTTCCAGCCGCGGCATCAAGTTCGCCTCCGAGAATGCCGAGGCCGTGTTCGTCACCAGCCCGACCCGCGAGATGCTCAAGGCCACCGTCACCAAGATCCGCGATGCCGTCGAAGCCGCCGGGCGCGACCGCCACGACGTGAAGATCTTCGCCATGCAGACCATCATCACCGGCGAGGACTCGGCCGCGGCCCAGGCGAAGTTCGAGGACTACAAGTCCTACGCCGACATCGAGGGCGCCCAGGTGCTGATCTCCGGATGGATGGGCGTTGACCTGTCCGAGTACGGCCCGGACGACGTCATCGGAGCCAACGTGAAGTCCAACGCCATCCAGTCCACGGTCGAAACCTTCCAGAAGGCCAGCGGCGACGAGGGCAACCCGTGGACCATCCGCCAGCTGGCCGAGTGGGTCGGCGTGGGCGGCTTCGGCCCGATTACCGTCGGATCCGGCGCCGAGGTCGCCGAGAAGCTCATCGACTGGGTGGACTACACCGACGTGGATGGCTTCAACCTGGCCTACGCAATCACCCCGGGAACCTTCGAGGACGTCGTGAAGTACGTGGTCCCCGAGCTGCAAGCGCGCGGCGCATACAAGACCGAGTACGCCAAGGGCTCGCTGCGCAACAAGCTCTTCGGCGCCGGCGACCGCGTGAAGGGCACCCACCGCGCAGCCCAGTACAAGGTCGCCAACCGGCTGGCCACCCAGGCCTGAGCAGTTGGCCAGCTAGCGCAATAGGCGGCGGCCTGCGGCAACTTCGCAAGAATGTTGCCGCAGGCCGCCGCTTTTCTGCACGCCTACTCGGTTGGCTCCAGCACCATGGCCGAGCCGCCGCCGCGCCTGGTGGGCTCGGCCGCCGCGGTGAGCGTGCCATCGGCTGCGATTTCCACCGCTTCAACGGCACCGATTTCAGTCTGCGGGGTGAAGGAATCGCCAGCAGGCGTGAGCTTGTGGCCAAAGGCCTCAAGTGCAGGGCCATAGGCTTCGATGAACTCGGGTTCCGCGGTGATAGCGGACGTATTGCGCTGAGATGCCCGCGGCGCGGCGATGGCCTCGCTGATGCTCATGCCCAAATCGATGCGGTTCACCAGGGTCTGCAGCACCGTGGTGATGATGGTTGAACCGCCTGGGGAACCGATGGCCAGCACCGGTTCGCCCTCCTGCAGGACAATGGTTGGCGCCATCGAGGAGCGCGGGCGCTTGCCGGGTTCAATGCGGTTCGGATCCTGCGGATCATACACGGTGGAGAAATCGGTCAGTTCGTTGTTCAGCAGGAAACCCCGGCCCGGAACCACCATGCCCGAACCGCCGGTCTGCTCGATGGTCAACGTGTAGGACACGACGTTGCCCCAGCGATCCACCACCGACAGGTGGGTGGTGGAGATGTTTTCCGTATCCTGCTCTTCAACCGGCTCGCTGGTGGTGGCAGGGCATTGGCCATCATAGTTCTCGATATCGCCCGGAGCGACCGGCTTGGCCGCGGCCTGGTCCGGATCGATGGCACATGCACGCTCCGCACCGAACAGCTTGCCGGTCAGGGTCTGGGTCGGAACATTGGCGAAAGCCGGGTCGCCGACGAACTTGCCGCGATCAGCGTAGGCAAGAGCAGTTGCCTCGAAATAATGGTGCAACGCATCGGCTTCGTCCATGGCCGCCACGTCGAACTGGCCCAGGATGTTCAGCGATTCGCCGATGGTGGTTCCTCCGCTGGAAGATGGAGCCATGCCGAAGACATCGTAGCCCCGGTAATCCACTTGCGTGGGTTCCTGCTCAACCACTTCGTAGCCGGCCAGATCGGTGGTGGACAACTGCCCCGCGGGAACCGGGAGGCCGGTATCTGCGCTCTTTGGCGGTGCCTGCACCGTGTGGGCGATCTCGGCAGCCAAGTCTCCCGCATAGAACCCGTCGAGGCCTTGCTTGGCCAGCATCCGGTAGGTGTCGGCAAGATCCGGATTCTTGAAGATGGTCCCGACCTGGGGAGCATCCCCGCCGGGCAAGAACAATTCGCTCGTGGCAGGGAACGCGGCGAACCGTTCCTTGTTGTCCAAGGTCTGCTCGCGGAACGTCTCATCAATGGCAAAGCCGCGGGAAGCGATTTTGGTTGCCGGCCGCAGGACCTGCTTCAGGTTCTGCGAACCCCAATTGTCCAGGGCGCGTTGCCATGTGGCCAAGGTTCCGGGCACGCCGACTGCCACGCCGCTGGTAACCAGTTCCGGGGTGAAGTTGTACGGCTCGCCGGTTTCAGGATCGATGAATGCATCTTTGGCAATGCCTGCCGGGGCGGTTTCGCGACCATCGATCGTGCTGACCTTTCCCGACTGCGCATCGTAGTAGAGGAAGTATCCGCCACCGCCAATGCCGGCGCTGTAGGGTTCGGTGACGCCCAGTGCCGCCGCGGTGGCCACAGCCGCATCCACGGCGTTGCCTCCCTTGCGCAGGACTTCGATGCCGGCGGCGGTGGCCTCCGGGTCCACCGAAGACACCGCGCCTCCGGTTCCAATGGCCGTCGGGACTTTTTCGGTGTGGCGTGGATCCGCGCTCGCCGGCACAGCCGAGAAAGCTCCCAGGCCCAAGGCGATGGCTGCAGCGCAGGCAACTGGCCTCAAACGTGCTCGTGGCATACTTTGATCTCCTCTTCAGGTGGGGATGAAGTATGCGCAAATTTACGGGAGCGGAACCTCCCAGCGAGCTTGTGACACGCGGCACAATCTTTTTGGGTGTTAAATTTCCCCTTGTCGAGCGAATATTCGCGGTTATGACGCTCAGAAGCTGAAGGGCAGGCACCACGGCAACGACTGCCGCGAGCGCCTGCCCGTTGGACCCTTGATGAGAGGGTGCTACTTGTCCAGGTTGTCCTTGATGACCTTCCCCAGGGACGTTGGGGCACGGCCGATTAGTGCAGCCAGATCACCGGTGCTGACCTCCAGTGCTCCTTCGCGAATGCGCACGTCGGTATCGACGAGGATATGCGCGAAGGGCCCGGGGACTCCGGCGTCAGCGTAGATCTTTTCCAGCTGTTCGGGATCCATTTCCTGGTAGGCGACGTCCTGGCCAGCGGCGGCGCCGACAGCGCCAGCAAGCTGGGCGAGGGTGAATGGCTTGTCGCTGCCCAACTCGTAGATCTTGCCGTTCTGATCTTCATCGGACAGCAGCACCGCCGCGGCTGCCTCCGCGAAATCGGCACGGGTCGCAGCGCTGATCTTGCCCTCGCCCGCGGCACCGAGGATCATGCCGCTATTGAGGTAGCCCATGAGCTGGTCGGTGTAGTTCTCGATGTACCAGCCGTTGCGCAGCAGCACGTAGCCGATGCCGGATCCAGCCAGCAACCGCTCGGTGGCGATGTGCTCCTCGGCGAGCTCCATGCCGCCGGTCATCGCGTTGGCAATTGACGTGTAGGCGATCAGCGAGACGTCCACCTGCTTGGCGGCGTTGATGATGTTCTCATGCTGGGCGACGCGCTGGCCCACCTCGCTGGAGGAGATCAGCAGCAGCTTGTCGACTCCTTCAAGCGCGGAAACCAGATCTGACTGGACGTTGTAATCGGCAACGCGGGTTTCCAAGCCCTTGCCTGCCAGCGTGGCCAGTTTTTCTTCCGAACGGCCGATGGCAATCAGCTGCGCGGGATCGGCCCCGCGCTCCAGCAGTGCATCGATGACGAGTCCTCCGAGTTGTCCGGTGGCTCCGGTAATTGCGATCTTCATGGCATTCCTTTCCAAGGCATTCGGTGATTCCAACCGTAGGCCAGCTGCGCGTATTCCCGATGCCCAGCCGGGGACAGGACCCAAGGCCGAGGTCAAATCCGCGAGGGCACCTGCGTCCCGGAAGGTCACACGCGGGGCAATGCGGCGAATCATGACGCCGAAGATGACGCCGACGGCCCGCATCCTTGCACCGGGGATGACGTGATGTCGCAGTGTTGCGCAACTCTTGGCTCGGTCCGGGCATGGAACGCAGACTGGGAACACCTGGCCGCCAAGGCCGGGCAACCCATCCAGAGCGACCGAGAGACCTGGCTCGTTGACGTCGCAGCAACCACCCGAACCGCGGGACGGTGCTACCGCCAGGACCGATGGAGCAGTGGCTGCCACCGGGCCACGCCTGGCTACGAGCCGGCACAGCCTCGGCCCTGGGCAGTCCTTCCCGGTGCAACATCCAAGGAGCACGCAGCATGATCGAGATCAAGGATCTGCACAAGCACTATGACACCGCGCAGGGGCGCATCGAGGTGCTCAAGGGGATCGACCTGTCGGTGCCGGAAGGCTCGATCACCGCAGTGGTCGGCCCTTCCGGGGCAGGCAAATCGACCCTGTCCCATTGCATCTCGCTGCTGGAGAAGCCCAGCAGCGGACAGATCCTCGTCGACGGCAAGGATCTCGGCGCGCTCTCTGGCAGGGCCTTGCGCGCTGAACGCCGCGCCATCGGCACGATCTTCCAGAACTCGGCCCTGCTGAGCCGGCTGAGCGTCGCCGAGAACGTGGCCCTTCCGCTGCGGAACCTCGGGGTGGTCCACCACGAAATGCAGCAGCGGGTGGCCCAGCTGCTGGACCGGGTCGGGCTGCTGGAGAAGGCGAACGCCTATCCCGGGCAGCTCTCCGGCGGCCAGCGGCAGCGCGTCGGCATCGCCCGGGCCCTGGCCCTGCGGCCACGGCTGCTGCTCTCCGACGAAGCCACCTCGGGCCTGGATCCCGAATCCACGCACCAGGTGCTGGGGCTGCTGGATTCGCTGCGCAGCGACCTGGGCCTGTCCATCATCCTGATCACCCATGAGATGGATGTGGTGCGGCATGTGGCCGACGAGGTCGCCCAGCTGGCCGGCGGGCGCATTGCCGAGCACGGAGCCCTGCATGAGCTGGTGGCCTCCCCAGGCTCGGCGACCGGGGAGAAGCTGCTGCCGCTGCGGGCCGAGGACCTGCCGGCAGGCTTCGACTATGCCGTGACGGTGGCCTACCGCAAAGACCGGGTCGATCCCGGCTGGATCTCCCGGCTGGGCATCGAGCACGGGATCGCGGTGGCCCTGCTTGGCGGGGCCGTCGAGGCGCACCACGAGGGGACCTTGGGCCGCGTGCGCTTGGGCGTTCGGGGCACGAGCCCTCAGGACCTGGTCCGGTTGCTGGACGGGTGGGGCCTGCACGCCGACCCGGGCAGCCTGGCCCGCAACAATCGCGAACTGGTGGAGGCCAACGCATGAGAATCCCCTTTGAAAGCGCAGCGGTGGGCACCGACACTCCGTGGCAGCAATTGCCCGAGTTGATGCTGCCGGCCTACGGCCAGACCTGGGCCATGGTCGGAATCGTCATGGCCCTGGTCATCAGCCTCGGAGGACTGATGGGCATCGCGCTGTACAACACCGATCGGCAGGGGCTCTTCCCGCGGGCGCGCCTGCATGCGGTGCTCAGCTGGATCGCCAACATGGGACGCTCCCTGCCGTTCCTGGTGCTGATGGCAGCGATCATCCCCTTCACCAAATGGGTCACCGGCACCACCATCGGCATTGCCGCGGCCGCCGTGCCCATGACCATTGCCGGCATCCCGTTCTTCGCCCGGCTGGTGCAGAACGCGCTGAACGACCTGCCGAGGCACAACCTGGCCGTAGGGCTGGTGACCGGCGGTTCGGCCGCGCAGATCATCGGCACCACCCAGATCCGCGAGGCGCTGCCGGCCCTGGCCTCGGCCATCACGCTGAACACCATCTCGATGATCGAGTACTCGGCCATCGCCGGGACCATCGGGGCCGGGGGCATCGGCTATCTCGCCGTGACCTACGGCTACCAGCGCTTCGACATGAATGTCATGCTGGCGACCATCGTGGTGCTGATCCTGACCGTGCAAATTGTCCAATTCCTCGGCGACCGCATCGCCCGCGCCCTGGCGCGTCCCTGAACACCATCGACGAACGAACGAACGAGCGAGACCATGACTACACCGCACACCGGGCACGACCACGGCTTCACGCTGCGCAAGAACCGCAATGCCCTTCCCTGGACCATCGCCTCCCTCGCGGCCGTGGCCGCCCTCATCCTCGGCGTGCTGCTGGGCCAGCAGCGCTCCGCCCCTGCCGCCGCCTCGGCCGCCGGAAGCCAGACGAAGTTCACGGTCCACTTCGAACCGGCCATGGCCGGGGAGGAGAAGATCCTGGATTTCGTGGCGCGCCAGATCGCACCGGACTACGGCATCGAAATCGAGAAGGCCGGGCTGCAGGATCCGATCCAGGCCAACCAGGCGGTGGCCAGCGGCCAATTCGATGCCACCATTTTCGAGCACCAGTGGTACATGGAGCAGTCCGCCGAGGCTGCCGGAGTCGAGCTGGAACCCACGGTGGAGCTCTTCCAGTGGGGTTTCGGGCTCTACTCGAACCATTACGACTCGGTCGAGGACATCCCGCGCGGCGCCTCGCTGCTGCTGCCCAACGACGTGGCCAACCAGGGCCAGGCGCTGTGGCTGCTGCAACGCGAGGGCCTGCTCGGCCTGGACCCGGACATCGAACCGCGCACCGCGAAGATCTCCGATGTCATCGATAACCCCCGGGGCTTCGAGCTGAAGGAAGCCGACCTGCTGGCGATGCCGCGCATGCTCGACGACGTCGGCGTGGCGATCGGCTACGTCTCCCAGTTCGATGCGGGCAAGGTCGACCGCGACCAGGGGATCTTGTTCCCCGAGCCGCCCAAGACCTTTGCCTCCCGCCTGATCATGGGCGCGGAGTATGCCAAGAGCGCCGATGAGCAGAAGCTGGTGGAAGCATTTTCCGATCCGCGGCTGCAGGAGTACCTGGCCACGACCGAGGATCCGCTGGTCCAGGGAGTGCTCACCCCGGTCTCCGGTTCCTGACGGCAACCCCCATTGCGCCGCACGTTTCGGCGTGCGCGAAGCGGCCCGGCACCGACAGGAGCCGGGCCGCTTCGCGCTCCTGATGACGCATTGTCTCCGCCTAGGCCAGCAGCGTCAAGGATTTCCTGTCAAGGTGCTTAATCCTTGGACTTGTGACAGAGTATTACGCCCAATATGACGAACATCGGGCATTTCAGAATGCGTTGTGTGACTTCATGACCCCTGTCTTACGTAACGCTTGTCTGCTGAATTCACGGGTTGCAGACTTGAATTGTTCGGCCGGTACAGCCGCACACCCCATCCAGAGCGACCGAGAGACCTGGCTCGTTGAAGTCGCAGCAACCACCCGTAAACGGGAGCGGTGCTAAGGCCGGGACCGATGGAGATTGCTAATTTTCACGACAGTCTGCCGGGAGAAACTCGCCAAGAGTAGTCCCACGAATCATGGCAGAACGTACAGGGAATCTAGGCGTAATCCTCGGGTCACCAACCGAGAGGACATTTGAAATCATGCGTACAGCACATTTTGGACTGAAGACCACTGCGATTCTTGCCGTTCTGGGCTTATCGCTCACCGCGTGCGGCGGCAACGCCAATAAGACGGGCGCAGCGCAGGCGGTAGCCGATCCAGGGACGCCGGTTGAAGGAGGCACCTTCACCTTCGCTGAAGTCACCCCTATCAACAATTGGCAGACTCAGGCAGCACGCTTCTATGAGAAGGCGAATGTTCTGAACTCAGTGCTTGATCGCCTGACCTACTATGACGTGGAAGCCGGCAAACTGGTTGGCTGGATCGCCAGCGAGTTCGAAGCCAATGAGGACCAGACGGAGTTCACTTTCACCATTCGCGACGGTGTCACTTTCTCAGACGGCTCCAAGCTGGATGCTGAGGCTGTGAAGCTGAACCTGGACGCCCTTGGAAAGGGAATCAAGTCTGCCCAGATTGCGCCAAACGTTGATTTTGCCGCCTATAAGTCGGCAGAAGTCGTAGGGGGCAACAAGGTCAAGGTAACGCTCAAGCGACCAGATGCCAATTTCCTCAGGTCGACTTCCTCCGTAACTGCTGGTTTGGTGTCCCCGAAGACCCTTGAACTGGACAATGCCGCGCAGTCTTCGATCTCCAAGATAGTTGGTTCCGGCCCATTCGTCTTCGAATCGGAAAAGCCTGATGAAGAAGTCGTTTTCAGCAGCCGGGATGACTACGCCTGGGCGCCAGAAACTGCCCCGAACCAGGGCGATGCCTACCTGGATACCCTGGTTATCAAGTACCTTCCAGAGGTCGCTAGCCGTGCCGGCGCCGCCCAGTCCGGGCAGGTGGATCTCGTCCGAGGATTGCAGCCGGTAGACGAACAGGTGCTGGCCTCCAGCGGCGGCAAGGTTTATGCCGCCGAAGGGGTGGACCTGACCACCAACCACGCGGCCGTGCGCATTGGCTCGGGAAAGCTGGAAGACGTCAAAGTCCGCCAGGCACTGCAGGTTGCAATCGACCGCCAGGCCATCAAAGACACCGTTCTCTCGGATAGCTATGTCATTTCGGGATCGATCCTCAACCACAAGGCACCAGGGTTTGTAGACCTGTCAGCAGAATTGGCTTATAACCCGGAAAAGGCCAAGCAGTTATTGGACGAGGCCGGATGGAAGCCGGGCGCAGATGGCATTCGGGAGAAGGACGGGAAAAAGTTGGAAGTCACGGTTTCCACCTCCAATAACTCCGTAGTCATCAAGCCAGCGTTCGAACTGATTGAGCAGCAATGGCGCGAGATCGGCGTCCAGCTGATCAACCGCGCGGCGGACAATACTTTCCTGACCAACGCACTTGTCGACGACAAGGTGGAGTTCTTCGGAACTCGCCAGTTTGCGTACGGCGGACTGGGCCCGGTCTATGCACCTGCGAACAACAGCCAGACCCTTCGCGCTGATCCTGAACTGAACAAGCTTTTCACCAAAGAGCAGTCGGCGACCACCGATGAGGAACACCTGAAGCTGGTCGAAGAAGAACAGCGTGCCCTGGTGCTGGATAAGGCCCTGACGCTGGTTCTTTGGGACGAAGTCCAGGTCTATGGCGCCAATAGCTCGGCGAACGTCGAGTTCACTTCCGGTACCGCGCCCATCTTCCAAGGTGCTTGGAAGAGCGAAGGCTAGGAACCAAATCCATGGGCACTTACATCGTAAAACGACTGGGACAGGCGCTTCTGGTCATCTGGCTTGCCTACACAGCGGTTTTCATTGCCGTGCAATCCTTGCCGAATGACCCGGTCACGATCTTCCTGAGCACTGACTCGGCGGCGGATCCGGCCACCATTGCCCAGATGAAGGCATACTACGGATACGACCAGCCGCTCTTCGTGCAGTACTTCTCGCAGTTGCTCGGGCTGCTTCGCGGGGATCTTGGATATTCGTTATCCAATGGTTCGGAAGTGGCAACGCGCATCGGGGAAGTCGCTGGATCAACCTTGATTCTGGCTGGCAGTGCATTCGTTCTTTCAGTGGTATTCGCCCTGATTATCGCGTCGGCTGCGAGCCTGGCCAGAGGCGGCAAGTTGCGCAAGGCGCTGCTGAACCTGCCACCTTTGATGGTTTCGATACCTGTTTTCTGGTTGGGTCTGCTGCTCTTGCAGCTGTTGGCCGTGCAGCTCGGCGTGATGTCGCTGTTCCCGGATGGATCGTTCATGTCGTTGGCGGTGCCAATCTTCGTGCTGGCCGTGCACCTGAGCGCTCCGATTGCCCAGGTCCTGATCAAGAGCGTGCAGGAAGTGAATAGGCAACCGTTTATTGAAGTTTTGCGCGCCAAAGGCGCAAGCGAAGCATGGATCTTCTACCGGCACACCTTGAAGAACGCGGCCCCGGCCGCGCTATCCATTGCCGGTATCACCATTGGTGCCTTGCTCGCTGGTTCCGTCATCACCGAGACCGTGTTTTCCCGCGCGGGATTAGGCCAGCTGATCTTGCAGTCAGTGACGGCGCAGGACATTCCACTGGTCCAGGGATTGGTGCTGCTGACCGCAGTCGTTTTCACCGCAGTCAACTTGCTCGTTGATCTCATCCACCCGCAGCTCGATCCACGCATCGTCACGTCAACAAGCGGCGCAACCCGCTCGCTTGTTGCGTAAGGAAAGTAGGACTAATGAGTCTCATAACCGAACACGTTGGATCGGTGGACACTGCTGACCAGCCGCTAGCTTCAACCAAGACTGCAACCAAAATAGGAAATCCAGCAGCACGCTGGTTTGCCGCTTGGTGGGTTCTCATTCCGCTGGCCGTATTTGTGGCGTGGGCTTTTCTTCCATCGCTCTTTACGGGCCACGACCCGATTACTGGTGTGCCGGCTGACAAGCTGCTAGCGCCATCCGCGGAACACCTGTTCGGAACCGACCATCTGGGGCGTGACATCTACAGCCGAGTTGTCTACGGAACGCGCCAGACCCTGCTGACCGCGGGCCTGGCGTGCTTGGTTGGAAGCGTTGTCGGCTCGATCCTCGGTCTGCTGGCGGGCACTGCTGGACGTTTCGCAGATACCGTGGCAATGCGATTTGTCGATATTGTCCTGGCAGTTCCGGCCTTCCTCATTGCGCTGATTCTGGTCACCGCGACTGAACCTGGACCGCTGTCCTTGGGCCTGGGTGTAGGCATCGCCTCGATCGCGGTATTCGCACGCCTCGTGCGCACAGAGGTGCTGAGGGTCCGCTCTCGAGATTTCGTGCAGGCAGCGTTAATGAGTGGCGGGAAGTACTTCACGGTGCTGCGTCGGCACATCATCCCGCATATCGTCGGTCCGGTGCTGTCCTTGCTAGCTGTGGATCTGGGTGCTGCAATTCTTGCGATCTCCGGTTTAGGGTTCCTCGGCTTCGGGTCGCCACCGCCAACCCCTGAATGGGGACTGCTGATTTCCGAAGGCCGCCAGTACCTTTCGGTGGCTTGGTGGCTGACGACATTGCCGGGATTGGTCATCGTGTCGGCGGTCATGCTGACAGCCGTACTGGGACGTGCCATCAACAAGGCATTCCGCTTCTAGCTCTACACTTCGATGAACGGACAAGACCATGAACGCAACCAGCAACGCTTCTTCTGCGGTGATCCGCATAGAGGACTTAACAGTCCAGTATGCCCAAGGCACCGTAGCTGCTGACAGCATCAACTTGGAAATTCCAGCGGGACAAATCGTTGCCATTGTCGGTGAATCCGGCTCGGGCAAATCAACGCTGACCAAGACCCTGATTGGCCTATTGCCACAGGGGACGGAGGTCCAGGGAAGCGTGCGTTTCGGCGGTACTGAAGTCACCAATCTTTCTTTGTCCGACTGGCGTGCCATTCGTGGTGCCGGAATCGGCTTAGTCCCGCAGGATCCGGGCGCCTCGCTGGATCCCGTGAAGACCATTGGCTCCCAGATCATCGAAGTATTCCGTTTGCATCCGTCACGCTCAGTTCCAAAGGCCCAGTGGCGCTCTAAGGCAATCGAACTGATGCAGAGCGTTGGCATCGACCGGGCGGAAAGCCGGCTGGATCAATTTCCGCACGAGCTTTCTGGCGGGCTGAAGCAACGTGTATTGATTGCCATCGCCTTCGCGTTGAATCCTCAACTGCTCATTGCGGATGAACCCACCAGCGCCTTGGACGTCACCGTCCAGCGCACAGTTTTGGAAGTTTTCGTTTCGCTGGCTCGGAAGAAGGGAACCACTGTACTCTTCGTAACCCATGATCTGGCTGTTGCGACTGACATCGCAGACCGGGTACTGGTCATGAATTCGGGGAGGCTCCTCGAAGATCGCAGCGTTCCGGCGCTGGTTGCACAGAGCACTGAACCGTACACCAAGGCACTGCTCGACCAGGCCTATGCGCATCAGGACCGGCAGCAACCTTCAACCTCAGACGACATCGCGATCACAGTGGAGGGACTCGGCAAGGTCTTCGGCAAAGGCCGCAACGAGCACCAGGTTCTTTCCGACGTCAGTTTCGAAGTGCAGCGAGGCACCACGTTCTCGCTGGTAGGCGAATCCGGTTCCGGAAAATCCACAACAGCAAAAATCATCATGGGAATGCATCCAGCCACCGAAGGATCGGTGCTGGTCAACGGCAGAGAAGTTGCCAACATCAGCGGCAAGCAGCGCTATGACCTGTGGAGGGACGCGCAACTGGTCTATCAGAACCCCGACTCTGCCCTGGACCCGCGACAGTCGATCGGCTCGATCATCGCTGAACCAATGGTCAACTACCGTCTGGGTGATTCCGCTAGGCGTGCCCAGCGAGTCGCGCAGTTGATGGATCAGGTGAATCTGCCAGAACAGCTGGTCGGAAGACGCCCAGGAGAGCTTTCCGGGGGACAACGCCAACGCGTCGCCATTGCCCGGGCTCTGGCAAGCGGTGCCAAAATTCTCGTCCTCGATGAAGCATTGAGCGCACTTGATGTACTCACCCAGGAACAAATACTTGAGTTGCTCGACCAGTTGCAGCGCGAAGAACAACTGACCTACCTGTTCATTTCCCATGATCTGCATGTGGTGGAACGGATCAGCCACCGCGTTGGCGTGATGTGCCGTGGGCAAATTGTCGAGTCGGGAACCGTCGATGAAATCTATTCCAATCCCCAGCATGAGTACACCAGGACCCTGCTTGCGGCGAATCCCGGCAAGGTACTTCGCGAATTGGCCGATTCGCGTACCGCCTAGCCATTTCACACCAATTCCAAAATCTACTAGGAGCATCCATGAGCACTGAAGCCTTGGCAACATTCCGTCCTTCCGCCCAGCAGCACACCGAAGCCGCTTACCAAGAACTTTTGGCACACTTCAGCCAGGTATTTGCCCGTATCGCGCAGGGCGCCACCGAACGCGAACAGCAGCGCATCCTGCCTTTCGAACAGGTGCAGTGGCTCAAGGACGCAGGATTCACCACCTTGCGCGTGCCAGCCAGCCACGGTGGCTCGCCGATTAGCCATGAGCACCTGTTCCGCCTGCTTATCGAGCTGGCGGCAGCCGACTCCAACGTAGCCCACTTGCTGCGCAGCCACTTCTCGTTCGTGGAAACCATTGGCCTGCAGCCTCAGGAGTTCCAGGACCGCTGGTTCCCGCGGGTGCTTGCGGGGGAAATCTTCGGTAATGCCGCCACCGAGCGCGGCGGCAACGCCCTGGGCAGCACCAACACCAAACTCGTCAAGACGGACGCCGGGTGGGTGCTGCGCGGCGAGAAGTACTACACCACCGGATCGATCTTCGCGGACTGGGTTGTCGTCATGGCCACCACCGAAGGCGTTGAGGGGCGGCAGTACGCGGTAGTCGAACGCCACGCCAAAGGCGTCGAAATCCTGGACGACTGGGACGGATTCGGCCAGCCGCTGACCGGCACCGGCACCGCGATCTTCACCGACGTCGCGGTGGACGAGCAGAACATCATCCAGCGCAAGGTGGCTTCCACCCTGGAGCCGGCGTTCTTCCAGCTCTGCCTGCTCTCGGTACTGGTTGGCATCGGCAAAGCAGCCCGGAACGAAGCCGCCCGAATCGTGGCGACCCGCACCCGTACCTTCAACACCGGCTCCGGCGCGTTGTTCAAGGACGACCCGCAGATCCAAGAGCTCGTAGGACGCCTTGCCTCGAACGTATTCGCCGCAGAATCAATTGTGGTGTCGGCGGCCCGCGACCTGGACGCAGCACTGGACCCGAGCCTCGGCTTGAACGCGGAGGAAGCCTTCCTGCGCGCCGAGCTTGCCGTGCAACAGGCGCACGTGGCCGCACCGAAGCTGGTCTTGGATGCCACCAGCGAACTCTTCGACGTCACCGGCGCCTCAGCGGTATCCACCTCGAAGTCGCTGGACCGTTTCTGGCGCAACGCGCGCACCGTCGCCACCCACAATCCAGTGGCCTTCAAGGCGCGTTCGGTGGGCGATTACTTCATCAACGGAACCATCCCGACGGGTTTGCACTCGATCGGCGAAGCCAAGGGAGCCAAGTAGCCATGGGAACCTTCGAATCCCGGCCGCGCTTCCTGCTGTCGGCCTTCCTCATGAACACCTCAAGCCACATCCTCGGCGGCATGTGGCGCCACCCTGAGGCGCAGCAGCACAAGTTCAACGAGCTGGATCTGTGGGTGGACCTGGCGAAGAAGCTGGAAGACGCCAAGTTCGACAACTTGTTCTTCGCCGACGTGGTGGGCCTCTACGGCGACCACGAAGGCGGCTGGGCCTCCCACGTGCGCAAGGGCATGCAGGTGCCCAGCCACGACCCGATGGTGCTGCTCTCCGCGCTGGCCGCTACCACCAAGGATATTGGCCTGGCGATGACCAGCTCGGTCATCCAATCCCACCCATTCCAGTTTGCGCGGCAGATCTCCACCTTGGATCACCTGTCGCAGGGCCGCGTGGCGTGGAACATCGTCACCAGCGTGCTGGAGAACTCGCACCGCAATTTCGGCGGTGCGAGCCTGGTCGCGCACGATGACCGCTACGCCTGGGCCGAGGAATATGTGGAAGCGGCCTACAAGCTGTGGGAAGGGTCCTGGGAGGACGACGCGCTGCTGGCCGACAAGGAGTCGGGCATCTACGCCGACCCTGCACGGGTCAACAAGATCAACCATCGTGGCGAGCTGTACTCCATCGATGGTCCGCATCTGGCTCTGCCCAGCGCACAGCGCACCCCGTTCCTATTCCAGGCAGGCTCCTCGCCACGCGGTTCCCAATTCGCCGCGACGCATGCGGAGGCGACGTTCCTGTTCGCCCCGCACCCGCAGTATGTGGCGAAGAAGAATGCGCAGTTGACCAGCAACCTGCAGGCCGCTGGCCGCACCCGCGAAGACATTAAGGTCTTCGCCGGACTGTCCTTCGTGGTCGGTTCCACGGAAGCTGAAGCCAAGGCCCTTGAAGCTGAGTACGACCAGTACCTGGATCCGCACGCCATCATCGCCCACATCGGCGGAGGCATCGGAGTGGATCTGGGTGGACTGGATCTGGATACCCCGCTGGGGGATGTGAAGACCGAAGGCGCCCAAGGCGTGCTGGAAGCGGCGCTTGCCTCGACCCCGGGACGCAACCCAACCCTTCGCGACCTGGCGCACTACCGCGCCAAGGCGCAGCAGATCGTCGGCACTCCGGAACAGATCGTTGATGAGCTGGAACAATGGCAGGACGCAGGGATTGATGGGTTGAACATCATGAACCACGTACTGCCCGGATCCTATGACAACTTCATCGAAGGCGTCCTTCCGGAGCTGCGTCGCCGCGGCCTGGCGCAAACCGGGTACACGCCGGGGAGCCTGCGGCAGAAGGTGTTCGGCCGCGGAGACAAGCTTCCGGAAAATCATCCGGCGGCCCAATACCGCGGAGCGTTCACGCAGAACAGCGCAGCATCCACCCAGAAAGCAGCGCAGCTGCAGCACTGAATTCCGCAAGCTTGAAAGGCCAGTGGCATGGATGGGTCCGGGCCACTGGTCTTTCTTTGATGCCCGGAAGCTGAATCGCCGGCAACGCGGTATGGTGACGTGCATGGACACCCATCACGTAAATGATCCAGAGACGATCCGCAGGCTGTTGAGCACACCGGGACGCTGGGCCGTTGTCGGCCTGACCAATAATCCCGTTCGCGTGGCTCCTTCCATCGCACGGTTCCTGCGCGACGAGCTGTCGATGAAGATTTTTCCTGTGTCATTGAGCGGGGAAACCGTGATGGGCGAACCGGGGTTCGCAAAGCTTGCTGATATCCCGGAACCCATCGATGTGGTGGATTGCTTCGTGAACTCCTCCAAGGCGGGGGACATCGTTGACCAGGCGATCGCCGTGGGCGCCAAAGCGGTGTGGCTGCAGCTCGACGTGATCGACGAAGCCGCTGCCCAGCGGGCCAAGGACGCGGGATTGGACGTGGTGATGGATACCTGCCCTAAGATTGAGTACCCATTCCGATAGCGAGGAATTGATGGCAATATCAGCTGCTCAAGATGAACTGGAAAATGCGTGGGTGCAGCTGTGCCTGAGCATGCCGTGCGCTTATGCCGATTATCCTTTTGGCCCTGAGAGCACCGTATTCAAGGTGGCGGGCAGGGATCCTGGCAAAGGCAAGATGTTCGGGCTGATCATGCACCTGAATGGTGAATTGGTGCTGAACCTGAAATGCGAGCCTGCCCTTGCTGACCAGCAACGCAGCGAGCATCCGCAGATCACCCCGGGCTATCACATGAACAAGAAGCACTGGAATTCCGTGCGTGCTGGACTCGACCCGAACCTGATGCGTGAACTCATCGAGGATTCCTATGATCTGGTGGTCGACGGCATGCCCCGGAGGGACAAAGAATACATCCGCCTGCAAGGCACAATTAACAAGGGGAGCATAGAATAGAGGCATGTACTTCATCGTTGTTAAATACCAGGTAAAGCCAGAATCAACCCCGACCTTCATGGATCAGGTCGCTGAATTCACCGCGGCTACCCGCGCCGAGGAAGGCAACATCTTCTTCGACTGGTCCGTGAGTGTCGAAGACCCCAACGAATTCGTGCTGGTCGAGGCCTTCCGTGATGACGAGGCCGCTGCGGCACATGTGAACTCGGCGCACTTCGCTGCCGGTCTTGAATCCATGCGGCCACACTTGGTCTCCACCCCGAAGATCGTCTCCCGCAAGGTGGATGGCGAGGGCTGGGATTCCATGGGCGAATTGGTCATCGATTAATTTACCGGGATAAAGGCAAAGGGAAGAACCTCAGCGGTTCTTCCCTTTGCCTTTGCCTGTGGACCTTAGCGGCCGGCCTTGTTGCCGAAGCGGCGTACCAGAATCAAGGCGATTCCGGCCAGGACAACTACACCGGCGATGATGCCGATCCAGCTGGCGTTGAAGCCGGTGTCGGCCAGATCATCGGTGTTTTGATCCGGGGAGTCCTTCTTTGGCTCGTCAGAAGCATCTGGGGATTCACTTGCATCCCCAGTTGGCTCTGGCGAACTGGTTGGCTCTCCGGTGGGCTCGTCGGTCGCATCTTCAGATGGTTCCGGCGAAGCGGTTGGCTCGGTTGGATCCTCGGTCGGGTCATCCGAAGGAACCGGCGACTGTGTTGGCTCTTCCTCTTCGAGCAGGACCGCGCGGCCCAGGGGAGCCGGCTCGACGACGTCGTGCGCCTTGAAGTAGTTCACGGTGGCGTCCAAATCGATCTGGCCGGAGTCGGCGTGATCGGTGCCGTCTGCGAAGGCGATGAAGTTATCGCCACCGGTCGCCAGGAAGGCGTTGGCCGCGACCCGGAAGGTTGCTTCCTCGTCCAGCGGCTCGCCGTTGAAGGTGATGTCCTTGATGTGCTCGCCCTGGGCGGCTTCCTCAACGTAGGTGTAGGACAGTCCCTCGGAAATGCCCAGATGCAGCTTGGAGCGCTCCGAGCCAGCCGGCTGCCACTGCTGCTCCAGCGCCTCGCGGATCTGCGCTCCGGTGAGGTTGAAGGTGATCAGGGTGTTGGCGAATGGCTGGACTTCGGCCGCGTCCTTGTAGGACACGGTGCCGTCTTCACCGTAGAGCAGGTCGGCACGCAGGCCGCCCGGGTTCATGAACGCGATCTCGGCTGGTTCGCCGGCAAAGTCGTCGTTCGAGGTGGCCCACAGGTGGATGTCCGCTACGGTGTTGCCCAGAGTGGATTCAACTCCACGGTCTGAGCCTGGTTCTTCGCCGCCGCGCAGGATGTCTTCGGAAATAGCGCCGATCTTCACGCTGCCGACCACTTCGGCTTCGGCTTCAGCGTTGCTGACGATCTCTGCAACCTGGGCGTTGGCCTCGAAGTTGCCCGCCCATTCGCCGTCGGCGCCCTCAGCGGCCAAGGCGATTCGTTCGGTGCCGGCTTCGGTGACTTCGCCGGTTTCGGGATCCACCTGCAGGGAAACCTTGCCCAAGGTGGTGCCGTACTGGTGGGACTGGATCACTGGGCGGTCCGCGATGTCGCAATCGTAGGACTGGTGGGTGTGGCCCGAGAAGATCGCGTCAATCTCATCGCTGGCTTCGCGGATGAGCTTGCCATAGGTGCTGTCTTCGGCAGCAATATCAGCGCACTGGTCGCCAGCGGAACCATTATGGGTCAGCAGCACCACCACATCGGCCTCGCCATTCGCTTCATCGCCGTCGGAGAGCTGGGCTGCTACCCGGTTCGCTGCTTCCAGTTCGCTGCCGAAATCCAGATCGGCAATGCCGGCTGGGGAAACCAGCGAGGGCATGTCCTCGGTAACGGTGCCGATGAAGCCCACGGAAACGCCGGAGACTTCACGGATCGCATATTCCTGCAGGGCAGGAGTCTTGGTGCCCTTTTCATAGACATTGGCGCCCAATGCGAAGTCTGCACCGTTTTCACCGGTGGAATCAGCGTAGCTGTCGATGACGCGTCCAGCCAGATCAGCAAAGCCCTTGTCGAACTCGTGGTTGCCTACTGCCGAGACATCCAGGCCGCCGGCTCCGAGCGCCGCGATGGTTGGTTCATCATCCTGGGACGCGGAAGCGAAGGTCGAAGCGCCAATGTTGTCCCCAGCAGAGACGAACAGGGTGTTCTCGTTTTCTGCGCGCAGTTCGTCAACGGCGCCGGCGAGCACCGCAGCACCTGCGGAGCTCCTGTCTGCGGAAATGCGCCCGTGGAAGTCGTTGATGCCGACTAAGTCCACGGTGACTGCTGCGGCATTCGCGGCTGCGGAAGAAGATGGGCTCTGCGTGGACGTAGCCTGGGCTGCTGCGGCACCGCCGGCCGCCAGCGAAATCGTCGCCAGCGAGGCGAGACCGAGTTTACTTATCTGCCTGAATGCAGACATGGGTACTCCTAAATGTGACGAGTGTGACAAGGTATATGTCTATCGCATCTGAATGAACATGTCGATGCTTTAGCGTTAAATTTAGGTGCAGAAGTACAAGTTCTGGCGGTTATTCAACAGAAGCAACCTCCCAGCCATAGGCCGAGAGGTTGCTTCTGGAAATGGAAGTTTGCAGCTATTGCCGACGCTTTCGCGGGGGGTCTCCCGCGGTAACGGTGGAGGAGCCGACAATCGCTTTCAGCAGCAGCATCGCTGCTCCAATGAACATGAGGGTGGAGACGACCCAGCAGGCAGTGGCCGTATCGCGCTGCGCGGTGTTCAGGGCAAAAGAGAAGATGAATCCGCTGGAAACCAGCAGGAGGACTCCGGGAATTCGTGTCTTCATCATGCGCCTTTGCAGTGGAGGATTAGGCCAAGCGATCGCAGAACATAATCGCTATCGTGTTGAATAACATCCATCTTGCCACAAATCCATCGACTTTACGATAGGCCTTAAGGTGGATATTACCTTGGGATATCCTGTGTCCGGCTATTGATGCAGGCAAAGCTGCTTGGCTGCTAGATGCAGGAATTCAGCAGTTTCCCGATCGCGGCGTGCTCTGCCTTGGTCATCCAAACTCCGTATTTGGCTTTTACCTGGGTCTGCCGCGAGACATAGTCGCAGCGGAAATTCTTGTTCGGCGGCAGCCACGATGCGGCGTCCTTGTCGCCCTTAGCGGCATTAGTCGGCCCATCGGAAGCCAGCAGGTTCAACGGGTCGTTGGCAAATTCCAGTCGGGTGTCGGCATCCCAGCCCTGCGCTCCCTTTTGCCAGGAATCGGACAACGCGACAACATGGTCGATCTGCACCGCGGTGCTGGTGTCTTGGCCACGCTTGAATTCAATGGTCTTGCCCGTATAGGGATCATCGAACCGCCCCCTCAGGACAACGCAGGGTCGAGCGGCCGACTTATAGGTCACGTCCACCAAATCTCGCGACAGGATGTCGTTGCGCGCGTCGCATCCATTGCGGTCCGGATCTTTCCACCCCTTGCCGAACTTTGCTCTGTCGTAGCCGGTTTTCGGCGCGCGGCCCTTCACAGCAATTTCGTCGAGCAGTTCGAGGGATTCCGCATAGATCTCACGTTGCACTGCGGTGCTTGGGGCAGGTGCGCCTTGCGCATCAGGCAGGGGAGGGAACTCTGCGCTATCCAGTGAAGAGCACGAACTGAGTACAAGAGTGGATACGAGGGTGAAAAACGCTAAGGTGCGACGCAGCAAACGCATGCGGTGGTACTACTCCTAAAAGTGGCCGGTGCTTGAGCATGAAAATGCCTCTGACTTGAACTATAGGCAGTGGGGCTGACGATTTAGCCGTGCCTGCTTCGTGTGGTGGCGTGACTTTGAATGCACAGGCATAAGAGACTGCTGCTATTCAAGCTCGGAAGAACTCAGCCCTGGGAAATCGTGCTCGAAATAGTCCAGGATCTCCTGGGCTGCGTAGTAATCCAGCAGGTGCGGGGCGCTGAGCGGGAAGACGGAGCCGCTTTGCACCGAAGGCAGCTGGGCTAATGATTCATCCGCGGTAAACTCCATGGCGGTTTTCTTGTTCGCCGCCAGCAGGAAGGTGGCATCGCCAGTGAGCGCCGCTGGCAGGTCTTGGTAGCTGACGAAACTGAAATCCTCCCTTGGCTGCGTGGACGTGTCGAACTGCTTTGGCGTTGAAACCATCGTGAAGCCGAGTCCGCTCAGCAGCTGCGCGTACGGCCCGGCGGCCTTGGCGATCGGAGAGGTGCCACGGGCAGCATAGGAAATGAGCGAGGCGGTAGTTCCGGAAGGGATTGACAGCTTCGCTCTCAGTGTTGAGATCCGTTCGGCAACGGCTGCGGTGTTCTGCTGTGCCTTGTCTTCGGTGCCGGTGGCTTCCCCCAGCAGTTTTGAAAGTTCGTTCCAATCCTTATCCGCATAGTCCAAGACAATGGTTGGTGCAATCTTTCGCAGCGCACCAATCTTGCCTAATTCGGAGTCTGCGCCTGTCGCCGCCACAATGATGAGGTCAGGCTTCTGCTCAGTGATTTCTTCCAGATCGAACTTTCCAACTTCATAGAGCGAATCGACTTTGCGAGCCGAGGCAACATCAGCCCAGTGCTTGAAGAAGCCGTCGCGATCAGCGTCTGGTCCTTCCGGTGCCGTCGCGCTGGCAATGACCGGCGCGTCCAGGGCCAGCAGAGAGCCCGTAAGCCCTACCGAGGTCGAGACTATGCGTTCAGGTTTTGCCGGAATCCTTACGGTGTTCTGCATTGAATCCGTGAACGTGCGAGGCCAGTGCCCGACGTCAAATGCCGCTGTGCCCGTATCCCGCGCTGGCTCGGCAGGTGTCGTCGCGCACGAGCCAAGGGAGAAGGCTAATGCGCTGATGAACAAGGCAACTGCGATTCGTGACAAGCTGGGGCGCACTAAAGTTCTCCTGGGCCGATGGCCAAAAACTGGCCAGGCGGCATATGACGGCAATGTATTACTCGAAATCTCTTTCCGAACCCATTTTATGTTCCCCAGCCGCAGGCACGCCCCTTGGCGCAAGAACAAGCGGATCACGTTGACTGCGTAAACCGCTGCTTCTTGCGCAGGGGAGCCGCGGAAGAGCCATTGCCGATGCCGGCGCGCATGCAGCCTGGTCTTTAGCGGCGCAACCTCTCTTCACGGAGGGTCCAATATGAGGAGATATGGGTGGAACGCTTGTCGAGGTGCCAGTGCCGGGCAACGTGGCTGATCTCCTTGACCGCGGAACGCTCTGCATGAGCGATTAACCCAATCCGAAGATGAGGCAGCGGCAGGGAACGGAGCTCATCGGCCAGCAATGTGCTGCGTCCCGCCGAAATGCCATCGCGCGGCAACCAGCGTAAATCAACTCCAGGAGGATGTTTCACGTCAAACATTGCGTTCTGATCCGCAACCTCGAGCAGCGCTATGCCGTGCGCATCGGCGGGCAATGCTTCCAGAGCCTTGCAGATCGCCGGGATGCCGGCTTCATCCGCTGCCAGCAAATAACAGTCGGCGTTCAGCGACAGCGACGACTTGCTGCGCGATGGCGAAATGACCAGCGGAGCCCCGGGCTGCACCGTTCCAGCCCAATGGCCAACGGTGCCCGGCTCGCCATGAACAACGAAGTCGATAGCGATTTCCGGGACCAGCGCGTCGATCCATCGGATCGTGTACGACTTGGAACGTGGGACATGTTCGCGGGGCAGGCGTTGTCGCAAGGCCCGCAAATCATAGGGAGGCTCGAGTCCAAGGGTAGGATCAGCGACAAAGACTTTTACATATTCGTCGATTGCTCCATTGGAACGGTAGCCATCCAGATCTGGGGCACCGGCGATGATGCGCACCATCTGGTCATTCAGCCGCTCTACCCGGGTGATCGTCAGAACGTGCTGATCAACCTTTTTCCTTGGCGGTTCTTGATATCCCAGGGCAGGGGTGTGCCTGGCGAGGGGCTCCTCATAGGCTTCTGCGTAGCTGCGCGTTTCCGAAGGGACTGCGGGTGGCGGAGCAAGAGGGGCGGGCGAGGCCTGCGCCGGCGGGTGGTGGTAGTGCTTGAAAGAGGTGCGCAGCGTCTTATCCAGGACTTTGCGTGCAGCGGCGAGCGCTGCGGCGGCACCGGCACGTTCGGCAGCTGCCAGCAGTTCGTCGGTATGCTGCTCGTTGAGCACCGAGTTGTCGCCAATATTCCGGTATAACTGCTCCTTGGCCACCGCGTATCCGGCCTTCGCTCCAGCCTCTTCTGCCTGGGCCAGGACTTCCAGGGTGAACCCTTCCCTAGGTGTCACCGTGTATTGCGGACCGTAGCTCTTGTACTTGTGATGCTTAGACATGGTGTGCCCCTAACCCGGCCGGTGTGAACACCCGCCTGTATGCCTGAGTATGGGGGATATCGGGCATGGAAAACAAGTCATTTTAATCTGCAGAACGCCAAGCTCTATGCGCCTGGCGCCTTGGCCATTTCTACCGCGGATTTCCGCGGATTATTCGATATTCGATTCATTCGACAATGAGCAGATCCGGTCACTAAAATTAGCCCCATGTCTGATACCTTGCCACCGTGCCCTGAATGCTCCAGCGAATACACCTACGCAATGGATGCCCTGCTGGTCTGCCCAGAGTGCGCGCATGAATGGAATGCCGAGGCCGAACACACCGAAACCGCCGAAGCGGTGATCAAGGATGCTGTCGGCAATGTGCTGCAGGACGGCGATACCGTCAGCATCACCAAGACCATGAAGGTCAAGGGTGCGCAAAGCGCGTTGAAAGCCGGAACCAAGGTCCGCGGCATCCGATTGGTCCAGGGTTCAGGCGACCATGACATCGCCGCCAAGGTCGATGGCTTTGGGCAGATGGAATTGAAGTCTTCCATCGTCAAGAAGATCTAGTTTTCCAATCCGGAGTCCCATAAGGTCCCCGAATCCTCCGATGGAAAGCATCCCGAACTCAGACGCTCATGGCAGTTCCCACAAGTGGCATGCCCAGCGCTTCTGTCTGCCGCTGGGAAGATCCGTGAAGTGTTGACGGAAGCGGCCCGCGGGAACAAGACTCGTGGTGGAAAGAAGGTTTCAGCAGCGAGGGGTTTGCCGTGGATTCAGCAAGCGTGGACGAAAAGCTCGACGCGATAATCATCGGGTGGGGCAAGGGCGGCAAGACCTTGGCAGGTACCCTGGCCCGGGCAGGACAGCGGGTGGCAATCATCGAGCAGTCATCCCAGATGTATGGCGGCACCTGCATCAATATTGGTTGCGTACCGACCAAGGCCCTGATCCACGATGCCGAATCCCGGGATGGTGCCGGCTACGACCCGCAGATTTTCCACGCGGCAGTCGATCGCCGGGATAAGCTCACCGCAATGATGCGCGCCAAGAACTTCTCCATGCTTGACGAGCTGGACTCGGTGCTGGTGGTCAACGGCACGGCTGCATTCACCGGGCCGAAGAGCATCAAGGTCAATGCCGGTTCAGAAGAGCAGGAACTGAGCGCAGAAACGATCATCATCAACACCGGCGCCCTCCCTGCAGTCCCGGAAATCGACGGCGCGCAGATCGGCGGGCGGGTGCATGACTCCACCACCATCCAGCACGCCCCGTTGCCCAAGACCCTGGCCGTGGTGGGCGGCGGATATGTCGGCATCGAGTTCGCGTCGATGTTCGCCCAGTTCGGATCAAAGGTCACGGTGCTGGATCGCGGAAGCCGTGCACTGTCCAAGGAAGATGCGGATGTGGCTGCCGAGGTCCAGGGGTGCTTGGAAGATGCGGGAGCCGAGATCATCAGCTCGGCCTCGGTGCGCTCAATCAGCCAGGACGAGCACGGTGCTACCGTCAGCTATGAACGCGAGGGCGAGGTGCATCGGTTGCAGTCCGATGCGGTGCTGATCGCGCTGGGGCGCGTGCCGAATACTGCCGGCCTGGGCTTGGAAGCCGCCGGGGTTCGCACGGGTTCCCGCGGGGAAATCGTGGTGGACGAGTTCCTGGCCACCAGCGCTCCGGGCATCTACGCCGTGGGTGATGCCAATGGCGGTCCGCAGTTCACCTATATCTCGCTTGATGACCATCGGGTGCTGGCCAACCGGCTGCTGGGCGACGGATCGCGCAGCACCAAGGACCGGGTGGCCGTTCCGTACACCATCTTCACCACCCCGCCACTGGCACGCGTCGGCTTGAGCGAAAAGCAGGCGGCGAAGCAAGGGCTGGACACCAGGATCGCAGTGAAGAAGGTTGCGGAGATTGCGGCAATGCCGCGCCCCAAGATCGTGGGTGATCCGCGGGGAATCATCAAGTTCGTCGTCGATGCGCGCAGCGATGGGATCCTCGGCGCGGCGCTGATGCACGTGGACTCCCAGGAGGTCATCAACTTGGTGGCACTGGCCATGCGGCAGCGCATAGGAGCTGCCGAACTGCGCGACCAGATCTTCACCCACCCCTCGTCCACCGAGGCGCTGAACGAGGTGCTCGGGCAGCTAGGCTGAGGCCTGGATTTGTGCGGAACTGATCAGCTCGGCGAGCTCCGCCAGCGGCTTGTTCGCACCGAAGGCAGGCTGGCCAGGCTGCAGGCGCAAGCCTTCGTCCAGGGAACCGATGGGCAGCGGGTCGAAGCCGAACTCGTCAACAATCCGTGCCACCTGCTCAGCGTCTTCGGGCAGATCCCCAGCCACCGCGATGGCCTTGCGGCGCTCGGCGCCGGACGGACGGGCCTCGTCCTCCAGATCGTGGTAGCCCATGTGGTTGAAGGCCTTGACGATTCGCGAGGCTGGCAGGAAGTCCTGGACCAAGGTGCTGGTGGACACCGCAGGATCGTTCAGATCCTCGCGGATGCCGTCGGTTTCCCACCAGTAGTTCATCGCATCGATCACCAGCTTGCCCTCGAGTGCGGCCGCCGGAATGTTCCGGTACTTGCCCAGCGGCAGCGCCAAGATGGCGATATCGGCATCCCGTGCGGCAGTTTCCGGATCCACGGCCACCGCTCCGGGAGTGAGGATCTCGATGGTCAGGGCAATGGGGCCGGGGTCGCCGGAGCCGGCGATGAGCACCTTGTAGCCGGCTTGCACCGCGCGGCGGGCAAGGACCGTGCCGATCTTCCCGGCACCGAGGATGCCGATGGTCTGCTGAGCCATTTTCTCTCCTTCAGGCATGTTCGCGAATCCATTCCTAGCTCTGGGCGAGCATGTCGCGCACCAGCGGGATGACCTTCTCGCCGTAGAGCTCCACGGCACGCAGGCGGGCGTCGGCTTCCACCGCGCCGCCGGAGTAGATCAAATCGAAACGGCCGATATCCAGGGACTTGATGGTCTTGGCGATCTTGCGCGCCACGGTTTCCGGCGAGCCGACATACAGCGAGCCTTCGCTGATCTCATGCTCGAATTCTCCGCGGCTCATCGGGCTCCAGCCGCGGCTGGAACCGATGCGGTCGCGCTGCTCCTTGTAGGCATCGAACATGTGCTCGCGGGCCAGCTCGTCGGTTTCTGCCACGAAGCCGGGGGAGTGCAGGCCCACGGGCAGGGTTGCGTGGCCGAACTGGTCGTTGGCCCGGCGGTACAGATCGATGTAGGGTGCGAAGCGCTCGGGCGAGCCGCCGATGACCGCGAGCATCATGCGGAATCCGTAGTGCGCGGTGCGGATGACCGACTGCGGGGAGCCGCCCACGCCCACCCAGGTGTTCAGGCGGCCGGACTCGGTCTTCGGGAAGACATCCATGTCCACCAGCGCCGCACGCTTGGTGCCCTGCCAGGTGACCGGCTTCTCGTCGAGCAGCTTGTGGAACAGGTCGATCTTCTCGTCGAAGAGCAGTTCGTAGTCGGCCATGTCGTAGCCGAACAGCGGGAAGGATTCGGTGAACGAGCCGCGGCCCAGCATGACCTCGGCGCGGCCGTTGGACAGCGCATCCACGGTAGCGAAGCGCTGGAAGACGCGGACCGGATCATCTGAGGACAGCACGGTCACGCCGGATCCGAGGCGGATCCGCTCGGTCGCCGTGGCAATGCCGGCCAGTACCGTTTCGGGGCTGGAGATGGCGTATTCCGGGCGGTGGTGCTCGCCTACGGCGATCACGTCCACGCCTGCCTGGTCAGCAACGATGGCCTCCTGGACGGTGGCGCGGATACCCTGCGCGTGGGTTGCCAGCTTGCCCGTTTTGTCGCTGGGCACGTCGCCGAAGGTGTCAAGGCCGAATTCGATAGTCTCGCTGGCGGTCATTGCGTGTTCCCCGTTTCAAATACTTGGTTGATGCATCAATTATCACTCGATGTCATTGACGTGTCAATCACTTTAATTCGGCCTTCTTGAGCTGATTCATTGGGGGCTGCAAAGGAGCCAAACTGCAATGGATTCGTGCTGGATTGGGTTCACCGCGCATGGCTACGGTAGAAAAACCATTCGTTCGAGTCTGGCGAGGAGGAATCATCATGCGAACTCAACGAACCTCCCCAGCACCACTGGCGCTCGTTCTTGCGGTGCTCATGCTCGCTGCCGGCTGCAGCCAAGGCCCCGGTGGCGAGACGGCCGAAAGCCCTGCACCGCCAACCAGCGCGAGTACGGAAACATCGGCATCGCCAACTAGCCCTGCCGCATCGACACCGGCGCAGAGCACGGAGCCGGCGGCAAGCGTCGCGGAGCCAACCACCGCTGCCCTGACGCTGTTCTATGTTGCCGTGGGCGATGAAGGGAAAGCAGGGCCGGAGATCGGCTGCGGCGACTCGCTGGTCGCGACCGAAACGGGGCCAGAGGAATTCACCAACCAAATTGAGGCCTCGATTGACGCGCTGCTCGATGATGAGGAGGAAATGCTCGGAGAATCCGGGCTGCGCAACGCCTTGGCCGGTTCTGATCTCGACTACGTTTCATCGGCAGTGGATGGCGATGTGGTGACCGTCGAATTGAGCGGAACCGTGAGCTCCGGCGGCACTTGCGATGATCCGCGCATTATCGGACAGCTCCAGTACACCGCGATGACCGCGGCCGGTACCGGCGAGGCCCAGATCCTTGTTGACGGAAAAAAGCTCGAAGAAGCGCTCAGCGCCAAATAGCCAGCCTAGGCAAAACGGCGGCCCTCCTCAATGAGGAGAGCCGCCGTTGACAGGTTGGCTGGAGCCTAGCCGAAGTACTTCTTCATGGTGCCTTCGGATGCTTCGCGCAGCTCGTCCACCGATACGGTGAACTCGCCCTGGATTTCCAGGGCGCCGGACTGCGCATCGACAATGCCCAGGCGGGCCACGGTGACGCCGCGGGCGCTGGTCATGTCGTTGAAGCGGACCTCTTCGCTGCGTGGAACCGCAACCAGGGCGCGGGCCTGGGACTCGGAGAACAGGGCGGTGAAGGAATCAAGTCCGTCACGCTGCTTGATCTCGTCCAGGGCCACGCGGGCGCCAACGCCGTAGCGCAGGACCATCTCGGACAGGGCCGCAACCAGACCGCCCTCGGACAGGTCGTGCGCCGCGTCGATCATGCCGTCGCGGCTGGCATTGATCAGGATCTCGCCCAGTTCCTTCTCGGCTGCCAGATCGACCTTCGGCGGCAGGCCGCCGAGGTGGCCGCGCAGGTTCGCGAACTCCGAGCCGTCCAGCTCATCGGCGGTGGTGCCGATCAGGTAGATGGCCTGGCCGTCGGCCTCTTCTCGCCAGCCCGATGGGGTGCGGCGGGCGACGTCATCCAGCTTGCCCAGGGTCGCAACCACCGGGGTCGGGTGGATGGCCTTGTCGCCGGTCTGGTTGTACAGCGAGACGTTGCCGCCGGTGACCGGGACGCCCAGTTCCATGCAGGCGTCCGACAGGCCGCGGATGCCCTCGGCCAGCTGCCACATGACATCCGGGTCCTCGGGGGAGCCGTAGTTCAGGCAGTCGGAGACGGCAGCAGGAACGGCGCCGGAAGTGGCGACGTTGCGGTAGGACTCGGCCAGAGCCAGTTGCGCGCCGGCGTACGGATCCAGGTAGGTGTAGCGGCCGTTGGCATCGGTGGCGATGGCCACGCCGAGTCCGGTGGACTCGTCGATGCGGACCACTCCGGCATCATCCGGGGCGGCCAGCGCGGTGTTGCCGCCGACGTAGCGGTCGTACTGGCTGGTGATCCAGGACTTGTCGCACAGGTTCGGGCTGGCGATCAGCTCCAGGGTGGCGGCCTTCAGCTCCTCGCCGGTGGCCGGCAGGTTGGCGCCCGCTGCCGAGGACTTGAAGGTGTCGGCCTGCAGCGCGTCCTGCCACTGGGGGCGGGCGTACGGGCGGTCGTAGACCGGTCCGTCGTGGGCGACGGTCTTCGGATCCACGTCGACGATGACTTCGCCGTCCCAGGTGATGATCAGCCGGTCGGTGTCGGTGACCTCGCCCAGCCAGGAGTACTCCACGTTCCACTTGGCCATGACCGCCTCGAATGCCTCGACGTTCTCGGGGGTCACCACGGCCATCATGCGTTCCTGGGACTCCGACATCAGGATTTCGCCCGGGGTCAGGGTCGAGTCGCGCAGCAGCACGTTGGTCAGCTCGACCTGCATGCCGCCCTCGCCGTTGGAGGCAAGCTCGCTGGTGGCGCAGGAGATGCCCGCGGCGCCCAGGTCCTGGATGCCCTCGACCAGCGAGGCCTTGAACAGCTCCAGACAGCACTCAATGAGCACCTTCTCGGCGAACGGGTCGCCGACCTGCACGGCCGGCCGCTTGGATGGCTTGGTGTCGTCGAAGGACTCGGAGGCCAGCACGGAGGCGCCGCCGATGCCGTCGCCGCCGGTGCGCGCACCGAAGAGCACGACCTTGTTGCCCACGCCCGACGCGTTGGCCAGGCGCAGGTCCTCGTGGCGCAGCGCGCCGACAGCCAACGCGTTGACCAGCGGGTTGCCCTGGTAGATCGGGTCGAACACGGTTTCGCCGCCGATGTTCGGCAGGCCCAGCGAGTTGCCGTAGCCGCCGATGCCGGAGACCACGCCGTGCACCACGCGCTGCGAATCCTCGTGGTCGATCGCGCCGAAGCGCAACGGATCCATCACGGCGATCGGGCGGGCGCCCATGGAGATGATGTCGCGCACGATGCCGCCGATGCCGGTCGCGGCGCCCTGGTACGGCTCCACGAAGGAAGGCGAGTTGTGGGACTCGATCTTGAAGGTCACGGCCCAGCCGTCGCCCAGGTCGGTGACACCGGCGTTTTCGCCCATGCCGACCATCAGGTCCTTCTTCATCTCCTCGGTGACCTTCTGCCCGAACTGGCGCAGGTGGTTCTTGGTGGACTTGTAGGAGCAGTGCTCGGACCACATGACCGAGTACATGGCCAATTCAGCGGCGGTCGGACGGCGGCCGAGGATCTTGACGATCTCGGCGAACTCGTTGTCCTTCAGGCCCAGCTCTGCCCAGGGCAGTTCCACGTCCGGGGTGCCCGCTGCGTTATCGACGGTGTCGATATTGAATTCCTTAGTGGCTTCCTGGCTCACTTTTTGCCTCCAACAAGGTGGGTCAGAACACTGGTGAAGAATGCCAAGCCGTCGGTGCCGCGGTGATCCGGGCCGAAGCCGGCTTCGATGGCATGCTCCGGGTGCGGCATCAGGCCGACAACGTTGCCCGCCTTGTTGCTCACGCCGGCGATCGAGCGGCGCGAGCCGTTCGGGTTCCAGCCCACGTAGGAGAACGCGATGCGGTTCTCGGCTTCGAGCTCGTCCAGCACCTTCTCGTCAGCGACGTACTGGCCGTCCTGGTTCTTCAGCACGATGGTGATCTCCTGGCCGGCTTCGAACCCGTTGGTCCACGCGGTCTGGTTGTTCTCCACGCGCAGCAGCTGGTCGCGGCAGATGAACTTCAGGTGATCGTTCTTGATCATCGAACCGGGCAGCAGGTGCGACTCGGTGAGGATCTGGAAACCGTTGCAGATGCCCAGCACGGGCAGCTTGGCATCGGAGTTCGCGGCATCGGCGATCTTCGCCATCATCGGTGCGAAGCGGGAGATCGCGCCGGCACGCAGGTAGTCGCCGTAGGAGAAGCCGCCGGGGATCACCACGGCGTCGACGTCCTGCAGGTCGGTGTCGGCGTGCCACAGGGACACGGCTTCGGCACCGGCGGCGCGCACTGCGCGCGCGGCGTCGCGGTCATCGAGGGTGCCCGGGAAGGTCACCACGCCGATGCGCGCTCCGGAAATTTCGGTGCTTGGCGTTGAGTAGTCGCCAATCAGGGGAAGTTCGGCGCTCATTAGTCTTCGACTACCTCGACGTTGACGACATCTTCGATCACCGGGTTGGACAGCAGGGTTTCTGCTGCCTCGCGAGCCTGTGCGAGGATTTCTTCGGTCACCTCGCCGTCCACTGACAGTTCAAAGCGCTTGCCCTGGCGGACAGCTTCGAAGGAGGTGAAGCCTAGGCGGGGAAGCGCTCCCGCAATGGCCTTGCCCTGTGGGTCAAGGATTTCTGGCTTGAGCATGACATCTACAACGATGCGGGGCATCCGGCATATCTCCTGTTGGCGAGGTTAAGTTAAATGCCACACGGAGATGCCGTCTCACACCAGGGGGATTTGGCGCTCCGCGAGCTTGCCCTCATAGTCTACCCGTGAATGTGACAGGGAAAACGTGCCTGTGTGCGATAGCACCGATATCTCGCGGTTTAAGTCATGTGATCTTTGGCTCACGGGATTCCGGGCAGCGCTTGGCGCGTATGCTGAAACTGTGAAAAATGCTAGTCAAGCCGTCTGCGCCTGCCGTGTTCTGGACGCCGCGAAACTGTCCTACGAAAACTGCTGCAAACCGTTGCATGACGGAAGGGAAGATGGTTCGGTGCTGCCTGAGACCGCAGAGCAGCTGATGCGCTCGCGCTACAGCGCCTTCGTGCTCGGCTTGGAACGGTATTTGCTGGCGACCTGGCATGAGAGCACCAGGCCCAAGGAGCTGGGATTGGATGCGCAGCTGCGCTGGAGGGGTTTGGAGATCATTTCAACCCGCGCCGGCGGTGCAACAGCCTCCCGCGGGGTGGTGGAATTCGCCGCGCACTACCGCGATGGACGGCATGAGGCGCAGCAGCATGAGGTGAGCACCTTCGTGAAGCAGGACGGCGCCTGGTACTACCTCGACGCGCTCTAGGGCTGGGGGTTCAGCCGCTCAGCGCTTGGCCGCGGCCTGCAGCATGGTCAGCATCTGGGTCTGCTGGCGTTCACGGGCCAGCTTGAACGCATCGGAACCGGAATGGTCCTCCAGGTGCGGATTGGCCCCGTGGGTAATCAGCAAGCGCGCAATGGTGATGGCGTTGCTGGTGCCTTGGCCCAGGACAATGGTTTCGTGCAGGGCAGTCCAGCCCAGGTCATTGACCTGGTCGACAGGGATGCCGGTGCGCAGCAGGTGGCGTACGGCCTGGACCTGGCCATTCTCGCTTGCGACTGCCAGCGCGGTGCCGCCCATGCGATTGACCGAGGCGAGGTCCGCTCCGCCGTCAATGAGCATCTTGAGCGTTTCAACTTGGCCGTTGGCGCTGGCACGCAGGAACGGGGTCTCGTAGAAGTCGTCCTTCTTATTGGGATCCGAACCGGCCTTGAACAGTTCCTTGGCAATGGCATGGTTCTTGTTGATGACAGCACGCATCAACGCGGTGCGGCCGGACTGGTCTTGCGCATCAACGTCGGCGCCCTTCTTCAATGCCGCCTTGACGTCCTTCAGCTTGCCCTCGTTCACCGCAGCGAAGAGCTGGGTAGTGGACTTGGGCATGCCAGCCGATGCGCTGGGAAGGGCCTTGATGGAAGCGCCGGTGTTGGCGCCCGAAGCCAGTGGCGAAAGAGTTGTCTCGGAGCTTTCCGGGGCGGCAGGGCTGCTGGTCTGCTGGGCCGTATTGCCCGGCGTCGTGGTCGGTGCGGTGGTGCCGCTTTGGGAGGAAGCCGGAGCCGGGAGGCTGGAGCCAGATGCGGCCTTGCCCGGGGTAGGCGTGGAAGCCTGGGCTGAAGCGCTGGAGGCAGGGGCGGGAGCCGGGTTGGAAGCAACTTCTTGGGCCTGGGGCGAGGAAGCGGAACAGCTGGAGCATGCGCCCATGATCGCGGCCAGCGGTAGCGCCAGCAATGCCAATCCACGGCGGTTCGTGGTGGGACCGGTATGAAGTGCCATCTGTCCTTTCGCGGTTCAACAACCCATCCCGGAATGGTTTTCGCACCATCCAGGGACTCTGCTCAGTAACTTTTGATCACTTGCGAGCTTAGCGGCCAAAGCTGAAAATTTGCGGTCAATCGGCGTCAAGATTGCTCTGTGCCCGGCCCCTGCCGATCTTCGCTAAAATCATTAGCACCATGGAATGCCTTTACTTTTCTGCCTCCCGTTGCCGCTCGTGCACCTTGATGACGGTGCCCTACGCCCGGCAACTGCAATCAAAAGTCGAGGATTGCCAGCAGCTGCTCTCCGGCTTCCAGTCGCTGGAATTCCTTCCGCCCCAAGCCAGCAACGAGCAGGGCTTCCGCAACAAGGCCAAGATGGTCATTTCCGGGACCACCGAGCAGCCGACCATCGGCATCCTGGATGCCGACGGCCACGGCGTCGATCTGCGCAACTGCGGTGTCATCGCCGCGCCGTTGCGTGCGGTGTTCCCGGTCATCGAGCAGTTCATCCATGATCTGAAGCTCATTCCCTACGATGTTCCCAAGCGCAAGGGCGAACTGAAGCATGTGATTCTCACTCTGTCGGATACCGGGGCGGTGATGGTCCGCTGGGTGCTGCGCACCAAGAAGCATTTTGTCGCGCTGAGAGATTCGCTGCCGCAGTTCCTCGAGCAGCTTCCGCGCCACAGCGTGGTGTCGGTGAACTTCCTGCCCGAGCACAAGGCGGTGCTGGAAGGCGAAGAGGAAATCATCCTGACCCGCCGCAGCACCTTGGAATTCGGGCTGAACGGTGTCCCGATGCACCTGCGTCCCCAAGGCTTCTTCCAGACCAATAGCGAGATCGCCGCCGCGTTGTACCGCCAGGCCCGCCAATGGATCAACGATGCCAACCCGGAAAGCGTGTGGGATTTGTACAGCGGGGTGGGCGGTTTCGCGCTGCACTGCGCTGCGGAGGACCGCACCGTGTACGGTATCGAGACCAGCACGGAAGCTGTCGAAGCGGCCAAGACCAGCGCGCAAGCCATGGAATTGGAAGACGTCCACTTCAAGGCCCAGGACGCTACCGAATTCGCGCTGAATGCCGGCTGGGCACCTGACGCGGTGATCGTGAATCCGCCGCGCCGCGGCATTTCCGCGCAGCTGGCGGCGTGGCTGAACGAGTCGGATGTCCAGCACGTCATCTACTCCAGCTGCAATGCGAAGTCGCTGGCCAGGGACCTGGAGTGGCTGGATAACTACACCCCGCAGCTGGCCCGCGTGATGGACATGTTCCCGCAGACCAGCCACTACGAGGTCATCGTGAAGCTGGAGCGCAAGGCCGCCTAGCGATCCAGGGTTGCGGTGCGCCGGTCGAGGCGCCCGACAATCTCATCAACAAGGTGCGGGTCGATATTCGGTTCGCGGCGGGCCTTGAGCAGCTCGTCGCGGGCGGCTTCCAGCGCGATGGCCTGGATCGAATCCGCCTTGGCGATCACCGCACGGATCTGCGTGTACTTCTCGTCCGAGATCGCATCGTGCGGATCCGGGTCCTTGGCCAGGATGGTGTGCAGCGAGTTCATGCGCCGGCGCACCGCCTGCTGGTAGTTCTCCGGCAGCTCTTCCAGCTCGACGTTCTTGCGCAGCGCCGACAAGGCGACGGCTTCGGCACGGCGGGCCAGGGCGCGGCGGGCGCGCTTGGTGTCCTGCTCGTTATTGCGCAGCTTCAGCACGCGCATCAGCGCCGGCAGGGTCAGGCCCGGCAGCACCAGGGTGCACAGCAAGACCGAGCAGGCGGCCACCACCACGAAATTGCGGCCCTCGATGGCAGTTCCATCGGCCGTGACTTTGGGCAGCGCCAGCGCCAGGGCCAGTGTCGCCAGGCCGCGCATGCCGCACCAGGTGAGCACCAGCGCGTCCTTGCGTGCAGGAATCGCGGGCTTGGCGCGGTTGGGCAGGTAGTAGGTCCCCAGCATCCACAGCGCACGCACGGCGATGACTACGAAGCAGATCGCGGCAATGCCCGGGATGAAACCGATCAGGTTGCTGCCTTCCTCCTGGATCACCTGGTTCATCTCGATGCCCATCAAGCCGAAGGCCAAGCCGGTGGCCAGCAGCTCGAGCACTTCCCAGAAGGACTGCCGGGTCAGGCGTTCGGCTGAGTCCTGGGGACGGTCGCGGCGCACCATTTCAAGGGCCGTGACCACGACCGCGATGACGCCGGAAATATGCAGCTCCTCGGCAATCATATAGACCGCATAGGGTGCCACCAGGGTGGCTGCGCAACGTGCCGCCAGGTTGGGAACGAAGCGGTTCAGTGCGCCGATGGCCCAGCCCATGGCCAGGCCCAGGACTACGGCGCCTGCGGCGCCAAGCAGGAATTGCGGAATGATCTCGAGCCCGACCTCCGAGCCATTCAGGGTTGCCTGCACTGCCAGCTGGAAGATCACGATGGCCATGGCGTCGTTGAACAGGCCCTCGGTTTCCAGCAGGGAGGTCAGGCGCCGCGGCATCTTCACCTTGGTGGCAATGGCATCCACGGCCACCGGGTCGGGCGGGGCGACAACGGCTCCCATCGCCAGGGCCAGCGGAATGGAAACGATCGGGGAGAACGCCAGCGCGGTGGCGGCCACTGTGCCTGCTGTCACTACGATCAGCACCACGGCTAGCCTGATCAAGGCCTTCCATCGGAAGCGGAATACTGACCAGCTGCTGCGCTGGGCCGTAGCGAAAAGCAAAGGGGGCAAGAAGATCGGAAGGATCAGTTCTGGCTCGATGTGCATTTCGGGCATGAACGGCAAGAAGCCCGCCAACGTCGCGAAAATCAGCATCAAGATCGGGTAGGGCAATTTAATGCGTTCCCCGATGCCGACAATCAGAATCGTGGCGAATAGCAGTGCGATGATCAGCAGGAAAAACTCCATAGTCTAACTATTCTAGTTTCTCCACGTCCCTAATCGGGATTATTGACTTATCGTTTCACTGGACCGAGGAGAAATGCCGCGGTGTCCCAGCGCTCGATGGCGCAGCCGTTATGCCGCGAGAAACTCGCATCGACCGGATCGCCTCGCAGTGTTCCACTGACTTCGGCCCGCTGCGGCCCGCCATAAATTTCGGTGCAGATCTCGTCCGGACCGGGCTTTCCGGTGATGACGCCGGGTTCAAGCTCGAGCTGCAAGCAGGCCTTGGACGCGTCGGGAAGGGTGCTGGAATCAGCGGCTTGCTCGCCAGAGCATTCCAAGGTGTACTGCTGCGAGATTTCGGTGCCGTCATCGCGGATGGTGATTTCCAGTCGGGTGCGAGTTTCATGGCCGCTGCCGGCGGCGCAAGAAGCCAGCAAGAGGCCCACGGCGCTGGCCGCGATGCCGGCCAGCAGCAGGTGGTTTCCGCGTGCTGCGCCCATGCATCCATGATGCCCCGGCCCTAACCAGAGTTCTAGTCTTCCGGGGAGATTGGCAGTTTGTTGGCGACGTCCAGCAATTGCTTGCGCAGCGCATCGGCGCGCTGCGCAAATTCCTTTTGCAACCGCACATACTCGGCCTTGCCCTCGGGAGTTTCAATCCGGATGGGTTCGTGGCCCCAATCGCCCAAATCATAAGGGGAGGCCTGCATGTCCATGGTGCGGATGTCCCAAGCGAGCTCGAAGCAGTCCATGACCAGTTCGCTGGGTACCGCCGGGGAGAGCTTGTAGGCCCACTTGTACAGGTCCATGTTGGCGTGCAAGCAACCGGGCTGTTCCAGATCGCGCTGGGTTTCCCTGGTTGGCTGCAGCTCGTTGAGCTCGATGGCCTGGGGTGCGTAGAAGCGGAAGGCATCGAAGTGGGTGCAACGGATCTTGTGGGTTTCCACCACTTCATCGGTTCCCTGCGCGCCCAGGCGCAGCGGAAGGTACTCATGGCGGATGCCGTTTTCCTCCGACTTGTATGCCATCGCCCACTCGTGGAGGCCGAAGCAGGAGAAATTGCCTGGACGCTGAGAGGTGCCGGCCAGGATGATTCGGGCGAACTCGATGGCGCGTGCGCGCGCCTTGCCGAACGCCGGCGCATCAAATTGGTAGCCCGTGCCGTGGCTGCCCTTGACAACGCGGTAGAACTTCCAGTCGCGGCGTTCTTGGGCGGCCTCTCCGGTGAGAACCACGTCCATTCCGGGATGCCATCGGTAGAGCTGGCCAGGCTTTTGCGTGTAGTAGGTGAACAGGAAATCCTCGATAGGGTGCTTCTTGCCTTTCATGCGCCGATCCACGAAAGGTTCGCCAAAGGCCCGCGCCCGTGCTTCATGCTCGGCGGCATCAGGCATCCACTGCGAGGGTTCCAAAATGGTGGCGGTCAGAGGCATACTTCTAATTATTCAATTCATGGGCCGATGAAACCAGTTTGGTACGCCAACTCACACTTCCTGGAAAAGGGGGACGCGATGCAAGACTTTCCTGTCTGGGAACCGCCCATGGGCGGTACCGAGCAGCAGCATCTGTTCGGGATGCTCGACAGGCTGCGCACCACTTTCCGGTACAAGGCCGACGGGCTGGACATCCGCCAGCTGGCCACGAAGCTGCCCAGTAGCCAGCTGAGCCTGGGCGGATTGCTGCAGCACCTTGCCCTGGTCGAAGACGAGAAATTCACCTACTTCATCGCCGGGCAACGCCCCGAGGTGCTCCTTGAGCTCACAGCCGACGGGCGTGAGCAGTTCGTTGTGGATTTGGACGACGATCCGGAGGTCCTTTACCAACGCTACGACCATGCGGTGGCCAAGAGCCGGAAAATCCAGCAGTCGATCATCGAGGAAGGGACGCTGGATGCGGACTCGGGATTGGAATTCGAAGGCAAGCATGCGTCGATACGCAGAATCATCTGCGATCTGATCGAAGAGTACGGCCGGCATGCAGGGCATGCAGATCTCCTGCGGGAAGCAGTTGACGGGCGAGTGGGCGAAGATGCTCCGTGGGATTATCTGCCCGCGTGGTACCGGGAGTAGCGCCTGGAAGGAGGAACTTCCCTTCCTCCGCTGCAGTTTCCAGAGGCCTGGGACCTTGGTGGGCCTTTGAGCCGGTGCCGGTTCAGCGCGACTTATGGAAGAAACCTGAAAGCCCATGGGGAAATCATGTCCTCGCTCCTACGATGGGGCCATGAACATTGAGCGCTCCAGCCAGCTGCCGGTATCTGCCCCTGTCGTCTTCGACTGGTTCTCGCGACCCGGGGCCATCCAGCGGCTCCTGCCACCGTGGCTTCCGCTGAAGGTCATCGAGGAAGCGGGCTCGCTGAAGGACGGAGCAGCCGTCTTGGGTCTTCCCGGCGGATTGCTGTGGAACGCCAAGCACCAGCCCGAAGGCTTCGCTCAGAACCGCAGCTTCGTCGACCAGCTCGAACCCGTTGGGCTGCGCGGCCTTCCTGCACGTGCCGTGAGGTGGCGGCATGAGCATTACTTCGAGCCCGCTGGGCCGCAGTCCACCACTGTGCGCGACTGCATCGAGTCGAATATGCCCGGGCGGCAGATCGAATCGATGCTCGCCTACCGGCACCGCCAGTTGGCGGACGACTTTGCCGCCCACCATCGCGCAGCGCAGTCCGGGCTGGAACCGCAGGTGATCGCCGTAACCGGCTCAAGCGGACTGGTCGGCCAGGCCCTCTGCGCCTTCTTGTCCACCGGAGGGCACCGGGTCATCAAGCTCGTGCGGCACGCGCCGAACACGGCTGGTGAACGGCGCTGGGACCCGGCGGACCCCGACGAAAGCCTGCTCGAAGGGTGCGATGCGGTCATCCATCTGGCTGGGGCGAGCATCTTCGGACGATTCAGCCAGGCCCATCGCCAGGCGATCGCCTCCAGCCGCATCGAACCCACCCGCTCCCTCGCCCTGCTGGCGGCACGTTCAGATGTCCGCACCTTCATCAGCGCCTCGGCCATCGGGTTCTATGGCGCTTCAGCCGGACCGGACCCGCTGGACGAGTTCGATTCCCCGCCGGCCGGCACCCCGGACTTCCTTTCCGGCGTCGTGCAGCGCTGGGAGCAAGCCGCCGAAGAAGGCGGCGGTTCAATGCGCCGGGTGCAGATCCGCACCGGTGTCGTGCTCAGCCCCAAGGGCGGGATGCTCGCTGTTCTGCGCCCGATATTCTCCGCAGGCCTGGGCGGACCCTTGGGCGGTGGACAGCAGATGCTGTCGTGGATCGGCCTTGATGACCTGCTGGACATCTACCATCGCGCGCTCTGGGATTCGCAATTGGCTGGCCCCGTCAATGCGGTAGCGCCGCAGCCGGTCAGCAACGCCGAATTCACCCGGTCCCTGGCGCGCGCGGTGCACCGGCCCGCAGTAATACCAGTCCCCGGTGCTGCCCCGAAATTGGTGCTTGGCGCCGAAGGGTCGCAACTGCTGGCCATGGCCGATCAGCGGATCGTCCCGCGCAAGCTGCTTGATTCCGGGCATCAATTCCGCAACGAGCGGATAGAGCTCGAACTGGCCCATAGCCTCGGCGCGAGCTAGGTGCTGGAACCCCCTGCCACGCTTCGAATGCTCCAGCGCTAGGTCGCTGCAGGGAACTGGGCTCGCCCAGCCGGGTGCAGGCGAATTGGAGATAAGCCAGCCAACGGATTATCATTAACTTAGCTAGATAATAGCCAATCTAGATAAGTTTTTGCATCTGCCGGCGGCGGGAGGAGCTTGCCCATGCCGGCAGTTGTTCCAGGAGAAAGTGTGGAAGATCCTGATGGGAAACATGTCGGTAGCCCCGTTCGATGCAATCCTGTTGATGTCGTTTGGCGGACCGGAGAAGCCAGCTGATGTCCTTCCCTTCCTGCAGAACGTCACTCGGGGACGAGGGATTCCAGATGAACGTCTCGAAGAGGTGGGCGAGCATTACTACATGTTCGGTGGAAAATCACCGATCAACGAGCAGAACCAGGCTTTGCTGCGGGCGCTCCAAGATGAATTCGCGAGCCGAGGCATTGATGCGCCGCTGCTCTGGGGCAACCGGAACTGGGAACCGTATCTCGCTGAAGTGGTCGGTAACCATGCGCGCATGCACGGCTCGCGCAGGTTCCTGGCTATTGATACTTCGGCATACTCCTCGTATTCCTCTTGCCGGCAATACCGGGAGGATTTTGCAGGTGCCGTGGCCGCACTGGAAGCAGAAGGCATCGAGGTGATGATTGACAAAGTCCGCCAGTACTATAACCACCCGGGATTCGCCCAGGCCCAGCTCGAATGCCTCCGGCGAGGGCTGGCAGATCTCAAACGGCTTGTCGGCAGCCTGGATCGCAGTCGCCACAAGATCCTCTTCGTAACACATTCAATTCCGACGGCGATGCAGAAATCATCGGAGAAGTTCACCGCTGGCTACCAGGGGCAGCATGAAGAGCTCATGGCGTGGCTTAGCGGGGAATTGCATGGAGATGAACAATTGGATGCCGAGCTGGTGTTCTGCTCCCGATCCGGATCTGCGCACACCCCTTGGCTGGAACCGGACATCAATGACCGCATGCGCGAGCTTTCGGAATCTGGAACTGAAGCGGTACTGGTGGTTCCGCTAGGTTTCGTCTCCGACCACATGGAGGTGAAATTCGATTTGGATACCGAAGCGGCGCAGACAGCGCGTGAGTTGGGGATGGCGTTTCTCCGTGCCGATAGCGTCGGCATTTTGCCCGCCTTTGTCAGCGGCTTGGTCGATTTGGTCTTGGAACGCGCAGCTCAAGTGCGTGGAGAGCACCCGGAGCAAAGAACCATCTCCGGCAGCAAGGCGCTGGGCCCGGGCAGCGGTGCCTGCTCCCGGAATTGCTGCGAAGGCACCAGGGGAAAAAATACTGTTCCGAATTGGAACCTCGATAAGCCCGCAAGCTAGGCAGGCAGTTGCTTGCTGGCCATCACTGTTGGCTGGCAAGCCACCGGAACTGCAACGGTCCTCGTTGGGTCCGGAATTCGTGTGCGCGCGATGATGATCCCGAGTGCCGCGGGCTACGAAACAGGGCCGGCTTTCCGAATCATCGATGATTGGTTTCTGCTGGATCAAGCCTGGCTTTGCCGACCCTGCGTGGCCCGCGGCCGCCCGGGCACCTGATAGCGAAGCCAACTAGGTGCTTTCGTCGTCAAAGGGAGCCGGGCCGGAAGGCGCTGGCGGTGGCGGTGAGCGAGGCGGAGCCGGCTTCCTCGCAGTAGCGGAATCCGAGAGCGCCTGGCCTGTCAGTTCATCGAGATTCTCGCGTAGCGCGTCGTTGATGATCCTGCGAGGATCATATTGCCGAGGGTCGAGTCTTTTCAGATCCAGATCCTCGAATTCATCACCGAGATCCTCGCGGAGCTGTTCTTCGGCATCAAGGGCGAGACGGCGCAACTGCCGAATCAGCGTGGCAGTTTTCCGCGCATAGTCTGGCAGTTTCTCGGGCCCGAGCAGAACGGCCGCCAGAATGGCCAGGACGATGAATTCATTGCCGTTGATGCCTGCAATGCTCACGGGGAACCACCTCGCAATGTAGAGCTTGGCCAGACAGAAGCAGCCGGGATTCCCGGTGTTGCCCGCCTTGGCGCCGGGCTAGCCGCAAAGATCCTGGTCGGCGTTGCGGCTGTTCAACTGGACGGGCTTCTTCTCGGGCCGCTCCAGATCCTGGTAGTCCTGGCCCAGGATTAATTCGATGCTTTCGACTTCGGCGACCGAGGCCGTGATATCGAGATTCATTGCTTTTGCGAATGCAGCGGCTGTGCTCGTGGCATCATCGGTGTCCGGAATCAGCAGCTTGGACTGCGCCTGCAAAGTCGCTGCAGTAGCGATCGAGATGACCGTGTAGCCCTGCTTCGTGGCGTCGTTCGCGAACTGTCCGGCAAGACCGCTTACGTGCGCGCCGTTGACGATGCTGAGAGGCAACTTCCGGTTGGCGGATTGCTCAGCAGCAGATGTTACTGTCGCGGAATCGGAATCGGGATTAACTGGGATGCCTTGCTTGATGCGTTCGAAGATGAGGGTTGCGTCAGGGGCTGGGACCACCCGGTTGGCGTTTGATGGCGCAGGCTGGTTCGGCATGGTCATGAAGACGATCTTGTCAGTGGGGACCTCCTTGATCCTTGCAGCCAGTGACGCAAGGTCCTGCAGCGAACTGAGCTGCGGGTCGACGGTCATCGAAGAGGTGGTGGCGTCGAGGAAGGAATAGAGCCGGTCAGGGCGTGCGAGGACTTCCTTGCTCGTGGCACGCTGGACTATCGCGGACATGACCTTCTGCTGGTTTCCCAGCCGAGCCAGGTCGCTGCCATCGCCAACGGCATGGCGCGTCCTGGCCAAGGCCAGCGCGTCGGTTCCGTCCAGTTCCTGCCGCCCGGCCGGAAGATCCAGATTCGCTTTCGGATCCGACATCGGCTGGGCAAGGCACACCTTGACACCTCCCAGCGCGTCGATGATCGAAATGAATCCTTCGAAGTCCACTTCGATGAAATGGTCGAGGCGAACTGCCGTGAGGGCTTCCACCGCTGCGACGGAGCACGCGGGCCCGTAATTCAGCGCGGAGTTGATCATGCCGTAGCCACCGGCATAGGCACCAGATCCGGTATCCGCGCAGGCGGGACGCTGCATAACGGTATCGCGGGGAATCTGGATCGCTTCGATGCGCTCATTCCCGGGAGACACATGGACCAGAAGCATCGAATCGCTGCGCCGGGAACCGGTGTCGGAGCCGAAACCGGCGGAACTGAAATCCCGGCTATCCGAACCGAGCACCAGCACACTCAGCCCTTCGCTGGAATCGGGGATTTCCGAGTCTGACGCCCTGAGCGCAGACACCGAAATGTTCCCCTGCAGGCGCAGGAACGCGAAGCCCGCAGTCACGAGGAGAGCCAGAACCAGGGCAACAGCCATGATGGCGAACATCCTGCGCCGCGTCCGCTTGGAATTTCGCATGGCAGCGGATGCCGTCCGCAGGGAATTCACGATTCTGCACTCCTTGGTCAAGCCTTGGCTGGATTACCCCTCCAGCTGACCACGTCAAACGCGGAAGGAACCAATAGCAAGGCTGGGACGATCCATGCATTCAGCGCATGAAACGCCAATTTCCCGCAGAAGCCCAAGGGCACTGCAGCCGCACCGAGACTTCGGTCTCAGAGGAACTTGAGGAACTCGTCCACTGCCGGATTGCGGTACTCGTCGCGTCGATAGATCACGCCCAACGGCCTGCTGGCCGGCAAGAGCAGTGGAACCTGCTTGCCGCCGAAGATCACGGCGGTGCTGGCCATGATTCGCGGAACCAAGGTGATCCCGCCGGTCGCGACACTCAGATGCACCAGCGCGTCACGTTGCGTTGTGGTGATGAGCCGTGGAGCGGTGGCCTTGAAGCTGCGGTACACCTCGTCGGTGATCTTGCGGATCGAGGTGCCCTGCGGGAGCGTGGCAAGGGTGAGGGAATTGAGCAGTTCAGCGCTCAGCCCGGTATCGGGGTCCACCTCGGTCTCCTCGGATACGACCGCCGAGAACTGCTGATCGCGCAATGATTTTCCGATGAGGTCTGCAGGGATGCGCTCGTTCACGCCGAAGGCCAGATCGGCGCGATTCAAGCGAAGCGCGTCGGCAAGCTGCTCGCCATCCTCCACGCTCAGGATCTCGATCCGGACGCCGGGATGGCGGCGATGGAATGGGCCGACGAACTCGGGCATGATTCCGCCAACCAGCGAGGGCAGGCCTGCGATGCGCAGGGACCCGGTGGCCAGCGCACGGGTGGAGGAAGCGATGCTTCCGATCGCGGCTACTTCGAGCAATGAGCGGCGTCCGGCGGGAATGATGCTCCGGCCGATCTCGGTCAGGACCATGTCCCTGCCGGAGGCCCGGAAGACGGGCAGGCCCAAGGTGCGTTCCAGGGCGCTGATGCGGCGGGACAAGGAGGGCTGGGAAATGCCGAGGATATCCGCGGCGGCCGTGAATGAGCCGTAGTCCACGATCATGACCACGGCTTCGAGCTGGGCCAGGGAAATGCTGTTCTCGAGAGGTTCTCTTTCCATGCGCTGGATGCTTCCTTCGCTTGGGGACGGGGTGGGTGAATTCCTTGAATCCCGGAGGGTTGGCCCTGACTCCAGCATTCCACGAGAGGCCGAGCTTGCCGAGCGGATGCGGAAGTGGCGGTTTGCCGAGAGCCGCTATGGGTGTCCGGCTCAAAGTGCTGGGCCCAGCTTAAACACCGGGCTCCGCGCTACCCGAATCGATAAATCCGGGTGGCGCGGAGCCAGGCTGACGACGGACCATCGGTCCTTGGGGCATTAGCCCATGTGGATGACACCGAGGAGCATGCCTGAAGCAAGCATGACCAGGGAGACCACCAACGCGCGCCACAGCACCTTCTTGTGGTGATCGCCCAAGTCCACACGAGAGAGCGACACCAGCAGCAGGATGGCTGGAACGAGCGGAGACTGCATGTGCACCGGCTGACCGGTGATGGAGGCGCGAGCCATATCCACCGCTGGAACACCGAAGTGCGCGCCGGCTTCGGCGAGAACCGGCAAGACACCGAAGTAGAAGGCGTCGTTGCTCATCAGGAAGGTGGCAGGAATCGAGATCAAGCCGGTCAGCACCGCCATGTAGGGGCCCATGGAGGCAGGAATGACATCCACCAGCCACTGGCTCATGGCGTCAACCATGCCGGTGCCGGAGAGCACGCCGGTGAGCACTGCCGCTGCGAGCACCATGGAGACCACTGCAATGATTTCGCTGGAGTGAGCGGCGATCATCTTCACCTGGTCGGAGACCTTCGGGAAGTTGGCAATCAGCGCGATCGCGGTACCCACCATGAACAGGTATGGCAGCGGCATGACATCGACCACCAGCAGCACCATGATGGCGACGGTCAACGCAAGGTTGAAGTAGAACACCTTGGGACGCAGGGTCTCGCGGTCCGGATCCAGCACGGTGCCGTCCATGGTGGAGAATTCGGTGCCATCGCCCTTGCGGGCCACGGATTCCAGAACTGCCAGGTTGCCACCGGCAGGGGAGGTGCCACCCGGGGTCTTGCCTTCGGTTGGGGTGGCAACGTTGCCGCCGCCGAGCTCGGTGCCCCAGATTTCCGGACGCTCGCGCTGCAGGCGGCGGCGCTCGGAAACACCCATCTGCCAGGCGAACAGGGCAATGACAATGAGGGCAATGCCCAGCGAAGGCAGCATCGGCACGAAGATTTCCGAAGCGTCCACACCCAGTGCCGCGGCGGCGCGGGCCGTTGGGCCGCCCCACGGAACGATGTTCAGGGTGCCGTTGGTCAGGCCGGCGACACAGGTCAGGACCACTGGGCTCATGCCCAGGCGCTGGTAGATCGGCAGCATGGCGGCGGTGACCACGATGAAGGTGGTCGATCCATCGCCATCCAGCGAGATGACTGCGGTGAGCAGCGCGGTGCCCATGACGACCTTGGCCGGGTCGTTGCCAACCAGTTTCTGGATGCCGGAGACCAGGCGGTCGAACAATCCGACGTCGATCATGATGCCGAAGTACATGATCGCGAACATCAGCAGGGCTGCGGTTCCGGACATGTCCTTGACTGCGTCCATGACCATGTCGCCCAGGCCGAATCCGGCACCGGTGAATAAGCCGAAGATGGTCGGTACCAGAATCAATGCCAGCAAGGGCGTCATGCGCTTTGTCATGATCAGCACCATGAAGGTGGCGACCATGAGGAATCCGAGTGCAACAAGCATTGACCCGACCTCCATTTCAGTGTGAGTGAATCCTTTGGCCCCGCAAGCCGGGCGAGGCACTAATCCAAGGTACGTGGCGGTGCTCACTTTGCGCGTCTTGTGCTTATTGTTGAACGGTTAAGTTCTTTGCCATCTTTTTGCTCATTAAAATCACGAGCGTGGGAAGATGGGTTTATGCTGGGTGGCATGTTCCGTTCTGGCGCCGGCACCCGGCATTTCGCCTCCCGCATCATGCGACTGCAATTCCTGGTCGTAGGTGTCTTGATTGTCCTGGTTACCGCAGGAACGCTTTTCGCCAGCTATGACCGGGTGTATTCGAAAGCGGAGGACACTTCGCTGACCATCGCCCGCACCGTGGCGGTGCTGCCGGAAGTCGTCGAGCAGGTTTCACGCTACGCCCAGCAGGACAAGCTGGATCCGCAGGCGCTCGCCGAGGGAGAGCTGCAACGTCTTGCTGACGCCGTCATCGAGCAGGAGCAAGCCTATTTCGTGGTGATCACCGAAGACCGCGGACTGCGCCTGAGCCATCCGAACCCCGAAGAACTGGGCCAGATGGTTTCCACCGACCCGGTCGCTTTGGAGGGCATTGAAGCGGTTTCCCGGGAACACGGAACCCTCGGGGAATCGGTGCGCGCCAAGGTCCCGATCTATGCCGCCTCGGGTGACGTTGTCGGCGAGGTTTCCGTGGGCGTGACCACTGATTCCCTGACCGGGGCGCTGCTTGAATCCTTCGCCTGGATCGTCTTGTTCGCGGTGCTCGCCGCGGCCGTGGCAGTGTTCGCCGGACGGGTGACCGTCCGCCGCTTGAAGCGCCAGACCCTGGGGCTGGAACCGGCCGAAATCGCCCAGCTGGTCAGGGACCAGCAGGCTGTGCTCTACGGTGTCACCGAAGGCGTCATGGGCATTGGCGCAGACAAGCGGATCACCGTGCGCAACAAGGCTGCCCGGCAGCTGCTGGGCCTGCCGCACCGCACGGAATTGGAAGACGTGGTGGGCCGCCACTTCGAATCCGCTGGCCTGGATCCCCGGCTGGTCAAGGCGATCAAGGAATGCGACCCCGCGCCGGTGCGCATCGGGGCGAATGGGAATTCGCTTATCGCCCGCGTGAACAAGGTGGTCCGTGACGGGGTGGATCTCGGGCTGGTCGTGCTGCTGCATGACGTCACCACGCTCGAAGCGCTGGGCACCAAGCTCGACGCGGTGCAGGACATGGCCGACGCGCTGCGCGCCCAACGCCATGAATTCGCCAATCGCATGCATGCGGTCCTCGGGTTGATCAATCTGGGGAAGATTGAACAGGCCGAAGACTACCTGCGCGAGGTGATGGAAGCAGGGCCGAAGATCGCCCAGGTTCCCGGGCTGGAGGCCATCCAGGATGCCTACCTCGCGGCGTTCATTTCGGCGAAGGCGGTGCGTGCCCACGAATTGGGTATCGAACTGAGGGTGTCCCCGCAATCCATGCTTTTCGGGCAGATCGCCTCGGCCCATGATGCCCAGGATGCCACCGCGGTCCTGGGAAATCTGCTGGATAACGCCTTCACCGCGGCGCTTAGTGCGGATGCTGAACCCTGGGTGGAAATCGATCTGCTGTCCGAGGGGAACACCCTGCACATTGCCGTGGCCGATTCGGGACCTGGCATCACCACTGACGAGGATGTCTTCGCGCGGGACGTCAGCACCGGATCCCATCTGGGCAACGAGCATGGGCGTGGCGTAGGACTGCCGCTGATCAAGCGGCTCGCCCAGGCCCGCAGCGGGGATGTCTGGATCGCGGATCGCGGCACCGATGGTTCAGGTGCAGTGTTTGCAGCACGCTTGCCGGCGGTGCTGGCTGAACCATCCAGTTCAGAAAATGACCACAGTGAAGGAGTGCAACTTTGAACGAGAACAGCAGCGGAAATTATCGGGTGCTGATCGTTGATGACGATTTCCGGGTTGGCGAGCTGCATGCGGAGATGGTCAATGCCATCCCCGGGTTCCAGGCTTTGGAACCTGTGCAGGATCCGCGCGTGGTCCCCAAATTGGTGCAGAGCCTGAAACCCGATTTGGTCCTGCTGGACCTCTACCTGCCGCATGTGAGCGGAATCGAGCTGCTCAGAGAACTCGATGTCGATGCGATCATGATCTCCGCGGCGATTGAGCCGAAGAACATCGACAAGGCGCTGCGCTCAGGCGCGCTGGCCTTCATCATCAAGCCTTTCGATGCCAAGACCCTGGCTTCCAAGCTCAAAGGCTGGGCGCGCTACCGCCGCCAATTGGCCGGGACCACGGAGTTCAACCAGCAGGGCGTGGACCGGTTGTACCGGTCGCTCCAAGGCGGCGAGGAATCCAGTGCGTCAGTGGGCGCCGCCCCGACCGAGCATGCAGTGCTTTCCTGCGTGAAAGAAGCGGCCGAACCGATGAGCGTTGCCGAGGTTGCAGAAGCGGTGGGGGTTGCCCGTGCGACAGCGCAACGCTATTTGGCGGCGCTGGTGGCTAATGAATCCCTGGAGCTCCAGCTTGGATACGGAACCCGTGGCCGACCTGAACACCGATACGTGGCACGTTAGCGAAGGCGCCCTAGGCTGCGTCCCAGACCCGGCGATAGAAAGAGATCTTCCGCTCATCCGGTTCGATGCCGTAGCCCGCGTAGACGTACTGTTCGAAACCAGGCCCGTAGTTCCACTCGGTGCTCCACGCGGCAATGGCCAGATCTGCCCAGCGGTCTGCGAGTCCCAGCATGCCCAAATCCACATGCGCGCTGAATTGATGGTCGTCGGTGATGATCGTGTTTGGCAGGCACGCATCGCCATGGCACACCACAAGATCCAGTTCCGGGGCGTTGTCGAGAAACTCGGCCTGCTGATCGGCTGGCAGATGCTGAATACGGGATTCCAGATCCCAGTCGAAGGGACATGCTCCAATGGGCAAGGCATCGTGCATTTGCCGCAGTCCGTGGCCGACAGCGTGGGCTGAACGCGCAGGGTCGCTTTTGCCCAGGCTGCTGGCTGCGCTGTGCCCGTGCAATGCGGCGGTGATGAGCAGCTGGCCGTCAGCCTGTTCTTCGCAGGAGAGCACTTCCGGGACCCGAATGAATTTTCCTGCCCATGTCATGCGCTGGGCTTCAGTTTTCAGATCGCCTTCCGCTTCCGGAGGGCATCCCGGTGACCACTTGGCGAAGCGTATCTGTTCGCCCGAGCCGATGCGGTAGGTGACTCCGCCAAGCGCGTTTTGCCAGATACCCTCGATTTCTGCCGGACCAGCTGCTGCGCGCACCGCCGGGGGAACAGGATGATCCGCCGAGGGCGGGCCAGAAATCACTCGCGTTGAACTCATTGTCCAAGTCTGCCAGCATTCGGAGTTCCGGTGGCAGGCTGGAGGAACGCCAAGCGGCTTGCAAATTCGCGCAGGTGCGCTCGCTCGTGCACAGCCACTGGATTGCCAGGAATTAATTTCTTCTTGTGTTCATCTTGGCTCAAGGAAACGGCTGATCGAGTCGTGAACACTGAGGCGCATGACTGATATTTCGCGTCGCAAATTGCTCACCGGTGCTCTCGGTGCCAGCGCCCTGACCTTGGTCGGGCCGACGGGAGCAGCGCTGGCTTCCAGCAGCCCCCGCCTCGTGCGTTCCCGACTTGGCCTGACCAGCGGGTTTTCCATGGGTGATGTCTCCACGAGCAATGCCGTGCTCTGGGCACGCAGCTCCGGCGAAGGCCGCTTGCGTGCTCAACTGCGCGCGGTAGACGAGACCGGGGAAATCATCCGTGGCCGTGGATCATTCGCCAGGACACTGCACGGCGCCTACGCCCGCGAGGCCACCGACTTCACCGCAAAGATCAATGCCCAGCATCTGCCTGCCGGAACCCGCTTCGCAGTCACCATCGGTTTTGAGGACGACAATGGAACCCTTGGCGAGACGCAGGATGGCTGGTTCAGCACCGCACCTGCACTGACCGGTCGCCGCAATCATGACGCCTCCCGAGCCCAGAGCTTTGTCTGGTCCGGCGACACCGCTGGCCAGGGCTGGGGCATCAATGAAGAGATCGGCGGCATGCGCGCCTACGCGGCCATGCATGCGACCAAGCCGGATTTCTTCGTGCACAGCGGCGACACCATCTACGCCGATGGCCCGATCGCCGCAGAGGTCGTGGAGCCTGATGGCCAGATCTGGCGCAACCTGGTCACCGAAGAAGTCTCCAAGGTGGCCGAAACCCTGGACGAGTACCGCGGCCGGCACCGCTACAACCTGATGGACCGCAACGTGCGGGCCATGTATTCCGAAGTTCCGGTGATTGCCCAGTGGGATGACCACGAGACCCACAACAACTGGTGGCCGGGCGAGATCATCGAAGATGAGCGCTACACCGTTCGCGATATCAACACCTTGGCAGCTCGCGGACGCCAGGCCTGGCAGGAATACCAGCCCATCGCCGACCCGCGCGCCCTGCGCCCAGGCACCGGTTTCGAGGCGGCTCGAATTTACCGCAAGATCTCCCGCGGCCCTGCGCTTGACCTGTTCGCGTTGGACATGCGCAGCTACAAGTCGGAGAACACCGCTGGAATGGAAGGGAAGTCCACATCCATTCTCGGCGAAGATCAGCTGAATTGGCTGGTGGATTCCCTAGCCAAGTCCAAGGCCACTTGGAAGGTCATTCTCAATGACCTTCCGCTGGGCATCATCGTTCCAGATGGCAAAGCCCAGGAATCAATTTCCAACGCTGACCATGGGGCACCGCTGGGCCGCGAGCTGGAATTGGCCCGGCTGCTCAAGGCGGTCACGGACCGCGGCATCAAGAACGTCGTTTTCCTGACTGCCGATGTCCACTACTGCGCAGCCCACCACTACTCGCCCGAACGCGCGGCATTCCGCGAGTTCAATGAGTTCTGGGAATTCGTGGCCGGGCCAGTGAATGCCGGTTCCTTCGGGCCGAACCAGATGGACGGTACTTTCGGGCCGCGTGTGGACTTCTCGCTCGCAGGCACCACGAACCAGTCGCCGCGCGATGGCAAGGGCCAGTTCTTCGGCCACGTCGATCTTGACGAGCAGGACTTGTTCACCGTCACGCTGCGCAATGGGCTGGGCGACATCGTCTACACCAAGACGCTGGAACCGGCCAAGTAGAAACCAAAATGAAAAACGCCTGCGAAACAAAAATTGTTTCGCAGGCGTTCTTCGCTTGGCTAATCAGCGCTTAGCGTCCGGTGCCGCCGTAGACGGTGGCTTCCACGTCGGTGTCCAGATCGAACGCGGTGTGGATTGCGCGTACTGCGTCATTGAGCTTGTGGGCATCGGTGACCACGGAGATGCGGATTTCGGACGTCGAGATCATGTCCACGTTCACCCCTGCACGGTGCAGTGCTTCGAAGAAGGTGAAGGATACGCCTGGGTTCGAGCGCATGCCTGCGCCGATCAGCGAAAGCTTGCCAACCTCGTCATTGTGCTCGATATCCTCGAAGCCAATCTCAGGCTTTGCGGTATTCAGCGCTTCCAGCACGTGCTTGGTTTCGGTCATCGGCAGGGTGAAGGAAATATCGGTGGCACCAGAGCCGCGGGTCGAGATGTTCTGCACAATCATGTCGATATTGGCTTGCGCAGCGGCGATCACACCGAAAATCTGTGCGGCCTTGCCCGGAATGTCAGGTACGCCAATGATGGTGACCTTGGCTTCGGAGTGGTCGTGGGCGACACCTGAGATGATTGGCTGTTCCAAGGGTTCTCCCTCTTGAATTTTGATTTTGTCTTCGGGATCCGGGAGCACCCAGGTGCCCTCGTTGGTGCTGAATGAGGAGCGCACGTGCAGCGGCACGCCGAAGCGGCGAGCGTATTCAACGCAGCGCAGGTGCAAGATCTTCGAGCCGCTGGCGGCCATTTCCAGCATTTCCTCGCTGGTGATCTTCTCGATCTTCTTTGCCGAGGCGACCACGCGTGGGTCGGCGGTGTAGACGCCGTCCACATCGGTGTAGATCTCGCAGACATCGGCGCCCAGAGCCGCGGCCAGTGCCACGGCAGTGGTGTCCGAGCCGCCACGGCCCATGGTGGTGATGTTCTTGGATTCCTTGCTCATGCCCTGGAATCCAGCGACGATGGCAACGAATCCGCGGTCGATGGCCCGGCGCACCCGCTGCGGGGAGACCTCCATGATGCGGGCCTTGCCGTGGGTCGAATCGGTGATCAGGCCTGCCTGCGAGCCGGTGAATGATGCGGCCTGCTCGCCGAACTGGTTGATGGCCATTGCCAGCAGCGACATCGAGATGCGTTCACCGGCGGAGAGCAGCATGTCCATTTCGCGGGCAGGTGCATTGTCGGTGAGCTGGCCTGCTAGATCCAGCAGGTCATCGGTGGTGTCGCCCATTGCGGAAACAACGACGACGACGTCATGGCCCTTGGACTTGGTATCAATAATTCGGCGCGCTACACGCTTGATGCCGTCGGCATCTGAAACGGAAGAACCGCCAAATTTTTGAACAATTAGGCCCATGGGCACTCACTCCACCTGTTGAAAGCTGTGCCTCGCCGCCGGGGGTTGCTGATAGAACTTTGGCGTGAGGCATCTACCAGATAAATATTGTGACAGCTACGAGGTGCCATGTCCTAGTTGGGGCGGTAACCATTGGTCATATTGCCTAGAAACCCCAGTGTGAGTTGTCGAAAAGCACTGGCTATCCCTTGAATTCAGCCAAAATTTGTCGCCAAAAGCTCTTCCATTCAGACACCTGCTCAGGTGATTCAGCCTTAGTGATGTTTATGGCTACCGAGGATTTTTCGCCCTTGAGCCCAATGTCTACCTGTGCCTTGGTGCCATCGCTGAAGTCCGCCCGCCAGTAGCGCCAGCGCTCGGAACCGCTGGTGCGTGCAGGTTCGGATAGTTCGTTCCCGTTGAATTCCTTGCGGTCTTTCACGCAGGCGACCCAGCGCTCCAGTGCCGTATCCAAATCGGCATCGATGGTGCTGCTGACCGAGCCCTGGAAGGTGCCGTCCTGGGCTTGGCCAGGTACGCGCCTTCCGATGTGCTGCTCATAGGCCACCGCGACGGATTGGGCCCACCATTCTGGATTTTCGACTGTTGCGGGAATGCCGGTGATGGCCAGTTCGGCCATCTCCTTATGCGTCATCTCGTCGGCTCCGCCGGCACGCAGTTTGGCGCACCACTGGTCCCACTCGATGCCGGTGGCATTGGCGATGGCTGACGTGTTGCTGCTTTTGATTGCCATGAGCTCAGTCTACGACCCGCTTAGAGCTGCCGGTACTCGGAGGCAATGCGCCGGGCCCAGAGAAGCCTCTGGCTTTCATCACGGTCCTTCATCAGTGGAAGCAGCATCTGCACCTGTTCGCTCTGCTTCAAGTCGCGCAGGCCGGCGGCGTCCATCGTGCCTGCCCATTCGCCCATGCTTGAACCGGTGTGGTCTTCGATTTTCTCTGCTTTGCTCAAGGATTCGCTCATGTGCATGAACGTAGCAACCCGAACCGACAGGATGGCTGCTGCACATTCCAGCGCGGAGGAATGCCCCTGCAAGCAAGGGAATTTAAGCTTCTCTGGCCGGTCTTCTCGGTATTTCCGAGAAGACCGGCCAGAGGGTGAAGCGAACTAGAGTGACTGGATTTCCAAGTTCAATCGACTGAGCAGATCGATGAGTTTCGACAGATCCTCATCGTCCCAATCGGTCATCCGCGAGCGCAGTTCCGTGCGCCACCCCTGGAAGGTTTCATGCCACCTTTCTGCCGCAAATTCGGCAGGCAGGAGGTGGAATACCCGACGGTCGTCCGGGTCGACTTCTCGCTTGACCAGTTCCAGCTGTTCCAGTTTCGTGATCATTCGCGACAGCGAGGCCTTGTCGACCAGCAGTCTTTCGCAGATTTCGGACTGGGTGATGCGCTGGCTGCGCAGGATCATGCCCAGCACCGGTAGATAGCCTGGGGTGAGCCTGCTGTCGAGCCGGGTGGCCAGTTCCCGCTTGGCGCGCGCCGTCAGCGCGATCAGCGAGAACAGCTCCTGTTCGGCACTGGCGTACAAATCGGGACGTTCCGCCACCGGGGCCTCATCGGCTTTGCTTGGAACCTGCACTGGATCTCCTAGTTGCCAGCTGGCTTTTCTGCCTTGGTTGCGCCCTTGTCCTCCGCGTCCAGATCCTGCATGCGTTCGCTTGCGGTCTGGGTCTTCAGCGACTGGTTGGGGATCAGGCAGACAGCCACGACGACAATCAGCGACAGCGGAGCGGCAATGGCGAACAGCGAAGGCACTGCATCGCCGTAGATGGACTCGAAGATCACGCGGACCGGTTCAGGCATCGCGGCCACCGAAGGCAGGTTTCCGGATCCCAGAGCCGCGGTCAGTTCCTTGGCCTGGTCGCCCAGGGAGGCCAGGGCTGCGGCCAAATCGGACTGGCGGTCGGCGATCATGCTCGGCACGGTAGTCGCCAGTACGGCGCCCAGTCCCGCGGTACCTGCAGTGCCGCCGAGGGTGCGGAAGAAGTTCACGGCCGAGGAAGCTACGCCCAGTTCCTTGACGTGGACCGAGTTCTGCACCACCAGCACCATGTTCTGCATGACCAGGCCCATGCCGGCGCCGAGAATGAACATGTAGGTAGCGACCAGCGCATAGTTGGTGTCGTAGTGGATGGTTCCCAGCAGGAACAAGCCGATGACAACCAGCACAGAACCGGTGACGACCAGCGCCTTCCACTTGCCGGTGCGCGAGATCAGCGCACCGCCGATGGTGGAGATGACCAGCAAGCCGCCCATCAGCGGGAAGGTCATCAGGCCGGCCATGGTGGCTGATGCGCCACGGGCCATGATCATGTACTGGCTGAGGAACACCGAGGTGCCGAACATCGAAACACCAATGGCCAGCGAGGCGATGACCGCGAAGGCGAAGGTGCGGTTCTTGAACAGGCCCAGGCTCAGCAGCGGCTCCGTAGCCTTGGTCTCAACCAGGATGAACAGTGCCAGCAGGACTACCGCGCCGGCAATCATCAGGTAACTGGTCGCCGAGGCCCACTCGAACTGGGAGCCGCCCAGCGACATCCAGATCAGCAGCAGCGAGACGCCGGCGGACAGCAGGACGATGCCCCAGTAGTCGATCTTGACCTTGCGCTTGGCAATGGCCGGCAGGTGCAAGGTGCGCTGGATCAGGATGACCGCGGCGATGGCGAACGGCAAGGCGATGAAGAAGTTCCAGCGCCAGTTGATGGCATCGGTAACGAAGCCGCCGATCAACGGGCCGCCCACGGTGCCAACGGCCATGACAGCGCCGAACAGGCCCATGTACTTGCCGCGTTCACGAGGGGAGAGGAAATCGGCCATGACAATCTGTGCCAAGGCGCCAACGCCACCGCCAGCCAGGCCCTGGACCACGCGCATGGCGATCAGGAAGCTGGTGTCCTGCGAGAAGCCTGCCGCGGCCGAGGCCAGGACGAAGATGGAAAGCGAGATCTGCAGCAGCAGCTTGCGGTTGCCCAGGTCGGCGAGCTTGCCCCAGATCGGGGTGGCGATGGTGGTCGCCAGCAGCGTGGCGGTGACCACCCAGGTGTAGGAGGTCTGGCTGCCGTTGAGATCCGAGACGATCAGCGGCAGCGAGCTGGAAACAACGGTGTTGGCCAAGATGGAGACGAACATGCCCATCAAAATGCCCGTGAGGGCAGTGAGGATTTCGCGGTGAGTCATCTTGGGCTTGGCGACCGGTGCGGTTGCGGTCATTAAAGCTCCAAAAAAATAGGGTCAGGCGTGGAAAGCCTGAATGGTTGATTGATGTCAACTATACGACGATAGTTGACCTTTATCAACTAAGCGTGTTTCACCGCACATCGCGCTGCAGGAATGAAAAACGCCCTGCACTCATGCCGGTGAAGCGGTCGAGTGCAGGGCGTTCAAAAACTGCGGGAATTAGTGGCTGCGGCGGCTGTCCATCTCGGGAACAACTGGATGCGACGACGCTTCGCCAGTGTCGCCGGCAACGCGCAGCAGGCGTGGCTCGGAAAGCTGCGCCTTCGGCTTTTCTGCGGCATCCCCGGCTTCTGCCTGCGGTGCTTCCTGCTCGGACTCCTGCTTCTCTGCCTTGAGCCGGGCCGGGCCGGGTGCGGTGCGGCCGGCGGACCGGCGTCCTTCGAAGGCGCGGGCCAAGGTCACTTCATCGGCGTATTCCAGATCGCCGCCCACCGGCAGGCCGGAAGCCAGGCGGGTAATGCGGATGCCCAGGGGAGCCAACGCGCGCACCAGGTACACGGCGGTGGCTTCGCCCTCGAGATTCGGATCGGTGGCAAGGATCAGCTCGGTGATCGAGTCATCGGCCAAGCGGGTGACCAGCTCGCGGATGTGCAGCTGTTCCGGGCCAATGCCTGCCAGTGGATTGATGGAACCGCCGAGCACGTGGTACTTGCCGGAGAACGCCCGGGTGCGTTCAATGGCCAGGACGTCCTTGGACTCCTCCACGATGCAGATCTTTGTTCCATCGCGGCGCTCATCGCGGCAAATGGCGCAGGTATCCTGCTCCGAGATGTTGAAGCAGATCTCGCAGAATTTCACCTTTTCCTTGACCAGCTGGATCGAGGCGGCGAGCCGGGTCATGTCCTCGGCATCGGCATCGAGAATGTGGAAAGCAATGCGCTGAGCCGACTTCGGGCCGATGCCAGGCAAGCGACCGAGCTCGTCGATCAATTCCTGTACAGCACCTTCGTACACGTGCGCCTACTTTCTAGCTTGCTTCACTACCTTGAAATTGTTCCGTGGTACACCCTAGTGTCTCACTCCGACAGCTCGCCGTGGTGCTGGCTACAAGCTGCGTTTGATTTCCACTACATTCCCGTTCACGTCGCGCTGCTCGATGACCATCCCGCCAAGCAGGCGCTCCACGGCTGGAACGCCGATCAGTGCCGAATCCTCGACCTCGATGTCATCGTCGCTGGGGACGAACTCCTCCGGCTCCTGCACCGGGGCAGGATCGGGAGCCGATGCCGGGCCGCCCCAGCCGCGTGCCGACTGGGCAGGCGCTGGCGCGCTTGGTGCGTTCTTCGCCTGGTTCATCAGCTGCTGGTACCGGCTCATGCGGCCCGTGCTTGCCGGTGCCGATGCAGCGGGGGCTGGTTCAGGCTCAGGCTGCGGAGCACCCCAGCGCGGTGCCGCCTCCGGAGCGGGTGCCGGGGCTGCTGGCGAAGGCGCCGGTGCAAGCGGCTCCGGGCGGGGCTGCTCCTGCTCGCGTGGGCGAACCTGAGGCTGTGCAGGGGCGGGCGCAGGCTCCGGAACCGATCGCTCTGGAGTTTGCGGAGCCGGCTGTTCTGGTGCATCAACCGCCAGATTCTCGAAGGAATCGGTGGTGCTGTCCGGGTGCAACGGAGTCGAAGACACCGGGCGCGCAATATTCGGAACTCCGCCTTCGGCCTGGCGCGCTGCCATGCCGGCAGTCATCCGGGGCTTGGGGGCCACCGGAGGCCCGTCGAAACTGCGTGGCGCACTGGTTGCCGGGGCGGGCGCCACCGGCTCTGGCTGGGTAGCCGGGGCCGGAGACTGCTGCTGCGGCTGAACCTGCGGTGCCACCGGGACGGAGCCAGCCGGCGAATAGTACGGGTCATCCGGGAACGGCGGCTCGTCGAAATACGGCTCTTCCGCGGGTGGCGGAACGTCGTCGTAGGAGCTGGCGTACCCCTCATGGGCGCGTGGCGCAGGTGCGGCTGGTGCCGAGGTCTGCACTGCAGAGGCAGGACGATGCTGCGGTGCCGGAGCGGCAGCTTGGGCCCGTGCTGCGGCGCGCGCAGCAGCCCCAGCAGAACTTACAGCCTTGGTGAACTTAGTTGGTGCTGGGGTTGGCGCCGGGATTGGCCGGCGCTCACCTTTTGGGGAACCACCACCGTTGGGGTTGGATCCGCCTTCGGTCAGGACCACTTCGATTGGCGAACCTGCGACCTGGGAGAGGACTCCGGTCAATGTATTCATCAAATCCGGCCGGTTGCGCAGATTCACGATGGGGCCGGTGTTGCTGAACGCCAAGGTAAGTGTACGGCCATCGAAGCCTGCCACGGAGCCATAGGTGGCGACCATGGAATGCAGGACACGCGAACTGCCCTGCAACTGCTGCAGGATCGTAGGCCACGCCTGCTGGAACATCGCCACCGGCGAGCCGGCGCCCTGTGGTGCTGGCTGCTGGCCCTGCGGGGTTCCGCCGGGCGCGCCGTGCTGAGGCTGCTGGGGAGACTGCGGCCGTTGTTGCTGTTGTGCTTGCTCGCGTTGTGCTTGTTCTTGTGCGGCGCGCTGTTGTGCTTCGCGTTCTGCTTGCTCGCGTTGTGCTTGTTCTTGTGCGGCGCGCTGTTGTGCTTCGCGTTCTGCTTGCTGGCGCTGGGCATGTTCCTGCGCCGGATGGGCAGCGTTGCGCTGGGCATCCATGCCAGGCTGGCTGGCCTCCGGCGCCTGTTGCGCCTGTTGCGACTGCTGCGGCTGGGCAGGCTGCGGTGCTTGTGCTGCGCGGTTGGCTGCCGCGCGACGTGCGAATTCGGCCATGGCAGGATTCTGCTTCACGTCATCGATGGAGACACCGGTGCCGAACGACAGATCTTCACCGCTGGATGGATCAGGAACCAAGCTGAATGGTGCCACGCCTTCCGGACGGGCTGCCGGAATGCTCGGACCAGGCTGCACCTCGGTGGTCACCGAGTAGTTTTCGCCCTTTGGCCCCCAAGTGGCGCCCCAGTCAGCGGCTTCGCCGGTGTTCAGGGAAGCTGCCGCGCCAGGATCCAGCGGGGCATTTGGGTCATCATCAGCCGGCTGCGGCTGCGGCTGTGGCTGTGGCTGTGGCTGTGGCGGCATGGACTGCTGCGGCTGCTCGGTGCGCTGTGCCTGCGCTGATTCTGCGTGCTGCGCAGGCTGCTGTGCCGGTGCGGGAGCCTGCTCATCCTGCTGCGGCTGAGCCTGAGCCGACTGGACCTGTGGTTCCTGCTCTTCAGCCGGTTCCGGGGCAGCGCCTCGACGGGACTTGGCAGCGGCCAAGGCCTCGCGCACAGCGGCAGCACCCTGACGCGCGGCTCCAGGATTCGGGGCAGCATTCGTTGAGGGTGCAGCACCCGCGGCGTCGTCTTCATTAAGCGCAGGCAGCGCTCCACCGGTCATCGCATGGCGCTCCAGGCGATCTAGACGGGCAGCGAAGGAGCTGTCGGAGTTCTGCGAACCCGGCAGCATCAAGCGCGCCGCCAGCAATTCCAAGTGCAGCCGAGGCGAGGTAGCGCCGGTCATCTCGCTCAGGGCCTTGTTGGTGACGTCTGCCCATCGCGACAGTTCGCCTGCGCCGACCAGTCCCGCCTGCAAGCGCAGGGCTTCGAGCTGGTCTTCTGGCACGCCGCGCAAGATCTTCTCAAGGCCTTCGGGCATCGCCTTGGCGATGATCAGATCGCGGAAGCGCTCCAGCACATCTTCAACGAAGCGCCGAGGATCCAGACCGGTCTGGATGATGCGGTCGATCGCGCCGAACAGCCCGGCGCCATCGGATTCGTGCAGCGACAAGGTGACCTCGTCGAGCAGCGTCGAGTGGGTGTAGCCCAGCAGCGCAACCGCGGTCTCGTAATCAAGGCTGCCATCGCGGGCGCCAGAGATCAGCTGGTCCAGCACCGAGAGGGTATCGCGGACCGAACCGCCGCCAGCACGGATCACCAGCGGCAGCACGCCTTCGGCTACTGCGACGCTTTCCCGTTCGCAGAGCACTTGCAGGTACGCCAGCAGCGCCTCGGGCGGAACCAGGCGGAATGGGTAGTGGTGGGTACGCGAGCGGATGGTGCCAATGACCTTTTCCGGCTCGGTTGTCGCGAAGATGAACTTGATGTGCGCCGGCGGCTCTTCAACGATCTTCAGCAGGGCGTTGAAGCCTGCCGCGGTGACCATATGGGCCTCATCGATGATGAAGATCTTGTAGCGGTCGCGGGTAGGCGCGAACGTTGCGCGCTCGCGCAGGTCGCGGGCGTCATCGACGCCACCGTGGCTGGCCGCGTCGATCTCGATGACATCCAGCGAACCTGGTCCGCCATTGGCCAGATCCACGCAGCTTGGGCAGGTGCCACAAGGAACCGGAGTAGGACCTTGCTCGCAGTTCAAGCAGCGGGCCAGGATGCGGGCCGAAGTCGTCTTGCCGCAACCGCGCGGGCCGGAGAACAAGTACGCATGGTTGACGCGGTTCTTCTCCAGAGCCGTCATCAAGGGCGCAGTAACGTGCTCCTGCCCGATGACGTCGCCAAACGTATCGGGACGATATCTGCGATAAAGCGCTGTACTCACACCGGTTCCCTATCAGTTTCCTGATGCCCTGGGCATCAGCTGTTGGACAATATTCTCTGGTTCGACGATCCACGGCTCGCGTGGCAGATTCGCCGGATCGAAAGCTTCCAAGGCTGCCTGCAAACTTGTGCTGGGCAAGCCCAATGACTCTAGCAAAACCGCCACAACGTTGGCTGGATGCACACCTTGTTCGGTGATCTCTTCGAGTGTTACCGCGCCATCGCGCTTGGCCAGGCGCTGGCCTTTGGCATTCAGTGCAAGCTGGACGTGTGCATAGGAGGGGATTGGGTGGCCCAGAAGCGTTGCCAGATAGGCCTGACGTGGCGCGGAAGAGAGCAAATCATCTCCGCGTACGACCTGGTCGATGCTTGAGAAAGCATCATCGACGACCACCGCAAGATTGTAGGCTGGTGCGCCGTCGTTGCGCACCAGGACAAAATCATCAACCGCGCCGGTGTAGTCGCCGAATAGTTCATCGTGAACGGAAAATTCGTTCACTTCTGAACGCAGGCGCAAGGCGGCCGGGCGGTTCTGCGCTTTGGCCGAGCGCTCGCTGGCGCTCAGATTGCGGCAGGTTCCCGGGTAGGCACCGGGCGCAGCATGCGGAGCGCTTCCGGCTTCGGCAATATCCTTGCGCGAGCAGTAGCATTCGTAGACCAGACCGCGCGCTTTGAGCCGCTCAACGGCTTCAAGATATATCGGAAGGCGGTCGGACTGGCGGAGCATGTCACCGTCGAAGTCAATGCCCAAGGACGCTAGCTCGGCAATCTGGGTGGTTTCGGCGCCGGAACGAACACGGTCCAGGTCCTCAATGCGCAACAGGAATTCGCGTTGCGTGGAGCGGGCGAAAAGCCAGGCGAGAATTGCCGTGCGCAAATTGCCAAGATGGAGCGGCCCCGAAGGGCTAGGGGCGAAACGGCCAGCGCCCACGTGGACTCCATTCGGCTTGCGTAAGAAAGTAAAAGACCCCTCATGCACCTGCCAGAGCCCATCTACCCTTGCTACCTTCCGGTCCTGGGGGAGTTCAACAGGATGACACCACACGAGGGGTCACCCAAAATACTACCTGAGGTTGGCGCTTGGATAAAATCGGCAGGCGTGCGCTTGATCTCAACTGGCCAATCCTGAGCAGGGTTGCTGTTAGTTCTCAGGCGGTGCTTTCTTCAGGCGGTTCTAACCAGCCAAGCACGCGGCGAACACGGTCATTGAGTTCGATGGTCGGCAGCATGGGCGTTTGCTCTTTCTCGAAATCGAAGTTCTGCACGCTGGTGACGCTGCCGGGAAGCTCAACGCAGATCATGCCGTTGGGGGAGCGCCAGTTCACCGAACCGTCCGGAAGGTATGTCGCCTGCCACCCCAGCACATGCTTGAACATCTGATGCCGCTTGCACAATAGATGAGTGTTGCTCCGGGTGGTATGCCCGCCCTTGGCCCATGCATCGATATGGTCTATCTCAGCTGATTCGGCTGGCCGATTGCATCCTGGGAATCTGCAAACCACATCCCGGCTCCGCAGCAGATCACGCAGTGCCTTCGACGGACGGTACTTTTCGCGGCCGACGTCTATGGCCGCCCCGGACCAGGGGTCGGTGAGCACCTTGATGAAAGACGGGGCATCCTTGGCAATCAGCAGTGCCGTCCCTACGGGGATGGGTCCGTAGCCTTCGAGATCCGCCAATGCGCGTTTAGGATCAGCGAGCATTTCCAGGGCAGGAATCGTGACAGCGACACGGGCTTTCAGCGGGGTCCCTTCGGTTGCCGGCCAGCCATCGAGCAAGGCATCGCAGATAATATCCAGCCGTCGTTGCTGTTCGGTCCGGTGATCATCTGGATCAGCATTGCGTACTGCATGCCAATTGACCGTATTGATGATGGCCAATGCTTTTTCTGCTGGCAGGTGGAGTTGGATGACGCTCATGCCATTGGCCTCGTGCCAATAGATGACCTTGCGGTCCTCTGCACTTTTCTTGTGGCGTTCCTCGATCGGCTTGGGGTGCAGGCGTTCATGCATTTTCCGAGCGCGTTGGGCAACTGCGGAGTCGGTGGCCTGCCGAGCTATCGGCAGCAAGGTTTGCTGCATCAGCTGCGCATCCTCGGGTGCTAGATCCTGGGAGTGCTTGACGATCTCTTGCGCGGATCTCGTCGTGATCTCGCCGACGCTCAGCGCGTCCAAGATATCTGGGCAAAGATGGCGCAGCCCTTCGGCAAAGAATAACTTGTCCTGGACTTTCCTTTCTGAGGATCGCAGGGCCACCGCTGCTTCGGCGACAAAAGATGAACGGATCAGCGATTCATCGGAACGATTGACGCCGTAGAAATATGCGGATTGATCTTCAACGGGCTCTTCAAATTCCCCAAGGTCATCCAGCAGAGGTTCTTGGGATCCCTGGCTGACTGTCTCGGCAACCAAATATTCGTAGCTATCGGCCAGTACTGCTGCCTCGGCAGCATCGAGCATGCTGTGCAACCGTGCAATGGCCTTCAGCCGTTCCAGCCCTTGGGCGGAACTTGAGACCGGTGGCTGCTCGTAGAGGTGTGTGGCGGTGGCGGCAATCTGGGTAAAGAGATTGTCCTTATCCAGGTTCGCTGCCCAAAGCCCGTCAAATCCGGGGATGCGCCTTGTCCCCGGAGGGCTAATGGGCAGCCGCCGAGGATCATCTTGGCTGTGAAATGCCTCTCTTTTACTCATGCTTACAGTATCGATCTGTTCAAACTGCGGTTTTCAAAGAAAGAATCGAGGTGGTGAAAAGGTGAAATACCGCCGAATTTCAGGGGTTTGGCACCTTGGAGATGCTCCGGGGATCGTCGGGGGAGTGCTCGATTCGTGATTGAGCGAGAATTTAGATATGCTGGATCCTGCTCCTCGGAGCAAACTGAGGAGGATTCGCCTAGCGGCCTATGGCGCACGCCTGGAACGCGTGTTGGGTTAACGCCCTCAGGGGTTCAAATCCCCTATCCTCCGCCAATGTAATGTCTCGGGACATCGTACGAACGATGTCCCGAGACATTATTTTTTTGCTTGCCGGCATTGCCCGAATCTGAGGGGTAGTATCCGTGGCAACTGTTCAGCAATCTTTCGACAAGGTAAGACTATGGCAAGTGTATTGAGCGAAATCGCTGTCGATTGCGCCACCCCGATGCTGGTGGCCAGGTTCTGGTGCGAAGCACTGGACTTCGAGGTGCTGGAAGAAGAAGCCGGATTGGTCAGCATTGGATCCGAAGCCCAAGGCGAGGACGGGTTGAAGCTGACGTTCGCTCAAGTGCCTGAAGCCAAGAGCGTCAAGAATCGCCTCCATCTGGATCTGCGTCCTCAAGGCTCCAGCCAGCAAGAAGAAGTCGACCGTCTCCTTGCCTTGGGGGCCAGCTATGCCGAAGTGGGCCAGCAAGAGGACGAGAGCTGGATCGTGATGGCTGATCCTGAGGGAAATGAATTCTGCGTGCTTTCAAGCCTTGAATGAGCAAGCCGCTTTAATGACCTGTGGCGCCGGGTCGGCAATTTGTCACCGGCTCGACGCCAACAGGATTCGCGGTTGGGCTCCTGATCCCCGCAGGAGCTCAATGCCTAGGCGCTCTTGCGCCCTTTGGCCAGCTCCGGGTAGTGGATGGCCGCGGTCTGCGGGTGGGCTCGCAGCCAGCCCTTGAGCACGTTTGCGCCATAGGAAGCCAGCATTGGATTCTCTGGATCATCGGAAACGCCACGGGCGTCGGCAGCCAGGTCGGCTGGCAGCTCGACTTTGTCGATCACTGCATCCAGGCGAGGGGAGTAGAAGAACGGCACCGAGTAGCGGTCTACACCGGCTGGAGGAGCAATGACGCGGTGGATGGTGGCCATCAGGTAGCCATTGGTGGCCACTTCAAGCATTTCCCCGAGGTTCACTACCAGTGCACCTGGGGTAGGCGGCACCTCGATCCACTCTTCCTGGCCGTAGGGCTGCACCTGCAGGCCTCCAACCTGGTCCTGCAGCAGCAGGGTGACGAAGCCGTAGTCCGCGTGCAGGCCAACGCCCTGGTTGCCCGACTCCGGGACAACGTCGCCCGAAACGTAGTGCACCAGCTTGCCCATCCATGACGGGGTATCGGCGAATGGCTCATCGAAGTGGTCTTCGGGCAGGCCCAGGCCTACGGCGATGGCCGAAAGCAGCTCGTGGCCGGTCTTGTTCATCAGTTCGGCCCACGCCATGGCGCGCTCTTCGAGCTGGGGGAAGTCTGCAGGGAACTGGTTAGGGCCCTGCAGGTTCAAATACGGCTTGTCCTCGGGAACGACGCTCAGGGCCTCGCGTTCCGGTCCGTAGTCAATCTGCTCGCGGGCGTCGGCGCGGCCGCGGGTGATTTCCGTGCCCATGCGGGTGTAGCCGCGGAACTGGGCGCTGTTGCGGTTATCGAGCTTGACCTTCTGCCCGACCGGCTTGCGGAAGAACTCCGCGATGGTGTCGAGCAGCTCCTGGTCCTGGCCGGCGTACGCGCCGTAGGCGACGATCTGGAAGAACCCGACGCGGTGTGCGGCATCGCGAAGCGCGGTTACGAATTCCTCGTTGAAGGAGCCGTCAGCATTGCGCGCGGTAGAAATATCGAGCAGTGGGATCTCGGTGACTACGTTATTCATAAACCTAGAGTGCACCTTATGACGCGATTGTTACTAGCTAAAGTTACGCCCGGTTCCCCCACGTTTCCCGCAGCGTAACAATCCTTGCATTTTCCCATTGCGTGCCCGATTATTCGCATTCACTTGTATTATGTTCCCGGCGTTCGGGGGCCGAGCCCGGGTGCTGGCGGCCAGCCCGCACCGTCTTCGGAACCGGTGTCTCCGGCAACCGCGAACCCCTCACTGATCTGGAAATATGGGGCTCGCAAGAGTTTGTCCGTATGCTTGAATAGTGATTTTTCGAGCGGTCGGTGAGGGCCGGCCATACCCAGACCACGGCTATTCGTCGACGCGTGATTGGAGCGGCCTTCCCCCTCAGCAGGTGAAGTTGGCCGACCTGGTCACCACCAAAGCGACCCTGGATCTTGAAACATTGCTCTCCGAGGATTCCACCTTCTACGGCGATTTGTTCCCGCACGTGGTGCGCTATCGGGGCGTGTTGTATCTGGAAGACGGGATGCACCGTGCGCTGCGTTCGGCGCTTCATCATCGCTCCGTAATACACGCGCGCGTATTGGATCTGGACGCCAGTTAGATAAGCTAGCGCCACGAGGATGACGATGAGGTCTCCTTCAGGCCAGCGGCTGCCGAAGGCTGACCAGAGCAAGGTGGAATGATGCGTGATCGCGATGATCCGGGGCAATGGCACGGTGCGCATATTGTCGACGAGCAGGAATTGAGTTTCAGCTCGGATGGACAAGCAAAGAAGCGTGCCCGCAGACGCCAGAATATTGTTTTCTCCGTGATGGCCCTGCTGGTGATCGCGGTACTGGTCGGCGCCGTGCTGGTTTTCAATGGAACGATCAAATTGGGTGCCGAACCCGCCGCAGTTGAGAGCCCGGAGCCAAGCGAAGCAGAAATCGAGAATCCAAACTGCCCGGCCATCGACTTCAAGTACCAGACGCCTGCAGAAGTAGAAATACGCGTGCTGAATACGACCAGCATTCCAGGGCTTGCCGGTGACACCGCCAAGGCACTGGAAAAGCGCGGCTTCAAGATTTCTTCGTTGACTTCCGGGTGGAAATCGCTCTCCGATACCGCCGGTGCAGTCATTGCCGGACCTGATGGCTATGCCCAGGCATTCACCGTGCAGCGCCAGATCCCCGGCATCGTCTTCATCTACGACGAGACGAAGTGGGGAAGCCGGGTGGACCTGGCGCTGGGGGAGAAGTTCGAAGGCCTCGTAAAAGAACGCAAGCTCGATACTTCGGATGGCAAGCTCGTCTGCGCTAAATAGCCCGCTACCGGGTCTGCACGTTTCCGGAGTGGACCTGGGTCAGGGCGTTGGCAAAGACCGCGGCTGGCTGCGCGCCGGAAATGCCGTACTTCCCATCGATGATGAAGAAGGGGACTCCGCTGATTCCCAGCTCACGGGCCTGGGCGATATCTGCGTTGACTTCTTCGGCATAGGCGCCGGAAGCCAGATCTGCGCGGAGTTCGCCAGTATCCAAGCCTAGCGATCCGGCCAGCTGTAGCAGGGTTTCTTCATCCCCGGTATCCAGGCCTTTTTCGAAGTGCGCAGAAAGCAGCGCTTCCTTCATTTCGCTTCCAGCGCCATGCTGCTTGGCATATTCCAGAACTCGAAGCGCGGTGAAGGAATTAGCGACCTTCAGATTGGCGAAGTCGTAGTCCAGGCCTTCGCCAGCTGCCTGGGCGGTGACATGATCAAGCATCTGGGACACCTGTTCCTGGCCCAAGCCCTTCATCTTGGAGAGGTATTCGGCTTCGCTGCCGTCGTAGTTCTCTGGCAGGCTTGGATCCAGCTGGTACGAATGCCAGTAGACGTCCACGTTCTGGGAGTATTCGAACGCTTCGACACCCCGCTCGAAGCGGCGCTTGCCGATGAAGCACCATGGGCAGGCAATGTCGGAGAAGATATCGACGCGGATGCGCTTTTCTTCCAGGGATGGGGCAGCAGTATTTTCACTCATGCTTGAGGTAACAACTTTTGCTCCCCGGGCATTCCGCATCCGTGGTTGCCGACTCCGGCTAGAGATAATGGGAGGGTTCCTGCGGAATGGGGACAACGGCGATGGCGAGAGAAAGCGAGACAGGTGGCAAAGAATCTTCGATGGCGGGGGATCCTTTTCGCCGGGACGATTACGGCGATGGCAGGGTTCGTCGATGGTGTCGGATTCGTGCACTTCGGCGGCTACTTCCTGTCGTTCATGTCAGGCAACTCCACCCGTTCCTCCGCAGCTCTGATGACAGGAGATTTTGCCGGATGGGCCCTGGCCATGTCACTGGTCGGCTGCTTCGTTGGCGGCGTCATCCTCGCAACCCTGCTGACTCTCCGGCTGGAGAAGCTGCGCCGGCCAGTGGCCATGTACTTCAGTGCGGTACTGCTGCTCGCTGCGGCCATTTCAGGGCAGGCCCTGCCGCAGCTGACGGCGCTGCTGCTGGCCGCCGCCATGGGAGCGGTGAATGTTTCCTACACCCGTTCGGGCGAGGTTGCATTGGGCCTGACGTATATGACCGGCACATTGGTCAAGCTCGGCCAGGCGTTGGGCGGAGCAATCATCGGGCTGGCCACCGGCTCGGATCGTGGCGGCTACCGAATGCTATGGGCACGCTACGCACTGCTGTGGCTGATGATCACCATCGGATCGCTGGGTGGCGTCCTGGCCTATCTGCGGCTGGGTTTGGGCAGCCTGTGGATAGTTGCTGCCGGCATGCTTGCTTGGGCGAGCTTGGCGCTAATCCAGGAGCAGCGCGCATCCAGGGGCCCGGATGCTTCCCCGGGACCGCGGAACGGATCCCTGACCGAGATCGAGTAAGAAGAAAAAATATGCTTGGCTTTGCTATATGCGAAGCCAAGCATATTTTATTTCTCGGTGGTTAGCCCAGCAGCGAGTCGCTGTCCTGCTTGACCGGAGCCGCAGGGCGAACCAGCAGCTTGAAGAGCACGGCCAGGAGTACGAGCCAGGCGATGCCGGTGTACAGGGCTACGCGTGTAGCCGGGCTCAGGGCCAGGAGCACAACGACGAAGACCATGAAGGCCAACGCGATCCACGCGGCTACGGTACCGCCGGGCACCGCATACTCGCGGGCAACACCCGGTCCACGGCCCGCCGCGGCTTCCTTGCGCCGCATCGACAGGTACGAGGTCAGGATCATGATCCACACCCAGACGGTGGCGAAGGTGGCGATGGAAGCGATGATGGTGAAGAGCGCTTCGGGCAGCAGGGCGTTGAGCACCACGCCGACCAGCAGCACGATGGCCATGACGACCACGGTCATCCATGGCACGCCGTTGCGGGAGATCCGGCCGAACGATTTCGGGGCATGGCCGATTTCGGACATGGCGAAGAGCATGCGTCCAGCGCCAAAGGTATCGGCGTTGATCGCCGAGACGGCCGCGGTGATCACCACGGCATTGAGCACGTGGGCCGCGGCCGGGATGCCCAGTCCGTCGAAAATCTGCACGAACGGCGACGCCGAGCCGTCGATCTGGCGCCAGTCGAAAAGCATCATGACCACTGCCAGCGAAGCTACGTAGAAGAGCAGGATGCGCCACGGCACGGTGTTGATGGCAGCCGGAACCGACTTGGCCGGATCGTCAGCTTCGCCTGCGGTGATGCCGATGGTTTCAATGCCGCCGAAGGCGAACATCACCACGGAGAAGGATAGCAGCAGGCCCACGAAGCCATTGGGGAACAGGGTGCCGGCGCTCATCAGGGTGGCGAAGCCGGTAGCCGTTTCGGTCTCAGGGGTATTGAAGCCGAAGATGATCAGCGCCGCGCCGCCAACGATCATCGCGATAATCGCGGTCACCTTGACGATGGCCAGCCAGAATTCGGTTTCGCCGAAGACCTTCACCTTCATCAGGTTGATCGCGGCGATCAGCAAGACGATGGCCAGGACCCAGATCCACTGCGCGACCTGCGGGAACCAGAATCCCATGTAGATGCCGAACGCGGTGACATCAGCAATCGCGACAATGGCCATCTCGAAGGCGAAGGTCCACCCGGTGACGAAGCCTGCGAAGCGGCCAAGGTAGCGCGAAGCGTAGTGAGCGAAGGATCCGGACACCGGATGCTTGACAGCCATCTCGCCCATGGCGCGCATCACGATGAAAACGGCAGCGCCGCCAATCATGTACGCGAAGAGAACGGCAGGGCCAGCAGCCTGGATGGCAGAAGAGGAGCCGTAGAAAAGGCCCGTTCCGATAGCTGAGCCGAGGGCCATGAAGCGGATGTGGCGGGCAGTCAGCCCGCGGGCGAGAGACGCCTTTATTTCGTTCACGATAGTAATGCTCGGATCCTGTAAGGGGTGCGTTCGATGGGGCGGGCCCGTGCAAATGGCAGGACGCAGCCGTGAAAATCTTATGTGTTCCCAGGATTTTTGACGCACTTAAGTGTTGCAGATCTATCGTGAGCTTTGCCACCAGCCAGTACACGGGCCACTGGACCGGGTGGAAGAATGGGGGTCATGAAACTTGGATTCGTCCGCCACGGACAGACGCAATGGAATCTCGAAGGCCGCTTGCAGGGTTCAAGCGACATCCCCTTGAACGACACCGGGCGCGCCCAGGCCCGCGAGGCCGTCTCCGTGCTGGAGCCCGGCCAGTGGGATGCCATCGTCTCCTCGCCGCTGTCTCGTGCGCGCGAGACCGCGCAGATCATCGCCGACGGGCTTGGTCTTGAATTGGGCCCGAGCTATGACTTGCTGATCGAGCGCGACTACGCGCAGGGCGAGGGCATGGTGGAAACCGAGGCCCTGGCCCTGTGGCCGGATAAGCACGGCGGCGGAATCGAGCCGCTGGATTCGGTGGTCGAGCGCGGATTGCGCGCCATCGAGCAGATTGCCGCCGACTACCCTGGCATGAACGTCGCGGTGATCTGCCACGGCACCATTATCCGCTACACGCTCTCGCACTTCGCCGGCTACAAGCTGGACACCATCCGCAATGGCTCGGTAGCAATCATTGGCAATGAGTCCGGGTCCTGGCAGCTGGAACTGGTCAACGACCAGGTGCCCAACCGGGTAGCGGGCTAGGCCATGCTAGCTGCCGGAAGGAAGGATCCGGCGGATTGCGGAGGCCAGCTGCGAATCCCGTTGGCGGTTCTTGACCACCGCCAGCCATGAACCCAGCGCCATGTAGGCCTTGGAGCGGATCTTCGGCGAGGAGAGGAACACATCGTGCAGCGCGCCGGGCAGGCGCACCAGATGCAGTTCCCGGCCCAGATCAATGCTGCGCTGGGCAACGACCTGCACATTCAGCGCCACATCGGCGCGGGTAGCGGTGTCATGCCAGCGGGGCAGCAGGTAGTCTTCCGCCGAGAGCATCACCAGCGTGGGCATTTGCAGGTCCAACCCCTTCTTCACCTTGGCTTGCGCTGCGAAGACCGCAGAAATGAAACCTGCGGTGAGCTTGAAGCCGTTTGCTGGACGCCAGCCCAGGTCGTAGTCCCATTCCCCGGAGAACTGGCTGGAGACCGTGCGGGTGTAGAACCCGGGGTCCACGGTGGGCAACAGGCGGTGCGGGTTCCGGTTGCTGGCAGCCTGGACGATCCGGGCCAACGCGGTGCGCCCGATCTCGCTGGCCTGGAATTCCAGCCACGGGCTGTTCAACGCCAGCGCATCGACCTTCTGCGGGTTGACTGCCGCATACAGTGATGCGCTGAGCCCGCCGGTGGAATGGGCGAGCAGCACGAAGCGGGTTCCCGGATGCGCGCTGGAAATGATCCGATGAGCCGCGTCGAACTCCTCGAAGTACTCTTCCAGATCGGTGGTGAAGCCGGGGCTGCTGTGCTCGGCGATGCCCCTGGCCCGGTCCAAGGGCAGGTTCCGCCCATAGTGGCGCAGGTCCAGGGCGTAGAAATCCGCGCCGGCCTCGGAAAGGAACTCGGCCAGCTCGGACTGGAAGAAGTAGTCGGACCAGCCATGCACATAGAGCACCGCGATTCCGCGCAACGGAGGCGGCCAGCGCAGCGATCTGCGCGGACGGTGCCTGACCAGAGTCGCGGTGGAACCATCGGACATCGGCAGCGGCCGTTGCGAGAAATCCTCGCCAAGCAGGTCTGGCTGCCACAGGTCCTCGGCCGGGTTCTTGAACTGGAAGGCCATGGGTATAGCGTATCCACTTTTGCGCACGAAAAACGGCACTCACCCGTTGGAGCGGTTGCCAACTGGTGAATGCCGTTTCCCGCGGCCGGTGTTCAGGGACGACTGTTTCTTGCCGGCCAGGTCTGGCGGTTGCCTAGCCTGCCATTTCCAAGGTGCGCGCTGGTGCGTCCAGGTAGCGCAGGTAGGCGTTCTTGGTCAGGAAGGTCGGGAAGTCGTCGCGCAGTGCGCAAGCCTCGAAGATCTCCACGGCTTCCTCGAAGCGATCGCCTTCGAAGCGCTCCAGGGAATCCATGGTTTCCTCCGTCAGTTCCTGCACCCAGCGGCGGGTGATGATCTCGCCCTCGTCGGTGATTGCCGACTGGTGGATCCACTGCCACAGCTGCGAACGGGAGATCTCCGCGGTGGCGGCATCTTCCATCAGGTTGCGCAGGGCCACCGCGCCATTGCCGCGCAGCCAGGACTCGATGTAGCGGATGCCGATCTCGATGTTGTCGCGGATGCCGCGTTCGGTGATCTTGCCGGTCACGCTTTCCACGTTCAGCAGGGCAGCACCCGACACCTCCACATCTTCGCGGGTGCGCTGCAACTGGTTGGGGTTCTCGCCCAGCACCTCGTCGTACACCTCGCGGGCCACCGGCACCAGGTCCGGATGGGCCACCCAGGAGCCGTCGAAGCCGTCAGCGGCTTCGCGGGCCTTGTCCTCGCGGACCTTGCCGAAGGCCATCTCGTTGATCGAGGCGTCCTTGCGGTTCGGAACGAAAGCGCTCATCCCGCCAATGGCCGAAGCGCCGCGGCGGTGGCATGCACGCACCAGCTGCTCGGTGTAGGCCCGCATGAACGGTGCGGTCATGGTGACGGTGTCGCGATCCGGGAAGACGAAGCGCGGTCCGCGGGAACGGAAGCTCTTGATGATCGAGAAGATGTAGTCCCAGCGTCCTGCATTCAGCCCCGAGGAGTGCTCGCGCAGCTCGTAGAGGATTTCTTCCATCTCGAAGGCTGCGGTGATGGTCTCGATCAGCACGGTGGCACGGATGGTGCCGCGATCGATATCCATCAGGTCCTGGGCCAGGTTGAACACGTCGTTCCACAACCGCGCCTCCAGGTGGTTTTCCAGCTTCGGCAGGTAGTAGTACGGACCGCGTCCGGCGGCCAGCAGACGCTTGGCGTTGTGGAAGAAGTGCAGTCCGAAGTCCACCAGCGCACCGGACATCGGGGTGCCGGCAACCAGCAGGTGCTTCTCCGGCAGGTGCCAGCCGCGAGGGCGGACAACGATGGTCGGCAGCTGCTTCAAGTCGTAGGTGTTCAGCTTGTACTCGCGGCCATCAGGTGCGGTGAAGTCCAGTTCCTGATCCAGCACGCGGATCAGGTTGACCTGGTTCTTGATGACGTTTTGCCAGGTCGGCGAGGATGCGTCCTCCATGTCGGCCAGCCAGACCTTGGCGCCGGAGTTCAGCGCGTTGATGGCCATCTTGCGTTCGATCGGGCCGGTGATTTCCACCCGGCGGTCTTCCAGCCCCGGTGCAATCGGGGCCACCTGCCATGATTCATCGTCGCGGATTGCGCGGGTCTCGTCCAGGAATTTCGGATCGCGGCCGTTGGCAATGCGGGCCCGGTTGACCTGGCGGCGCTGCATCAGTTCGGCACGGCGCGGTTCGAATGCGGTGTGCAGGGCCGAAAGGAAGTCCAGGGCTTCGCTGGTCAGGATCTGCTCCTGGTAGCGAACGGGGGTAGCGGTAATGGTGATGTTGTTCAGGGTGATGGGGGAGTTCATGGCAGCGTCCTTAAAAACTTGTAAATGGTGTTGGTGCTAGCCGGCGCCTTTGCCGGCTAGCACCATCGACCCATCAGGGTCTAATGGAATTGGCCTTCTTCGGTGGATCCCACTAGGGCCAGGGTGGAGGCGTTGGGATTCAGCGCCGTGGAGATTGCATCGAAGTAGCCGGTGCCGACTTCGCGCTGGTGCTTGGTGGCGGTGTAGCCGGCAGCCTCGGATGCGAATTCGCGTTCCTGCAGCTCGACGTAGGCGCTCATGCCGTCCTTCGCGTAGCCCTGGGCCAGATCGAACATAGAGTGGTTCAAGGCGTGGAAGCCGGCCAGGGTGATGAACTGGAAGCTGAAGCCCATGGCACCGAGTTCGCGTTGGAACTTGGCGATGGTTGCGTCGTCCAGGTGCTTCTTCCAGTTGAACGATGGCGAGCAGTTGTATGAAAGCATCTGGTCCGGGAAGTCCTTCTTGACCGCTTCGGCGAACTTGCGGGCCAGCTCCAGGTCAGGGGTGCCGGTTTCCATCCAGATCAGATCCGAATACGGTGCGTAGGCCTTGGCGCGGGCGATGCATGGCTCGATGCCGTTGCGGACCTTGTAGAAGCCTTCGGGGGTGCGCTCGCCGGTGATGAATTCCTGGTCGCGCTCGTCGACATCCGAGGTGATCAGCGTTGCCGCTTCGGCGTCGGTGCGGGCGATGACCACCGAAGGGGTGCCAGCCACATCGGCAGCCAGGCGGGCCGCGTTCAGGGTGCGGATGTGCTGCTGGGTCGGGATCAGCACCTTGCCACCGAGGTGGCCGCACTTCTTTTCGGATGCCAGCTGGTCTTCCCAGTGGACGCCCGAGGCGCCCGCGGTGATCATGGATTTCATCAGCTCGTAGGCGTTCAGCGGGCCGCCGAAGCCTGCCTCGGCGTCAGCGACGATCGGGACCATCCAGTCCTCGACGGTCTGGATGCCTTCGGAGAATTCGATCTGGTCGGCACGCTGCAAGGCGTTGTTGATGCGGCGGACAACCTGCGGCACCGAGTTTGCCGGGTACAGCGACTGGTCCGGGTAGGTCTGGCCCGAGAGGTTGGCATCTGCTGCCACCTGCCAGCCCGAAAGATAGATGGCTCGCAGGCCGGCTTTGACCTGCTGCACTGCCTGGTTGCCGGTCAGTGCGCCCAATGCGTTGGTGTAGCCGCCGGTAGGGGTTTCCTCGGTGAGCTGCTTCCACAGCTTCTCGGATCCGCGCTTGGCCAGGGTGTGCTCTTCCTGGACCCGGCCCTGGAGCTTCACAACGTCTGCGGCGCTGTAATCGCGGGTGACGCCGGCCCAGCGGGGGTTGTTTTCCCAGTCGGTTTCGATGGCTGCGATGCGGTTGTCGATCGAGGTTTCGTTGGTGTTCTCGGTAGTCATTGCCTTGGCTCCTTCGCACAAGCTGCGGGTTCATGTTGATCGGAAGGTGATCTTGTGAACTTCTTCGTGACAACTACTTTTCCGCAGGGGCAAGGGGTTCACCAGAGGTTTTTTGAATTAAGATTTGCGGTTCTTCGCGAAAATGAAAATTTTTGGATTCTTGCTGCATTTGTGAGCCAAAGCATGGAAAGTTGGTGAAAGTGACCGATTTGGCTGCGAAGAAGAATGAAATTTAACTCAAACTTCGGGCAGCTGAAGGGTGAAGGGCCTCTCAGAACGGACCTTCGCAGAAGCCCATGAATCGCCGGTGAGCTGGCATTTCCGGTAATCCGCAGGTGCTGGCTCGCCCATTAGTTCGCCGTGGAACGAGCCAGGAAACGTGAAATGTCCGAGTTTCGGACGGGTCGCGGACGCTTTCGGATGAGCGATGGGGATTGCACTCATACCTCGGGATGGCTGGCCGGAGCCGCAAGAGGCGGGCGCGAAGATCCGCGGACCTTGCGAAAATGGGTAGGAGCGCTGGAACGGGTTAGGGCTGGTCGAAAGAGGCTACGGCCATGAAGCCGCGGCCCGAGATGCGTGGTTCAGCGGCATCGGAGCCTACGACGGTGTCGCGCAGATTCAGCTGCTGTTCGCTGTCGCCGAGCAAGAGCTTGGCAGAACCTTGAACCATGATGCCCAGCTGCCCGTCAAAGAGGTACTGCTCGCGTTTCTTGGACAGTTCCACAATGCGAACGGTGGCCCGCACCTGCGCCGGTTCGGCAGCCACGTGGACGATGAGCAATTCCTCGGCGGGCTGGCTCGCCTCGACGGGATTGCCGGTGTCGAACTTCAGGGGGCGCAGCGGTTCCAGTCCGTGTTGGTGCCCATCAACTTCCAGTTGCGCGAAGTCGCCGGCGATCAAGGTGAATACTTGAGCCGAGGGCGCCGGTGTGAAGCTTGCGGCTTTCTCTATGGAGCGAATCGACAGCTGCCAGGTGCCTTCGCGCGGGCTGCTGGGCTGCAAAGTTCCGTCCTGCGCCAGAGTGCCGCTGGCAATGAGCCGGATCTGGCCCAGCTCCCACTGCTTCTTGGTGCTCTGCGCCAATTCGAGGATGGAACCTGGTGCTAGAGATGCCTGTGCTTCGCTCATAGGATGAGTCTACTTGCCGGCGATCATGCGAAGCTGTTCAACCAATTGAGGTGTGGGTATCGAGGCATCAAGGATGATCCAGCCATGATGTTGCGCCAGGCGGAGGTATTCAGCTCGGCTCGCTTCAAGGTACTCCAAGCTTTCTTCGTCTGTGCCGCGGGTATTGATTCGCTTGAAGGCAAGGTGGGGATCCACATCGAGCAGGACAATTCTCGCCTCCTCGGTACTTTTCCGGGCAAGCCAGGGCAGGAGCAATCCGTCAGGATGTCCACGCAGGCGCCGCAGCACCAGCTGGCAATAAAGGTGGCGGTCCATCACGCTGAGCCCGGGGGAATGCGCGGCAATGAACGTGTTGCGTGCAACGTTGAAGCAGCGGATGGACGTTTCGAGGAAATCCTGGGTGAAGGTCGGGAAGGCGATTCCCGCCGCGCGGGAGAATTTGGTCAGCCAGCTTCGGGCGGCGACGTTTGCGAGCTTGCGTGCTTGAATGCGTTCGTTGCGCAACTGATGCACTAGGGTATCGATGCTGGTGCTCTTGCCTGCGCCATCCGTTCCGACGATGACCAATGTTTGGGGTGGGTCGTGGGCAGGGCTCGTGACGGGTAGCGGGCTGGTGGAAATTGCGTGCATGCTGCTCCTCGGAAAGCGTCTTTGAAGTTTCAACGTGTGTGCGGCAACGATGATTCCGCAGAACGGCTGTGTGTTTGATGAGAGAAGCTCGTCCCGGCATGAAAGAAGAACTGGAAAGTTTTGATGCCGAACTCAGGATGAGTCTAAGAATTACCGTCAAAAGCAGGAAGATCTGGAAAATTTCCTGGTTTTTGGCCTAATCTTGATATGTGACTGCAACCACATGGAATCGCTCAGTGAACTCAGCGGGCAACGACGCTGGCAGCGAAGATACGGAACTCGACTCCATCGCCCTAGGCCGGAGAATCCGTTTTCTGCGCAAAAGTAAGCAACTGACCTTGGATGATGTTTCGGCCCTGGTCGATACCGCGCCGAGCCAACTGTCGTTGATTGAAAACGGAAAGCGCGAACCGAAGCTCTCTTTGCTCAAATCCTTGGCAGGCGCTTTGGGAGTCGGCGTCGATGATCTTCTGGGGACCGAACCGCCATCGCGACGCGCTGCCTTGGAGATCGAATTGGAACGTGCCCAGCGCGGCCCCTTGTACGCTTCCTTGGGATTGCCGACTGTGCGCGTTGGCGCACGCCTGCCGATGGATGTTCTCGAGTCGTTGGTGGGTTTGCAGAATGAATTGGAACGCCGTTTGAATGAGCAGGCCGCTACCCCTGAGGAAGCGCGGCGGGCCAATACCGCGTTGCGCCATGAGATGCGCCAGCGCAATAACTACTACAAGGACATTGAGCAGGAAGCCGCCAAAGTCCTCGCGGCAGTTGGGCACGATGCAGGCCCGCTCTCGCATCATCGAGCAGCGGATATTGCCGAGCATCTGGGATTCAGCCTGCGCTTCGTGGGCAATCTTCCGCATTCCACGCGTTCGGTGACTGATCAGAAGAACAAGCGCATCTACCTGACCCAGACCAACCGCTCGGAACATGATCCCCGCTCGGTGCTGTTGCAGGCGCTAGGGCATCATGTATTGGGGCATAAGCCGCCAACCGATTATTTCGATTTCCTCTCGCAGCGCGTGGCGACCAATTATTTTGCAGCGGCATTGATGATGCCGGAGAAGTCCACGGTGGAGTACCTGCGGCGCGCCAAAGACAATCGTGAATTGGCCGTCGAGGATCTGCGCGATGCCTTCGCCGTGTCCTATGAGTCCGCGGCCCACCGCTTCACCAACCTTGCCACCGAGCATCTGGGAATGACCTGCCACTTCCAGAAAGTCCACGAATCAGGCATTCTGCACAAGGCCTATGAAAATGATCGGGTGAATTTCCCGGCCGACCACACCGGTGCCATTGAAGGGCAGACCATCTGCCGCTATTGGACAAGCCGAGTGGTGTTCGAGCAGATGGACAAGTTCCGCTCCTTCGAGCAGTACACCGATACCGTCAATGGAACCTTCTGGTGCACCGCACGCACCGAGCGTCACTCTTCGGGACTGTATTCATTATCCATTGGCGTGCCTTTTGAACACGTGAAGTGGTTCCGGGGACGCGATACCAAGGAACGCTGCCAGTCCACCTGCCCAGACGAGAATTGCTGCCGCCGACCACCTGCCGACCTGTCCAGCCAATGGTTCGGCAATGCGTGGCCTGCAACGCGTGCCAATACGCACCTGCTGGCAGCCATGCCGACCGGTGCCTTTCCCGGCGTGGATGAAACCGAGGTCTATCGATTCCTGGAAAAGCAGGTGGACTAGGGCTGCTGGGCTACGCGGTGTGCTTGGCGATGAAGTCGAGAGCAGGATCCGCGAGCCATGCGCCGTCCTGGGACACAGTGCGGCCGGAACGGGCGACCTTGAAGGAATGGTTGCCACCTTCGAACCAGGAAAGTTCGCTGTGCGAGTTCAGCTTGCTGACCACGTTCTCCATCTTTTCGGGGTTGGCAAACGGATCACGGGTGCCTTCGAGGAAGAGCATCGGCACTTCAAGCGGGTAAAGGTGCTCATCGCGCAGCTTCTCTTCCTTCTTCGGCGCATGCAACGGGTAAGCCAGGAAGATCAAGCCTGCCGATGGCATGCCCTCGGCAACTGCAAGCGAGGCGATGCGTCCGCCGAAGGACTTTCCTGCAGTGAAGATGGGCAGGCCCTCAGCAAGGTTTTCTTCCACCCAACGGCGGACTTGGTGCCAAACTGCAACCGCTACGGGAGACTTGTCGGGAAACTTCTTTCCGGCATCCATGTAGGGGAAGTTGAAACGCAGGACGCTGGCACCGAGATTCGCAACGGCTAGCGCAAAGCCAGCCATGAAGTCGTGATCCTTGCCGGCACCTGAACCGTGAGCGAGCACCACAACAGCTTTCGCATTCTCTGCGCGGTCCCAGAGGGCACTGAGCTCGATCTCGTCAAAGGGGATGGAAAATTCCTGCGTCATGGTTTCCAGCCTATCGGCTCGATAGGTGGCGGATGATTGTCCGGAAACCAGACGTACTAATTAATGGCCGTCGAGATCGTCTCTGTATGAGTATCAGCACCGTTTCTGGCGATGACGGTCAGTTTCTCGACCTTCTCGCCTTGAGCGGCCTTTTGGTTGATTCTGATACTCATATTTGAACCTACGAACACTGAAGCGGGAATGTCGTATTCACCATCGATCCATGGACCGTCTTCAAGGGTGACGACGAGTTCACCGAAAGCAGGAGACTCTACCTTCTCAACGTAGCCATGCGGATCGGTTGGCAAGCAATTGCGATACACCTCGAGCTCGGTGATTTCGCTGTGGCAGAAGGATTCGTACGTATCATTCATGGAGTCGAGCCACTGCACAATCTTTTCCTCGGCCCATGCTTTTCGATCCTTGGGATCAGCCCCGGTTCGTGCACGCGTGTAAGTTCCGGAATGCTTGCCATTCTCTGTTGCGAAAGTGACGGACTCGAGCTCTGGCGAAGCCTCGCCGACGCTCTCGAACATGATGAGTCCCATTGTGCGCAACTCATCCTCATTGGTTTCGTAGCTTTGCGGCATTTGAGTGCCAAATTCCATGCTGTTGTCCAAGAAGATATTGATGACGCCGGGGGATGGAGACTCCCAAGAAGCCATTAGATTGTAGGGATACAAAAACCCTTTTGTGGACTTGATACCGGAGTTTTCTTTCCACATCTCAATCTTGGAATCTGCCCAGGCTTGTCCTGAATTAACGTTGGCGTCGGCTTCAGCGACGGTAGCAGGACTGGTTTCAGCAGATTCAGCAGTTTCACGAAATGCTGCCGTGGGTTTCGCAGCTGGACTGGATTCAGCGACCGCAGATACCGTCGAATCAGCGGGCGCTGCTTGCTCAGGAGCGGCGCTGCACCCTGCTGCAAGCAAAGCCAACGATGATAAGGCAATAACCGACCTGGCGTGCATGAATAACTCCTCGCAAGTGATGAACGGCCAGTCTATATAGGCCAGGCCACGAGGAGCGATCTGTTAAGAGAATTTGGCGAAGAGCCGGATGACGCCGGGACGGAAGTCCGACCCCTCGGCGAGTCCCATGGATTCGTAGAAAGCCCGTTGCCCGGGTTCGTCATCGGTGATCAGGACCAGCTGGCGAACATGCTCATACTTCGCTTGAACGGCGGAGAACAAGGCGCGGCCTACGCCGGAGCGATGCGCAGACGGGCGCACCAGGATGTCCTGGACATAGCAGATGGTGGCGTTATCGGAGACCACACGCACAAGACCGACGAGCTGGTGTTCGTCATCGTAGGCATAGATCGCGCAGGCTGAATTCTTCAGGCCTTCGAAGAGCACCTCTGGCTGGTCTGTGTAAGCGCTCCAGCCGACCGAGTTGTAGAGCGAGAGCACTTCTTCTCCGGAAGGCACCTTGGTGGTAGAGAGTTCCATCGAGTCCTTTTACTGCTGAGGGGAAACCGGAACGATTTCGGCCTTGCTAAGCAACGGATGCTTGACCAGTTCTGCTTCCAAGGTATGGATAATGGCCTGGGCGGAGTTGCCTTATAGACGAATACCGGGCCATCGTGACGGTAGTAGACATCCTCGTGCCAACCGATGCTGCCGTCGCCCAAGGCATGCTGCAGCGCCCTGACGGTTGGCTCCAGATGCGCATCCGATTCGTCTGAGAGCCTGGTTCTCAGCAAAACGTACTCGCTGTCGCCTACGTCGGTGCGCTGGCCATCAATAATCAGCCAGGAACCCCGCCCCAACCCGCTCGCGGTGAGCGAAGAGAGCATCTTGGCAAACAGCTTTTTCGGATCGGAGGTGGTCACTTCGAGTTCAATGTCGCTGGAGATCGGTTCTTCGGCAGCGTCCAGCGTGGACTTGGCGTTGGTGATGGACCCGGAAGAATTGCATGCGGGCAGCAGCGTATCGATCAGGCCCGCCTCATGGTCTTTGCGCAGCCGTTCGGTCATTGGCTGGGCAAAATGGATGTGCACCCGGTGCGTTGAGGCTTCTGATGTTTTCCTGGCGAACAGCGACATGGCGTCAATCCTCGTGCGGGTCTGAAACGCAAAAGACGATGCCGTAGGGATCACGCAGTATGGTCCAGCCGAAAGAGGGATCGTCGGTGTGGTCCTCAACGCGGGTTGCGCCGGCGGCAACGAAACGGGCGACTTCCTGTTCACGGCTCGAGCCGGCTTCCAAATCCAGATGGACGCGATTCTTGCCTGCGGTTACCTCATCGACTTTCTGGAACCCCAGTCGCGCGCTGAAGCCAGGGACGCTGATCATCGTGAATCCCGGGTACTGGCCCAGATATTGCCCGCCCAAGACCGCCCTCCACCAGGCAGACGCTGACCGTTCATCAAGGGCATCGAGGGTGATCATTCCAATATTCGCCATGCTGACAAAGGTACCGCCAGTCTCTCCGCTTAGCTAGAGGCCGCCTGCAATCCGCGGTTCGACGAGGCCAAATGCGGAAAAGCAAAAGGCGCTGGTTTGGCTGGGATTCCAGTCCCAGCCAAACCAGCGCCTCAACTGGCGACGCCGACTCAGCTATCGAAGTAGCTTGGCGCATGCTCGCTGTGGGCAGGTGGCGTCGGCAGGTCGACTTTCTTCTGCACCTTCAGCTTGTCCGCGACATAGTCCACCGACACAGTATCGCCAGCGGCAAGCGCATCGCTGATCAGCAGGTCCGCAATGGCATCTTGCACCTTGCGCTGCACCAGCCGGCGCAGCGGGCGGGCGCCGAACTCGGGATCGTAGCCTTCGCCAGCCAGCCACTGCACGGCAGCGTCGCTCACCTCCAGCTTCAGCTCCTGGTCTGCCAGCCGCGCCTCGGTCTCGGCGATGACCAACTTGACGATCTGGCCGATTTCCGATGGCGAGAGCTTGGAGAACAGCAGCACCTCGTCCAGGCGGTTCAGGAACTCCGGACGCATGAACTCGCGCACCTTGCCCATGACCTTGGCGCGGACCTCGCCGGCTTCGCTGGCCGCATTCGCGGAAGTGAAGCCGAAGTTCCCGGCCTTGTTGGCCAGGTACTCGCCGCCGAGGTTGCTGGTCATGAGGATCAGCGTGTTGGAGAAATCGACGGTGCGGCCGGCCGAATCGGTCAACCGGCCGTCATCGAGCACCTGCAGCAGCACATTGAACACGTCCGGGTGGGCCTTCTCGATTTCATCGAGCAGGACGACCGAGTACGGGTTGCGGCGGATCTTCTCTGTGAGCTGGCCGGGCTCGTCGTGGCCGACGTAGCCCGGAGGCGCACCGATCAGGCGTGCCACGGTGTGCTTCTCCCCGTATTCGCTCATGTCGATGCGCACCAGCGAATCAGCCGAGCCGAACAGGTTTGCGGCCAGGGCCTTGGCCAGCTCGGTCTTGCCGACACCGGTTGGACCCAGGAACAGGAACGAGCCGATCGGGCGGCCAGCCGGGGACATTCCGGTGCGGTTCCGGCGAACGGCGCTAGCCACCGCGGCGACGGCATCGTGCTGGCCGATGACCGAAGCATGCAGCGAATCTTCCAGTGATGCCAGCCGCGCCTTGTCGTCGCCCGAGATGCGCGAGGTCGGAATGCCGGTGGAGCGGGAGATCACTTGCGAAATCTGCATTTCGTCCACCACGCGGGTCACTTCGGCATCGCCGGATTCCTCGGCGGCCTTGATCCGCGCGGTCATTTCCGCGATGTGGTCGCGCCATGCGCCAGCTTCCTCGAACCGCTCCTCGCCGATGGCGCGCGACTTCTCGCGTTCGGCATCCACCAATTCGGCGCGCAAGGACTGCACGTCTTCGGCATCTCCCGCGGCGATGGAGCGGCGGGCGCCGGCGATGTCGATCAGGTCGATGGCCTTGTCCGGAAGCTGCCGGTCGCTCAGGTAGCGGGCAGAGAGCGTGACCGCGGCCTTGAGCGCTTCGGGGGTGTACTGCACCTGGTGGTGCTCCTCGTAGGATTCGCGCAGCCCTTCCAAGATGGCCAACGCGGTTTCCTCCGATGGCTCGGCGACAGTGACCTTGCCGAAGCGCCGTGCCAGCGCGCTGTCCTTCTCCACCTTGCGGAATTCATCCAGCGTGGTGGCGCCGATCATGTGCAGCTCGCCGCGCGCCAGGCGCGGCTTGAGGATATTCGCGGCATCCATGTTTCCGGACTCGCCGGAACCAGCACCGACCAGCAGGTGCATCTCATCGATGAACAGCAGCACCTGGCCTTCGGCGGCGGCTACCTCGTCGAGCAGGCCGGTCAGCCGCTGTTCGAAATCGCCGCGGTAGCGGGTGCCGGCGAGCATGCCCGGAAGGTCCACCGAGATCAGGGCCGCATTGCGCAGCTGCGCTGGAACCTCGTCGTCGATGATGGCGCGGGCCAGGCCCTCGGCAATGGCGGTCTTGCCCACGCCGGCCTCGCCGATCAGCACTGGGTTGTTCTTGGTGCGGCGGGCCAGGATCTCGATTACCTGGTCCATTTCCTCTTTGCGGCCGATCACCGGATCGATCTGGCCGTCGGCCGCGAGCAAGGTCAGATCGGTTCCGTAGCGTTCGAGCATGGACACGTCGGACTCGGCATCGTTCTGGTTCTGGGCATCATTGCTGCCCCGCTGGGCCTGCTCCATGGCAGCTTGTTGCAGCGACTGTCCGGTGACGCCATGCTGGGCCAAGAGCTGGCTGACCGGTGATTCCGGATTGAAGACGAAGGCCAGGAAAAGGTGATCCGGGTCGATGTAGGTCGAGCCGTAGTTACGGGCAACCTGATAGGCGTCAAAGAGGCTGCGCTGGGCTGCCGACGAGAGGCGGGACGGCTTCTCGTCCCGCTCCTGTGCCTTGGGCATGCGTGCGATGGCGTCGGCACTCAAAGCCTCGATGTCGATTCCCATGGCGGTCAGGTGCTCGCCAACTGGTTCGGTGCGCAGCAGAGCCATCAGCAGATGCAGCGAATCGATCTCGTCATGGCCGTGCTCTTGGGAAATCGCCGCCGCGGTGGCTACCGCTTCGTGGGTACGGGCAGAAAGCAGACGCGTGATGTCGATGGGGCGCGCAGCTTGAGCTCGCGACGACAGGAACCGAGAGAGGAATTCCTCAAACGAGCCATCTGATGGTGCGCCGAAGAATGCTGGCAAGTGAGCCTCCTATTAGAAACTTGAGCGGTCTATGCTCATGTTCAACGCATACGGCGCGCAAATATTCCCGGACCAAGCGGGAGAGGTGTCAAAGAGGTTGAGTTCACACAAATGGCAGGCAGCCAGCGGCTAGTCTTTCGGGATTTCGATGAGTCCCATGCGGGCGGCGGCAACCAACGCCTGGACCCTGTCGCGAACATCCAGCTTAACGAAAATCTTGGCCATGTGGGTTTTAACCGTTGTCTCGGAAATAGCCAGAGTTCTTGAAATCTCGGTGTTGTTTAGCCCCCGGGCCAGCAGCTTTAGAATTTCGAATTCCCGATTGGTGATTCCCAGATCATAGGCAAGATCTTGAATGTCTTGGGAATTGTCGCGGTAAGCCTCGCGAACGGCAGAAACGAGATCGGAAGAAACTGACGGGGAAATGGCTGCCGTTCCTTGATGAACGGCATGAACCGCGCGGATAATTTCATCCGGTTCAGAATCCTTGACCAAGTATCCACTGGCCCCAGCGGTCAGAACAGGAACCAGATATTCATCGGAGGAAAAGGCGGTAATAGCAAGCACAGATGGGCTGTCTTCGACGGATTTGATGGCTTTGGTAGCACTAACTCCATCCATAATTGGCATCTGCAAATCCATGAGCACAACGTCTACTTGATGGTCCTTGCAATATTCGACGGCGGCCCGCCCATTTTCAACAGAATTAACCGTTACAATTCCGCTATCTATTGCTAGGATTGTGCCCAACGCATGACGAATAAGGGGTTCATCATCGACGATAAGAACCTTGATCTTTTCCACTTGATTCCTTTGATCGATGGTGAAGTCCCTGCGACGTCCTGCTCACCTGAAAGTATATAAGTAGACGTGATGGGGGTTTGTTATGAAAGGTCTTAAAATGCTGGCAATCGCCGCATTGGCACTGTCGCCTGTAGCAGTGGTTGCTGCTCCGGCCTCCGCTGCTCCGGCATCGGCCATTAACGGCGGTTCGGTTGCCACGCCTGCTGGTTGGGGCACGGATTTTGCTGATTGGTTCTGTCGGAACTACGGAGTGGCCTGCCCCTAAGGCATCGCCATTTGACTTGATTGACATCGCCGTGAATCATTCGGCATATGAATGAACGACTCAAAGGCACCCTGGCCAGGCTTTTCGCTGGCCGGGGTGTCATTGTCTGGGTAGGGATCGTGGTGCTGCTGGCCGTGTCCAGCAGCGAGGTCATCACCCTCCTGCAAGATGGCCTCGCAGATTCGACGGACCGTTCCGTTCGAGGCGCCCTGGTGGGCCTTGGGCTCTGCGTCATCCTCTTCCTAGGACTGCGCTGGACCGCTGCCTCTCTGGGCCTGTTCGTTGCCGTGGCATTCTTCTTCCTGGCTGATGGCGTGATGTTCTTCTGGGCCATCGTGTCCTTCATGGCGTTTTCCGCATTGGCGGCCACTGCTTCGGCGCGCAGCATCCGCGCCGCCTACTTGACCCTCTGCCTGGCGTGGGCCGTGCAATTCGCCTTCCAAGCGCATAACGACGCTGTGCTTCTGATCGCGATTGTGCCCTTGGCAGCCATGGCCTATGTCGTGACGCGAAGCATCTACTTGCTGCGAGAGAAGAATGCCGTTGCGCAACAGCAAATGCAAACTGTCGAAGAGCAGACTCGTCTTGCTGTCGACCGGGAGAGAAAGAACATCGCCCGGGACCTGCACGATATTGTCGCCCATGACATAACGGTTGTGGCCATGCAGTCGAAGGCCGCGAAATTCGCCAACGATGGGCAGAAGGCTCTTGAAGCGCTCGATATCATCGCCAAACTGAGTACGGAAACCTTGCATGACTTGCGCCTGATGCTCAATGTCCTGAGGGCCGACGGAACCATGGCTGATTCTTTGTCCCGCAGCAATGACAAGCCGGCCGCTACAACTGTGTATGCGCTTCAGGGCGCCGAACTTTTTGTCCAGAGGCTAAAGGATGCAAATTTCAAGGTGAGCTCCACCACGGATGAGAAAATTTCCGAATTGCCCCGTTCTGCCCAGACTGCGATTTACCGCGTCATGCAAGAAGGTACAACGAATGTGATAAAGCACGGGGCTTTAGGCGCGAAGTGCACTTTCAGCCTCACGGTCGTCGGAGCTGAAGCTGTCCTGGAAATTACTAATCAGATAGAGAATTCTGGCAAGAAAGCGAGTGGCCTTCCGGAGGGCGGGACGGGGCTGATCGGCATGGGCGACAGAATGCGGGCATTCGGTGGAAAGTTTGCAACCGATGCCAAAAATGGTGTTTGGAGACTGCGCGCGAGTATCCCGTTCTGACTCCTGCCCTCCTACTAAAGTATGATTTCGGAATTTTGCAGGACGCGATAAGTTAGACATGTATCGGTGAAGACCGATCACCGAGAAGGTACTCGGTGGTGTTTTGCGAGTGGCATCACTGAGGATCCAAGGGTGATTAAAAGGTACGTTGCATTGCGTAAACGGACTGATCTTTCATCGGCGCTGTGCCCCCATCGCACGCCGCTGTCTGTCAGTAATGCAACGTACCTTTTATAACTTAACTCCAGACCACAGTTCTGTGCTCTGACTCACATCTTAGCTTGGAATTGGCTTGAAGGACGTGGCGTTGTGCCTAGGGAGAGAACTTCCCGTCTTGAAAGCGAGTCCGCATGAGCGTCCAGGCAGAAACCAACCTTTACGAATCGATGGCTATCGGCCAGGCAGCCGCAGATCAGCTGTTCTTCGAAGCCCGCAGCGCCAATTCGTTCAGCGATGAACCGGTGACCGACGACGTGCTGGACGCAATCTATGAGGCCATGAAAATGGGGCCGACGATGATGAACAATCAGCCGTTGCGCATCACCTGGATCAAGAGTCCTGAAGCGCGTCAGGCAGTAGCGAGCACCATGCCCGGAAGCAATGCCGCGAAGGCGCTTTCGGCACCTGCCTTGGCTGTTCTATCGTTCGATACCGAGTGGCACGAGGAATTCGCGAATTTCTTCCCCCACGCTCCGGAACGCAAGGAGATGTTCCAGGACGCTGGAGTCCGCACCGCAGTGGGCAGCAATAATGCGTGGCTGCAGGCTGGCTACTTCATCATGGCTGTCCGCGCAGTTGGTCTGGCGGCTGGCCCGATGGGTGGCTTTGACAGCGATGCGGTAGATGCCGCGATTAACGCAGGCAACAACCATAAGTCCTTCCTGGTCGTCAATGTTGGCAAGCCGGGCGAGAACCCATGGTTTGATCGCCTGCCACGGCATGACGCCGAGTTGGCGACGCGCAGCATCTGATCGATGATTCAACGACGAAGGTGCGGGAACTTGATCGTTCCCGCACCTTCGTCGTTTTTGGAGCCCTAAGCCTGAGGATCTGCTGCTTCTTCGGCGCCCTTCAAGACGTGATCCGAAACCTTGGCCAGAGCGCGTTCCAGCGAAGAACGCAAGACAACGGGAACCGTGATCTCGTCGTTGATCTCGACAAGGCCTTCGCGTTCGAAAACCCGCAGCAGTGACTCGACCTGGGGGACCACCTCTTCGAGGCTGGCAATCAGGTGATGCTGCTCGGCGGGCAGGTCTTCTTCGGTTGGAACCTGCAACGCAAACTCGGCACGCGGCGGGGTTGATGACGCGGCATTGCTCAATACGCCGGCTACCATCTCGGCGATCTGCGCCTTGCCAGGCTCCTCCAAGGTGTTGATCAGGATATGCGAATAGAGAACCTCGGCAATCAACTCCTTGACCAGGCGTGCGCCTTGCCCGCTGGAGGCCAGCAGTGCATCGCTGAGCGACTCCGTGGGGGTCGCGTTCGGTGCCTCGTAGCGCAGCATGGCCGTGCCGATCAAGGCATCCCAATATGCCGACAGGCGTGGAACGTCGGCCAGCGACGAAACAACCGTGCCGTCTTCCGGCTCCCACTGGGAATCCTCTGGAATGCCGGCTGACTCATCTACCTTGACGAATAAGCCAAGTGCGCCGGCTGCATCCTGCAGCGTCTGGCCGGTGAGCACTCCAGCAGGGGTCGTTGGCTTGCCTTCGCCAACCCAGTCGATCAATTCGCGAGCCGCGAAAACGAAAGGCATCGCTTCGAGGTTGCCGTTGGCCTCGTCATCTTCGAGGTAAGGGGCCACAATTGGCGAATCCCCGGCCATGCGGGAGAGGAACTCGAAGGTCTGCTTGAACTCATCCACGCTTCCGCCGAAATTAGCGGTCGTGCCCAGGAAGGTCAGGTAATGCTTGAGGATCGCAGCGCTGGCTTCCGAAACTTCCTTGCCCAGCGAGGTCAGGTGGCCGAGCTGCTCGCCCAGAATCGTCGGATCCAGGGTTTTGACGTCAACGCTCTTGCGCAGCTGGGCATGAACGGTCAGCAGGGTGGTCAGGCCTTCCAGCGCTGCACGGGTCTCGCTGGCTGATTGGCCCTCTTCATGGAAGTGGCGGAAGAGCGAGGACTTGAATGGCTGAAGAGCTTGGCGCACTTCCGACTCGAAAGGCACGTTGCTGGCGCCGGTACGGCGGGCTGGGTGGCCCTGGGCAGGCTTCTTCTTGGCTGGTTTACGTGAGGCCATAAGTGTGGTGCGGTTCCTTAGAAATGGCTGATCGGCAGGGTTGGCAAATCGCTTGCCTCCAGTCTACGCAGGACGCGATTCGGCAAAAGTTCCCGTTGCGCCATGGTGACGCAGTCAATGGGGAAAGTTGTCATGCACGGCCAAGTCTTTGTTGGAAATTTGGGGTAAGCCATAATTTTCCGCAAAAAGAGCGAACTTGGCGCCACTGTGGTGGCGCTCACCGTCGAATCGTCAGCACGCGTTGATTTTCCCTGGGGATCGCGCGACAGTGAACACATGCGGGCTCGTGTGGAGAGCCCGCCGAAATGCTAGGAGAGTGGATCATGGCTGGAGGAAACGTGCCAGATCATGTAGTTGTTGTGGGCGCCGGCTTTGTTGGACTGTCGACCGCGTGGTATCTGCAGGAAGCGGGCATTAAAGTCACCGTTGTGGACCGTGGCGGCGTCGCATCCGGATCCTCTTGGGGCAATGCCGGCTGGCTGACCCCGGCCCTGACCCTGCCTATCGCCGAGCCGTCGATTTTCAAGAACGGCCTGAAGATGATGCTTGACCCTGCATCGCCGCTCTACATCCCGCTGAGAGCCGACGCCAAGCTGCTGCGCTTCCTCATCGGCTTCGCATGGCACTCGACCCCGAAGAAGTGGGAAGAAGCCATGCGGGTCTTCTCGGAAATCGGCGCAACCGGTCTGGATGCCTTTGACGAAATCGCGCAGTCGACCACAGCAGGACCTGGCGTGCAGGAGCTGACCAAGCCCGCTGAACCATTCTTGACCGGTTTCACCTCGCTCAGCGACCGTGATGCGCTGCTGCACGAATTCGAAATGATCGAGAAGACCGGCGGCAATGTCGAGTACGAATTGCTCACCGGCGATGAGCTGCGCGGCATTGAACCGACCCTGTCCAATAAGGTCGCTGCCGGTGTGGCCATCAAGAACCAGCGCTACATCAACCCGCCGAAGTTCATGGATTCGCTGGCCGAGTCCGTGATTGCCCGCGGAGGCGACATCATTGGCGCGTTCAATGTCACTGATGTGCGCGACAACGGCGGTTCGGTCACCGTCATCGGTTCCGAAGGCCGTGCAATCACCGCGGATCACGTGGTGCTGGCAACCGGCGCGTGGATGACCGACATGGCCAGCAAGTTCGGCGTGAACGTCGTGGTCCAGGCGGGCCGCGGCTACTCGTTCACCGTTGAGCCAGAGGACATGCCAACGCATCCGATCTACTTCCCGACCCAGCGCGTTGCCTGCACCCCGCTGGGCGATCGCTTCCGCATCGCCGGAACCATGGAGTTCCGCGACGCCAACCACAAGCTGGAGCCGAAGCGCATCGAGGCCATCGTTGCCGCGGCGACCCCGGTCTACAAGGGCATCAACTGGGAGAACCGCAAGGAGGAATGGGTGGGCGGACGCCCATGCACCGCCGACGGCCTGCCATTGATCGGCCAGACCGCATCTTCGCGGGTTTCGGTCGGTGGCGGCCACGGCATGTGGGGCGTTGCCCTCGGCCCGCTGACTGGCAAGATCCTGGCCGCCCAGATTGCCGGCCAGCAGGTTCCCGGCATTGCCCGGCACTTCAACCCATTGCGCAAGGGTTTCTAGGCGTTTCGGTCCACACCCGGAACGAAATAAGGGAACCGGCTTGCGGTGCATCGTTCAGATGCGCCGCAAGCCGGTTTGCTTTTATTGCTGTCCTTATTGCCCTTTACGGATGTCGGACTGACGTCCCGGCAAGGATCGCGCGGTAGCCCTCTGCATATCCCGGATACTGCAGTTCAAGCCCGCTGGCGAGCAGCCTGGCATTATCGAGCCTGCGGTCGGCGGCCCTTCGAGCCGGGGCCTGTCCCGCCATGTCCGGCTCCGGAAGACCAAGTTCCTTGGCCAGGAACTGGTAGACCTCGCCCAACTGGGCGGGGGTGCTGTCGCTGGCCAGATAGAGCCCGGCAGCATGCTCGCCCAGCCCGGCGACGTGGACAATCGCCGCTGCCAGATCATCGCGGTGGATGCGGTTGGTCCAGTGGGACTGCGTTGGCAATTGAGCGGTGCCCGCGCGGACTTGGTCAATCAAGCGCGTGCGGCCCGGACCGTAGATCCCGGAGGCCCGCAGGATGGTGACCGGCAGGCCGCTTCCGGCGAGCGCCTCCTCGGTTTGCGCAAGAACCTTCGCGGTGGGGGTGGCTGGTGACAGCGGCGCCGATTCGTCGACGAGCTCTCCGTTGCCGCCGCCCATGACCGCGGTGGAGGAGACATAGATTAGCCGGCGAAGAGCGGGGCATTGCGTTTCCAGCCGGGAAACCAGTTCCTGGGCGACCTGCAGATAGCTGCGCGTGTAGCCCTCGGCATCGCGGGTTGCCGGTACGGGGGTGAGCACGGCGATCTCGGTGCCGGGATCAATGCTTGGCCACTGGGACGCATCGAGCAGATCTGCGCTGTGCCCGTCGAATCCGGCGGGCAGCTTGCTGCTGTTGCGCCGCCAAGCGGTGATGCGATGGCCCGCCTGCTCGAAGCGCAGTCCGGCCTCTGTGGCGACATCTCCGCAACTGACAAGTAAAACTTTCACGAGACTCCTTGGGTGAGAGATGTCCTTGGAGGCGGATCCTCCTACCCATAGGATAGAACCTCCAGATCCATGCGGCATGTGCGAAGGGACGGGGTGCAGGTGCGGTCGTCAGTGCGTTGCGTCCTGTTCTGCGTGATTGCGCTGCTATCCATGCTTGGTGAGGGGATGGCGCTCTTTGCCTTGACCCTTGAATCCGCGGACCAGCTGGGGTCATGGGGCGTGACAGCATTATTTTTGATTGGCCTGGTTCCGCCGATCCTTGCTGCTCCGGCCATTGGGCGTTGGGTTGACGGTGCTGCCCTGTTCCGGGTGTGGATCCTGAACCTCTGCGTGCATATCGGGATTTTTGCGGTGATGGCTATTTTCGCTAATATTCTCCTGAGCCTTGCCTTGATGTCGGTGGCCAGTGTTTGCGCGGTGATCAACGGTGCGGTGGTCTTCAAGATCATTCCGCGCATCCGCGGTGGCTTCAGCCTTGCCCGTGCCAGCAGCTTCCTTGTCGTGGCTACCTCCCTGGCCGGGATTATTGCGCCGGCAATCGCTTCGATCGCCTTCGCGAGGGCAGGGATCGGTGCGGTGCTGTGGTGTGCGACGGCGGGATTCCTGGGATTGGCAATGGCGGCCGTGGTCCTGTCGCGCTCGCTGGCAGCCAGACGGCATGAGGTTCAGACAGGTTCTGAGCCCGCTCCTAATGCCAGGATTACTGGTGGCGGTGCCGCGCTCGTACGCCATCCGCGACTGCGGATCCTGCTGCTGCCAGTAGCGGCGATCGTCCTGTTTACCGCAGCTGAAGGGGTTGCGGGGGTGTTCTACCTGCGCGAGATCACCGATAGCGACACGGGATATGCGGTGTTGCTCGGTGCCTGGTCCGTCGGCGCGGTGCTCGGTTCCCTGTTGGGAGGCAATCGGCGCTTCGGTGCCCGAAGCTCCCTGCCGATTTTGCTCGGTGGCGGGCTGGTGGGTACATCGATCCTCATCGAAGGGCTCTGGGCCAACGCGGTCGGCTTGGCGATGGTGTTCCTGGCCGGCGGCCTGGGCAACGGGCTGCACAACACCGGTGTGCGCACTGCCATCTACGAGCATGTGCCGGAAAGCCGCCATGGCGCTGCCTGGGCCCAGCTGCGGATGCTCATCAACATCATGGTTGCCCTGGGCTACCTGATCGGCACCCCGGGACTGCTCGTGGGCCCCGCCCGCACGATCATCGTAGTCTCCGGTGCCGTGACGCTGCTGGCGATCATCCTGCCCGCGGTGCTCCTGGGCCGCACGGCGCGGGGCGGCGTTCGCCGCCAGCGCGCCGTGGCCGAGTCCGTGGGGTAGGCGCTCGCCGGAAGCATGACGCTGGTTAACGCGCTACAATTCAAGTATTCGAATATTTGTACTAGAAGGTGGTGGGGTGTGGCTGAAGAGCAGGAGCTGATGCCTCCGGGAGCAACCCAAGGGCCGGTGCAAGCGGTTTCGGCGATGGGTTTCCCCTCGCCAGCGCGCGATTACTTCGACGGCGGACTGGACCTGAACCGGTTGCTGGTCCGCGACCGTGTATCCACCTTCATCATGCGCGTCTCGGGCCATGCCATGCAGTCAGCGGGGATCTTCGATGGCGATGAGGTGATTGTGGACCGGTCCCTTTCCGTGCGCCACGGATCGGTGGTCATCGTCAACCTGAATGGCCAGATGCTGGTGCGCCGCTGGCAGATCGACGGCCAGCAGGTCGGGTTGCTCAGCGATGAATCGCCCTTGCCGGTCATCTTGGCCGAAGGCGATGAAGTCAGCGTCTTCGGCGTCATCACCAGGTGCTTGCATCATGTCCGCTGATCACGTCTCCCTGGTGGACGTCAATAATTTCTACGTCTCCTGCGAGCGGGCCTTCGACTACTCGCTGCGCAATCGCCCGGTGGTGGTGCTGTCGAACAATGACGGCTGCGTGGTGGCGCGCTCTCAGGAAGCCAAGGACCTGGGCATTCCGACCGGCGAGCCGTTCTTCAAGGTCCAGCGCTACATGGACTCGCACAACCTTGCGGTGCGGTCGAGCAACTATGAGCTATACGGCGACATGTCTGCCCGGGTCATGGAATTGCTCGGGCGCTTCGGGACTTGGCATGAAGTGTATTCCATCGATGAATCGTTCGTCGGGCTGGAAGGCAACCTGGAGCAGGTGCGCAGCACCGCCGCCCAGATCCGTGCCGCCATCGACAAGACGATTGGCGTGCCGGTCTGCGTCGGTGTTTCATCCACCAAAACCCTGGCGAAGCTGGCCAACCACATCGCCAAGCACAATCCGGGGCTCGGAGGCGTCTGCGTCCAGCAGCTCATGGATCCCGAGGTCCTGGACAGCATCATGAACCGGGTCCCGGTGACCGATGTCTGGGGCGTAGGACGCAAAACCGGTGCCAAGCTTGCGGCCATGGGCATTGAAACCATCGCTGACCTCCAAGCGGCCGACCCATTGGCGATCCGCAAGAAATTTTCGGTTGTCCTGCAGCGCACGGTATTCGAGCTCAATGGGCAACGCTGCATCGGTCCGGTGGAAGAACGCGCGGACCGCGGCCAAGTCATGTTCACACGCTCCTTCTCCACGCCGGTGCGCACCTATGAGGCGATGGAGGAAGTCATGTCCATCTATGCGCAGAAGGCCGCCAGCCGATTGGCGAGCGAAGGCCGCTACGCTTCACTGCTCACCGTCACCGCAGGCACCAGCCGCTTCGCGCGCGGAGAGGCGTCATTCCCCAGTGCCCAGGTGAGACTGCCACGGCCGACCCGGGATCCGATCCTGCTCAGCAAGCTGGCCATCGCCGCGATGCGGGATCTGATGCAACCGGGAATGGACTACGTCCGCGGGGGAGTGATCCTCTCCGGGCTCAGCGACACCCCCGGCGAGCAGCAGCTGGATCTCTTTGGCCAGAACGTTGACCCAGCTGCGCAGGAACAGGAAAATGTCTCCTCGGTTGTCCAGGACATTTCGCTTCGATTCGGCGCCAAGTCCATCGGCCTGGGGCATGCCGGATTGGCCAGGAGCCCCGAATGGTCGATGAAACGGGAGCATATCTCGCAGCGCTACACCACCGACTGGGACGAGCTGCTGGTGGTGCGCGCCTGAGGCCGGCCAACGGCAAAAAATGGCGGCTCTACGGGAACTTCGCAGTTTCCGGTGGGAGGATGAATTCATGATGACCCGTGCCATGCAGATCATGTCAGCCGGAATCCTGATGACAGCGATGCTCGCCAGCTGCAGTGCGCCGAATGCCGGAGAACCAGCTCCAAGCACGCCCGCCCCCAGCGCCAGCAGCCCGAGCGGCACGAGTGCGCCCGCGCAGCCGGACTCTCCAAGCCCGTCGAGCACTGCCGGCGTTGAGGAGAGTTCAACCCCTAGCCAGAGCAAAGAGCCTTCGTTGCGCCAGCAAGCCGAAGAATTGGTTGACGAGTTGAGCGCCAGCGAACAGGCAGCGAGCCTGGTGATGGCGGGTGTTCCGGCAACCGGCGCATCCGCCGCGGAAATTTCAGCGATGAAGAAGCAGGGGATTTCCAATGTCTTCCTGCGCGGGCGTTCCCAGCTGGCGGTCAAGCAGACTGCTGCCCAGGTCCAAAAAATTACCCAGGACCTGGACTCCAGCATTCCCGGGCAGCTGCCGGTCTGGGTGGCCACCGATCAGGAGGGAGGCTTTGTCCGGGTGCTCCAGGGCGACGGTTTTGCCGAACTGCCCACGGCGTTGAAGCAGGGCCAGTGGTCCACCTCGAAGCTGGAACGCGAAGTGGGAACCGCCGGAAAGCAGCTGGCTGAAGCCGGCATCAACGTGAATCTGGCTCCGGTGGCTGACGTTGTTCCATCCAGCATCGGCACCAGCAACGCACCCATCGGCTACTTCGGCCGCGAGTACGCCCATGACGCCGCCGGTGTTTCCAAAGCCGTCGCAATGGTCAATGAAGCGCTGCACGCCCAAGGGGTGCAACCGGTGGTCAAGCACTTCCCAGGACTGGGCAGGGTTGCCGAGAATACTGATACCAATACGGGGGTGACAGATACGAAGATCGGTGCGGACTCCAGCGATCTGCAGCCATTCGAGCAGGCTATCGAGCAGGGCAAGTCCTGGGTCATGGTCTCCAATGCCCGCTATGCCCGGCTCGATGCGAAGAATGATGCGCCGTTCTCCTCGAAGATCATTACCGGGTTGCTGCGTGAGCAGATGGGCTACGACGGTATCGTGATTTCCGATGATCTCTGCGAAGCCAAGCAGGTCGGCCACGTGCCGGTGGGCGAGCGTGCCGTGAAATTCATTGCCGCTGGCGGAACGGTTCCGTTATGCGTGAATTCGGCTCCGGCCATCACCATGGCGAAGGCGCTGGCTGCCGAAGCGAAATCCGACAGCAAATTCGCGGGCAAGGTCAGGGAAGCGGCGGTGCTCGTCCTGGAAGAGAAGCTGCGCAGCCAATAGGCCATAGGACGGAATATTAAAAGTGATAGGCCCGGAGCTCTTCCTTACTCGCTAGGAAGTGCCCCGGGCCTGGTTTTGGGAGACGTAAGGCCTACTTCTTGCCCTTCGTCTTTCCGTCAGTCACGTCCAGAACCTGGGCGCGGTCGCCGCTGCCGTTGTGCAGGTGCAGCAGCAGCGCCTTCGATGCCTTGGAGCTGTCAGCGACAGTTACCGGGATGCTGGTTCCGGATAGATCGGTGAACAGGGTGCCCTCCGCACCGAAATCAACCTGTGGCGTCGCCACGTTGAAATCGATCCAGTCGGTCTGGTCAACCGGGATCATTGCACCGTTCTCATCGGTGTTGTACCAGGAGTAGCCCAGAACACGGTAGGAGATCTCTGCCGAATCCTCATCGAGTCCCAGTGCCGCCAGGGAGATCGGGAAGATCGCCGCGTTGGTGTCGAAGGTGTTGGTATCGACATCGCCCAGCACGCCGTTCACCGGCTGCAGGTCAACCTGCTCGCCGGTGGCGAGATTGAAGGTCGCCGCCAGGTCCAGGTCCACTTCATCGAATGCCGCATTGAAGGTCACGAAGTCGGCTTTGCCATCGCCATTGGTATCGATCTCGACATCCAGCTCGGTGCCGCCGGCCAGGTGGGCCCAGTTTTCCCAGGTGGAGATGCCGATATTCAGCAGTCCGTCAGCGATGCCGGTTCGGCCTGCGGTGCTCGAAGCGCCAACGTGCTGCAGGTCCATCGAGCGGGCAGCTGGGATGCTGTCCAGCGAGTCATCGCCGCGTTCGCTCGAAGCGCCGAGCTCGAAAGCGCCGAGCAGCGAGGTGACCGAGGTAGCGCCCTCGCCTGCGGTGATGTCCTTGCCCTTCAGGCTCAGGCTGGTGGTATCCGCGCCCTTCTTCAGCTTCTTGAGCTTGCCTTCCATGTCAGCAGCCAGCTTTGGTGCTGCCTGGACTGGAATGCGCAGGGTTGGAGCATCGTTAGCAGTCAGCTCGACACGGCCGGTTGCATCGGCGACCCAGGCACGGGCCAATCCGGACTGGCTGGTAGCCATGGTCGGATCGATGGTCTTGGCCCACTGCTTCGGGTCGACCTTCAGGGTGACATTCAGCTTGGCGCTGCCGCCGGCCGGCACGGTGACGCTGCTGCGATCCAGGGTGAAGGTTGCACCCGGGATCTCGGTAGCTGCCACGTAGTTGGCATCGTAGGTCTGCGCCTTGCCGCTGGTGTTCTCGATGGTGATTTCCCGCTTCGCGGTGAACGGCTTCTTGCCGTCCAGTTCCATGACGCCGAAGACCACGCTGGTCAGGTCCGCTGCTTCGGAATCGTAGGCGAAGGCAGGAGTCTGCAGTGCCGCATCGGCCATGACGCGACCGGAACCAACACGGTTAGGACCGTAGGCTTCGCCGTCGGCGTCCTTGATGTCGGTGGCCGCGGTGTTCATGATGATGCTCTTGGCTTCGTACGGGGTGTAGTCCGTGTCTTCCAGCACCAGCGCGGCGATGCCAGCGACCAGCGGGGTCGCCATAGAGGTACCGGTCATCACGGCAGTGCCGGTACCGGTGCCGACGCCAACCGAGCCGATCTGGGTGCCTGGGGCAGCCACATCCGGCTTGACCACGCCGTTGGAACCGTGGACGCCACGCGAGGAGGAAGAATTCAACGTGTCGCCAACGCCGGACTCGCTGGAGGAACCGCCAACGAATTCAGGGGACAGGGTCACCTTCAGCGTGCCCGCTTCAGCTGCTGGACGCAGCCGATTCGACTCGTCCAAGGTGAACTGCGCACCCGGGATGGTCGCGTTGCCGGCGATGCCCGCATCGAACAGGTTGGTTTCTGCATCCAAGAGGACGCCGGTGGCACCGGCGGCTTCAGCGTTGTTGAAGCGGACGCCGGAACCGCAAGGGAACTCGCCGCCTTCGCTCCACTGCAGCCAAACCCACTTGCCTTCCAGCGAACCCTCTTCGAACGCCTCGCAACCGAATGCGTTATCGGCCGGAGCCATCACCGCTTCTCCGGACAGGGCAGCCGGATCAGCATTGGTGTAGTTGAAGTTTGCCGAGTACTGGCCCGAGGCCGAGCCGGCAACATCTTCTGGAGCGTCAATCTGGATCTTGTCCAGGGTGACGTGCGAGCCGACGGAGTTGGCGACGGTCAGCGAGGAACGGGAGTTGCCCGGGGAACCGCCCACGTCGGTGACATCGCCAGCGTTGCCGGAAGCGACAACCGAGAGGATGCCGGCTGCGCTCAGGGCATCGACAATGTCGTTCTCAGGGTCATTGGCCGGGGAATGATCCGAGCCGAGGGACATGTTGACCACGTCGGCGCGGTCGGAGAAGTCGCCGTCGCCGTTCGGGTCGAGGACGTAGTCCAGCGCCTGGCCGACGACGGCGGAGGAGCCGCCGCAACCGAAGACGCGGATGCCGATGAGCTGTGCGTCAGGGGCCGAGCCCGGGCCGACCTTCATCTTCGCCAGTGCGTCGGCGTCCAGCGAGGAGTAGTCTCCGGTGAAGGTCGAGCCATCGGCGTTGACGCCGTAGCCTGCGGTGGTGCCGGCAACGTGGGAGCCGTGCCCGGCGGCCTGGCAGTCAAGTGGGTTCGGGTCGGGATGGGGGATTGGCTGGTAGGTGGGGTCGTCGGAGTTTGCGTTGTAGTCGTCGCCGACCAGGTCCCAGCCGCCAATGAACTTGTCGGGGTCGATCAGGCCGGAGTCTGCGCTGGGCAGCTCTTCAGAGGCCTGGGCTTCCTTGTAGGCCTCCAGGGTGCCCGGGCCGCCGAAGCTGGCGTGGGTGTAGTCCACGCCGGTGTCCAGCACGGCCACCTTGACGCCTTCGCCGGTCTTGTCCAGGGCCTTCCAGGATTCCAGGGCTCCGGTGTCAACTACCGAGCTGCGGTTTGAAGGCTTCTTGGGAACGATGGAGCTGATCTTGGCAACGTCGCTGCGCTCGGCCAGCTTGCGCAGGTCTGCGGCATCGCCGGTCAGGGCGACACCCTGCAGTGCGTTATGCGTGGTGTAGATGACCTTCGAGTTGGACTCGGCGGCCAGCTTCTTGCCCTTGGCCTTGACCTCCTTGTCCATCTTCTTGACCTTGGCGGCATCCTTCTTCTTGCCGGACTTCTTCACCGTCTCGAAGGCGCCATCGCCTTGGAGCTGAACGTAAACCGACACCTCGCCAGTAGCTTTGGCAAGCGGTCCGGAGACTTTCAAATTGGAGAGCGCTGATGAATTGGTGATTGGCAGGGAAGCGGCGTTTTCGCCGTCGCTTGGTTGGGGGATTCCTGCTGCGCTTGCCGGTCCTGAGAGGGTAACGGCCAGTGCAAGTGCAGTGGCTGATCCCAAAATCAGGCGCGGCACTCTCTGCGTGCGGCGAGTGACCATGATTCTCCTAGCTGGGCTGGATAGCGGTACTGCTCCCGTCATGGGCGGGCGACATTAAAGCAGTGCGAGCCTTGATGATCGTCCGGGGTAAACGTCCGCTAGTGCGTATACCCCTAGCTGGAATCTTAGGTGACCCAGCTCATATATCAAGGGGTTATTGAATAGTGACCTTTGGCCGGATATCGGGCTGGCTTGGGAATTTCATAATGAAATCCGCGAACCACTGCGACAAACCCGCCCAGCGAGGCCTGATGAGTGCGCTAATCCTTGAGAAAATTTTAGACGCTTTGTTACTCATCAGTTCACTACCTGCTGGGCGGGTTGAGCCGGAATCGGCTTGGCTCCTCCTGCCTTCTAGAGGCGGTTCAGGAAGCTATGCACGCGTTCGTCGAGCAGCTGGATTCGCTCGGCAACGACGACCATCGGATTCGGATAGATCGGATTCTTCGGAGGCGGAATCCGAACGTTGCGGGAGCACTCGAAGTTCAGGCAGATCAAGGTCCCCAAGGTGTTGCCGTCGCGCCCGGCCTGGCCTGCGCGCTTGGTCGTCCACATGCCTACTGCGCAGGGGATATTCACATCGCGGCACATCTCGCACATGGTGGCGTTATTCGGCTTGCGGCCACCGTCGGTGGGACGCAGCAGGATGCCACGGGTCCGGCCCGTTCCATCGGTGTGGAGCAGGTAGCCGCGCTGCATCATTTTCGGGTCGCGCCATCCCAGGTAATCGAGCGAATCCCAATCGAGGGAGTCGAAGTTTTCGGGCAGGGTCAATTTCTTCGCTTCTTGGCGGCTGGCGTTGATGAAGGAAGAGCGGATGGTTTTTTCGGTCAATGGCTGCATGGGAAATCCTCAAATGGTCCGCGGGCACTTTACCGGCGCGCGGAGTCTCTAATCGTCAAAGGTTTTGAGGTCTGCGAGGCATCGAGAATTCGGGGGCGCTAGAACAACGCCCAAGGCAGGTGTCCTAAGCGGAAAATACGTTGACAACCCCGTTCGATGCGCAGACGAACGGGCAGAGCGTCAAAGTGGCTTGCATAGCCGACCGCCCCTTCCTGTGGTTCTCCACGCATTGATTCCGAGCACTTCCGAAATAACGATAGCAAGTGCGGTTGGCTTAGGCCAATGACTGCGATCACGCTTAAAGCAATTTGCTGGCCACCGCCGTGAACGGCGGTGGCCAGCAACAAGTCCAGCGGCTGGGGCCTAGCGGCGGCCGCCCTGCCACAGTGCGTCAAACGGGGTCTTGCCGGACACGCGGTTGCGGATGCCTTCGGTGACAAACGCCTTGGCGGTGCGGGCAGCCTCCAGAGGGGTCGCGCCCTTGGCCAGCTCTGCAGTGACGGCGGCGGCCAGCGAGCAGCCCGCGCCGGAGACGGCGACTTCGCCGATCTTCTTCTCGCGCAATACCTCAAGGGTGCTGCCGTCGTAGAACACGTCCACGGCGTCTTCGCCGGCGATGCGGACACCGCCCTTGGCCAGGACCGCTGCGCCGGAGGCCTCGTGGATCTTCTTGGCGGCTTCGACCAGGTCATCTTCGGTGGTGATCTTGATTCCCGAGAGCTGCTCGGCCTCGAAGTGGTTCGGGGTGACAAACGTAGCCAGCGGCAGCAGGGTGGACTTGAGCGCTTCGTCGGTGTCCAGTGCGTGGCCTGGTTCCTGGCCCTTGCAGATCAGCACCGGATCCAGCAGCACGTTCTCCCAGTCCTGGGACTTCAGCGCGGTGGCGACGGTGTTGATCGTTGCTGGAGAGCCCATCATGCCCAACTTGACCGTGCCGAGCTTGCCCTCGTAGCAGGTCTGGATGGCTTCGAGCTGATCGGCAATGACCTGCTGGTCAACTGGAACGAAGCGGTGGTTCCAGGAATCCTTCGGGTCGAAGGAGACGATGCAGGTCAAGGCCACGATGCCGTAGGTTCCCAGTTCCTGGAAGGTCTTCAGGTCGGCCTGGGCGCCAGCGCCGCCAGTGGCTTCGGAACCGGCGATGGTCAGGGTCATTGCTGGAGAAGCGGTGTTTGTATTAGTCATAGTCTCAATTGCAGGTAGTGCGGGTAGGGAATGGGTTTAGTCGTGCTGCCAGAAGCTGAGCGTTGTTGCCTTGGACCAGCCTTCTGGAAGCTGCTGGGCATGTTCTGCGGTGGCCACCAGCAGCAGCCAAGGCAGTCCATGGCCGAACGCGGCGCCAGCGAAGTTTGCCAGCACTGCACGGCGGGCCGTATCGGGATCTGCAGGAGAGAAAAGGTCCGGGTCGGTGAGCAAGCCGTAGTTCTCGCCGTAGCGCATTCGTCCTCGGGCTACCGGGCGGTCGAAGTCGGTCACCTCGACGACGTCGTAGTTGTCCATGGGAGCTTCGAAAAGCCCGGATGTGTCGGCGAGCTTGACTACCTGCTCGACATCGTCAGGCTTGCCGGCCAGCAGGTGCATGGTCGTGCTTTGCTGCCAGCCTGCCTTGGCGAGTTCTGCAGCGGTGCTGTCGTTGGGCGGGCCCAAGAGGATCAAGCGCTGCGCATCCTTTGGCACTGTCCAGGAAGCATCAGGCCAGTAGCGGAGGATTTCCACGTCCTCGCCGTCCTGGTTGACCGAGCGAATCTCATGCTGGTTCGGGAAAGAAGCAATGCGATCACGCAGCGTGGCGTAGTCGTGGGTCCAGCTTGGCAGTGCTCGTGCCGTTGCGCTCATAGTGCTGCGCTCTCCTTTGGTTCGCTAGGGATCACCTATCGGCATCTTTGACTTTACGCCTTAACCCGCGGTGATACGGAACTCTGTGTCTGGGTGTTTGCCAGCTAGCGCGATGCGCAGCATTTCAGGAGGCCTTGGGTCTTCTTAGCTGGGCAGGTGTCGACTTGGCTGCCGCGGCGAGTTCTGCTGGTCCGGGATCCATCAGTGCGAGGACATCTTCAAAGAGCGAGCGCACCACGGGCAAACGGCAGAGCACGGCAAACTTGGCGGCAACCGGTGCCATATTCTTCATCAGCAGCCTGGAGCGGCGCTGCTGCGGCGACTGGTCGAAGGCCCATGCGGAGAAGATCTGGCGGGAGACGAGCAGCAGGAACTTCGGCAGATCCCGTCGGATGCCCATTGGCGGCAATGGGCGGGATCCGGCAACGACCTCCTCCCAGAGCTCCAACTCGATGCGCGAGATCTCGTCGTTGCCCATGTCGCGCGAGAGCATCAAGCGCAGGAATGCCGGCCCGAAATCGTGATACCGGGCCAACGCTTCGACGCCCGAATCGAGCACGGCGCGGATATTGGCTTCGAGCGTGTTGCCTTCATTGAGCATTCCCGAACATTGCTCATATTGCTCCCTGCGCAGGTTGAGCAGCAGTTGGGCAACGATGTCCTCTTTGGACTTGAAGTAGTAGTAGGCATGCGACAGGGAGACCCCTGCCTTCGCGGCAATGACACGCATGCTCGAGGCCTTATACCCATCCTTGGCAAAGCACTCCAAAGCAGTAGCCAAGAGCTTGGCTTGGGTCTGCTGACCTTTTTCGGTGCGGGGTTGCGTTGTCATGGGGCCTTTGAACGGAAAGCGGGTGGATTCGATTCTAGCAATTATTTGAACGCGTTCAAAAAAGGAAAAATTTAACGCTCAAGTACGGGAGAGCGGTCACTGCTCCATTTGTTTCCTCGAATTCATAGTCCGAAGAATGGCTAGTGAGATATGAATTTCAGAAAATCCTGATTCTCGAAACATGGTTGGCCGGCAACAGGTGAGAACTTGGCCCCAGCTATGCGTGGGATACTTGTTGCGTAAGTGCTAATACAGCGGGACAGCGCGTAGGCATGCAACTCCACCCTGTTGATTCATGGGTTGGGCTGTGCCATGTGAGCGGTGTTCTGGCGAACCACTTTGACAAGGAAAATTTCATGGGCGATTCCACCGCCGGCAACAATTTGATTCGAACCAAGAACGCGGTATTCGCTTCTTCGGGTTCCCCTTACTTCTCCACGGTGCTCACGTTGATGGGTGCCGTCGTGATTCTTTCGAACATCGGCGCCTCCAAAGGCGTCAGCTTCGGACCGCTCATCACCGATGGCGGCTTCTTCCTCTTCCCTCTGGCCTATATCCTGGGCGACGTCATTTCGGAAGTGTATGGATTGAAGGCAGCCCGCCGTTCGATCCTCGTGACGTTCATCTTGGCATTCTTCGCGGTGTTCTGCTTCTGGATCATGATCCAGCTGCCGGCAGCCGAGTTCTACGACGGGCAGGAAGCTCTTGAACGCACGCTGGGCCCGATCTGGCAGATCGTCGTCGCCTCGGCCTGCGGCTTCCTGGTGGGTCAGTTCGCCAATTCATGGGTGCTGGTCAAACTCAAGGAACGTTCCGGCGAGCGTGGACTGATTCTCCGGCTTATCGGTTCCAGCGGTGTTGGAGAATTCCTGGATACCCTGATCTTCTGCGCCATTGCCGCGCCGGTGATTGGCATCGCCGATGTACCGAGCTTCATCAATTATGTGGTGGTGGGCTTCATCTACAAGACTGCAGTGGAAATCCTGTTCGTTCCGGTGACCTCAATGGTCATCAAATGGTTCAAGAAGCGCGAGCCAGGCTACAGCCAAACGGCTGTCGAAAGCTGATCATCCTGTAGGCATCATCCGTGAGGGCGATGCCCACAGCTGTATCCGGACATTAGAGTCGAGGATATGCAGGCAGGTCAAGACGACACATTCGAGCTGGAAACCAGGGGCCTGGCTATCGGCTATCCCGGCCGGGTAATCTGCGGGCCAATCAACCTGAGGCTGTCTCCGGGCGCTGGCGTGGGAATTATCGGTGCCAATGGCAGCGGGAAATCGACACTGATCCGCACAATCCTGGGGCATCTCATTCCGCTTGAAGGCAGCATCTCGTTCCAAGGCCTTCCCGTGGATGAAAGCTCGGAGCATTTTCGCCGTACCGTCGCCGTCCAGGTCACCGATGGCGCATTCTTCGACGAACTCACGGTGCGCGAGCATCTGGAAATGGTCGCTCGAGGGCACGGACTTCAGGACTGGGGCCAGGCTGTCCAAGCGGAACTCGACTTCTTTGAAATCACTGCCGTTGCCGGTCATCTGCCCGGCGAGCTGTCTTCCGGCCAGCGTCGCAAGCTGCTGCTGGCCGCGGTCCTGATCCGCCCGGCAGAATTGCTGATTCTCGACGAACCGGAACAGCGCCTGGATCTGCGCATCAGGCACAAGCTCTACCATCGGCTCGCCGGGTTGCGCGGCGGCGGAACAGCGTTGCTGGCGGTGACCCACGATCCGCTCATGCTGCGAAGCTGCATGGACCGGGTACTGCTGCTGGACGCCGACGAGGGCGAGTTGCTTGATCCGCACCGAGGGGCGCAGTGGCTTGAACGCTAGTCCAGCCGCCAGCCAAAGCGTTGCCTTCGATCCGCGCGAACTGCTCCGTCGAGCCAGGAAGCGCAGGAACTTCGCCGAGAAATTCGACAGCTTTTCCGATGCCTATGTCTGGGTGCTGGCCGCGTTGATTGCGTTGGCCTACCTCTTCAGTGCGCTCTTCGGCATGCTGTTCGTGCTCCTGGGCGAAGGCGTAGCCCACCAAGAGCTGCCCAGCGCCGTGTGGCGCATGCAGGATCTGTCCTTCGTGCTTTTGATGCTGTCAGCTTTGGCAATCTTCAGGCTCATGATTTATCTGGGACCGTGCGGGCTTAGCGCGGCCAAGGCCGACTGGTGGCTGCCGCTGCCGGTCACGCTCCGGGCAATCCGCCGACCGGCGTGGCGAAATGCGATGCTCACTGGGCTCTTCGCAAGCAGCTTCGCAGGCGCGCTGTGGCTGATCGTGATGCTGGGGCTGGCCGGATCGCTCCCGCTTCCAGTTGCTGTCCTGGGGCTCGCCTGCTTTGCGGCGGCCGGGGCAGGGCTTGCCAACGCGGCCACGGCGATCCAAGCAATGAACCGCCAAGCTGCTGCACGACGGATCTGCGATGGGGTGGGCCTCGGACTGCTCACCGCAGTGGCGGTGTTGTGGTTGCTCTTGCTGTTCCAGATTCCTTGGGCGCAGGATCTGGTTGGCGCAGTGGCTGCCGCCACATTGGATCCGGCGGCGTGGCTGTTCGCCTTGCTTGTCGTCCTGGCATTGGGCGCGGTGAGTACGTATTGGGCGTATCGCCATGTCGAACGGATTCCGGGCCCGGCCTTGCGCTTGGCAGGAGAGCACCAGCAACTGGCCATGGGGACGTTGATGCAGGGCGACTCGCGGGGCATCGCAGCTCCGGCGCAGTCCGCCATCAGCCGCAGGATGACCCTGGGCAGCAAGCTCACCGCCGCATTGCCCGTGGCCTGGCGCATCCTCTGCCTGCGCTTGCTGCGGTCAGGCCGCTGGCATCCGGTGGCCGGATTCCTGCTCCTGGCTTTTTCGCTGGCCGCCACGGTCCAGCGGATTGCCAATCCGCTGAGTGCAGCGGCTTTCTACCTGGTGCTCTGCCTGATTCTGGCCTTCAGCATTTCCGCGACCATTGCCCCGCTGGTCTCGGAGAAACAGCTGACCCAGCCACTTGGGATATCGGAAGCAGCTCTGGTGCGGGAAGCAACGCTGTACGCGATGCTCTTCTCGGCCATCAGCCTGCTGCTGTTGACCGGAGGGCTAGGACTGGTTGGCATGATCCAGCTGGAGCGTATTTGGCTCTGGATCGCAGCAATCGTGGTTGCCGCGTTGGGATGCGCTGCTGCCAGCATTGCGCATGCAAGGAGAGCAGAACGCGATTGGTCCGCAGTACTCGGGGGAGCGACCAATGACGCGGCCATGGCCACACAGCTCTTCATGGAAACCGCTACGTTTATTCGGGCGGCCGCCACATTCTCGCCAATCTTCTGCCTGGTGCTCAGCCCGGCTACTCCCATTCCCCCATTGCTGTGGGTTGCCGCGATGCTCTTCGGCGCAAATTCGCTGATTCACGTTGCCGGCAGGAAACTGGGAGGAGCGGCGTAGATGGTCTTGTGCGATGAACGACATGATTTCCATCTATAAGCCCGATGAGCTGTCCATGGATTTGTTCTACTCAATCTTGAAATTGCGGGCCGACGTCTTCATCGCCGAGCAGCGCTCGTGCTGTCCGGACATTGACGGCCGCGATCTGGATGCCGGCACGGTGCACCTGGTTGTTGCCGAGGACGGAAAAGTGCTGAGCACGGTTCGAATCATGGATATCGACAGCTGCGCTCCGCGCATTGGGCGCGTTGCGACGGCAGCGGAGGCCCGCGGCCGCGGCCTTGCCGGGGAACTCACGCAACGTGCCGTGGACCTGTGCGCCCCGGACGCTCAGATCCAGCTTAGCGCCCAGACCCAGCTGGAGGGCTGGTATGGCAAGTTCGGGTTCCAGCGTTCTGGGGAAGACTGTGATGACGACGGGATCATGCATTTGCCGATGATCCGCGCAGGGCAGGGCATTCCAGCCTAGAAAAGACCGAGGCATCGGTTCTCCACACGCTGGCTGGCGCGTTCAGAACCGATGCCTTGGCTGTTCTAGGAATCCTCGTCTACTGGGTAACTGGCTGGCCCTGCGGATCGGGCTTGCCAGCGTAGTAGCTGGAGAGCACCTTGTCCTTCAGTTCGAAGAAGGTTCCGTCTTCGATGGCCTGGCGCGCGGACTCGACCAGCGAAACAGTGAACTGCTCATTGTGGATGGAAATCAACGTGTGGCTGAGCAGTTCCTTGGACTTGTACAGGTGGTGGATGTAGGCACGGGTGAAGTTTCTGCAGGCATAGCACTCGCAGCCTTCCACCAGTGGGGTGAAGTCGCGCTTGTAGCGTGCACCTGAAAGGTTGAAGCGGCCCCAGGGGGTATAGAACGCCGAGTTGCGGGCCACGCGGGTGGGCGAGACGCAGTCAAAGGTGTCAGCGCCGTTCTCAATGGCGGTGAAGATGTCATCCGGCTCGGAAATGCCCAGCAGGTGGCGTGGCTTGTTCTCGGGCAGTTCTTCGGCGCACCAGCCGACGATGGTTCCCAGGTTCTCCTTTTCCAAGGCGCCGCCGATGCCGAAGCCGTCGAAGGCCATGGCTCCCAGATCCTGGCAGGCCTTGCGGCGCAGGTCTTCGTACTGGGCGCCCTGGATGACTCCGAACAGCGCCTGGTAATCCTTGCCCGCCCGGGAATCTGTCAGGGCGAAGTGCTCGGCAATGCAGCGCTCGGCCCAGCGCCGGGTGCGCTCCAGGGACTCGACCTGGTAGCCGCGGGAATTCTGCAGGGTGGTCAGCTCGTCGAAGGCGAACATGATGTCCGCGCCGATCTGGTGCTGCACGCCCATGGAGATCTCAGGGGAGAAGCGGTGCTTGGTGCCGTCGAGGTGGGACTTGAACCAGACGCCGTCCCCATCCACATTGGCCAGGCGTTCCTTGCCCGGAGCCACAGCATCATCCGGACCCGACTGGTCCACCGACTTCATGTCGATGACCTTCTTGAAGCCCGAACCCAGGCTCATGACCTGGAATCCGCCCGAATCGGTGAAGGTTGGACCTTCCCAGCCCATGAACTTGCCCAGGCCACCGGCCTCATCGAGGATGTCCGCCCCCGGCTGCAGGTACAGGTGGTAGGCATTGGACAGCACTGCCTGCGCGCCAAGCTCCTCGACCTGAACGGGGGTGACCGCCTTGACGGTGGCTTTGGTGCCTACGGCAATGAACGCTGGCGTCTTGATTTCGCCGTGCGGGGTACGGATCACGCCGGTACGCCCGAGCATCGGGGAACCGTCTTCAGCGGTCAGCCGGGTTCCGACTTCAAAGCCGAATTCGTTCTGGCGGGCATGCGGGGCACTGGGGTCAAAGTTCTTTTCGGGCACGTAACAAGTTTGCCGTATTAATCGCGCGGTGAGGAAAACGACAGGGTCAATGTGCGCCAAAACCTAACGTGTCACAAGGCAAAGCGCGAATAATGGGGCATACGTGTTGTGTCCAACGCGACGGAAGGAAGATGTGGCCCTGCAGAATCTGAAGGAGTCCGCCAAGGCGCTGGTGACGCTGGGGCCTGCCCGCAAAGACCACTGGATCGGCTTGCGCACTGGCGTAGGTGTTTTTGCGCCACTGCTTGCCCTTTTCGCGATTGACCGGCTGGACCTGGTGGTCTTTGCCGTTTTCGGTGCCTTCACCGGCGTGTATGGGCGCGTGGATGGCTACTGGAACCGCTTGCGGATGCAGGTCCGTTCCGGTGCCTTGTTCTTCGCGGTGATTGCCTTGGCGCTGGCCGCTTCCCACTGGTGGATCGACCATTCGGACCCCGGGATCAAGCAGTGGCAAGTCGTTGGCGCGACGACCCTCGTTGCCGGTGCCTGTTCGGTGCTGGTCGGTTTCATGCGGTTGCGGCCTGGCGGTTCGCTGTTCCACATCTTCGCCTTTGCGGCGATTGCCTCGATTCCTGGGCCCGTGCCCTTTGGCGAGGCCCTGCTCGTGGCGGGCTTGACGATCTTGCTGTCGATAGCCATCGGCGCTGCCGGGGCGCTCGGGCAGTGGACCAGCCTGTGGAAGCGCACCCCGTTGCCGCCGCTGTCGGATAACGTCCGCAAAGCCATCTGGTGGGAAGGGCTGTTCTATATCCTGACGGCCGGCGTCGCCGGTGCCCTGGCCAATACCTTGGGCAACAACCTGGAAGCCGGGCACAACTACTGGGCGATGGTGGCCGCGGTGGTTCCCCTGGTTGGGCACACCACTAGCCTGCGCATCCGGCGCGGCATGCACCGTATGCTCGGCACCTTGGTGGGGGTGATCCTGATGGCGATCTTGATCTTCCTGAATCCGCAGGTGTGGATCCTGCTTGCCTTCATCGGCTTCTGCCAGTTCATGGCCGAGCTGCTGGTCATGCGCAACTACTTCTTGGCGCAGGTCTTCATTACCCCGATGGCACTGGTAGGCGTCTCGCTGGCCACAGGCCTGAGCGGCTCGGTGATGTACGACCGCGTGGTCGAAACACTGATCGGCTGCATCGTGGGCATGCTCGGCGTGCTCTTGGGAAGCTGGGTCGGATCGATCGTCAAGCGTCGTCAGGGAATCATCCCCAAGGGCGGAAAGCAGAACTAGATATTCACTCCGACGTGGGCTAATGCCTGACGGAGAATATTTTCACGGCCGCCCGCGAACTCGCCCTGGATATCCGAGCTGAGCGCTTCGGTTGGCGAAAGCCAGGTCAGTTCCAAGGCGTCGGAGCGCGGGCTGGTCTCGCCGCGGACCGGCACGATGTAGCACATGGACACTGCGTGCTGGCGATCATCGGTCAGGCCGGTTTCGCTCGGCGCCGGGAAGTACTCGGCAACGGTGAATGGCACCGGTGAGGCCGGAAGCTGCGGCAGCACCATGGTGCCCAGATCCTTTTCGATGTGGCGGATCAACGCTGCGCGAATGGTCTCGCGGTACATCACCCGGCCCGAAACGAAGGTGCGCAGCATGCGGCCATCGTCATCGCCGGTCAGCAGCAGGCCCACCTCGTTGACATAGCCCAGCGGATCCAGGCGCACGGGAATCGCCTCGACGTAGAGCATCGGCAGGCGCTGGCGTGCCTCGTAGAGGTCTTCCTCGGAGAGCCATCCAGGGTATGGGTCAGGTGTGCGCACGTTCATGGTTCTATCTTGGTACACAAACCCTCGACATTCCATGAAGCTGGATCTGTGTTGCCGAACTCACTGATGCGGATTTCCCGCAACCCTAGTGCGCCGCATTCCCAAGCGATAAAATCGGTAGAGCTATTTGAATTTCTAGTCCGGCGAACAGCTGCAGGCATCAAATGGCATTTCCTTTTTCCGAATCCTCGTGGAAGCAGATTCCTGCCGTGACGAACGCTCCAGAACGACTGAGCAAACAGAATTTCACCACGATTGCGGTGCTGATTGTTTCCAGCTTCGTGGTCATCCTGAACGAAACCATCATGAACGTGGCTCTGCCTGTGCTCATGGTTGAATTCAATGTCACCGCTGACGCAATCCAGTGGCTGTCAACCATCTTCATGCTGACCATGGCCGTGGTCATTCCGATGACCGGCTTCTTGCTGCAGCGGCTGAGCATACGCAATGTCTTCGTCTTGGCGATGGGCCTATTCACCCTCGGCACCCTGCTGGCTGCACTCGCGCCGGGTCTGGGCGTCCTGCTGCTGGCCCGTGTCATCCAGGCCAGCGGCACCGCCATCATGATGCCGCTGCTGATGACCACCATTTTGCATCTGGTCCCGGCCGAGCGCCGCGGCGTGCTGATGGGCAACGTCTCCATCGTGATTTCCGTAGCTCCGGCCATCGGCCCGACGCTCTCCGGCCTGATCCTGCAGTTCCTCTCGTGGCGCTTCATGTTCATCGTGATCATCCCGATTGCGGTAGCAGCCCTGCTGATCGGTACCCCGCGGCTGTCCAAGGACGTCGACGGCGCCTCGGCTCCGCTGTCCATTCCTTCCTTGATCCTGGCGATCCCTGGATTCGGCGGCCTGGTCTACGGACTGAGCGGCCTCTCGGCAGGAATCACCCCGCTGAACCTGGGCATCCTGGTCGGCGCGGTCCTGTGCCTGGTCGCCTTCGTCTTCCTGCAGCTGAACCTGCAGAAGGAGGACAAGGCGCTGCTGGATTTGCGTCCGCTGAACTACAAGGATTTCACCCTTTCGCTGGTGCTGATGATGTTCTCGATGATCTCGCTGTTCGGCGTGATTATCCTGCTGCCGATGTTCTTCACCAGCGTGCTGGGCATTGAGACCCTGACCACCGGCCTGATCATGCTTCCGGGCGGACTGCTGATGGGCATCCTGGCACCGATGGTCGGCAAGCTCTACGACAAGGTCGGCGCCCGTCCGCTGATCGTTCCCGGCGCCGTGGTGCTTCTGGTGTCCCTGCTTGGTTACGCCATGATCCTGAACGCGAATACCCCGATTTGGCTGTTGGTTGTCATGCACCTGGTGATGAGCTTGGGCCTGGCCTTCATCTTCACCCCGGCGTTCACCACTGCGCTGAACCCGTTGCCGCACAGCCTGCACTCGCATGGTTCGGCCCTGCTGTCGACCTTGCAGCAGTTGGCTGGCGCCATGGGCACCGCGCTGCTCGTTGGCGTTGTCGCCGCGGCCACCGCCTCGAAGATCGCGGACGGCATCGACCCGCTGACCGCTTCGGTTGAAGGCTTCCAGCCCGGCTTCCTTGTTGGTGCCGCCTGCAGCGTGGGCATCGTGGTCATCGGCTTCCTGCTCGGCGGGAAGAACAAGTCCGTTGCCGCTGAAGCCGAACCTGCAAAGGTTCCGAGCCACTAGACAGCAGAAGCGTACGAGAGCCGCTGGATCCCATCATGGGATCCAGCGGTTTTTCCATGCCTGCTGGCAAGCTTCTTCGCCTGGACGTAACTGGCCAGTAATGTAGATCACAGGTTCACTGTCTACGAAGGAGCAAGCATGCAGTTGCAGGATTCAGTCGCACTCGTCACCGGAGGCCTGTCGGGATTGGGGCGCGCCACGGCGCACATGCTGGCCGCCCGGGCCAAGCACGTGGTGGTGCTCGACCTGCCGCGCGAGGACGGCGATGAAATCGCGGCTGAGATCGGGACGAATGTCCGTTTCGTGCCGGCCGATGTCACCGACGCGCAGCAGGTGGCCGCCGGCATCGAACGTGCCAAGGAACTGGGCACCCTGCGCGTGCTGGTCAATTGCGCCGGTGTTGCCACCCCGGGAAAGGTGCTGGGCCGTGACGGGGTGCTGCCGCTGGAACGCTTCGCCAAGGTGCTGGACATCAATGTCAACGGCACCTTCAACGTGATCCGCCTGGCCGCAGAAGCCATGGCGCATAGCGAAGCGCTGAACGACGAGCAGGGAACCACCGAACGCGGCGTCATCATCAACACCGCGTCGGTGGCCGCGTTTGACGGGCAGATCGGACAGCCCGCCTACGCGGCGTCCAAGGGAGCCGTAGCCGCGATGACCCTTCCCCTGGCTCGCGAGCTGGCAAGCCACCAGATCCGCGTCATGACAATCGCGCCGGGCATTTTCCATACGCCGATGATGGCAGGATTGCCGCAGGCAGCCCAGGACTCGCTCGGTGCCCAGGTGCCGCATCCATCGCGCCTGGGACGTCCGGAAGAATACGCGGCCTTGGTGGAGCATATCGTGGCCAATCCGATGCTCAACGGCGAAACAATTCGCCTTGATGGCGCCATCCGCATGGCACCGCGTTAAGCATTTGTGGCGGGCGTGGCAGAACCTAGAATTCTACGGTTTTGCCGCGCTGTGCACGGTGCTCGGCATGGCTGATTTGGAACCGGCGGTTCTCGGCCATCAGGAACACCAGCAGGGCCATGAAGATCCAGACCGCGCAGACCCACAGCGGCGCTGAATCTTTCAGCCAGCCCTGGATGGCGGCAGCAATCATGCAGATTCCGTAGCCGCTGGCCAGCGCATGGCGGCCGCGCTCTGAATGGGCGAAAGCGCCGGCGGCCACCGAGATTCCGGCCGTTATCAGGGCGGCCTGGATTCCGTGCTCGCCGTCATGCCATCCGGCGGCGGCAAACCACAGCTGCAGGGCGTAAACCATGCTGGCACCTGCAAAGAAGCTGATCGGGGCGTCGGTGGCCCAACGCTCCAAGCGGTTGCGCGCAGTATTCTTGTTCAGCTGCAGTACGCCGTACAGGGAGAGCAGCGAAGCGATGGTCGCCAGGATGGCAGCGCCGACGGGCATGAAGCCGGACGCCAGGGTGATGGCGCACGCCATCAACGCTGTTGCCGGGATCGAGTAGATGGAAATGATCCGCTGGCGCCGGGCCGACAGCTGGTCGCTGCGCAGCGAGAACGCTGCGCTGAGGACCAGCGCGATGGCAAGTGCCGGCCACAGCACCGAGTGCACCAGGCTGGTATCCAGCAAGCTGGCTTGGGCTCGTCCATGCAAACCGGAAGACAACGCCAACGTGGTCAGCAACAGCAGCAGGCCCGAAGCGCCCAGCAGATATCCGCGTATCTTGTCGAAGGGCTCCACCACAGGGTTGGGGCGATGATCCGGCGGTGCATAGGGCAACTCGAAGGAGGTCCGTTCGCTGGCCGATGCCATGGCGGAACGGGCCGAGGCCACGAGGGAATCAAGTTGCGGGGTCGACTCGTGTTCGGCCATCTTGCCTTCATCCTTATGTGTCACGGGATATTGGGCACCAGCTTAGGCCAGTTCCTCCCACATGAGAAGGGGTTATTGAGCTGAAGGGGCTTCCGCCAGCCGTTGCTCACTGCTGAAGCTGCGTTCGGCGCCGGTCAACGGATCGGTGAAGGAAATGGTGTGCGCCAGCAGCTGCAGCGGGCGCCGGTAGTCATCAGGAGCCAGATCCCACAGCCGGGGATAGAACGCATCATTGATGATGCCCAGGCCCAGGGAAGCCAAGTGGATCCGCAGCTGATGGGTCTTGCCCGAATGCGGTTCCAGATCCATCAAGGCAACCTCGGTCCCGGAATGGAAACCATGGCTGGTTCCAATGGTCTCGACCTTGATCAGGGTCTGGGCATTCGGCTCGCCTTCTTCCACAATTGAACGCAGCTGGCCCTTGACCTTGGACATCCGGTTTTCGAAAACGAGCGGCGTGCGCTGCAGCAGATCGCGCAGTTCGGATTCAGTCTTGACCTGGGAATGCCCGCCGTTGGGCTGCAGCACGCGTCCGGTTTCCAGTCCTTCACCGGGCTGCAGGGCGACGACCGCCTTGTAGCGCTTGGCAATCTCCCGGCGCTCGAAAAGCATCTGGTAGGCGCCCCGAGTCTGCGGATTCACCGCGAAAAGAATGACGCCGGCGGTGGCGCGGTCCAGCCGGTGCATCGGCACCAGGTCGTCGATGCCGGTCTGGTTGCGCAAGCGCACCAGCGCGGATTCCTGGATGAAGCGTCCACCGGGTGTGGTGGGGAGGAAGTGCGGCTTGTCCACGACCAGCAGGTGCTCGTCCTGGTGCAGGATTCTGGCCTCGAAGGGGATCGGGGTTTCTTCCGGCAAGGAGCGGTAGTACCAAATGAATTCATGCTCGCCCAGGGGAGTCTGGCGGGTGAGCGGAGTGCCGCCCAGGCCAACGATTTGCTGCTCATCGAAGCGGCGCAGAATGCCCTCGGGATCGACATGGCCAAAGCGTTCGAGCAGATAATCGGCGACAGTTGCCCATGAACCGGTCCGCGGGAGTCGAAGCCGAGTTGCATTGACGCCGTTGCGAACGGGAAGCGGGGATTCCATAGCCATATGGGATATTCTCCCATCTTTGCCGGGAGCACGCTGATCCGCGGCCTCAGCTGCGCGGTGCCGGCTGGCAGGACGGGCAGAGGTAGCAGTCGCGTTCCAGCCCCGAGTCCTCGGCGGCGATCTTCAAGACCTGGATGGTGGTGCCGCAGCGCAAGCAGGGCTTGCCGGCGCGTCCATACACCCAATAGGGCTCGCGGGTGCGCGCCAGGCCGGTGGTGACCCGGCGCGGCCGGTCCTTGTTGACCTCCAGCAGGCGCCGGGACATCTCGATGGCTTTCTCCAGGCCCACCACCTGCCCCACCAGAGTGAGCGGATGCAGCCGGGTGAGGAACAGGACCTCGCTGCGGTAGATGTTGCCGACCCCGGCCATCAGCCGTTGGTCCAGCAGCGCCTCGCCGATGCCGCGCTGCGGCTGCGCGCGGAAGTTCGCGGCCGCCTGCTGCGCATCCCAATCCGTGCCGAGCAGGTCCGGGCCCAGATGGCCAACAAGTTCCTGCTCGTCGGCGGTGGGCACGAGCTTGACCTGGGCGATGTCGAATCCGACCGCGGTGATCCCGGTGAATTGCAGCACCACACGGGCAGTGTGGGCGGGGCGCTTGAAACGGTCGCCGGAGCCGTAGAGGTCCCAGCGGCCCTCCATCAGCAGGTGCGAATGCAGGGTCAGGGGAGGATGGTTGAAGGCAGGGTCTGGGTCCGTGGGCGGATGCAGGCGCACCAGCAGGTGCTTGCCGCGCGGGACGACTTCGGACACCATGTACCCGGCCAGGTCCACGGTGGACAGCGACGGAACCCGGAAGTCCGAGCGAACGATGGTTTTTCCGGCCAGCGCGCGGTGCAGCCGGGCGGTGGCCCGATAGACGGAATCTCCTTCTGGCATGCGTCCTCCCTAGAATCAATCCAGGAACCCATCGTAAGGTGCAGCCGTGACGAAGCGCAGTTCGTCGCGGCCGTGGCCTACGCTGGGCGCATGGGCATTGCAGCAACAGAACAGATCGAGCCGACCGAACCGACCATCTATGCCGAGGACTTGGCAGTCGGGGACATAGTTGGTTTGGGCTCGTACAAGATGACCGACGAGGATCTGCACGCGTTCGCCATGCAGTGGGATCCGCAGCGGTTCCACATCGACGAGGAGTTTGCGCAGCAGGGTCACTTCGGCGGCATTATCGCCAGCGGCATCCACTCGTTGGCGATTTTCCAGCGCCTGGCAGTGCTGGGAGCCTACCGGCACTGGTGGGTGGTGGCCGGAAGGGCGATGGAGAATATCCAGTTCCATGCTCCGGTGCGTCCCGGCATGGAACTGCACGGGCAACTGGAAATCACCGATATCCAGTTCAAGCGCGAGGACCGGGCCCTGGTGACTCTGCATGGCTCGCTCGGCTGCGATGGGCAGGTTCTCTTCGAGGTCACCAATGCTGCCTGGATCTGGGGCAGGGCGCGCAAGTAGCGCCGGTGCTTGCCTGCGCTGCGGCTTAGCGCCGGAAGCGGATCCCCTGCGGGGTGGAATAGAATCCGGCCGCCAGCAGCGCGTGGGCGAGGGGGTGCTCAAGGACCGGCTCGCCGTTGACCGTGGCAATGGCCAGCTTGTCCACTGTCGCGGTGCGCAGCACGGCCACCAGATTTCCTGCCAGCAGCCGCCATGACTCTTCGCTTGGCTCGCCGAAAGCGAGCACGGTGCGCCCGCCGCGCTCCAGGTAGAGCGCCAATTCTCCGTCCAGCAGACCCACGATCGCCCCGGCCTTGCGCCCCGGGCGGTGCCCGGTCTGCGTGGCCGGCCACGGCAGGGCCGCGCCGTAGGGGTTGGCCGGGTCCGTGGAGGCGAGCACCACAGCCTGCGGCTGGCGCTGCGGGTCATCGGGCAGGGTGAAGGTGCGCAGCCGGTCGATGGTGTTGGCGGTGGAGAACTGCGCGGCGCCGAGCTTTTCGATGAAGTAGCCGCGGCGGGCATGGCCCGCCTCTTCCAGCTTGGACAGCACCCGGTAGAGCTGGCCGAAGCCGCCGGGCACGGATTCGGCGGCCACCGAACCGCGGGTGAGCACCCCGTAGCGTTCAAGCATGATTTCCGCGGTTGCATGCGCTGCGATGGTCGGGTCCAGCGCAGGGGCGGGCAGCAGCGACCAGCGGGCCGAGCCGCGGGTGTTGCGTGCCAGCTGTCCGGCCGCCTGTTCCCGGGCTAGCCGGGTAAGCCCGGAGAGCCGATTCAGCCGGGCGGCACGGGCACGCGGCGCCGGCTTGGCGATCTTGTGCGCGGTGGTGCCGCCAGCCAGGTAGCCGCGCACCGGAGCGAGGGTGTCGGGGGAGATGAACCCCGCCCAGAACAGCTGCCAGCAGGCCTCGGTGATCTCCTGCTCGGTGGGCGGCAGCCCCTCTTCCGAGTGCAGCCGGGCGGCGAGTTCCTGCACGAAGTAGGCCCCGGTAGCGTCGAAGGAATCAAGCACCCGGCGGGCCAGCGAATCCAGCTGGGACATGTCAGGGGCTGGCAGGCTCAGGGAGGCGAACTCTGCGGTGTGCAACGAAAGCCAGCCGTCCTTGCCGCCGGCGGCCCCGGCCCCGCAGATCAGCACGTCCCCGCTGCTGGTCAGCTCATCGAGCCACGATGCCTGGTAGCCGTGCAACCTGGCGGGCAGGATGAATGATTCCAGCGCCGAGGCAGGAACTTCAACCCCTGCCAGCTGGGTCAGCACCTCGTAGAGCCCGTCGCTGCCTTCCAGCCGGGAGCCCACCTGCTGCCAGGCGGGCAGGAAACGTCCGAACGTTGGCTGGTCCACCGGCTCCACCTCGGCGCGCAACGCGGCCAGCGAACGGGTGCGGATGGTGCGCAGCACCGAAACATCGCAGTATTCATCCCCGCTGATTCCAGGCGGGATCAGCTCCACCGGACGGAACGCGCCCAGCGACAGGCGGCCGGCCGCCACCAGCTGGTCGAGCACCGGGCGCAGCACCGCGACGCCCAGGCCGAGTGCGGCGGACAGCTCGGAGAGCGTGAACGGGGCGTGGGTGCGGGCGAAGCGGGACACCAGGTCCTCAATTGGCTGGGCCGCCGGTTCGAGGAAGGCGGTGGGGATGCCGGTGGGCAGCGGGGTGCCCAGGGCATCGCGCAGCTTGCCCGCGTCCTCGATGGCCGCATAGGCCAGCTGCCCGGCGACCCGCAGGGTGAAGGCGCGGCGGGTGGCCACGAGGGATTCGGCATGGGCCCGGGCGGTCTCGGCATTCAGGGCTTCCTGCTCATCCTCCGTTGAGCGCAGGCGCTGAGCCAGTTGCTCTGCACTCAGCGGGCCGAGCAGGCGCAGCAGGTCCGCGGCGCCCTCCATCCCGGATAGCCGGCGGTTCGGCGCCAGGTGCTGCAGCTGCTGTTCAAGGGTGGAAATGACCTGCGGGTCGAGGATCTCGCGCACATCGTTGCGGCCCAGCAGTTCGCCGAGCAGGACCGGGTCCAGGCTCAGCGCGGTGGCGCGGCGTTCGGCCAGCGGGGCGTCGGTCTCATAGAGGAACTGGGCCACGTAGCCGAAGAGCAACGATTGGGCGAAGGGCGAGGGAAGCTCGGTGGTGACTTCCACCAGCCGGATGGCGCGGGAGGAGACCTGGCCCAGGATCTCGGTCAGGGCCGGCAGGTCGTAGACGTCGTTCAGGCACTCACGTACGGTCTCCAGGATGATCGGGAAATCCGGGTAGTTGCGGGCCACGTCCAGCAGCTGGCTGGCCCGCTGGCGCTGCTGCCACAGCGGGGTGCGCTTGGTCGGGTTGATCCTCGGCAGCAGCAGGGCGCGGGCCGCGCATTCGCGGAATCGCGCGGCGAACAGCGCCGAGTTGGCCACCTGCGAGGTGACCACGTCCACGATCTCATCGGCCTCGAAGGCGAAGAGGTCGGCACCCGGCGGCTCATCATCCATGGCCGGGATGCGCAGCACGATACCGTCATCCGCGGCCATCGCAGAGGCGTCCAGGCCCCAGCGTTCGCGCACGCGCGCCCCGATGGCCAGCGCCCATGGGGCGTGCACCGCCAGGCCGAAGGGCGAATGCAGGATGACCCGCCAGTCGCCCAGCTCATCGTGGAAGCGTTCCACTACGAAGTTCTGGTGGTTGGGCACCTGCCCGGTGGCCTGGCGCTGCTCGCCCAGGTAGTTCAGCAGGTTCTCGGCCGCGAAGGGATCCAGCCCGTGCTCGCGCAGCGCGGCGGCGGAGGCGCTGCGCTCGCCGGCCAGCAGCCCGGTAGTGAATTCGCCCAACGCCGCTCCGAGTTCCACCGGGCGGCCCAGCCCGTCGCCGTGCCAGAAGGGCAGCTTGCCGGGCTGGCCGAAGGCCGGGGTGACCAGCACCCTGTCGTGGGTGATGTCCTCGATGCGCCAGCTGGTGGCGCCCAGCGCGAACACGTCGCCCACGCGGGACTCGTAGACCATTTCCTCGTCGAGCTCGCCCACCCGCTTGGGGGCCTTGTCATCCTCGGATCCCGCAAGGAAGACGCCGAACAGCCCGCGGTCCGGGATGGTGCCACCGGAAATCACCGCGAGGCGCTGGGCGCCGGGGCGGGCGCTGAGCACTCCGGCATCGCGGTCCCAGATCAGCCGCGGCTTGAGGGTGGCGAACTCGTCCGACGGGTATTTGCCCGCCATCATGTCCAGGGTCGCCAGGTACACGCTGCGCGGCAGCTGCTGGTAGGGCGCGGCCCTGCGCACGGTGTCGTACCAGGCTTCGACCTCAAGGTCCTCCATGGCCACCGCGGCCAGGGTCTGCTGGGCCAGGACATCGAGCGGGTTGGCCGGGATGACCATTTTCTCGATATTGCCTTCACGCATGCGGGTGACCACCAGTGCGGTAGAGAGCAGGTCCGCGCGGTGCTTGGGGAAGAAGATGCCCTGGGAGACCGAGCCGACCTGGTGACCGGCACGGCCCACGCGCTGCAGCCCGGAAGAGACCGAATTGGGTGATTCGACCTGGATCACCAGGTCCACCAGGCCCATGTCGATGCCCAGTTCCAGCGAGCTGGTGGCCACCACGGCGCGCAGCTTGCCCAGCTTCAGGTCTTCTTCAATTTGGGCGCGGGCATCCTTGGAGACAGAGCCGTGGTGGGCCCGGGCCAGCAGCGGCGCCTCTAGGTTAGAAGCGGCGGTGGACCCGGCCTGGGCCATCAGCACTGCCGGGGTGGATGTGGAAGTATCCTCGGCACTGAACCCCTCGCGTTCGGCATAGATATCGTTCAGCCGCCCGGTCAGGCGTTCGGCCAAGCGACGGGAGTTGGCGAAGATGATCGTGGAGCGGTTCTCCAGCACCAGATCCACCAGCTGGTTTTCCACGTGCGGCCAGATGCTGGCCGAGGCCGCCGGGGAGGAACCGGGTCCCAGGTCGTGGGCGCCGGCCGCCGACGGCAAGTCGGTCATGTCCTCGACCGGGACCCGCACCGCGAGCTCCCACTTCTTGGTGGATTTCGGGCGCACGATATTCACCGGTGCCGAGCCTGCAAGGAACCGGGCGACTTCTTCGGGCGGTTCCACCGTGGCCGAGAGCCCGATGCGCTGGGCCGGGGCAGCAAGCATCGCGTCGAGCCGCTCCAGGGACAGGGCCAGGTGGGTGCCGCGCTTGGTATTGGCGATGGCGTGGACCTCGTCGATGATGACGGTATGCACCTGGTCCAAGGTTTTGCGGGCCTGGCTGGTGAGCATCAGGTACAGCGACTCGGGCGTGGTGATCAGGATGTCGGGTGGGTCCTTGAGCAGTTTGCGCCGGTCATTGGCCGGGGTGTCTCCGGAACGTACGCCCACGGTGACCGATGGCTGGGAGAGCCCCATTTCGTGTGCGGTGGAGCGGATGCCGGTCAGCGGGGAGCGCAGGTTGCGCTCCACGTCCACGCCCAGGGCTTTCAGCGGGGAGATATAGAGGACTTTGGTTCCGGTGCCTGCCGGGTGGTCCGCATCGGATTCCATTCCGGGCAGCGCTGGCGCGTCGAGTTCCGCATGATGCAGCCGGTCCAGGGCCCAGAGGAACGCGGCCAGGGTCTTGCCAGAACCGGTGGGAGCGATGACCAGGGTGTGCTTCCCGTCGGAGATGGATTCCCAGGCGCCGCTCTGCGCCACCGTGGGCGCTGAAAAGACGTCGGTGAACCACTTGCGGGTGGCCGCACCAAACCGGGAAAGCACATCACTCATGGAATCGATACTACGTTCTGGACTCGACAGTTCGGGGACTTCACTAGTTCAAACGAATACGGTGCAAATTCGCGTCGTGGTTCCTGCAAGTCTCGGGGAAGCGAAAACTGCCGCTTGATGCCGCCAGTAGCCCTGAAATCGATGAAACTGAACTGCCGGCGTGGATGCTCAATCTCTTCCTCTACCGGCGCCTTTTAGCTCTGGCCACGAATTCGTCTAGTCCCCTCACAACATCCTTGGTTACCCAAATGCGATTGCGTTTCCTGTTCGTGATTTGCACGAGGATCCCGGCATCAACCAGGTGGTTGATAGCAATCTGCACATTGACGGTCGTGATCCCAAGTTCTGCGGCAGCGGATGAGCTGTCGATGACTGGTTGGCGAAGCAGGATGCTCACTCTCCGATTCGCTGCCGAATCCCGTCGTTCTTTGACCTGTTCTCGCCATTGCTTCTGGGCAGTGTCAAGATCGTTTACCAGAAGCCGGCGATTGCTGATCGCCGCGAAAGAAGCGTTGGCTGCTGCTGCTGCTATCGGCGCGATGTCTCCGGAACGGTAAGAATCCAGTGCGTTGAAGTAGCTGGTGGTGTCGTGGAGCAAGCCGGCAGAGACCGGCTCGGTGACACTGCGCGTCAATTGCGTACCGCGCAGTATTGCCTGGATCAGCGCCCGGCCAACCCTGCCGTTGCCGTCAGGAAACGAGTGAATCGTCTCGAACTGGGCATGAGCGATTGCTGTCTGCACGAGGATTGGAAGATCGACACGATTGGCGAACTTAACCAAGTCGTCCATGAGTTCGGCAACTCGCTCATGATGCGGGGGAATGAACTGGGCTGCATGAGGGCTTGGTGTCCCTCCGCCAATCCAGACTTGCTGGTCGCCCTATTGCCCCATGATGCTGAGATTGATTTCTTCCAGCAGAGCACGGTGCGTCGCCAAGATGTCATGTTGAACAATAGCCTTCGACGGTGCAAGTGCCGCTTGCATGGCCCTGACATTTTTCATTGCTATGACCAATGCCATAGGTGTGGAAGCCCGGTCTCTTCGCATAAAGGAGTACCTCATATTTCTATTGCCAAGTGCGGTGGCCACATCTTGCCGCAAGCTATATCTGCTACATCCGGCCTTCCACGAGCTAATCTAGCTCGGGCCGAGATTTGAGGGCGCCGGAAGCGGTGTCGGTGAAAATGCGATAACAACCGGCTTTGGTGAGTGCGCCGAGCTGAAGTTGCGCGTCTTGGTTACCTGTGGAGACTCTGGCGTATCCGAGGAGGTATCCCATGGTTTGAAATGTATCAATACTCGTCTCGCGGTCATAGTTTCGATGCATAGTTTGTGAGACTGAGTTTTGCGACGAAGTGGCACTAGAAATCCGTTGAGTTTTCAACTCTCGAAGATTTTCCGCCCAGATGACAGGATGGTGTGTCACAAACGGACGATTTTGCGACCCCTGTGCCTTTTACACGCTTTGGATTGCAAGTCATAAAAAGATGTATGCGCTGTTCGCTGAAGACTCGGGGCCCAATGACGGAATGGTTTAACACCATGTGTTAGATTTCTGTAATGGCCAAGCTGGCAATCAATCCCCAAATACTATCTTGGGCAATAGACAACGCTGATGTCTCTCTCGAACGAGTCTGCATAGCAACGGGACGCGAACTAGAAATAGTCCAATCCTGGATTTCTGGCGACACTGAACCGACTAAAGGCGATGTCCAGAAAATCGGAAGATTGCTGGGCCGGTCTCTACAGTTTTTTTTCCTGAGTAAACCTCCTGAGGAGTCTCCGGCTGTAGCTCGGTTTAGGTCCGCAATTGACGGATCTAGCCTGGATCCAACTCAAGAGCTTAACGCAATACGCCGAGCATCTCGGCTACAACGCATTGCTCGTGCAGGGTTAGAGACCCACAACGAAGATGCCGTGTCGCTACCGCGGATCACTTCGAACCCCAATAACTATGCCGCCATCATGCGAGAGTTTTTGGGTTGGGATACCCGACGAGATCAAATCGCTACAACTTCTAAAAGTGCTACATTCAAATCGCTTCGGCGTCGAATTGAGTCACTAGATATTGTTGTTGTTTATCTTGATATGGGTGAAGGGAACTGTCGCGGCTTCTCGCTTACTGACAAAGTCGCGCCTCTGATCGCAATTAATTCTGCATACAGCAACGCTGCCCTCAAGTCTTTCACTCTTCTCCACGAGCTCGGGCACCTAGCTAAGGGGTCCGGCTCAGTCTGTCATTTTGAAGACACGGCAGAAGAAAGATGGTGTGATCGGTTTGCATCGGCGTTTCTGCTTCCCGAACAGGAGGTTCTAGAGTATTTCAGTTATAAGCAATGGAATAGAGTCACTACCGATAATTATCGAGATCGCGTCCGCCTTACATCTGGCCGATTCAAAGCTAGTTGGAAATCCGTTGCTTTACGCTTAAAAGAACTAGGCCTGGCAGATCAAAATGTAGTTGATGTCGTCTTCAGTGGCACTGACGATATGCAAGAACGTGCAGGATTCAATCCGAACGGGGGCCGCCGGACGCCTGAAATACGGCTAGATTACTTTGGAAGAACTTTCACACGGTCCGTTCTAAATTTGTACGATCATGATTCACTCAGTGAATTCGATACACGCCGGTATTTGAATGTAAATTCCAGCGAGTTGCAAGCGGTGCGATCTCTATTAGCGGGTGATCAGTAGCTATGCCGCTTTTCATTATTGACGCCTCAGCCATGGTCGTCGTAGAAAATTGCTGTAACGATGAGCAAGAATTCAGACAAGTCTTAGCGTCTATGACTACCCTTGTAGGTTCAGGGGATCTACTGTGCTCAAACCTGAGCGTTAAACAGATTGTGGCATATGAAGACGACGCTATCGTAGTGAGCTGGATCAAGATGGCTGCCGCCAACTTCGTTTTTACTTCTCCTGATTATCACTACCTTGACGAAGTTTTGGAAAAATGTGTGGAAATTTTTGATCCTACGGACACAGAAGAAAATCCACAAGCAGAAACATTGGCACTTGCTCTGCATGCACGTGACAAATTCGGAATGAAAAATGTTGTGGTGGTGACGGATCAATGGGTCGATTCGCCGCTGGTTTCAGCGCAAGGCCCGGCGGCTTCGAATCTACTGTTAGAGGCGATGCGTGTGGAAGATTTTATCAGTGAACTACTGGGAGTCCAGATTCCTTAGGAATGAAGGTTTCCCGAGCAATATCTGTCAAATAAGCACTTAACCAACTGTTTGGATACCCTAGCCGCGTCGCAACGACTGAAGAAAGCGATTCTGCAAAAAGTAATAATGCACGTCCCGGCTCGAACAGGTACTTTTCACCTCGTAATTCGAAACGTGAGACTGGATGAACGTTCCCCGCATGAACGACCGTCTTTTCTCCGCTGTCTGTGCTTACCCAGGCACCTGAGATGCGGGCGCCAGTATCGTCATGCTCATGAAGTGGGACCAAGCCTACAGGGGAGTTGGGCCCCGCGGACGGCGCTATTCCCGGATTGAGAATACATGCAAGCGACGGCCTTCCGCTGTCCCCTAAACCGTTGATTTGACGGACTGATGAAACTGGCGACCCAGTCGCGATGTACCCAAAGAAGGCTGAAGCTGGAACCTCAAATCCGTTAATAGGCTGAAGCGCTTGTAAACTTGAGAATTTCTCATAGGCATCATCGATGTCTCGCTCCGAAACCGAAGATTTTACTTCAACCACCACGTGTACAGTTTCGACCGGAAACAAGAGTTGTGTCGATTGCGCAAGAATTTGAGGCTGAGTAGTTCGATCGTAAACAACCAAGTCCATCTGCTTAGAACGACCACCGTGGCTATCAATGACGATCCCTGTTCCGACTCGAACATGCGATGGAAGGAGGCTTTCCACCAATGCGCCTAATGCTAATTCGTTTGCTCTTCCACTTTCGGCATTGTGAGCGACCAAACGGCTGAAAGTATCTGCTTCGACTTGTAACTGACGAGCGACACCGGACCAGTACTCTTCAACTATAGTTGGACTCATGGTTTAGATCCTTTCACAATTTTTTCTCTAGTTACGAAGCCGGGACAAATACGCAGCGAGTGACCATCACGAGCATAGGATGCGAACGGGTCCCAAGGCGACCAAATTAAATTTTTTAGATCCTGCAGCTTTTTCGTATCATCCGGTGATTATTAAATTTTTTAGGCTGATTTAAGATATTTGTTTTGTATCTTGACTTAGGCTTTGGAATAGAAGTATCAACTATAGTTTCGCAGCCTTTGGAGATTCGCCAAAAGGAGCCTCATGGAAATTGCATTTCTCATTCTCGAGTATATGAAGGTATTGGTTTGGCCAGTTACGGCTATAACCATAGTTTTCTTATTTCGCGTTAATTTGAAAGGAATTCTCAGTCGCCTTAGCAACGGCGAATTAGATGCTCTCGGAGTAAAGGTTCGTGTAGACCTAAATAAAGCGCAAGAGGAAGTGCAAAGAGCTGAGGAGCATGCCTCTGGCCTCCAGTTAGATGCCATACAAGATGCAGAACTACGAGAAGCGCAAGCTCATCTCGTTTCAGATTTTGAAGAGCATTTTAAATCCGTCGAAAAAATACATTCATCTCCGGAATCGGCGACCGAACGTATAATTAGCTGGACCTTCATCGCTTACCTCCAGACAGTCATTGATTGCGCTACGGCATTAGGGCACAACCCCATTAATAGTAGATTTCCCGGTAAAGATCTTTACAGCAAAGCTGTACTTGAATTAGAAGCTCTTGGAGTTTTCAACGAAGATATGGCCAACGCAGCTCAACGGCTAATGCGGATCTACAATTCGCAGTTCCGAAATAGCACTCCTCCCGAACGCGAGTTTGCAGATCTATATTTTTCTACAGCCTACGAATTAGCTGAACTCGTCGTTTCGTCAACCAAGAATGCGATGCATCAAAGGAACTCAACATCTGGGTAACCAGCGCATTCTCTCGCGTAGTGAGTTCGCATGTTCTGACAATACAACAGCCTTAACTTTACATAACGGAGGTTATCGGCGAACGAATTCCGTCCAAAGAAGCGGTTGCAGAGGTAGATAAGATCAGCAAAATAGCAAGGACAGTCTGTTAGCTGTTTTTTCTGGCACGAACGCGACTCTGATATTTCTGCTGATACATTAAAGCATCAGCCGCGGCAATGCACTGATCAATGTTGGTACTGCCTGGCTGAGCTGAATAGAATCCTATGGCTGCAGGAATCCCTGCCTCTTCCAAGGACTCTTTGAATACTGAGAAATAAGCCTCTGTCTGGGATGGAGCTACTCCGTTGGCCAAAATCATGAACTCATCACCCCCATATCGAGCGACGCGGCAGGACTCAGTGCTTTTACCTCTCAGGATCTCACCAGTGCGCTGCAACAATAAATCTCCAGCTGCATGACCTTGGCTGTCATTGACCTGCTTAAGCCCATTGAGGTCTATCACAGCAACCGAGACGGAATCGCCAAAAGCGTCGAGACGTTCTTGCGCATCCCTGGTGATCTTATCCCAGCCGCGTCGATTTAACAGACCAGTCAAAGCATCTGTTTGCGCCAAGGCATCGGATAGCTCACTATTTCTCCGTTCTCTATCAGCTACTCTTGCTAACTTCAATTGGGCAGATAGAAGTGAACTGATGAGGGCAACGAGTTCTTCATCAATTTTCTCCCCCTCAGTGAGCGGATCGGTGCGCACCCCGCACAGGACACCAAACATCTCACCCCGGTCATCATTGATGGTGTACCCGGCATAGGCTCCCACCTCGGCTGATAATCGCATACACGAATAGTCAGGATCTTCCTGCGTATTTTCCACAATATGAGCAGCACCATTGGCCATTCGACTGCATAAAGATTCCTCCCACTCAACACGTTGACCAGTTTTGAGCAACTGATCCGGCTGCACGTGCAAGTGGATCTGCTCTCCATCGATTACGCGAGAAACTGACCAATCTGTCAGCGGAGTATGCATTTTAAGGTAAGAAATAGCCCGTTCAGCCGAATCGGTGAATATCTGAGCACCGTTAAATACCTGTGTATCTTTCGCAATGCGTGTCATCTTAGGCTTTAACCTCCATGCAGCTCAGGCGATAATACCCTCAGAGCACCATTCGAAATTAATCGAACTTAAATTCTCAACGAGAACAGCGATCCTGTGTGAAATCATTTCCTACTAAACAGAATAACAACCATCAGATGCTGAATTGATGCATGTCCTCTCTAAAACCCACCAGGACCGTTTGGGTATTTAACGAATGATCGAGCATTCATTGAGACAAGCACCGGCATAGTTTCAAAAACTTTGGTAAGTGTCGCTAGCCTGCATTCGCTTTTAGCGGTGGTTACGGCACCTACTAGAACCGGTGCCCCTATAGGATACAAGCACGCCGGGACCGGCATGCGAAAGCCTGGACTACAATACCCCACCAAATCCCAAGAATCCGTCCTCAGTGCTCGTCGCGTAGGGTATCTTAAGGCCATGACCAGCTGGAACATCTCAAGGCACCCCGAATGGGACCAGCTGCTGCTCGCCGGAATCACGGTGCGGGAAATCGCCGAACTTTGCCACCGCGGTCCTGCCGCCATCCATTACCACCTGCGACGACGCGAACACTATGAACCCGGTTTCCGTGCCAAGCACGAAGCGGCAGTGGCCACACGTAACAACAACAGGCCCTCCAGCACATGGCGGCGTCAGGCTACCGAATTAGCAGCCTTCCATGCTGAGCACGAAAGGCTTCCGCGCAGCACAGGCGACCGGGGTGAACGTTCCTTGCACCATTGGGTTGCAGTTCAGCGCAAGGAGTTCCAGTCCGGTCAATTGCCTGCAGCTAAAATCCTGCTTCTGCAAGACGTTCCCGATTGGCATATCGACCTCGGCAACGCGAACTCGACGAACGGTGGAGCGAGCGTTTCGAGGCGCTCCGCCAATTCGTTGCAGAAAGCGGCCAGTTCCCGCGATACCGGACCTACACATCTGAAACGGAACATTCCTTGGGTATCTGGCTGCATAACCAGCATCAGCGCCGTACCGAAGGGAAACTTGCAGCATGGCGACGCGATGCGCTGGATCACGAGTTTGCCGGATGGCGAGGTTACTCCTGATCATGCCGCGGACTGCCGGAAGTCGATTCCACGGCACCACATCCAGTCAATTCTGGTTTGCCCCCCCAAGGCATGCAGATCTAGCGAATATCCTGCTGCCCACAGTGGTCGTTTTGGCTGCTTAGCTCCGGCAAGACATCGGGCAGGTGTGAGAAAACCCAATCATTTAATCCAAGCTATGGCTATACTACTGCTGTTAGTACTGTCACGTCCTGGAGGTGGAGCCATGATCAGAAAAACCCTTACGCGGATCGCTATGTCAGCCTCGGCGTTGGCGCTTGCTGCTGGAGGTCTAACCGTTGCAGCAATGCCGGCCCAGGCTGGATATTCCTATCTCTATCCCACTGACTACAAGACGTTCGATGCTTGCAACGCCAAGCGTCTGACGATGAACTCTTCGTGGACGCGAGCGAGCCAGTGCTTTATCTACTACGACACCGATCGCAACGGGAATCGCGTTGGCCCGAACATCTGGAAGTTCTCAGTGACGATCAAGAGCTACTAAATAGGGCTCCCCACCGATCGTCCTGCAGGGCAAGGTTGTCATGGGAACGTTTATCCGCATCGTCATCCCTATTTCTTTGAGGTCTTTTAGCTGCGGCGCCCCGATTTCGGTGTGAGGCTAGAGGACAGAGGAAACGTAGTCGCGGATCTTGTACGGTTCGGTGTCGGTGTCGGTGTCGGTGTCGGTGTCGGTGTCGGTGTCGGTGTCGGTGAAGGTGAAGAAGAACGTCTGCTTCCCTTCGCCGGCCCAGGATTCTCCGTCCTTGGTGACCCATTGCCAGGTGGCGGTGACCGCAAACGTGTCTTGCTCGTGGTGCTCGGTCATGAGTTTCACCGTGGGCTTGCTGGTTGCTTTCTTCTCTGCGGCGGTCAGCCATTCAACGCCGGTCGCGGGCCGTTCCGGCGCGATGACTTGCTTGGCTCGTTTGCTGGTCATGAGCTTTCTGGCGCGCATTTCGGCGGCGGTGCGGTTGAAGTCCTTGTTCGGGTCCCAGGTGGTCATGATCGTTGCCGCTTGCTTGGCCAGCTCGATTTTGGCTGGATCATCTACAGGATCCCCGTGCTCATGGCTGGCGCTAGGTGCAGGCGTGGTAGGACTGGCTGTGGTTGGGGCAACGCTCGGGATGCCGCTCGCTTCGGTCTCGGTGCTGACGGGGGTGCATCCGGCTAGGCCCGTTACGAGTCCTACCGCCAGGGCCAGGGCGAAGATTTTGGGGTGTTTCATTGGATGTTCACCTTTTGCTGTCGCAGGATCGGTACCGGGTCATAAGTTGTGCCGTTGTTGATCGCTGGGCGGTCAAACACACTGGTTTTCGGGTTGTTGATCTGGAAGTGGACATGGATGCCACTGGAATTGCCGGTAGCTCCTGGCTTGCCCAGTGGGGTGCCTTTCTTCACTACGTCTCCGGTTTTCACCAGTAGAGAGTTGTCTTGGGCTTCGTGGAACTCGAACACCAGGTAAGGGGCTTCGGTCATCTGGGCGAAAATATAGTTGCCGTAGGAGCCGTAGAGCTTGTCGATGTTCCCGATGCTGGCATAGGTGATCTTCATGTCCGTGGGAGCGTAAAAGTAGGGGTCTGATCCGGCCAGGTCGATGCCTTCGTGCTTCAAGAGGAACGGCATGCCAGCGCAGCTGGCCAGCGGGCAGGCGCGTGGCCCGAACGGCGAGGTCATGCGTGAATTGGGCATGGGGTGTGCCCATTCATCGGCTTGCAGCTCCCCGAAATCGAAGCCACCGGGCGCTTCGCAGTTTGAGGAATAGTCCATCTGGGCGTTGCCCATGATGACTTCCACGTAGCGGCGCGTTTCCTCGAAGGGCGGGATGCCGCCATATTTTTGGACGTTGGCTGCTCCGGCGTTGTAGGCGGCCAGGGTGAATTGGATTATTTCTTTCTCGTTGCTGGACAGATCCGCGATTTGTCCGGCGAGATATTTCATGTAGCGGCCTTGGGCATCGAGGCCAGCGAACGGATCGAACGGGTCTTTACCGTTGCCCCATTCCTCCCAGGTGCCGGGCATGAACTGGGCAATGCCTTGTGCTCCCACTGGGGAGACTGCTTTGGGGTTCCAGCCGGATTCTTGGTTGATTTGCGCGGCAATGATGCCTATGGGCAGCCCCGCAGTATCGGCGGACTTCTCCACGGCTTCCCGGTATTGTGCGGGAATTTTCACCGTCGATTTCCCGTCCTGCCCTCGCCGATGGGGGTTCCTTCAATGACACTGGGGAGTATTGGGATCAAGTTCTTCGCTGCCCTCGGCACCTGGAGGCAGGAAGATCAGGGTGATGACCGGAAGCAGCAAGATCCCCGAGGCAACCGGGATGATTTTGACTCCGCCACATTGTTCTTCCATGACCAGGCCTCCCTACTGGCGTATGCTGTGGATGGTCTTGTTGAATCGGTAAAAAGTGGTGCTGCTGTGGTGCCGTTTCACATGCTCAGCTCGCGAGAATTCTTATCCTGCGGTAATTTCACGAAGGGCTGCGACGTGGCCAACGTATGCTCTGCGGCCTGCCTTCGTCAGCGAAACGCGCACATGGCTGCGGCCCAGCTTGGTGAATCGCTCGATGCCGACATAACCGGCATCGGCGAGCTGCTTGAGGTGCTTGCTCAGAACCGAGTCGGCGATATCGAGGAGACCGCGAAGGTGTGCGAATTCAGCCCACTGAACCGGAGCCAGGCTGGCGCAGATGCGCAGCCGCAATGGAGCGTGGATTAATTCGTCGAACCGGGCGTCGCTAGACGACTTGGTCATTGCCGTCCTCCAGGCGCGCCATGTTGTAGGCAGCTTGCATCTTGGCCACCAAGAACATGCAGGATATGAAGGTGACAAGAATCTTCGCCACTACTTCCTCTACCTGTGCCGCTTCCCAAAACCTCAGGCAATTGACCAGCAGGATGCCGAGGAAGAAATATCCTGCATAGGCGCCCGCCAGCAGGCTCGGGGTATCGGCCAATGTCCGTGGCTTTGCGCGACGGCGCCGGGCCAGCACGTACCAAAGGATCAACGGTATATACAACAGTGCTGTCCAAAAAGCCTGGGGTGGGTAAGCCTGGAACAACGTGAGGACTACGGCCGAGACTGCGACCAAGGTGGTGGTGAAGCCGCGAGGACTCCCGGAAGTCTGGACCATCTGCTGTGAGTCCTGCTCGGCAGATTGCAGCAGCTTGGCCGCGTGCTGTCCGTCCATGAAATCGCCTGATGAAGCCATGAATTACTCACTTTCCGTCACGGAAAGTCTCGTCTTTCCATGTCAGAAAGTCAAGGGATTGGCTTAAATGTGGTGGTACTTGCCGCCGGCCAGGATGTCCTGCGCCCGGTAGAGCTGCTCGGTGAGGATCAAGCGCACCAGCTGGTGCGGAAAGACCAGCTTGGACAGTGACCAGGTGAAGTTGGCGCGGGCATGCACCGTGGGGTCCACGCCGTAGGCGCCGCCGATGATGATCACCACATTGCGCGAGGAATCGATCGGCGTGCGCAGGGTGTTGGCCAGCGCGGGGGAGTCCACGTTCTTCCCTCGTTCATCGAGCAGCACCACGAAGTCGCGGTCATCGATCTTGGCCAGGATGCGTCCGGATTCCTCGCTGCGGGCCGCGTCGTTCTCGCGCGAGGAGTGGCTCAGCAGCTGCCAGGAAAGGTCGAAGGGCTTCTTCAGCCGCTTCTCGTAGCGGGAAATTCCTTCGTCCACCCAGGACTCGTGTTTCTTGCCTACAGCCAGCACCTTGATCGTCATGCTTCCATTGTTCCGCATCCAGCGGGTTCAGCGCTTCGCTTCCACCCCGATACGATGGAAGCCATGAGATCCTCTTGGTATTTCCGGCACGGCCAGCGTCCTGGCGGCGCACAGGTGCTGTGGATCATTTTCGGGCTGGTCGTCGCCATGTTCTACTTCACCCGCAGGGTGCTGGTGTCCCTGCATGCGGGCGGATGGGCCAAGGACCTGGACGCCCCGGCATACCAATGGGCACTGGAGCACCAGTCGCCGTTCCTGTTCGCGGTCTCCGACTTCCTGTACTTCTGGGGATCCACCCCGGGAATGACCATGATCATGCTGGTGATCACCGGGCTGCTGTGCTGGAAAACGCGCAGCGCGTGGCCGCTGGCGGCCGTCGCGTTCACGGCATTGGTCTCGGTGCTGCTGACCGTCATCCTCAAGGCCAACCTCCAGGTGCCGCGTCCCCAGGGCATCCCCGGGGGACCTGCGCCGCCTGAATCCTATTCATTCCCCAGTGGGCACACGCTGAACTCGGCGGCGCTGATCGGCATCGCCAGCTACCTGGCAATCATCTACGGGCTGCGCCGCTACGCGTACCTGATCGCCATCATCGCGGCGCTATTCGTGCTGGCGATGGGCGCCTCGCGCATCTACATCGGGCACCATTGGGTTTCGGATGTGCTGGTGGGCCTGCTGATCGGAGCCGCCTGGGCCGCCGTGGTGGCAATCCTGCACTACTTCTTCGTGCCGCGGCCCGCAGCTTCTAGGCCAGCACGCGGATCGGCGCGCCGCTAGCCCACGCGCGGAGATCTTCCACCGCATCGCGGTAGAACATCTCGAACTGCTCGATGGTCACGTAGCCGATATGCGGGGTGGCAATCACGCCCCTGGTGTTCGCCAGCCGGTCCTGGGCCGGCAGCGGTTCCACATCGAAGACATCCACCGCGGCCAGGTGCAGCCGCCGGCTTTCCAGCGCGTCGATGAGCGCGTCGGTCTGCACGATCCGGCTGCGCGAGGTGTTGACCAGGATGGAATCAGGTCGCATCCAGACCAGCTGCTTGGGCCCGATGACCCCGGTGCTGCGTTCGGAGAGCTTCAGGTGCACGGTCACGATGTCGCTGGTGGAAAACAGCTCGGCCTCGGAGACCAGCTCCACGCCCACTTCGGCGGCTCGCTCTTCGGTGAGGTTCTGGCTGTAGGCAATGACCCGCATGCCGAAGGCCAAGCCGACCTTGGCCACCCTCGACCCCAGATTCCCCAGGCCGTAGACGCCTAGGGTCTTGCCGGACAGGCCCATCCCGAACGTGGTCTGCCAGCCGGAGTCGGCCGCCAGCGGGCGGTTCGCGGAAAACAGTTCCACATCCAGTCGGCGCGCGGCGGAAAGAATCAGCGCCCAGGTGTGCTCAGCGGCATCGGTGGCCACATAGCCGGTGTGGCTGACCACGATGCCCCGGTCCCGTGCTGCCTGCAGGTCGATGGATCCGTTGCGGCGACCGGTGGTGACCAGCAGCTTCAGGTTGGGCAAGGCATTTAGCCGGGCGGCAGGAAAGGGCGTGCGTTCGCGCATGGCCACAATGGCATCGAAGGGCAGCAATGCCTCGACGACAGTGTGGTCCTCATGGCCCAGGTGCTCGGTGAAGACGGTGATCTCGGCGTCCAGCTCGGCGGCGAGGCCATCGAAATCGGCCAGCGAGCGGGCCACGTTGTGGTAATCATCAAGGATTGCAATGCGCATGGCTTCATCCTAGGCATCTGCGGCCGCTGCTGTCCTGTCGCTGGCGTAACAAAAAGCTGGCGCCTGCATCATGCAGGCACCAGCTCAAAGCATCGATGCTACTGGACGACGGTGAATTCCAGCTGCTCGGTGTAGGAGCGACCATGCACGTCGGTGGCGGTCGCCGTCGCGGTGTGCTCACCAACCGAGAGGTCATCGGGCAGTTCTAGGCGCCACAGGTGGCTGGTCTTCTCGGCGAGGCCGCCGCCGTGGACGAACTGCTCGGCGATGGCGGACGGGTCCGAGTACTCGGCTCCGGTCAGCGGGCGCTCGCCGGCCATCTGCTGGGTCCGCTCGGCGGATACAGGGTCCTGGCCGTCAATGGATACCTCGACGGTGGAACCGGTGCTGCCCATCCAGAAGTTCGTGGTCAGCCAGGTGTCCTGGGCCAATCCCTGCCGGCTCACTGCCAGCGGGTCGACCAGGGGCTGAACAGTGCCGCGTTCCTTGTCCAGATTCTCCTCGTACCACTGCCGGTACTGAGGGGTGTTCAGGCCCAGCGACATCTGCTTGCTGGGATCCTGGCCGGTGGCGGTGAAGCGCTCCACGATGTCGGTGTTCTTGATGTCCAAGGTGAGCACGCCCGGCGGGGTGCCGTCGCGCTGGATGGAGGTCGGGTAGCCGTTCTCGGTGACCCGGCCGTCATACCATTGCCCGGAAATTGCCGGGACCGTCAGGTGGGTGAAGGGCAAGCCTGCTTCGCCGACCTCATCGCGCCAGCCGTCCATCAGGTCCCCGGCGCGCAGGTTCTCCGACATGTGGGTGTGCCCGCCCAGGGAAACGGCCTCGCGTCCCTCAAGCAGCTCGTAGATCTCCTTGACCTGCTTGGTGGAATGCTCGTCGCTGTAGAAGAACTCGAGCAGCGGGCTGTGCCCGGCCAGGACGATGGCCTTGTTCTTTGGAACCTTGGCCAGATCTTCGCGCAGCCACTGCAGCTGGCGCTGGCCCAGATCGTAGGTGTAGTCGCTCTTCTTGGCCGGTACCGCCGTCGGGTAATCGATAGTGCTCAGGGCGATGACGTGCGCCTTGCCCGCATCATAGGAATAGTATTCGGGGCCGAACTGGGCGCGGAAGGAATCGAATTCATGCTGTCTGTCCAGCGAATCGTAGTCGATGTCGTGGTTGCCTGGCAGGAAGCGGGCCGGGCCATTGAGCATGGAGGTGAGCTCGCGGGTCTGGTGGAAGAACGTCAGGTCATCGCCCACGAGGTCGCCGATGAACAACGCTCCGCACCCGGTGTAGTCGGTGCGGGCCGCCAGATCGGCGAAGGCGCCCTCCCTGGCGTATTCGACTTCCTGCTGGGTGTAGGTCTGCACGTCCGCGCCGATGACGCAGCTCTGCTCGGGCGATTGCGTGGCGTTGCTGCGCACCAGCGGGAAGTTGACGGCTTCGGGCAGCGGGCCGGTCGGCGCGATGCCGTCGTACTTCAGTTCCGGGGAGCCTCCGGGCAGGTGGTTGTAGAAGAACTGGGCGACGTTGTCCTCGTCAACCGGTACCTGGAAGCCGCGCGGCTGGGTGACGAATGCGGTCATGTTGTTGTAGGCCGGCAGTTCGTAGCGGCCCTGTCCGTCGGTGGACACAACGTCGCGGCCGTTGGACACCGTGACGTTCGGCAGGCCGGGTTCACCGGCATCCTGCTTGGAGTTCTTGTTGCGGTCCTCGAAGACCACGCCGTCCAGCGTCTGTTGATCGGCGGCGTTGCCGCTATTTTTAGCAGGGATGACCTCGACGGACCCGCGGTAGGCCGAGGAGCTCCAATCCGCGGTGGTCTTGGCGGCAGGCGCCGCTTCGACTTCTGGGCTGGCGCTGATCAAAGCGGTGGAAGCGGCAATGGCAACCAGGCTTCCGGCGGTCAGATGCAGTGGGGTGAGATGATTGGTTTTGCCGGGTCGAGCGAAGAATTTCACGTACGTTCCTCCGGGTGGGGGCAATCTGCCGGCCCGTTGGCCAGCCGTATCCCACGGTGCCAAGGACAGGTGAATTGCAACCCATGCCCAGGTAATGTCGATTCATCGATCCCGTAAATAGTTATCGACTGTCTTGGCAGGATTTAGGTATCTCCAGCTAATGAAATGAAGTGGTGGCGATGGAACTGGTGCAGGCGCTGATGGCAGGCGCGCGGGGACGCAGGCTGCTGTGGGAATTCGCAATTGCCAGCGAAGAGCAGCTGCAACCGGAATTCGCGGAGCATCCACTGCGGGCGGCGATGTTCTATGCCGCGCATCGGGTCGCGGTCGAACGTGGCGAGAGCGTTGGCCTGTTTGGCATGGACGAGCGAGGCGTGCCCGATATCAGTGTCGAGGAGATTGCACGGCTCCTTGATGTCGCCAGCCTGGTGACGCCCACTGCGGCGCTCCTGCAACACGCGCTAGTTCGTTCGGTGGACTACGCGCGCTATTGGCAGGAACCGGATGGGGAAGACACCCTGCTGGCGTTGCCGGCTTTCGCCGCGCCTCTTGAGCGGGTCGCCCGGCATCTGGCGGACAGCGGGCTCGCGGACTGGTGGATGGATCCCGTGGATCTGCGTAACCAGTTCAAGGTGGAGTTCGACCAGCATGATCCCGTGGGCAAGTCGCAAGCTCCCGATGACGATGCCCTTGGCATTTTGCAGGACTGGAGGGGCGCGGTTCTGGCGACGGAAGCCCGCGATGCCGCGGAACTGCATAACAGCCAGCTGGGCAGCTTCAGTGGCGAATGGTGGTCCAAGCCCAGCAGCCGCCTGCCCGCCAGCACCGGTATCTTCCCTGGCGGCGAGCCTGTGGGCCTGAGCTGCGTGGAAGACGGTTTCGGGTGGGAACAGGCTAGCGTCAGGCACGCTAGTGTGCCTCCCGCAGCGAACATGCTGGAGATCGCCACGGCGGAGGACTGGATCCGTCTCTGCCGCGAACACGGCCTCGAGGTGTCCGCGCAGAAACGCCACGACTGGTATTTGGCTACTGGGCGCGACGGCGCATGGATGATCCCTGATTGGCTGGCAGTGGCGCGCGACTATGACGGGGTGCATCTGGGCATTGGTGCTTATCTGGCGCTCGCCGGCCAGTGCCTCGACATCGATGAGAAGTACGCCAGCGTGATTGCCGGGTGGGATCCGGACCAGACGTTCTGGTTCACCGATGAGCTGCGGTGCTATGGGCCGGCAACGGAATGGTTCTGCTTGGATGCCAACAACGAGGATGCGCGGTGGGTGCCTGCTGGCAATGTTCCAAGTTCATGAGCTGTCACGGGCGCAGTGGCCAGCCCCGGTTTCTGGTGCAATGGGTTTCATGAATGACGCGAAAAACGATGAACTGGCCGCCGCAACCGAGGTCATTTTGCAATTGCGCTGGTCGGATCAGGATGCCCTGGGCCACGTGAACAATGCGCGCATCGTGACATTGATGGAAGAAGCGCGCATCCGCTGGACGCGCGAAGACGGAACTACTGGCCGATTCGAATTCGGCACAGTAGTGGCATCCATCCAGATCGACTACCTGCGCCCGCTGTACTACCAGCCCGAGATGCTCATCCGCATGGGCATCAGCCGGCTCGGCAACAAATCCTTCACCGTGCGCGGTATCGGCTACCAGGATGGGCAGCCGGTATTCGACTCGACCACGGTCATGGTGCCACTGGCCGCCGATGGCGTTTCGTCCCGGCCGCTGAACGAGCTGGAGCGCAGCTGGCTCAGCGAATCGCTGATCCCGGCACGCGGCTAGCCTCTCGGCGCCGCACCCGGGCTGTTGAGCCGCGCTGCTAGATCGCGCAGCTTCGCTTCGGACTCAGAGCCCGGCTCGGTGGTGTAGATGAACAGGGTCTGGTCAGTTGCCCCGGTCACGTCCAGCGCCTCGTAGTTGACCTCCAGATAACCCACGTCGGGGTGGTTGAACCTCTTGATCCCATCCCGCCGCTCCACCACCCGGTGGTCTGCCCACCAGGTGCGGAATTCTTCGCTGTTCATGGACAGCTCTCCGACCAGCTGCGCGAGCAGCGGATCGTGCGGATGGCGCCCGGTATCCAGGCGCAAGGTGCCGACCATCGACGCGGCGACCTGTTCCCAGTCGGCATAGCGCTGCCTGGCTTCGGGATCGAGGAAGGCCCAGCGGATCAGGCTGCGGTGGCGCACCGGCTTGGCGAGGAAATCGGTGAGCAGGCTGGCGGCCAGCGGATTCATGCCCAGCACCTCGGTGCGCCGGCCGCGGATGAAGGCCGGATGGGCGGTGAAGGAATCCAGCAGCTTATGCAGGGATGGGCGCACCCGCTGGACGCTGCTCGACGGGCTGTTGCGCCCGGAGCCGGAGACCGAGCGGGCCAGATTGAACAAATGCCCGGTCGCCGCCTCATCCAGTTGCAGGGCCCTGGCCAACGCTCCGAGCACGGATTCGGAGGGACGCTTGTGCCGCCCCTGTTCCAGCCGGGTGTAGTAGTCGGTGCTCACGCCGGCCAGGACCGCAACCTCTTCGCGGCGCAGGCCAGGAACGCGGCGCCGGGGACCACCATCGCCTGCCGGGCTGACCAGCGCCCGGCGCGCCTTGAGGAACTCGCCGAGCTCTGTATTGGAATTCATCGGAGCAGTCCTTTCATCCGCGGGCCGCATCGCCCCGGTCTCATCCTAGCCCTGCCTGCGGTGCTGGTCCGAGGCCAGAACTATCCTAGGACTGGCATACCCCGGATCAATGTGCCACTTCCCACGGCCCCCGGAGCGGTGCATTAGTGATGGACTATTAATGCCACTGCCACCGTCATCCAGGAGAGCGCATGCCCAAGCCAGCGAATTTCTTGCCCACCGACGAATCGGCTCCAGCACCCGCGCGGTCACCGCGCGAACCGCTGCTAGAGCGGCCCGCGAGCAGGCCTGCCGGGATCCGCGCCCTGCTGCGCGATCTGGGCGCGGTCTATGCCAGCAATGGGGTGATCGGCCTGGTCTTCTCAGCCTCTGGCCCCATCGCGGTCACCCTTGCCGTGGGTGCCGCGGGCGGACTATCCCAGGCTGAGATGGCTTCCTGGGTCTGCGGGATCTTCCTCTCCGCCGGGTTGGCGACCATCGTGATGTCCCTGCTCTACCGCCAGCCGCTCGGATTCGCCTGGTCCATCCCCGGCACGGTGCTGCTGGGTCCTTCGCTGCAGCACCTGTCCTTCGCCGAAGTGGTCGGGGCGTTCTTCGTCTCGGGGGTGCTGGTCCTGGCACTGGGAGCCACCGGGGTAGTGCGCCGGATCATGGCGGCCATCCCGATGCCGATTGTGATGGCCATGGTGGCGGCGGTCTTCCTGCGCTTTGGCACCGACATCGTCTCATCCACCCAAGCCAACCCGGTGGTGGCCGCTCCCATGGTGCTGGTCTTCGTGCTGCTCAGTGCGGTGCCGGCGCTGGGCCGAAAACTGCCACCGGTGCTGGGCACGCTGATCGCCGGCATCATTGCCGTGGCCGCCAGCGGGCAGTTCGCATTGGATGCCGCGGGCGGTCCGGTACTTGCCACCCCGGTGTTCACCGCTCCGGAATTCACCTGGGCCGCGCAACTTGAACTGGTGGTACCGTTGGCCATCACCGTGCTGATCGTGCAGAACGGCCAGGGCGTTGCGGTGCTGCGTGCCGCCGGGCACCAGCCGCCGGTCAATGCCTTCGCCCTGGCCTCCGGCGGTTTCTCAATCCTCAACGCCTGCTTCGGCGCGGTATCCGCCTGCGTCACCGGGCCCACCAACGCGCTGCTCACCTCATCGGGCGAAAAGCACCGCCACTACACAGCAGCGGTGGTCTATGGATTCCTGTCCCTGGTCTTCGCCCTGCTGGCTCCGACGCTGACCCGCTTCATGCTGGCCACCCCTGAGGCATTCGTGCTGGCCTTGGGAGGCATCGCCATGCTCAAGGCCCTGCAGCAGGCGTTCGTGACGGCCTTCGCCACGAAGTTCTCCCTTGGCGCGCTGGTGACATTTGTCGTGACAATTTCCGGCCTGGACCTGTTCAACATCCACGCGGCCTTCTGGGGCATCCTCTTCGGCTATGCCGCCTCCCGGCTCATGGAGCGCGGCGACCATGCCTCCGCGGCCGGGCAATAGCGCGGAGCTCCTGTTGTTCCGGGACCACGCCGGTTCGTGATGGTCGCGCCGGCTGGCTAAGCTGGCGATAGCTGGCATCAAAGAATTCGGACAGGACGGTCATGGCCGCGGGCAGCATGTATCGGGTGGGAGTAATGGGCTATGGCGCCATCGGCTCCGTGGTGGCGGATCAATTGGCTGCCGGGAGCGTGGCGGGCGCCCAGCTTGAAGGGGTGATCCTGCGCCGGCATCAGCCGGGGCTGGAACATGAACAGTTGAATCTCCAGCAGGCGCTGGAGCGCTGCGACCTGGTGGTCGAATGTGCGGGCCAGCACGCTGTGCGGGAGCATGCGGTGCGCATCCTGGAGGCAGGGGTCGACCTGCTGGCCAGTTCCATGGGAGCGCTGGCCGACCCGGATCTTGCCGCATCAGTGCAAGCTGCCGGGCCAGGCCGGCTGATCAGCACCGCCGGGGCCATTGGCGGATTGGACCTGTTTGGTGCGGCGGCACGAATGGGCGGCATCGAGCAGGTGCTGGTTACGACGCGCAAGCTGCCGGCCACCTTGGTGCAGCCGTGGATGGATGCGCGGCGGCGCCGCGAACTGGAGCAGGCCAGCGGCCCGGTAGAGGTATTCAACGGTCCGGCTGCGGTGGCGGCCCGCGACTTCCAGAAGTCGCTGAATGTCGCCGCGGCAGTGGCCTTAACAGTGGGGGATTGGGACGCGGTGCAGGTCAGGCTGCTCGCCGATCCGGCGGCAGAGCTGACCGAGCACCTCATCGAAGCGCACGGGCCAGCCGGCGAGTACAGCTTCTCGGTCAAGAATTACCCATCGCCGCGCAACCCGCGCACCAGCGGCATCGTCCCGTGGGCCTTGCTGCACTCGATCCAGCAGGCCGCGGATGCGCGGCGCTAGCGGCTAGTTGCCTTCGGCCGCCGAGTACTCGTCCAGCACCTTCTTGCCGATCTTGAACGCCACATTCGCTGCCGGAACGGAGCAGTAGATGGCGCACTGCAAGAAGACTTCCTTGATCTCTTCCGGGGTCATGCCGTTGCGCAGGGCGGCGTGCACATGCATTTCCAGCTCTTCCCAGTATCCGCCGGCAATCATTGCAGTCAGCGTGATGGCGCTGCGGGTGGTGCGTGGCAGGCCTTCGCGGGTCCAGATGGTGCCCCAGGCGTAGCGGGTGATCATCTCCTGGAATTCGTCGGTGAACTCGTTCGAGTTCTTGGTGGAACGATCCACGTGCTCATTGCCCAGGACCTGGCGGCGCACCGCCATGCCGGCATCGTAGGTGTCGCCGGGAAGGCGTGATGATTCAGTCATTGCCTGCTAGTCCTCGCTGCTAGTTGGACAGGAAGAAGTCGACCAGCAAGGCCGCAGTCTCTTCCGGAGCTTCGGCCGGGGCCAGATGGGCTGCCGAATCAATGACCGCCATGGTTCCGCGCGGTGCATTCTCGGCAATGAATTCCGCGTCGGCCGGAGGGCAGACCTGGTCCTGCGCGCCGTTGATCGCGATGATCGGGTCGCTGGTGGAGGCCAGCTGCTCGCGCACGTCGAAGCCTGCCAAGGCGCCGCAGACGTGGGCGTAGGCGAATCGGTCGGCGTCCTGCAGGCTGTGCAGCAGCTCGGTGCTGATCACCGGCTGCTTCTCGATGAACCCCGGTGCGAACCAGCGTTCGGCGGAACCGGCGACCATGGTCGGGGTACCCGCCTTGGCGACCAGCTCGGCACGGTCGGTCCACGCTTCCGGGGTGCCGATTTTCGCGGCCGAGCAGATGGAGGATAGCCCGTTGAAGAAGCCCGGGTGGTCTACCGCCAGCTGCAGGGCGGTGGCCCCGCCCACCGAGACGCCCGCGTAGTACAGCTTGGAGCCCTCGGCGATGACGCCGTCGGCACGCAGCGCCGCGACAACTTCGGTGACCCCGGTGGCCAGTTCGGCCAGCGTGAATTCCTCGGTGGATGGCTTGCTTTCGCCATGCCCCGGGAGATCCCAGGCGATGACCTGGAAGTGCTCCTTGAGGTACGGCAAGGCCGGTGCCCACAGCGGCAGGGCGGCGGTGCCCAGCGAAGGGCCGGCAATGAGGGTGGGAAGTTCCTTGCTGGTATGCAGCAAGGACGGGGTTAGTTGCGGGACTGCCATAGTTCCTTCCGTGCCGAGTAATCGGCGAGTACGGTATCGGTGAAGCGATCCGCGGCACCGAGGTAGCCGGCTGGATCAAGTAATTCGTCGAGGTCCTGGTCGCTTAGATCATGGGTGGGGATTTCCAGGCGCAGCAGCTCGCGCAGGGAAACATCCTCGTCCAGGCTGCGGCGCACCAACGACTGGATGGCCGGTTTTCCGCCAACCACCAGCGGTGCCAGGACGGCCGCGAGGCGCTCGGAGAGCACGGCATCTCCGCCCAGGGCGAGGTTGCGCTCAATGGCGGGAAGATTCACGCCCAGGCCGTTGGCCAGGAACGAAGCGTGGAAGGCGGCCCCGGAAGCCAGCCGGGCCAGTTCGCGCAGGGCGCTCCATTCGGCATGCCAGCCGCCATCCGGGCGTTCATCCACTGCGGTACCGGCAGCGGTGAACAGGGTGGAGAGCAGGCCGGGGGCGCTGAATGCCGCATTGCGCAGCAGCACCGAGCGCACCGGGTTTTGCTTCTGCGGCATGGCCGAGGAACCGCCCTTGCCAGCCTCGCGCGGTTCGGACAGCTCGCCGATTTCCGGGCGGGAGGCGGTGAGCACATCCGCGCCGAAGGTCCCCAGCGCGGCAATGGCCGAACCCAGCGCGGAGCCGAGCTGCAGAATCGGCATGCGGTTGGTGTGCCAAGGCGTTCCCGTATCCGCCAGGCCCAGCAGGCCTGCCAGCTGCGAGGCCAGCGACTTGCTCGTGGCTGTTGTTTCCGTGTGTCTGGAGAGCAGCTGCTCCAAGGATGCGAGCGTTCCCACCGCTCCGCCCCACTGCAGGCGCAGCTGCCCGGTGGCGGCGTCCAGCTGCCGTTCGGCATCCAGCACGGCCGATAGCCAGCTGGCGGCCTTCCACCCCAGGGTGGTGGGCAGCGCATGCTGGGTCAGCGAGCGGGCAATGCACACGGTGGACCGGTGCTCGCGTGCCAGGGCGGCCAACCCGCTGGCGGTGCTGCGCAGATCGGCCAGCGTGAGCGTGATCGCCTTGGACAGGATCAGCATCAGCGCGGTGTCGATGATGTCCTGGCTGGTCGCCCCGCGGTGCAAGGCGGTACTGGCGGTTTTCGCCGCGCCATCGTGCGTGAGCAGCTCGCGCATCATGCCCAGCAGCGGGATGAGCGCATTGGCTCCATCCGGCGTTCTCGAAGCCAGCAGGGCCAGGTCGTAGCGTTCGACGCTGGCCACCTCGCGCACCGCCTGCGCATCCTCGATGCTGCACAGGCCAGCGTCCGCCTGGACCTGCACCCATGCGGCTTCTGCATCCAGCATCCCCTGGACGAAAGCCGCGTCGCTGGCCAGCGCTGAGGCCGCGGTACCAGCCCAGGCAGGGGCCAGTACGCCGTAGTCTGCGCCTTCCATTCGATCCCTCGTTTCTTAGCTGTTTAGCGTGCACGCCGTTCTTCTAGAACTCTAGTGCCCGGCAACTGGCGAAACCCCGCCGAGCGCTTCAACGCCCGTAACAGTACGGGCGCCGGGGCAGCCTGGCGGGGTGGTGCGATGGGTTCTAGCTTTCGCGCGGGTAGGACAGGAACACCGTCTCGTTCTCGCCCTGCAACCGGATGTCGAAGCGCAGCGAGCCGTCCTGTTCGCGGGTGGCGATCAGCGTGGAGCGTTCTGCTTCGCTCAGCGATGCCAGCAGCGGGTCATTGGCCAGCGCTTTCGTGTCCTCCGGCAGGTAGATGCGGGTGAACAGCCGGTTGAGCAGGCCGCGGGCGAAGACCGTGAGCATGATGAACGGCGCCTTGCCTTCTTCGGTGGGGCCAGGGTTCACCGTGGTGAAGGTGTAGTGCCCGACGTTGTCCACGGCCACGCGGCCCCACCCGGTGAAGGTGTAGCCGTCGCGGACCAGCGAGCCGTCGCGCGAGACGACCTTGCCGTGCTCGTCGGCCTGCCAGATTTCCAGCAGCGCGTCCGGGATGACCTCGCCGTTGCCATCGGTGATGACCCCGTGCAGGCGCACCGAGTTCGGGTTGGCCTGGCTGGCCAGCTCGTTGTCCTTCTCGAAGGGCAATGCATAGCCGTAGAACGGGCCGATGGTCTGTCCCGGGGTCGGGACGAGTTTCAGTTCAGGTGCCTGTGCCATTTAGTGCTCTCCCTCTTCGTCTTCCATCCAGGTGCGGTTGCTGCCGGTGAGCACGATGTCCCAGTTGTAGCCGGTGGCCCATTCGTGGCTGGTCAGCGAATGGTCGTAGGTGGCGACCAGGCGGTCGCGGGCCTTCGCATCTGTGATCGACTGGTAGATCGGATCCAGCGCGAACAGCGGATCGCCGGGGAAGTACATCTGGGTGATCATGCGCTGGGTGAAATCGGTGCCGAACAGCGAGAAGTGGATGTGCGCCGGGCGCCAGGCGTTGTGGTGGTTCTTCCACGGGTACGGCGCCGGCTTGATGGTGGTGAACGAGTATTCGCCGTTCGGGCCGGTGATCGCCCGGCCTACGCCGGTGAAGTTCGGGTCGATCGGGGCCGGGTGCTGGTCGCGCTTGTGGATGTAGCGGCCGGCGGCGTTGGCCTGCCAGATTTCCACCAGCTGCCCGGCCACCGGGCGGCCGTCGCCATCCAGCACGCGGCCTGCCACCACAATGCGCTCGCCGATCGGCTCGCCGTTGTGCTGGATGGTCAGATCCGATTCCAGTGCGTGCACGTCGCGCTGGCCGAAGGCCGGGGAGTGCAGCTCGATGGTTTCCGGATCCGCGTGATGCAGGTTCTTGGTCGGGTGGCGCAGCAGCGAGGAGCGGTAGGGTGCGAAATCGATGCGCGGCTGGGTTTCGGCCTTCTTGCCGGCCAGGACTTCCTGGCGGTAGGCCTCGTGGATGTCTGCGATTTCGCCGCTGATCTCATCCTGGCTGGCGGTGGTTGCCGCCGGGTCCAGCAGATGCGAGTTGGCGAAGGATTCGGCTTCGGTGCCGTCCTGGTGCGTGGTGCCGGTGCTCAATGCGGGCTCCTTTCAAGGATGCGGTGGTAAGTCAGGGAGTTCAGGCGTGGGGCCAGCCGGTGTAGGACTCGGCCAGGTACTGCTGGCCGAACCGCGAGGAGGTGACGGTTTCCAGCTCGCCCAGGGCGCGCTTGGCCATGAACGGGTCGCCGCCTACCGGGGTGTGGAGCATGGAGGTCATCCAGTAGGAGAAGTTCTGCGCCTTCCACACCCGCTTCAGCGCGAGGTCGGAGTAGCCTTCCAGCAGCTGGTCGCTGCCGGTGGAGAAGTAGGAATCCAGCGCTTCGAAGAGCACCTTCACATCGGCGAAGGCGAGGTTCAGGCCCTTGGCGCCGGTGGGCGGGACGGTGTTCCCGGCGTCGCCGATCAGGAACAGGCGCCCGTGGGAGAGCGGTTCGCGCACGAAGGAGCGGAAGCCCAGCACGGTCTTGTCGAAGATCGGCCCGGTCTTCAGCTGGAAGTTATCCGGCCCGTCCACGCGCTTTTGCAGTTCGGCCCAGATGCGGTCATCGCTCCAGGCGTTCACGTCTTCGTTCGGGTCGCACTGGAAGTACATGCGTTGCACGGTTTCGCTGCGCTGGGAGATCAGCGCAAAGCCATGCGGGGAGTTGGCGTAGATCAGCTCGGGTGCGGACTTCGGCGCTTCGGTGAGGATGCCGAACCAGGCGAAGGGGTAGGTGACCTTGAAGTCCTGCTTGACGGTCTCGGGTATCTGGCGGCGGGCGAAGGAGCGCGAGCCGTCGGCACCGACGATCACATCAGCGTGCACTTCGAACTCGGTGCCCTCGGCGTCGGTGAAGCGGAACTTCGGGGTGGTGGTCTCCATGTCCAGGATCTCGGTGACCTCGCAGGAGTAGCGCACGTCGCCCTGGTCGCGGTGGCGGGCCGCGGACAGATCCACGAACACCTCGTTCTGCGCGTAGAGGGTGACGGTGGCGTCCACCAGGTCGCGGAAGTCCAGCGGGTGGGATTCGCCATTGAAGCGCAGGTCGATGCCGGCGTGCTCGTCGCCGTGGGTGAGCACGCGGCCGTCGACGCCCGACTCGGTGAGCATCTGCACCGCTTGGGCTTCGAGGATTCCGGCGCGATGCGTATTGCGGATGGTTTCGTGGTCGCGCATTTCCACGACGATGTTATCGATGCCGGTCTTGGCCAGCAGATGCGAAAGCATGAGCCCGGCCGGACCGCCGCCGATGATGCCGACCTTGGTCTTGAGGATGCGTGGATTCTGGACCATGGGACCTTGCCTTGCTGTCGTCTGGGCCATGTCCCGCGCGGCCGGCTGCGTTGCCGGACGGGGTCATATGGCCGAGGGAAGTATTGGGGAACTTCCACAAGCATGCGATGCAGGTGACCTGGCCGACAGCCACGTTCTCAATGAATGAGAATAATTGGATGCGTATCCATGCAGCGGCGGTATCGCACGGCGGGCAGCTGTCCGTCCTGGCCTCGCCGCTAGCTGTCCCTGATATGCAGTGCGCGGGCAATGCCACGGGCCGCGGTGCGCAAGGCCAAAGCCGCTGGTTGCAAGGCTCCCGAGTCCCGGGGGACCACCACCGAAATGACAGCAACCTGGTATCCGGCTTCGTCGAGGATCGGGGCAGCCACACCAGTGGTTTCCGAGTCGATGAATCCGTCCAATGAAGCGAACCCGATGCGCCGGATTTCTGCTATTTCCGCGTGGAAATCAGGATGTGCCGCGGTCATCAGCTCGCGGTGGCGTTCAAGGAAACCGCGAATGATCTCGGGCCGGGAAAAAGCCAGGAGGGCCATGCCCATCGAAGTGCGGTGCACCGGCATGCGCCCTGCGACATTCGCCTGGTTCACCACGGAGCCGGGCCGGGAGAGCCGTTCGATGATCAGCACTTCGTCCTGGTGGAGAACGGATAACTGGGTGTTCTGCCCCAGCAGCTGGTTGATGTCCTCCATGAAGGGCAGCGCTGCGGTACGGAGATCGTAGGTGGCAGCACTTCGATTGGCCAGTTCCCACAGGCGCAACCCGAGGCGCACCTGGCCGGTATTGTCACGGGCCAGCAAGTCGTGGGAGACCAATTCATCCAGCAAGCGGTACATGGTGGCTTTGGGAATATCGGCCCGGCGGGACAGTGCGCTGACGGTCAGCTGCGGGTTGTGCGCGTCGAAGGCGTCAAGGATCCGCACCAGGCGGTCCAGCATCGAATCCCCGCTGGGCGAATTGGCCATGGCACTACTCTAGACCAGCAGGCCAGCGACCTGAGGCCAGGCGAAAGAGAGCGATTCAACTCCCGGGATGCTAGACCCGCGAACCGCAACGTGCCTAGGCTGAGCACAGGTACACCGATGACCACGGCCTTGCGGAGGGGGCCACGCGCCCGCCGGGCGAGTGGCGCAGTATAGGCGGGCGAGGGGAGCCGGAGCCGTGATTGGACCTGGACTTCAGGGAGATCCTGGTGGCAGAGCGCAGCGGTACGTCGCCGGATCCAGATGAGAAGCCGAATCTCACCGTTGGACGCAGCAAGTTCGGCGTCAGCAAGAAGCCGAGGAATTCAGGGCGCCGATCACCAGTACTGAACTGAGCAAGGGGCCCGGCGAACTCATCGAGCACCCCGGTCCCAAGGTCAACTGGCGGGTATTCGTCGTTGCCGCGCGTCCCGGAGCCGGGAACGGAGCCCGACCCGGGTGCCGGCAATCCGCCCGATGAGCAGCCTCCAACGCCTCCCACTCCAGGCCGCGGCCAGTAGGCCGAAGCAGCGGAGAATGAATTAGCCTCTCGGCATCCTATTTTCCAACCGATTGATGTATTGTCGGTTGCAGGTGGGGGCGTACCTATTGAGGAGCGGGTGGACATGGTTCGAATTCATAAAATGGAACTGGTTGCGCTGTCGGCTGCCGTGGCGCTGGCCGCCAGCGGTTGCGTCGGAGTGTCCGAGGAGGGTGCCGGCAATCAGCCGGACGCCACGGCGGCATCCGGCTCGGATTCTGCGCAGCAGGCTGCCAAGGCGCCGCAACCGCCTGCGGGCTTGGAGGAGGAAACCGAGGAGGGCCTTGAAGCCGCTGCCGACTACTGGGTAGCCCTGCTGAACCATGCGGTGGCCACCGGAGACACTGCGTCGCTCAAGGAATTCTCCGCTCCGGACTGCTCGCTGTGCCAGGAGCAGATCGCCGCAATCGACCGGGTGTACGCCGAGGGCGGGAGCATTGCCGACGGGCAGTTCAGCATCGTCGAGATCTCCAGCAGCCTGGACCAGTTCCAGGAAGAAGATGGCGATGACAAGGTGGCCTTTGCCAACTTCGGGATGGAACGCGCCGCCGGCGAGGTGCTCGATTCCGGGGGTAAGGCGAGCGGCCAGATTGAGCCGGTGTCCTGCCAGGGCATCGACAGCACCTGGGACGAGGTCGCCTACGACAAGGATGGGAACTTCATCGGATCGATCTGCCGGCTGGCTGTGCAGGAGCCGGAGTTCGACGAAACCACCGGGTGGCAGCCGCTGGATGTCGCTTTCAACGCCCAATAGCAGTGCACAGGTGAAAGGCGCCTCAATCGCAGCATGAAGAACGCCGGGCCCCTTGGGAAGGGGCCCGGCGTTGCTTGCAGGGAACAGCTGCTGCGCGCGGCTACGCGCTCTTCGGCTTCGGGATCTGCGCGATGACCAGGACTGCGATCAGAGCCGCGCCGCCATAGAGGAAGAACGCGCCCGGGTAGGCGGTACCCGCGGCAACCATCAGGCCGGTGACGTAGGGGCCGATGATGGCGCCGAAGCGGCCGATGCCCGAGGCCAGGCCGATGCCGGTAGCCACCATGTCGCGCGGGTACACGTGCCCGGCATAGACATACATCAGGCACTGGGCGCTGAACACGAAGATGCCGGTGACGAACAGGATCGCGGTGAGCAGCACCTGGCTGCCGAATGGCACGGCCAGCAGCAGCAGGAACACCGCGGACGCGGCGAACCAGAGCAGCGAGATGAGCTTGATGCCCTTGGCATCCGCCGCGTAGGCGCTGATGATCAGGCCGGCAATCGCGCCGAGGTTCAGCACGAAGAGCATGGTCAGCGAATCGGCCACCGGGTAGCCGGCAGCGCCCATGATCTTCGGCAGCCAGGCATTCAGGCCGTAGACCAGCACCAGGCCCATGAAGGCGGCAATCCACAAGCCGATGGAGCTGCGCAGGTACTTGGGCTTGAGCACATCCATTGCCGAGGTCCGCTCATCCGCGGCAGCCACTTCGCTATCCGGCAGCTTGAACCACAGCAGCGCCAGCAGCGCCAGGCCCAGGCCGCCGCCCAGGTAGTAGAGCAGCGACCAGTGCACGCCGGCGGCCTTGCCAGCCAGCGAGGCCAGTACCGCGCCGAGGTGGTAGCCGACCATCGGCAAGTTGTTGGCCAGCGCGCGGCGTCCCACCGGCGCGTTCTCCTGCATCAGCGCCAGCGCTACCGGCATGCAGCCGCCCAGCCCGAGGCCCGCGATGAAGCGCACCAGGCCCATCAGGAACGCCGAGGGCATGAGCGGGAAGACCAGCGTGAAGATCGAGAAGACGAGCACTGCGAGAAGCAGTGGGCGGCGCCGACCGAAACGGTCGGCCAAGCGGCCCATGAATGCGGCGCCCACGCCCACGCCGATCAGCGAGAAGGTGTTGACCCAGTTCATGGCTCCGACGCTGAAGCCGCCGACATCCGGGTCGGTGAGCATTGGGATTGTGGCGCCCAGTGCGACGATGTCGTAGCCCTCGAAGACCACGATGAAAAAGCAGAGGGCGGCGATCCAGCCACCGAGTCGTTGTGGGGAGGTGCTAGTGGTGGGCGCGGACAATCTTGATCCTTTCGAAGACGCGACGCCATGGCAGTGATGCAGCTCATGACCAAGTGAGACTAGCACCTCATTCGAATAGTGACCAAAAGTTCGCACAGCGAACAGGTGGGGCTGGCCAAACCCTTGTGCCCGATGGATGGAAACTGGTAAAGTTCAACATACGAACATAAGTTCACGATGTGAACATCTTATAGCGATGGAGCAGTGAGACGATGCAGCAGGCCTACCTATACGACGCAATCCGCACGCCATTCGGCAAAATCGGCGGCTCCCTGTCCAGCCACCGTCCCGACGACCTGGCCGCCCACGTGGTGCGCGAACTGGTAGCCCGCGCTCCGCAGCTGGACAGTGCGCAAATCGACGAGTCGATCTTCGGCAACGCCAACGGCGCCGGCGAGGAAAACCGCAATGTGGCCCGCATGGCCACCCTGCTCGCTGGCCTGCCCACCTCGCTGCCGGGCACCACGATGAACCGCCTGTGCGGCTCCTCGCTGGATGCCTCCATCGCCGCCTCCCGGCAGATCGCCACCGGCGACGCGGACCTGGTCCTGGTCGGCGGCGTCGAATCCATGTCCCGCGCCCCCTGGGTGCTGCCCAAGACCGAGCGCCCGTTCCCGATGAGCAACCTGGAACTGGCCAACACCACCCTGGGCTGGCGCCTGGTCAACCCGGCCATGCCGGGTCAGTGGACGGTGTCACTGGGCGAGGCCACCGAACAGCTGCGCGAGAAGCACAACATCTCCCGCGAGGACCAGGACGAGTTCTCGGCCCGCTCGCACCAGCAGGCGGCCGCCGCCTGGGAGGCCGGCAAGTACGAGAACCTGGTGGTTCCGGTGCCGCCGGCAACCAAGCGGGGGGTGGAAGTCACCCGCGACGAGACCATCCGCGCCGATTCCACCACCGAAACCCTCTCCAAGCTGCGCACCGTCTTCCGCACCGGGGAGAACGCCACGGTCACCGCCGGCAACGCCTCGCCGATGAGCGACGGCGCCTCGGCCGCCTTCCTCGGCTCCGAGCGCGGCGGGCAACTGCTGGGCGCAGACCCGATTGCCCGCATTGTCTCCAACGGCGCTGCCGCCCTGGACCCGCAGTTCTTCGGCTTCGCACCGGTCGAGGCGGCCAACAAGGCGCTGGCCAAGGCCGGCCTGAAGTGGTCGGACATCGCCGCGGTGGAACTGAACGAGGCTTTCGCCGCCCAGTCGCTGGCCTGCATCCGTGCCTGGGATATCGACCCGGCGATCGTCAACGCCTGGGGCGGGGCCATCGCCATCGGCCACCCGCTGGGCGCCTCGGGCCTGCGCATCCTGGGCACCGTCGCCCGCCGGCTGCAGGAATCCGGCGAACGATACGGCATCGCCGCGATCTGCATCGGCGTGGGCCAGGGGCTGGCAGTCGTCGTCGAGAACGTGAACGCAACCAAGTAGCTTGTAGAAAGGCAGCATCATGGCACCACGTATTGCCACCTCGGCCGCGGACGCCGTCGCCGAGATCACCGACGGATCCACCGTGCTGATCGGCGGCTTCGGCAACGCCGGGCAGCCGATGGAACTGATCGACGCGCTCATGGAGTGCGGCGCCACCGACCTGACGGTGGTCAACAACAACGCCGGGCAGGCCGATGCCGGCCTGGCCCTGCTGATCAAGGAGCGCCGGGTGAAGAAGATCATCTGCTCCTTCCCGCGCCAGTCCGACTCCTGGCACTTCGATACGGCCTACCGGGCCGGGGAAATCGAGCTGGAACTGGTGCCGCAGGGCAACCTGGCCGAGCGCATCCGCGCCGCCGGGGCCGGCATTGGCTGGTTCTTCACTCCCACCGGCTACGGCACGCTGCTGGCCGAGGGCAAGGAAACCCGCATCATCGATGGCAAGGGCTATGTGCTGGAAACCCCGATCCATGCGGACTTCGCGCTGATCAAGGCGCTGAAGGCCGACACGCTGGGCAACTTGGTCTACCGCAAGACCGCACGCAACTTCGGCCCGATCATGGCCACCGCGGCCAAGGCGGCCATCGTCCAGGTGGACGAGGTCGTCCAGGCTGGTTCCATCGATCCGGAAAACGTCATCACCCCGGGCATCTTCGTGGATACCGTGGTGGAACTGGGAGGGGAAAAGTAATGAGCGCATTCAGCACCACCGAGGCGAAGCTCACCCGCGATGAAATGGCGCAGCTGGTGGCCGCCGACATCCCGGCCGGCGCCTTCGTGAACCTGGGCATCGGCCAGCCGACCAACGTCTCGAACTACCTCACCAAGGAGCAGGGGGTTACCCTGCACACCGAGAACGGCATGCTGGGCATGGGCCCGGTCGCCACCGGCGAGGACATCGACGAGGACCTGATCAATGCAGGCAAGATCCCGGTCACCGAGCTGCCCGGCGCCTCCTTCTTCCACCACGCTGATTCCTTCGCGATGATGCGCGGCGGGCACCTGGATATGTGCGTGCTCGGCGCCTTCCAGGTCTCCAAGGACGGCGACCTGGCCAACTGGCACACCGGTGCCGAAGGCGCCATCCCCGCAGTGGGCGGCGCCATGGACCTGGCCATCGGCGCCAAGGCGACCTGGGTAATGATGAGCCTGTTCACCAAGGCCGGTGAATCCAAGCTCGTCGAGGCGCTGAGCTACCCGGTCACCGGCCTGGGCTGCGTCTCGCGGATCTACACCGAAGTCGCGGTCTTCGAGCTGCGCGATTCGAAGGTCTTCGTGCGCTCCACCCATGGCATCAGCTTCGATCAGCTGGCGGCCAAGGTTCCGGTGGAACTGACCAAGGCATAGCAGACACAGTAGATTAGTGGGGTGCGCATCGGGGAACCCGGACGCGCACCCCGCAATCATTTGAGCACGCGCAAGGAGCACGGTGAGCGAGCAGGCAGCACCAACCGCATCGGTCCAGTCACTGGCCCGGGGCTTGGCGGTCATCAGCAGTTTCGACGCAGAACACGCGTCGATGACCCTCTCCGAGGTCGCCGCCCGGACAAACCTGTCCCGGGCCACCGCCCGGCGGTTCCTGCTGACCCTGGTGGATCTGGGCTATGTGCGCACCGACGGCAAGCACTTCGAGCTGACTTCCAAGGTCCTGCAGCTGGGCTATGCCTACCTGTCCAGCGCCACCTTGCCGCAGTTGATCGAACCGGTGCTCGAGGAACTCTCGGCCGCCGTGCACGAATCGGCTTCCGCCTCCATCCTTGACGGTTCGGATATCGTCTACATCGCCCGCGTGCATACCCGTTCGATCATGCGGGTAGGCATTTCGGTGGGCACCCGCTTCCCTGCGGCCAATACCTCCATGGGCCGGGTGCTGCTGGCCCACCAGCCGGCGGAAATCCAGCAGGAGGTGCTGTCCGCCGGGGTGCAGTCGATGACCGGATTGGGCATTGGAGATGCGGCTGCGCTGCGCGAGGAACTGGAGAAGATCCGCGCCCAGGGCTATGCGGTGGTGGACCAGGAACTGGAAATCGGGTTGCGCTCGGTGGCGGTGCCGGTGTTCAGCGCCGATGGCACCGTGGTGGCCGCGATGAACGTGTCGATGAGCGTGCATCCGAATACCGCTGGCACCGCGCAGGATGCCGCCCAGGCGGTGCTGCCGCGGCTTCTCGAAGCCGCGCAGCAGGTGCGCGAGGCGCTGGCCGCCAGCCGCTAGCGGCCGCAGTGGATCAGCCAGCGGCCGGATCCCATTGGATGTCGGCGCAGCCGGTGATCGTGGCGAGCAGCCCGAGCGATTCGATGCTCGCCGCATGGGCGGCCTCGGCGGCCGCCGAGCAGGCATCTTCCACGATCACTACCCGGCAGCCGTGGTCCACAGCCGCCCGGGCGGTGCTTTCCACCGAGATATTCGTCGCCACCCCGGCAATCAGCAGGGTGTCGATGCCACCGGATTCGAGCAGCCCAGCTAGTTCGGTGCCGAAGCCGCCGACCTGCTGGTTGGTGATCACCGCGTCGCCGGGGCCAGGCAGCAGCGGCTGGATGATGGCCGCCGATCCGGTGCCGTCCACCAGGGCGCCTGCCTGCTGCACCAGCTGCAGCAGCGGGGAATTGGGCACCAGGTCGCTGTAGTCCGGGGCGAAGGCGATGCGGGTGTAGATGATGGTGGCGCCGGCCGTGCGGGCCTGGTCCAGCAGCCCGGACAGTTTGCCCACCACGTTCCGGGCGGTGATCTGCTCGTGGAACAGGTGCGCGAAGGCGCCATCGGGCCCGATGATGTCCCATTGATTGTGGATGGACACCACTGCAGTCCTGGACGGGTCGAAACGCATGGCATGCCCCTTTTCCACGGGCCGCCGACCTCCTCAGCGGCGCTCGGTTTCAGCTTGCCACGGGCACGGCACGCACGCCAGCTTTTATTTTCGCGGCCCGCGCACGTCCCGGCGCAGCGGATGATCTGCCGGCACCTGCACCAGCACGATCCTGGTTCCGTCGGGATCCTCGATCCATGCCTCGACCAGGCCCCAGTCCTCCTGGCATGCCTCGCGGAGCACCTTCGCGCCGCGGGCGGACAGTTGTTCCAGTTCCGCGCGCACATCCCGCACCTGCATCCAGAGCACCAAGGTGGAGGGCGTGCCAGGCGCCCTGCGCCCGGAGACTTCCAGCTGGCCATTGCCCAAGAAGAACACCACGCCTGGTTGCTCGGCCGGACCGAATTCCCGGGCCACGGCCAGCTGCAGCACTTCGCGGTAGAACCGCTGGGTTGCGGCCAGATCCACCGGCCGCAGCAGCACCCTGCTGGAAAGTACGTCCATGGCCACCAATCTAGTAGCTGGCTGGCGCACTGCCTAGGGGTGCTCCGGGTGCGTCCCGGCACCGGGAGGCGATGCCGGGACGCGTACTGGCCTGCTTACAGGTAGCAGGATGGGCGGTAGCCGGGGTCTGCCGGGCCATCGGTGGCCAGGGCGTTGAGCACCCAGCGATGGACCACCGGATCAACGTTCACGCCGAGGTGTCCCGAGATATTCAATGGGCATTTGTCCTGCAGCAGGACGTTGGTCACCTGTTCGCTCTCTCCCTTCAGGAACTGCGATTTGTAGGGCATGACGATCTCGTCGTACTTGGTGGCAATTACCGTATAGTCCGGGCCGGCAACGGTGTCGCCGATGGCATTCAGCTCGGTCATGAAGTCGCTGCCGGACACCTGGTCGGCGCAGGAATCGCAGATCCAAGTGTCAATGCTGTTGGCAATTGCCACACCAGTGGCGGTCGGGACCAGGATGCCCTGGGTGCCGTGGCTGGATGGAGCGATCGACACCAGGTCGTTGACGTACTTCGCACCGCCCATGTGGCCCATGTACCAGCGCGGCATCATTCCGCCTTGGCTGTGCCCGACGATGTCCACCTTCTTGGCACCGGTGGACTGGCGGATGCGGTCAATGAAATCGCCCAGTTCGGCCGCCGAGTCGGGGACATGCGCGGCCCCGGAAAGCCCGTTTTCAAAGCCGTAGTTCAGTGCGAAAACGCAATAGCCGTTGCGCTTGAGCTTGGGAGACAGGGAGATCCAGTTGAGGTCCATCGTTTCAAAGGTGCCGTGAACCAGGACTACGGGGTAGGGGTGTTCTGCATCGGGCGTGCAGTCCCAGTCGTTGGCTCCCACTGGGCTGATGCCAAGAGTGGAAACCGTGCCGGCTTGCGCGGTGCTTGCCGGGCTTGGCGCGACGGCCGGAGCGGCGAGTGCTGCGGCGGCCAGGCACAGTGCGCCCAGACCGGAGAGTATGCGTCGTTGCATGGTGGTCCTTCGGGTAAAAGTTGGAAGAAACTTGCTACCGGCCAGTAGTAAAAGGAAATGATCACAGCAATTTTGATCGCTGTCCAGAGTTTTCTGCCGCCGAATTCTTGCGTGAAGTGGGCTGGGACACCTCCGGTTTCAATGATTCCGCCAAGGGGAATCCCCGAGTTTTCGCATTCGCTTCGGGCCGATTCCGGGCCGGGATTAACTTTGTTGACCAGCAGGTTCGTGCTGCAGCCTCGCGACTCTTGGCAGGGGGTGAACTGGATCGCAGTGTAGCTCGCTTCAGAGATTCCGAATGGGCCTGGTCGGGTGCATGTGACGAGTTGGATTGAAAAAATTTACTTGTATCTTCAATCAATTCCAGTATGCTTGGACTATGAACTCTGCCGGGAGGGTTGCTGCGAAAGCTGCACTTCCGCCTCCGGCAACTGATGAGGAGCTGACCTGCCATGAGCAACCTGTTGAGCGATGTACGTTCTTCCAACTGGGATGACGCCGCGGAATCCGGCGCCGTGCTGGTCTTCCTGCATGGCTTCGGCTCCAATGAGCACGACCTGGCCTCGCTGGCCGAACCGCTGGGCCTGGAAATGCCGTGGGTTTCACTGCGCGCACCACTGGAATTGGGCCACGGCGGGGCCGCCTGGTTCCAGATCGCCACACCGGGCGTCCCCGTCGCGGCACCGGTGGAAGCTGCCACCGCAGCCATCTGGGCCTGGATCGACGCAAATGCGGACGCCTCCACCAAGATCATTCCGGTCGGTTTCTCCCAGGGCGGGCTGATGGCCAGCCAGCTGCTGCGCACCCGTCCCGAGCGCGTCCTGGCCACCACGATCCTCGGCGGCTTCGTGCTTGGCGGCACCCAGCCAGCCGATGAAATCATCGCCGCCCAGCGCCCCGCCGTCTTCTGGGGCCGCGGCACCGAAGACCGGGTCATCGCCCCGGTCGCCATCGAACGGACCGCCGGGTTCCTGCCCGAGCACTCGACCCTGAATGAACGCACCTACCCGGGGCTGGCCCACAGCATCAACATGGATGAGCTGAACGACGTGCGCAGCCACATTTCCGCGCAGCTGGATGCGAAGGCGGCAGGCAACGCATGAGCCAGGGCGCGCCCTTTGAAATCGGCATCTTCACCTTCGGGGAACTGACCAGGGATGCCGACGGCAAGCCCATCGATGCGGCCACCAGGGTGCGCGACATCCTGGAATGGGCCCGGGTCGCAGACCAAGCCGGACTGGACGTCTTTGGCGTGGGCGAGCATCACCGCGAGGACTTCGCAGTCTCCGCCCCGCCGGTAGTGCTCGCTGCCGCCGCGGTGCAAACCCAGAGCATCAAGCTGACCAGTACCGTCACGGTGCTTTCATCCGCCGACCCGGTGCGCGTGTTCGAGGACTTCTCCACCGTGGATCTGGTCAGCGGCGGCCGCGCCGAAATCACTGCCGGCCGCGGGGCGTACCTGGAATCCTTCCCGCTCTTCGGCCAGTCGCTGGAACGCTATGACGAGTACTTCGAGGAAAAGCTGGATCTGCTGCTGAAGATCCGCGACGAAAACCCCGTGACCTGGAGCGGGAACACCCGCGCGCCGTTGGACGAGGCGGGGGTCTGGCCTCGTCCGGATCAGGAGCAACTGCCCATCTGGGCGGCCGTGGGCGGCACGCCGGCCTCGGCGGTGCGTGCCGGCCGGCTAGGATTGCCGCTGTATCTGGCGATCCTCGGCGCACCTGAACGCTTCGGGCCGCTGGCCCAGCTCTATCGCCGTGCCGCGCACGAAGCCGGGCGCGAGCCAGGACGCATCGGGGTAACCTCGCACTTCTATGCCGAGGAAACCTCGCAGGGCGCCCGGAACAGCTTCTACCCGCATTACAGCTCCTACATCGGGCAGAACATGCCGCGTGCAGGATTTCTGGATCGGGAGTCCTTCGAGGCATGGGCCTCCCCGCGCGGGGCGCTCTTTGCCGGCAGTCCGGCAGAAATCGTGGACAAGATCCTGTGGGAGCACGAGATGCTGGGCCACACCCGCTTCCTGGCGCAGGTGGGGCTTGGCGGCCTTTCGCAGGCGCAGACCTTGCGCTCCATCGAGCTGCTGGCCACCGAGGTGCTGCCGCAAGTGCGCGCCGCGTTGGGCAAATAGCGCCGGCAGCAAGGAGGCGGCTAGCCTAGAACCATGCACACGGTAGAGAAGCGCCTGCGCGAGATCCGGCAAGCCATCTCGAAACTGCGCGAGGCGGCGGCAATGGACGGCGATGCGCAGCGGGCGGGCGTGGCACAGTCGCTCGATGAGCTGTTTGGTCAGGTATCGACCCGCAAGGAGTTGCGTGCCGCCACCGCTCAGGCGATGCGGCTATATCGGGGTGGCATGGGATCATTCCAGGATGCCGGCACCCCGGCGATGGGTGATGCGGTCGACGGACTGCGGCGCGCGCTGGCCAAAGCACGATCAAGACTGCCTGCCGGCTAGGCCGCGACAGCCTCTTCGACGTCCTGGATCGCGGCATGCTCGTTCGCGATGCGGGTTCTGTGCACGCTCCAGGCGTGGGTCAGGATCACCAGCAGGATCCCGGGAATGAGCCACAACAGCAGCCGCAGGATATCAATGCTAATGGACTGCTCGGGAAAGTAGACCAGGGTCTGCACAGCATGCAGCCACCCTGCGCCATTCCAGAACGAGTTCAGTGCACCATAGAAGCCGGGCTGCATCTGGGGCTGGAAGATGCCGCCGGAGCTCGTGAAGTTCAACGCGACGAAGCATAGCGTCAGCACTGGGGTGGTCCAGTGGCGCAGCAGCGGATGCAGGCCCAGGCCCAGCAAGGTGATGCCGGCGGCATAAACCCAGGAAGTCAACCAGATGCCCGTGAACCGGGACTCGATGATCCCGTAGACCGGGCCTGCGATGATCACTGCGATCGTGGCAACCACTGCGGCGGCGACCGCCGCCAGGAACAGGCGCACCGGCAACTTGACCTTGCCCATGAACCCGGCCAGCGGAACGGCGCTGGCATAGCCGCCAATGCTCAATGCAACCAGCAGGAAGAACAGGCCCTGCCCGGTGGTGTCCTGCGCTCCCGTGGGCACGACATCCTCGATGCGCAAGGGCAGGTCCTGCTCATAGGCCACGTCCATGAAGATCTTCTGGGCGATATTCGCCGACGTTTCCGATGCTGCGCTGGAAATGTACAGCGTTGCGGTGCCGTTGCCTGTTTCGTAGGCGGCCGCGAGCTCGCGCTGTCCGACCAGTTTCCGAGCCTGCGCGGCATCAGCGACGGTGCGCACTCCCAAGGCGCCGTCGGATTCATCCTGCAAGGTTTGGGCGAAGACCTTGGACTGCGCGGAACCGCCGACGACTGCTACCTGCACGTTGTGCGGACTGGGTGCATGGAATGCGCCCAGATAGAACAAGCCCATGATTGCGCACAGGAAGAACGGGATCAGCATGGTCAAGGCCAGCTTTCCCCAGCCCAGCGGTGCCCGCTTGGGCGCAGGGGACGGCTTTGCGTCCACGGAGACGGTCTGCGTGGAGTCGGAGGATGGGCGCGGGGCGGTGTCGGTGAGAGTCATCAGCACCCAAGAATACTCTTAATGTTGCATGATGCAACTTTAAGATTCCGATGAAGCCCTGGGTACTAGACTCGGTACATGGGCAAGGAACAGCGCGAAGCCGACATCCAATCGATTTTCCACCACATGCAACTGATTACCCGGCGGGCAAATTCGCGCTCCCGCCAGCTGGCCGAGCCGTTGACGCTCGTGGAGCATTCCCTGCTGCGCTTCATTGCCGATACTCCCGGAACTCGGGCCACCGACATTGCCGAGGCGTTCTCGCTGAACCGGTCGACAGTTTCCCGGCAGGTCGGTACGTTGCTGGACTTGGGGTATGCCGCCTATGACGCTACCGAATCAGGGCGCGGGCGCGTACTGGAACTGACTGAGCTGGGAAGCGATCGGCTCCAGGCATCCGCCGCAGTGCACCGCGCCGCGGTAGCCGACCGCCTGGATGGCTGGAGCGAAGAGCAGATCTCCACCTTTGCCGAAGCCTTGGCACGCTATAACGAGGCCGACTCGCAGTAGAGCCAGGGAATTCCGCGACCGGACCTATGCGATCCTGGCGAACCGCGGTCCGCTGTAGCCGTCGCGTTCAACGTGTTCCGCGAACATTTGAAGCGGCCGGGCCCAGAAGCTGTAGTCATCGTAGAGCTTGCGGTAGAAGACCAGCGGCTCTTCGGTCTCGCTGTGCTTTCCCACGGCCAGCACCTCATAGCGCTGTCCCTTGAAATGCTGGTAGATGCCGGGTTCGATGCTCAACGTGGCGGCCTTTCTGGTCAATTGAGATGCAGGAAAACTTTAGCGCGGGCCGTGCCCGGCACCGCCGCCGCGCTGGGCCAGCAGGTGCTCCAGGATCAGATCCAGGACGTCCAGCCCGTCCTTCACCCCGCCGGTGGATCCGGGCAACGTGATCACGAAGCTGCTGCCGGCGAATCCTGCCACCCCGCGGGTAATGATGGACATCGGGGTTGAGGCCTCTCCGCGCCGGCGGATGGCCTCGATGATACCGGGCAACTGGACATCCAGCAGCGGGGCAACCATTTCGGGGGATTGGTCATCCGGCGAGACCCCGGTCCCGCCGGTGACGATCACTACCTGGCTGCCATTGGCCAGCAGCTCATCCACGGCGAAACGCACCGGCTGCCCGTCGGCTACCACCGTCGGCTGCCCGGTGGCGAAACCGCGCTCGGACAGCCACCGGGTGATCAGCGGGCCGGTCTTGTCTTCTGCTTTGCCGGCCGCGGCGCTGGTCGAGGCGACCACCACGGCCGCTGTGCGGCTACTCTCCACGAACCCAGTCCCCGCTCTTGCCACCGGACTTGGACAGCACCTTCACCGAGCGGACCTCGGCGTGCTTGTCCACGGCCTTGACCATGTCGTAGAGGGTCAGCGCGGCGACACTGGCGGCGGTCAATGCTTCCATCTCCACTCCGGTGACACCCTTGGTGGTCACCTGGGCGGTGACTCGCACGGCCGATTCCTCGGCGGTGAAATCAATGGACACCTTGGAAATCGGCAGCGGATGGCACAGCGGGACCAGTTCCCAGGTGCGCTTGGCCGCCATGATGCCAGCGATGCGTGCGGTACCCAGCGCCTCGCCCTTGGGCAGGTCTCCGGTCATCAGCATCGGGACGACATCCGGGCGGGTGGCAAAGATGGCCTCGGCGGTAGCCACCCGCTTGGTGACCGCCTTGTCGCTGACGTCGACCATATGAGCGCTGCCATCTTCGCGCAGGTGGGTGAGTTTCTCAGACATTCATGCTCCAAGTTTCAATGCTTTGGCCGGCCGCCAGCTGGCTGACGCCTACCGGGATGTGCACCAGCGCATCGGCGCGGGCCAGGTCGTGGACCAGATGGGACCCCGGATCCAGGATGGCGACCTGGCCATCGCGGATCACTGCCCTGCGCACCTGGTGCTTGTGCTCGGGGGAGTTGGCATCGGCTGCCAGCGGGTAGTGCTGCGGCACCGGATCGGGCAAGGCGTTGAGCTTGCGCAGCAGCGGGGCCAAAAATAGTTCAGCCGATAGCAGCGCACTGACCGGGTTGCCGGGGAAGCACAGCACCGCTGCCTGGGGCAGCTGGGCGAAGCCTTGCGGACCACCAGGCTGGATTGCCACGTGGTGGAACGCACCGCCCAGCGGCGCAAGAGCCTGGCGGACCACTTCATAAGCTCCGGCGCTGATTCCGCCTACGGTCAGAATCAGGTCAACCTGTTCCTGCAAGGCATCAATAGTCAGCGCGAAGCGCTTTGGATCATCTGGCAATTGCAGGGTGCGCACCTTCACCTGGTATTGGCGCAGCCAGGCGGTGAGCATGGGGGAGTTCGAGTCCGGGATCTGGCCCTGGGAAGGCTGATCATCACTGAGCTCGTCACCGGTAGTGCACACGGCCACCTTCAATGCGCGGCGTACCGGTACTTCACGCAGTCCACTGGAAACCAATGCAGCAATCATGGTCGGGGTCAGCCGGGTTCCGGCCTGGGCCACCAAGGCGCCGGCTTCAAGGTCGACGCCGGCGGGGCGGATGAAACGGCCTGGTTCGCTGGGAGCAGTGAACTCCGCGTTTCCGCTCGGGGTGCCACGGCCTGCCCGAACCAAGTCCGGGAAAGCCCCGGAGCTGCTTTCCTCGATGGGGATCACGGTATCGGCCCCCAGCGGGATCATGGCCCCGGTCATCACCGGGCTGGCAGTTCCTTCAGCCAAGGTGATTTGCCGGTCGCCGGCGGCCGCCGTGAAACCCAATGGCAAGGTGACAGGGGACTGCGGCGTTGCCGTCGCCAAGTCCGCGCTGCGTGCAGCGTAGCCGTCCATTTGCGAATTGGTGAATGCGGGGATGGGCAAAAGGGCGTACAGATCCTCGCTGAGGATGCGGCCGTTTGCCTCGGGGCTATCAGCCAACAGCTTTTCGCTGTCCAGGGAAGCGAAGACCGGGGACAACAGCGTTTCAAGTTCTGCGCGATGATTCTCCAGGGTGCAGGTCATCGGCTATCCTCCAGCAAACGGTGGCAGTACGTCCACTGTGAGATCTTCGGCCGAGCCCAGTTCTCCGGCATCTCGGCGCACCACGCCGTTGACCAGGAAACTTCCGGCACGCAAAACCTGTGCCATTTCTGGCCCGTAGGAATCGATCAGTTCGCTACGCAGCCCGGCGAGCGTTTGCGGGCGTTCCCAGCTCTCCTGCTCGCAGCCAGCTGCTGCCGCCGCGGCAGCGAAGTAGCGTATTGTAATCTTCGACATGACTTCATGCTACCGCGCCAACGCGATAAGGAGCACGATGAAAAGTGAACGCGACTTTCCCGCGCTGGTGGCCCCCGGGCCGCCACTGAGCGAGGAACAGGCTGCTCGCGCCGCACGCCAACTGACCCTGCCCGGATTTGATGACACCGCGCAGCGCAGGCTGGCTGCCGCCCGCGTACTGGTAATCGGCGCCGGAGGGCTAGGCAGCGCCAGCGTTCCGTATCTTGTCGGAGCGGGGGTAGGCACCATCGGCATCGTTGATGATGACGTGGTGGAACTATCCAATCTGCACCGCCAGGTCACGCACACCACGGCAAATATCGGCCTGGCCAAGACCTCTTCCCTGGCGCAGGCTGCCAAGTCGCTGGACCCCAATGTGACGATCATCGAGCATAATCTGCGCCTGGATTCTTCCAACGCACTAGAGATCTTTGCGAATTATGACCTGGTCATCGATGGCAGCGACAACTTCCCGACCCGCTACCTTTCCAACGACGCAGCGCAGCTTTCGGGCATTCCGCTGATCTGGGGATCCATCCTGCAGCACCACGGACAAGTCTCCGTGGCCTGGCATGAGCATGGCCCGGGCTACCGCGACCTGTTCCCGGTTCCTCCTGCCCCTGGCACCGTGCCGGACTGCGCCGCCGGGGGAGTGCTGCCCGGATTGTGCGGCACTGTCGGTTCGCTGCTGGCCACCGAAGCGCTGAAGCTGATCGCCGGAATCGGCACCCCGCTGGTGGGTAAGGTTCTGATCTACGATGCGCTGGCAGCCAGCACGCGCACCCTCGAATTCTCCCGGGATCCCGAAGGTGCTGAAGTCACCGAGCTGATCGACTACGTGCTCTTCTGTTCCGGTTCTCTGCCAGAGGTCCAGGGCATTGATGCCAAGGCGCTCGCAGAAGAACTATCTGGCGATAAAGCGCCAGCCTTGTTGGATGTGCGCAATGATGACGAACGCGCACAACAGCACATCGCCGGTTCCTTGCATCTGCCCCTGCCTGCGCTGGAAGCAGCTATCGAATCCGGCGCAGGGCTGGAGCAGACCCCGGCTCAAGTAACGGTTTACTGCGCACGCGGTCCGCGCTCGCAACGCGCGGCCGCCTTGCTCGCTGGCCGGGGCATCAAAACAAACTACCTTGAAGGCGGGCTTCCCGCACTGGCTGAAGTGGCCCCGCAGCTGCTGGCCGAACACGCACACACTGAAGGAGCCCACTCATGAGCTACGCGTTGATCACCGAAGAACCTATCGACGAGGCCGCAGTGCGCGATGCTGTGCAATCCGATACTGCAGGCGCGGTGGTGCTCTTCCACGGCATCATTCGCAACCATGACGGCGGCCAGTCGGTGAATTCCCTTGACTACTCGCATCACCCGCAGGCTCAGGATTTCCTGGAGAAAATCATTGCCGAGGAAGAAGAACACACCGGGCTCAAGCTTTCCGCAGTGCACCGCGTGGGTCCACTGAAGATCGGCGACGCCGCGCTGGTCGCTGCCTCGGCAGCGGCACACCGCAAGGAAGCATTCGACGCCATCGAGAACCTGGTGGAACGCATCAAGGCCGAGGTCCCCATCTGGAAGAAACAGCATTTCACTTCAGGCAGTTCAGAATGGGTAGGGCTTTAGCCTTGGGGACTCGGTCTGGGCCTGTTGTGTTGTTCACGATTTATCGATTTGAAGGACGTGGCCACTAGCTGTAGTTCCCCGGGACGTTGTGAACACTAGCGAATGAAGAAGACCTCCGGCAGGATGTGGGTTACCACACTCACCATCGTGCACGGAGGTCTTCATGTCCCACGCTAACGCACCACTGACGCCCGAAGGAAGACGACGCCTAGCGTCCTTGATCATCGATGAGCACTGGCCCATCCGCCGCGCCGCCGAACGATTCCAGGTCTCGCCCGCAACAGCCAAAAAAATGGGCAACGAGATACCATGCCAACGAATCCCTCGACGACCGCTCCTCACGCCCTAGTTGCTCTCCGACACGACTGTGCCGCAAGAACGAACGCCGCATCATCGCCCTACGCTTCAACCGGCAATGGGGACCACACCGGATCAGCTACCACCTCGGCATTCCCCGTAGCACCGTCGGACGCGTCCTGGACCGCTACCGGATGCCCAAACTGGCGCATCTGGACCAGGCCACCGGGCTACCGGTACGCAAGCCCCGCCCTGTGCGCTACGAGAAGCAGACACCGGGCGAGCTGGTGCATGTGGACATCAAGAAACTTGGCTGCATCCCAAAGGGCGGAGGCTGGCGCGCGCATGGTCGCGGTTCAGCCCAAGACCGCCAGGCCGGTGCCGCGCGGGACCGTGCGGCACGCCAGGGCGCCAAGGGGTCACGGGGCTATCTTTTCCTGCATCACGCGGTCGATGACCATTCGAAGCTGGCCTATTTTCGAAATCCTCAATGACGAGAAGAAGGAAACCGCAGCCGGTTCTGGGAGCGAGCCCGTGGATTCTTCGCCGCGGCCGGCATTGCCGTCACCGCGGTGATGACCGATAACGGTTCCTGCTACCGTTCCAAGGTGTTCGCCCAGGCGTTGGGGCCGGGCGTGAAGCACCGGCGCACCCGACCGTATCGACCTCAGACCAATGGGAAAGTCGAACGGTTCAACCGGACGTTGTCGCAGGAATGGGCGTACGTGAGGGCTTATGACAGCGAAGAAGCCAGGGCCGCAGCCTACGGCGCCTGGCTTCATCACTATAATTATCATCGACCCCATACCGGGATCGGTGGTCTTACTCCGTCAGATCGTGTTCACAACCTCGCGGGGAACTACAACTAGCGGCCGCTGACGACATTAGCCATTCGGGCGGTCCAGTGAGTACGAGGTTGTGCATTTGCGTATTCCCTGTTGTCTGCATAACGGTATACACCGTAGAGCGCGGTGGCGCCGATCCAGCGAATCGGTTCAACTTCCCAGTTGCGGGCCTGACGCCCTATCCAAGGCAGAGTGGTTAGTGTGGTGGTTTCGCCAAGAATCAGATCCCGCAGCGTGCGCCCTGCTAGGTTTGTGCCGGAAAGACCGTGCCCAACGTATCCTCCGGCGCTGAGGATGTTCGAGGACTTGTCAAAATTCACCGAGGCGCACCAGTCCCGAGGTACACCTAGAACTCCGGACCAAGACTGTTCAAGGTTCACATTGGCCAGGCTCGGGAAGAGCTCACCTAGTCGTTGCTTGAGCAGTATGACAGCCGATTCTGCAGTCTTTCCATTGCGGTCGAAGCTGGAGCGGAAATTGTATGGTACGCCGCGTCCACCGATCGCGATTCGACCGTCTTGTGTTCGGTGCATATAGGTGAAGGAATGTGCGGCGTCGCCTACAAGTTCGCCGCCGTGCCACCCCACGGTCTTGAGCTGAGCGTCGGTGAGTTGTTCGGTGATGACCATGCTGCTGTTCATTGGCAGTAGCTTGCGGGCTTTACCCTTGAGTGAGGAGGTATAACCTTCGAGCGCTTCAACGATGAAGTTCGCCGAAACATTGCCTCGGTCGGTTTTCACCAGATGCTGCTCAACGCTCAGCGCGGTGGTTGACTCATAGATCTTAACACCAAGATCCTCAACCACCTTTGCCAGACCACGGGTGTATTTTGCTGGATGAACTCGAGCGCAGTGGGGAGTCCAATAACCACCTTGGGCGCCTTCAACATGGACACGTTGTGCTAGCTCATGGGGACTCAATTGAAAGACATCGTTCTGTCCCCATCCCTGCTCTTTCATTTCCGCTACGTGGTGGCTGAGGCGTGAGAGCTGCGCAGCGTTGGTAGCAACGTGAATTAGCCCATCGTGAGCTAGGTCCTCATCAAATCCTTCGGCACGAGCGACCTCGACAGACTGACGTACCGCGCCGAACATTTCGCGTTGTAAATCGCGTGCGCCTTGGAGACCTCCAGACTTGGCGTAGCGTTTGAACTGACCGGCAGGCTCGGCGCTCATCCAACCGCCGTTGCGCCCTGATGCACCGAAACCGGCGTACTCGCGTTCAATTATGGCGATATCCAGGTTCGGCCGAGCCTTTTTAAGGTAATAGGCAGTCCAGAGGCCAGTGAGGCCGGCACCGATAATTGCGACATCTGCTGTGGTGTGGCCATCAAGGGCAGGGCGCCTCACTGGTGTTTCGGTGCTGCGCATCCAAAAAGATACATCGCCGTTAACGAACTTTGGGGCGGATCCAGTTTCTGTGGACATGGGGCTCTGTGTCTCATTTCTAGGAGTAAAAGGCTGTGATTCCACTGTAGATTCGTGGAGTTAATGTTGCTCTCGTACGAGAGTATGAAAAAACCTAAGAGAATCGTTCGCAAGTACGGCTGGGAAATGTTGGACGACTAGCGGGAACTGATAGTCACGAAATTCATGACTCGATCTAATGTCAATCTATACGGTGGAGGGATTTAGA